>NZ_JAQMFS010000110.1 GCF_028308085.1 Gemella haemolysans
ACCAGTGAAAGGGGTATTTTTTATGCGTTATAGTTATGAGTTTAAAGTAAAATGTGTTGAGATGTATGAAAGAGGAGAATATCCAGATACACCTAATGGAATAACAACTAGAAAATTTAGAGATACTATTAGGAAATGGAAAAGAATGGTTGATTCATTAGGCGTAGGCGTCTTGCAACATAAAACGAAAAATAAGAAGTGGAATCCAGAAGAAAAACTAGTATTAGTTTCCAAAATTTTAGCTGGTTATTCATATAATTCCGTTGCGCTAGAGAATGGAATTAATTATAGGATATTATATAATTGGGTTCAAAAATATAAGGAAAAAGGTTATAATGGACTTGTAGATGAGAAGAAAGGAAGACCAAGAAAGGTACCTATCATGAAAGAAAATAGTAGTCCTAAACCATTAAAAGAATCAGAAAGAGAAGAATTAATTAGATTACGTGCAGAAAATAAATTTATAAAAACGGAAATTGAAAATATTAAAGCAGAAAAAGAAATAATAAAAAAATTAATAGCCTTGAGGCGAGAAAAATGGGCTGTGCAACTCAAGGCGAAAAAGCAGCAATCATCAAAGAACTTAGAAAAAAAGGATATCAATTAAAATGTCTTTTACAAGAAATAGGAATGGCAAAATCAACATATTATTATTTAGTAAATAAG
>NZ_JAQMFS010000111.1 GCF_028308085.1 Gemella haemolysans
CCCCTGAAAAGGGGTGGTTTTCTCTTCGGGTATAACCCTTTGTTACTAACACGCACCTCAAGGCGCTGGCTTTCACATTCGTTCAAGCCCTATTGTATTTTAACGCCCGCTACCCGTTAAACGGGTTTATCTATTTTTTCTTATCTCCAAATGGATTTTTATATTCTTTTGTTGTCAATTTGTCTATCGCAATATCATGCGATTCTTGTTCTCTGATATATTTTCTTATTGTACTTTCATTCAATCCTACAGTACTTACATAGTATCCTTCTGCCCAAAACTTTCTATTTCCGTATCTGTATTTCAAATTTGAATGCATATCAAATATCATTAATGAACTTTTCCCTTTCAGATATCCCATAAAACTTGATACACTATATTTTGGCGGTATTGATAGTAGCAAATGTATATGATCTGGCATTATATGGCCTTCTATTATTTCCACTCCTTTATACTTACATAACCTTTTTATTATATCTACTATATCTCGTTTGTATTGATTAAATTCTATTTTTCGTCTATACTTAGGTGTAAATACAATATGGTATTTACATAACCACTTTGTATGCGATAAACTATTATGTTTATTTGCCATAATTAAAATCATCCTTTCTTTATTTTAGAGCTTGAACTACTCTTATTTTATCAAGAAAGGATGATTTTTCAATTGTTTAACTTTTGTCTCGCACCCGCATAGCGGGTGGTTTTTTGTTTCGGAGACTTCGCCTCCTCAACTGGCTAAAGCCC
>NZ_JAQMFS010000112.1 GCF_028308085.1 Gemella haemolysans
TATTACGAATAATTTATACTACGACTACTATAATTTCTACGAACGTAGTGAGTTAAGAAATTATTAGTAAAGTCAGTGCAAACGGCTCTCTCTTTTATACTTTCATTCTAACATAAATAAATTTAGAATGCAATATTTTTGATAAACAGTAAATATACATATAAACTATTTATTTTTAAGATAAGTAGTTTCATTGTATAATTACATCAAAGGAGTTGACTTATGTTAAATTTCATAAAAAATAAAACAAATTTATCAATATTGATATTTTATTTTATATTTAGCTTTTCTAGTTTACTATTTATACTATTAGCTGAATATAACAACAATAAAACACCAACACTATTTCTAAAACAATTTGTTTTTTACGCTGTTGGTTTTGGAATAATATATCTATTGCAAAAGATACCAATAACTTATATCGAAAAATTTTCAATAGCATTTTATTTATTTGCTTTGGTTCTTTTAGTTGGAATATTTTTAGTTCCACCTACTCTTGCCCCAATTGTTAATGGTGCTCGTAGTTGGTATAACTTTAGAATATTTACCTTACAACCTTCAGAATTTGGTAAAATAGCTACTGTAGCAATGGTTAGTATGCTTATTAAAGAAAAGAGTTTTAAAGACAATACTGATACAATTAAACTCTTAAAGTTAGCCTTAGTAATCTCTATACCATTTATTCTAGTTGCTAAAGAAAATGACTTAGGAAATGGATTGTTTTTCATCTTTTTATTTCTAGGTTTAGTATTCTTAGTTTGCAACAAAGGTAAAACACTTTTTAGGATTTATTCAGTAGTTATTGCTGGATTAGCAATCATTATTCTAGCTGCTTTATACTTCCCGAGGTTACTTAGCTTAGTTGGTTTAAAATCTTATCAGCTAAATCGTATTCTATCATGGCTAAATCCTGAAGCATATAAATTAGATTATTCTTACCAGATTACTCAAGTTCTTAATGAGGTGAAATTAGGTGGTTTAACTGGTACATTCGTTAAAAATAAAAACTATATAGATGAACAATTTAATGATTTTATTTTCTCTATAATCGCAAAGAACTTTGGATTTATAGGTGCAGCAATATTCTTATTTATCTTCTTCATCTTTATTCTAAGATTATTTAACATAGTGAAAAAATGCGAACAAGGTAACTATAGTTATTACTTTATTCTTCTTAGTATTTGTAGTTTTTGTTTCTCATTTTTCATCAATATATTCTCAACACTAAGCATTATTCCAGTTATCGGTATTAGTATGCCGTTTATTAGTTACGGTGGAAGTTCACTTATTGCAAATAGTATTCTATTCGGAATAATAGTAAAAATTCATGCGACAATACAAGAAGAATATATGGAAGATGAATACTACTATGATAACTACGAAGAAGATTATGATACGGTTCAATATGAAGAAGATTATGATCCTTTAGAACCTGTATACGAGAATAACAACAATAGATATTATGAGGAAGAACCTCAACAATTTCGTCGAAGTAAAAGAAAAAGATAAAAAAATATGGATAGAAAAAAATTTCTATCCACATTTTTTTATTTTCTTACATCTTCAATGAATTTATCATCGATAGTCTCAATTAGTTTCCCTAATATTGCTTTAGCAGCATAATAATCACGAATATCAAATACCGCATTATGAGTATGAATATAACGAGCACAAATCCCAATTACAGTAGTTGGAACTCCGTTTAAAGCTTGGTGAATATTACCAGCATCTGTTCCACCTGGTGAAGTGAAGTATTGATATTTAATTCCATTTTCTTCTGCAAGAGCTACGATTTTTTCTCTCATATTTGCACGAAGAACCATAGTTCTATCTACTAATCTCACTAAGAAGCCTTGTCCTAAACGACCATTACTAGTTTCTTTACCGTCCATATCGTTTGCTGGACTACAGTCTACAACAAAACATACATCTGGTTTAATCATATTAGCAGCAATAGTTGCACCACGTAGACCTACTTCTTCTTGAACAGTAGCACATACTACTAAATTAAAATCTAACTCTTTTTCTGCAAATTCTTCTAAGATTTCTGTAATAATTACACATCCATAACGATTATCTACAGCCTTACTCATAAATCTGTGTTCAGTAAGTTGTTCAAAAGTTGTTTTTGGAGTAACAAAAGCACCTTCACGAATTCCCATCGCTAACGCTTCTTCTCTTGATGCAGCACCAACATCAATAGTCATATCACTAATTTTTACATTTTGTGCTACACCTGCAGTAAAGTGTTTAGGAATAGATCCAATTACACCTGTGAATTTTTTTCCTTCATATGAAGTTACTGTATATGTTTGAGCTAAAAGAACATCTTCTCTAAAACCACCAAGCGTTTCAAACTTAAGCATACCATTTGGCAATACCTTAGTCACAATGAACCCAACTTCATCCATATGCGCTGAAATCATAACAGTTTTGGCATCTTCTTTTTTTGATTTCTTAATAGCATAGATTCCACCAAGATTATCATACTTAATCTCATCAGCATATTTAGATAGATTTTCTTCTAAATATTTTGAAATTTCACTTTCAAATCCTGATGTCCCGTCTAACATTGTTAATTCTCTGAATCTTTCTATTGATTTACTCATTTTCTTATACCTCTTTTATATACTCTATTATTTCCGTTTCTTTATCATATCGAACTTCGTACTTGATATTTTCGTTATCAAAATAAAACATTAAATATGAATTTTCTTTTAGATTCAATGTATAACTATCAATTACATCATAACCTAATGCGATTAGTTTATTTCTACATCTATCTATATGATCATTATCTAACTCTTGTTCCTCTGTTTTTTGATAAATACGATATCCAGCATAAGCTGCTGCTAATGGAACTAGTATTTTTCTAAATTTCATATTTTACCTCTTATCTGAACTCATCACATAACGAGTTAAATAATTCCTCACTAAATTCTAAATTCTGATGAGCAATTGGTTCATCTCGTTTATAATTACGTAAAGTATCTTCGTAATGAGGTTTTTTATCATTTTTATAAATTACCCCTGTTACAAGGTCATTGTACTCTTCTAATACTCTGTACGCTTCTAATTTATTAGTATTGTCATAACCTTCGATATCAGAAAGTTTAGTTAAGTTTTCCTTATACCAAGCCGGTGTATTTTTGTAGTTATAAGTTTTACATGGACTAAATACGTTAACTAGTGAGAAGCCATCGTGATTAACAGCTTCTTCGAAAATCTGCATCATCTCTTTCATATCACCAGTAAAGGCTTGTGCTAGGAATGTTACTTCACAAGATAATGCAATTTTCATCGCTGATAATGGTTTTTCCATTACCCCTTCTAAAGTTGTAGTCGTTACTAAACCTTCATCAGACTTAGGAGACATTTGCCCTTTAGTTAAGGCGTAAAGTTGGTTATCCATTACTACGTAAGTCATATTAACATTACGTTTCATAGCGTGAACAGCATGACCTATACCGATGGCATATCCATCACCATCTCCACCCATTGCAAAAACTGTTAAATCTTGGTTCGCCAATTTAATACCTTGTGCAATTGGTAATGAACGTCCGTGTAATCCTTGTACACCATACGCTTTTGTGTATCCACTAATTTTACCAGAACATCCAATTCCAGCAGAGATTACAACGTTCTCTGGTTTAATCCCTAAGTTAACAACAGCTCTATTTATACCCGCAAGTACCGAGAAGTCTCCACAACCGGCACACCAATCGGGCTTAACATCATTTTTATAATCTTTTAATGTTACTTTCAAACTATTTCTCCTCCTCTAGTAATTGTTCAACAAGTTGATGAGTATAGTAAATATCTCCATCATATTTTAGTAAACTACTAATTTTTTCTGAATTATGGTACTTACTAGCAATTACCGTACGTAATTGTTTATTATGGTTATGTTCAACAATATATATTTTTCTATATTTATCAAATGTATCACGAACAGCTTGAGCAACTGGATAAATTTGACGAATATGCATTGTATCAATTTTTAATCCTTGTTCTTTTAGTTGTTTAGCAGCTTTATTCAGTACTCCATAAGTTGAGTTAACACCAACTAATAAGATATCTTTTTCATCATTGTATTCATTTAATACAAATGGTCTTTCAACTAAAGCTGATTCAATCTTGTTAGCACGTTTTTCTTTTTGACGTTTTGTATTACGTTTCACCTCTGAAGGTAATCCAACTACTGAGTGTTCATAACTGTTCGCATTATGAATCCCACCTTTTTGACCAGGGATAGTTCTATTTGAAACTAACACATCAGTTGCATAACGTTTGAAGTAGATAATATCTTCTTCTGTAATTTCTTCTTGTTTTAATAAGTTACCACGATCGATTTGAACTTTACTAAAGTCAAAGTTAGGAACTGTTTCTTTGTTCATACCTAATTGTAGATCCATTAAAACAATAACTGGTGTTTGATATTTTTCTGCCATATTAAATGCATCTATCATAGTGTAGAAACAATCTTCTACAGATGTTGGAGCTAGTACGATACGAGACGCATCTCCAGTTCCACCGTAGACAGCGTGGAAAATATCAGATTGTTCTGTTTTTGTTGGAAGCCCTGAAGAAGGACCACCCCTTTGAACATCTACAATAACAACTGGTTGTTCTGCCATTGCAGCCATTCCTAAGAACTCAGTCATAAGTGAAATACCAGGCCCAGATGTGGCTGTCATAGCACGTACTCCCGCGAAGTTAGCTCCAATAGCAACACCTAATGCCGCAATTTCATCTTCAGTTTGAATATATGCTCCATTTACTAACGGAAGCTTATCAAATAAATATTCCATGATTTCTGTAGCTGGTGTAATAGGATATCCAGCATACATTCTACATCCCGCTGCTAAAGCACCAAGACCAGCTGCATGGTTACCGATTAACCACATATTTCTATGAGTTGGATTTAATTTTTTAAGATAATACTTATCTTTAATACCATTTTCATCCATGAACTCAGTCATGATTTCACGACCTTTATCAAAGGCTTGGATATTAATATTTACTACTTCTTCACCTTTACTAGAAAATTTTGTTTCAATCATATCGTAGAATAGTTTTGAATCTATATCTAATAATGAAGAACAAATTCCAAGTGTAATTATGTTTTTAATAATAGGATTAGCAATTTCTTTAGCTAATTCTGTAATTGGGAATACCGCAACTAAACCTTTAATTTCTTCTGAAATTTCCGGTTTAATTTTAGCATCCGCAATGATAATACTATTTTCATCTAATTCTGGAATATAGCTATCCAGTGTAGCTTGGTCGAATGCTATAAGAATATCTGTCTTATAATCAATTACATTTATTTTTTCTTCTGAAATACAAATTTTACTGTTACTGTGACCACCTTTAATTCTACTCGCAAAGTCTCTTGTAGAATACATGTGGTATCCAAGTGTATTTACTACAGTAGAGAATATTTCGGCTGTACTTTCAATACCTTCACCTTGTTCTCCACCAATTTTCCATCCTAATTTATTAATCATATAATCTCCTTTAATCTCTTTCATTAGAAATTTACTCGTTGATTTCTCAATACTTTATTCTATCATATTTAAGAAAATTTTTCCATCTAATAATATCTATTATCACTATGAAAAAACTAATAAAAATATTATTATTTCATTATTTTTCGTTATTTTTTAAGTGAACTTCATTTTTAAAAACTTGTATAATATTTAGGAAGAAATAAATCTTTTAATGTTTATTGTTTTTGAATAATTCACTAACCACTTTTTATTATAATTTTTCCTTTATATTTTTTCTCTAATTAATACTAACAACATCAAAATTTACTAAAATAATAAAATCCTACAATACAAATATTACACAAAGAAAAAAGTCCTTGTAGAAGTTATTCGCTTCTACAAGGACGTATCTATTGACGTGTTACCACCTTGATTTATAGTATTCTCACAAATACTAACTCATAAAGTACTAAAACAAAATTTAAATCTTATTTTTATACCATTAGCTATATCGGGCTATCCCGTAATAGTTTAATTATTCAACTACTAACACGAAAAGACCATCTTCATAGTATCATCTTTGATCTCCTTTCACCTACCGAGACTCTCTAAGCAAACATCAACTACTACTCTTCTTTTCAAAGTGTAATTTTTTATTGTGTTTTAAGTATATCAAGTTAAGAAATCCTTGTCAATATTTTTTTACCATACACTTTTAATAATTATTATAGACATATACTATAGAACATCAAAAATTAAAGAGTACAGAAAATGTCCATACTCTTTAAATTTTTTTATAATCTAATTAACTTAATTATTCAGAAAGTTTACGTCTAACAGCAGCTCCAACTAAAGCAATTAAGCTTAATCCTAGCGCAGTTGTGCTAGTTGTATTCATACCAGTGTTAGGTAGTTTATTTTCTTTACTATTTTCTACAACTTGTTTGCTAGTTGCATTAGTTGGTAATTTAACACCAGTTTCTTTAGATTCTGATTTAGCTTCTTCACCTTTGTTTTCAACATTTTCAACTTTACGTTGTTCATTATTACCATTTTGTTCTACTTTCCCTGAAGTTACTCCTTCTTCTTTAGTTACTTGTTCTCCTTGATCAGCTCCTGAACCTCCATTTCCAGTATATGAATTATCTTCTTTATATTGTTCTGCTTTTTCTTCTTCGAATTTGTAAGTTTTTGAATCTACAGAAATTGTACGTGAATTTGGATTTACTACAGCATATTTAGTTAAATCTGCTTTTTCTAAATAATTTTTGAACGCCTCATCCATAGATGGCCCTTCTTCACGTGCTCCACCTAACATAGTATATCCATCTCCTCCTGCTGCTAAGAAATCATTTGTAGTTAGGTAGTATGTTTTAGCTAGATCTAATTTATCGTAGGCACCTGTATCATGATTTTTAACTTCTACACGTAATATACGTTTACCTGAAGGTAAGTTTGTATCGTAGTATACTTTAGCTCCTGATACATGTAAGAAACCTCCACTTGGTTCTAATAACGGTTGTCCATTTTCATCTAAAACAGTTTTACCATCTTTGTCAACTTGTAAAATAGATCCTAAAGATTTTTCAAACATAGCTAATACGTCTTTACCAGTAACACTAATTTGAGAAATTGTATTACCAAATGGAAGAACTGCAATTACGCTACCTTTTGTAATAGGTTTGTCTTTAGCGATAGTTTCACGTAAACCACCACCGTTTGTTACTGCGATATCTGCTTTATTTTTAAATCCTGTTTGACCATACTCATAAAGTGAATCAGCTACTACGTTTCCTAAGTTGGTTTCACGAACACGAACATTTTCACGAGTACCACTTAATTCAACTGGACTATTTTTCACTACTACAACAGCATTTTCTGCATCGTATTTCGCTTTAATTTTATCAACTAACTCTTTAACTTCAGCATTTGGAGTCACATTAGTAGTTTCTGAAGATTTAATTAGACTTGGTGTTCCTAGTAAACTATTTGGTTTCAATGTAACTTTACCAATGTTGTTTAAGTAGCTTCCTGTTTGGT
Source organism: Gemella haemolysans (assembly GCF_028308085.1). GTDB lineage: Bacteria > Bacillota > Bacilli > Staphylococcales > Gemellaceae > Gemella > Gemella haemolysans_D. The sequence goes on from NZ_JAQMFS010000112.1 coordinate 7,533, forward strand.
TATAAGTAACATTATCTCCATATGTTTTTGATTCTACAGTATGAGAGTGTCCATCAATTACCACTACACGTTTTCCTTTTAATAACGGACTCTTAGAAAGTTCATCAGCAAGAGTAGAACCTCTCCATTCGCTTGGAGTTGTTGTATCTACTCCAAGGTGGGCTAAAACAACATACGTTTTATAATCATCACCAGTAGCTTTTGCTTTAGCTTGAATTTCTTTAACTACATTTAGCACCTCTGGAATAGGGTCTTTAAATGTTACCCCTTGTACATTTTTAGGGTGTGTTTTTGTAGCAGTTTCTGGTGTTGTTACCCCAATAACAACAACCTCGTCACCTTTAACTGTTTTATCTTTATCAACAATTGTTGAAGCTTCGAATAAACGTGCTCCATTTACATAAGTGTTTGAGCTAAGTAATGGGAATTTTAAAATTTGTTTATACTTTTTAGCTTCATCTAAACCAAAGTCAAATTCGTGGTTACCTACAGCCATAGCGTCGTAATTCATTTTGTTTAGAATTTCTGCACGAGCTTCCCCTTTAGTTGAGTTAGAAATAGGTAACCCTTGGAATGCATCTCCTGCATCTACTACTACTGTTGTTTGATCTTTTTTAGCACGTTCATTTTCAATTACTGTAGCTAATTTTGCATCCCCAACAACTGATGTAATTTTATCACGACCTTTTTCTTCTACGATACGCCCATGAACATCATTAGTATGAACTAATACTAAATCTTTTTCAGCTGCTGCTTTTGGCGCTGAAGTTGTTGAATTAGTTGATTCTGGTGCTGTTGGCTGTGTAGTTGTTGCTGACGATGGAGTTGTATCATCTGAATTTGCTAAAGCAGCTCCTCCTGAAGTTGCAATTGCTAATCCTACTATTGTAGCTGATGCTAAAGTGTAATTTTTTTTCTTCATAATAACTTTTTTTCTCACTTTCATATTTGTAATTTATAATTTACATAATATCATAAATATACGAGTTTTTCAATATAAAATTCAGAAAGAAACGATGATAACGATTAAAAAACGTATTTTTCCAAAATTGAAACATTAGAGTAAAATTAAAAATCAAGATTAGATTCTTCTAACCTTGATTTTCATTTATTCTTTGTTATTTAAACATATTCGCTAAAATTCGATCACTTAACCTTGGGAATAACTGACTAATTTTAACACCTACAACTAATTTAAACGGTAAGTTTACCTCACGTTTTTTTGTTTCTATTCCTTTTATTATTTTTGTAACAACAAGTTTAGGTGTTAATGTTTTACCACCCATCGCCTTCTGATAACTCTTATCTTCGTCAGCTATATTAAAAAAATTAGTTGCTACAGGCCCTGGATTCACAGTCATAACATGAACATTATCTTTCTTCAGTTCTAAACGTAAAGAATTGAAGTATCCAATTAAAGCAAATTTAGTCGCTGAATATACAGAACTTTTTGGCGTAGCAATCTTACCAGCTAATGAAGCAATAGTAACTATTGTTCCTGATTTTTTTTCTCTCATTCTCTTAGCTATTTCTGTAGTTAATTGAATAGTTCCGATTACATTTGTATCAAACATATTAACTACTTCAGCATCACTAAATTCACTAAAGTCTTTCATAATACCATACCCAGCACCATTGATGAGAATATCAATATCATTTATAGACGAAAGTAATTTTTCTACTTGATCTTGTGAACCTATATCAACACTATAAACTCTAGTTTTAACATTTTCAAACGAACTACATTTTTTAGCGACTTTTTCTAATGCTTCTTTTCTACGGGCAACTAATATCAACTCCACATTTCCTTTTTGTGCGAATTGATGAGCTAATTCACGACCTAAGCCACTTGAAGCTCCTGTGATTAGTATTTTTTGTTTACCAGTTTCCATTTTACATCCCTCTTTTAACCATGTTTTGCAGCACAACTACATTGTCCTTTTAGACATTTACAGGTAATAACTTCAGCTGCAGTTTTTCTTTTTTCTTGTAGTAATTCTATAATTTCATCAATATTACTTTTACTTAAATTATCTGTTTCGATTATATTCTTAACGATAATATGTGTTCTTCTTTCACAAATTCTTTCTAAAAAGTTCTGTGTTAATATCTCTAAACACTCATCCTCTACACATTTTGCTGAATATAGAAATTTGTTGCCTTGTTTTCTTGTTTCTAAAAATCCTTTTTCTACTAACCTTGAGAGTAAAGTTTTAATAGTTGAAGGAGTCCAAGACTTTTTTTCACCTAGAGTATCTATTACAAATTTACTTGTAGTTTCTTTATTGTTCCAAACTACTCGCATTACTTCCCATTCAGCTTCTGAAATATTAATATCCATTTCTATTCATCCTTTTTTCTCAGTTACATCTGTAACTATAATACTATGTTAAACATATAATGTCAATTCATAAAAAACTTGATCTTAGCATTGCTAAAATCAAGTTTAAGATTTTTTCTTAATTGGATGTCTTATTACTGTTTTAAGTTTCTCCGGCACTGTTTTCCTCACATCTGAAATATAAATTTCATGATGATATCTGGTCTCATTTATATCTAACTCATAACCTTCAGAAATCATATATTCATGCATCTTAGTAACAGTCTCTGGCTCTGAATCATATGGTCCTATATGCATACATTGAACACAAGTTCCTTCATCATAGCTAAAAAATTTAACCTTTGAGAAATCTTCTTTTTTCTTTTCCGTTACTTGCTTAATAGCCCACTCAAATACTTCTTTTGTAACAAAATCTGGCATACGTATTAACGAAATAAACTTAAAATTTCGTTTATTACTATAATCAACACCATCTATTCCTTCCTGCCACCAAAACCCTTCTAATGGTGGTACCACAAAATCAAAGTAATTAGGGATTTCATATTCTCCTTTTTTACTCATCTTTATAGTATACGCTACAGGATACAATAGACTTATTGATTGCTTATACTCACTATCCCCATCATTGGGATCCCCACTCCCTCTAACTGCTATATAATTAGCCTTATCCACATTTACTATACAAGGTTTATTTTTAGGTGCATATAAATGCTTAAGTGTTTTTTTGAAATCTACTGCCATTTTATTTCTTCAAAATAAAGATTATTCGATCTGATTCAGAATAATTTTTATTATTCTTATCAAAATCACAGAAATAATCTTTCACTTTAAATCCAGTATTTTGAATTTCTCCAAGGACATCATTTATTTCATAAGTTCTTTGTGAATGAAACTGTTCAAGCTTTCTATATAAACCATTCTTTTCTTTAATAAAGAATGACAGCTCACTTTCCACCTCTAACGAATTTTCTGTTTCATATGTAAACCATAGATAACTTATATCTTCATCTTCATAACCAAAAACTTGTTTTTCCAACATATCAGTAATTTTTTTAGGTGTATGAATATCAAAAATAAATTTTCCACCTTCTTTTAGAGATGAATATACTTCTTTTAATCCTAATTTAAATTCCTCAAAATCTGATAAATAATTAAATACATCAAATGCACTTAAAATAAAATCAAATTCTATATTTAACGATGAAATTTCTAATAAATCCATCGCAAAATAATTACATCCAGAAACTTTTTCACTCGCTATCGCTAACATTTGTTCACTATTATCTACTGCGAATATTTCTCCATATTTTTTCAGCGTTGGTAGCATTGTTCCACTACCACAACCTAAATCAAGAACTAGAAGATTTTTTCTATCTTCTAATTCTTGATTAATAATATTTTTATAAGCATCGTAGTCGACATCCATTAGTTTATCATAAACAATACTTAAATTCTCATACATATTAGACACCTTTGATAGGGTATTTTTCAAATAATGAATCTAATTCATAGTATTCTCTGTCATCTCGTGTCATAATATTAACTACAACATCTCCTAAGTCCATAAGAACCCATTTAGCTTCTCTTAGACCTTCTGTGCTATGAATTTCTCCACCATTTTCTAATACTTGTTCTCTAACTTCTTGTGCAATTGCTTCTACTTGTCTATTTGTAGGTGCATGACAGATTACAGAATAATCATATAATACTCCTGCTTGTGTTAAATCATAAGCAACAATATCATATCCGTGCTTATCGTCACATGCATCTACAACAATTTTTAATAAGTTTTCTACTTCCATTTTCATCCTCTTTCTTTATTTCTTTATAATATGGAACATTACTACATACAATACGTCATCTTCTGGATATCTTTTCGCAAGTTTTTCGATTAACTCATCTAGAGTAACTCCATAATATTTAGCGTAACGCTCTGTTAATGTTTCTCTTGTCACAGGTTTAACTAAATCAACTTCTAATGTAGCAAAAACTGTATCTGGATCTTCATAAGTTGTAGCTTCTAATAAATCACCTTTCTTGAAATGAGCTTCACTTTTATTTCTGATAGTGATTGTTTTTTCATCTGTTAAGATTTTGTCTTTATTTTTTTCTTTAAATCCAACACGATAATTTTTAATATTATAGTAGTTATAACATTCTAATAATGAAGGATAAATTCTTTCATCATTGTCAATTAAGTAAACCAATGTGTATTTTGCCGCAAGTCTAACCGCTTCATCAAGATCATATTGAGATACTTCAGTCACCTCAGCTAAATGCGGGTGTTTTCTTTGTGGATCTGTATAATCAGAGATAAAGATTATTTTTTCTAATAACGTCATGTGCTTTCTACCGAAAGTATGGTTTGCAACAGCAAGCTTAACCTCCTCATCTGCAACACCAAATTCTTCTTCGATATATGCACTTGCTACTGGTCCATGAAGAACCTCTACAGGATAATCTAATAAATTAACATCTAAATTATGTAAAATTACATATTTTTTCATTAATACTTCATCCATAGGTTTACAAACATCATGAACTAAAGCTGCTAATGCTGCTCTTTCTACACTTGCTCCATGAATCTCTGCTAAATGTTTCGCCACTTCCACAACTCTTAAAGTGTGTTCGTATCTTTTTTCTGGTAATATTTCTTTTACTCTATTTTGAATTTCTTGATATTCCATATAAACTCAACTCCTCTATATATGACCTACATTCATCAGTGATCATATATTTAATACTTTTCTTATTTTTTAAATTATCTCTAATCAAACTAGAACTTATCTCTATTATTGGAGACTTCATTATCTCATAACTTATAGATTTATAAAATACATCTCCATTTACTACCTCATACAAATCCTCTTCGTCTCGTGCTACGAAAATAAATGTTACAAGTTTAGATAGTTCTTTTATATTATACCATCTTTTTAAATCTTTCGCTCTATCTGTTCCAATAATAAAATAGATTTTTTCATTTTTATATAATTCACTAAAATACTTAACAGTATTATAACTATAACTTACACCTTCATTTGAGATTTCATAATCACTAACTTCAAACTTGAAATTATCTTTTGTACTTAGTTTCGTCATCTCAAATCTATTCTTATCACTAGCCTCTAATTCTCGGCCTTTTAAAGGTGTAATATACGATGGTATAAAGATAATTTTTTCTAAATTATAAGTTTCTAATGCATTTTCGGCCGTAATTAAATGCCCAATATGTATTGGATCAAAACTACCTCCATAAAGTGCAATTGACATTTTACTTCACCAACTCTATTTTTCTATACTTTTCCTTAGAGCTTTGTTTGTATAATACAATTGTGTGTCCAATCACTTGAACTAATTCAGATGAAGTACGTTCAGATAAAATTTTTGCTACTTCATCTTTATCTTCTTCACAGTTTTGTAAAATACTAACTTTTAATAATTCACGTTTTTCTAACGCATCTCTAATTCCTTGGATCATATCACTATTCACACCTGATTTTCCAACTTGGAAAATCGGTGATAAGTGATGTGCTAATGCTCTTAATTGTCTTTTTTGTTTTCCTTTTAACATCTTATCCTCTTTTCTTAATATTATATTATAGATTCACGTACGAATACTTCGATTTCTTCTGGTACATGTATATCTATCTTACAACCACTATCACTATTAACCGTAATCCAACCTAATCCAGAAATTACAATGTCCATCTTTCTACTATCAATAGTGAAACTTTTCTTAACTTGATTATTGAATATTGAAATATTATCTTCAAATGGTGGTTTCAATAACGTTCCTAAATGTTTTTCAAATAATGCATCTGCATTACTAAGTTTTGTACGATGAATTTCTACTAAATTAGACGCATATAAAGTGAAACTTTGACGCTCACCTTCTACAAAGTCCATTCTAGCCATACCACCGAAGAATAGACTTTGCTCAGCATTCAATTGAAATACACGAGCTTTAATCTCCTTTTTAGGCATTACTAATTTTAAACTTTGAGCATCTAGATAATGAGCAATATCGTAATCTAATATGATACCAGGTGTATCATAAATACTAGTAGCTCTATCTAAAGGTATCTCAATCATTCCAAGTGTTGTTCCAGGGAAGTGAGATGTTGTAATAACATTTTTATCCCCAGTTGTAAGTTCAATAAGTTTGTTAATAAATGTAGATTTACCAACATTTGTCGCACCTACGATATATACGTCCTTACCATTACGAAGCTCATCTATACGACTAGCAGCTTCTTCAACACCTTGATTTTTTATTGCACTAATTAGAAGAATATCTTTTACTTTAATCCCTTTCGCCTTAAGCATCTTAAACAACCATTGTTTCACCTTGTTTTGTTTAACTGATTTCGGCAATAAGTCTAGTTTATTAGCTACTAGGACAATATCTTTATTATTTCCTACAATATCAACCACATCTTCAATCCAGCTTCCAGAAAAATCAAAGATATCTACAACTTTTACTATTAATGCATCTTTTTTCGATAATGTTTTGATAAGTTGATAGAAATCCTCAGCTCCTAGTTGAACATCAGATACTTCATTATAATTTTTCAATCTGAAACATCTTTTACAAACAAGATTACCATCAACGCTTTTTTCTACAACACTTTTTGGTAAATATCCTTGTTTATTTTGATCTTCACTTTGAATTTCAACACCACAACCTATACAATAAACTTTATTACTCAATATGGCCTCCATTTTTTTCTTTCTTATGTTTTAATCTATAGCCCACTTTTTTCATTTTAGGGAATGCTTTTCTTCTAGTTAAATTATGGATAATCAATGCTTCAAAAAATCTATTAATTCTAGTTTTAAAAGCATCTGTCTTTGAAATTGGCTTAACTAGTACACTCATAGCTCCAAAACTTTTTGCTCCTAATACGTCAGTTAAAACTTGATCCCCTAAAATAATCGCTTCTTCTGGTTTTCTATTTAATTTTTTAAGTGCTCTTTTAAAACCTATAGTTAAAGGTTTCTTTGCACCTGCAACATATTGAAGATTTAATTTTTTACAAAACTCTTCAACTCGTTCTTCAGTATTATTAGATACAACAATAATATCGAAACCAGCTTTTTTCATCTTCTTTAGCCATTTATTCAATTCTTTAGTATCTTTCTTACTATCCCATGATATTAAGGTATTATCTAAATCTGAAATAATAACTTTTTTGCTGTGCATATTCATATACTCAACATCAATAAACTCATACTTTTCTACAAAATCATCAGGTGAAAAATATCTTTTTAGTACCATTTTTTCTACACAATAGCCTATAAAATAGTTGCTATTTTCTCTCCCATCTTGATTTCTTTATTCTCTAAGTTTTCCTCTAAGATTATGTTATCTTTTTCAAACAGTAATACTACCGTTGAACCAAACTCAAAGTAACCTAACTCTTCACCTTTTTTCACATAAATACTCTCATATGTAGGAATAATTGAGTTAACATTTTGAGCTCCTACAGGTATTAGTGTGTAATTGATTTTCCCACTTAACTTATACACTTGTCTGTAGTTATAACTTAGTATATTATCTCCTAATTCTAGTCCAAGATTATTAACTGGATATGAATATTTACCAAGACTATAAGCATCCTTTACTTGGCAATTCATCGGGAAATGAATACGGTGATAATTCTTCGGACTAAGATATATTATCATGTATGTACCATCTTTATATTTATCAGCTAACTCACTATCTCCAACCAATGTTTGAACGTTATAGACTTGATTCTTCACAACAAATGTGCTGTCTTCAGAAATAACACCTACTTCAGAAATAACACCATCCGTTGGACTTACAAGTGAATTTTCATCTTGATTGATTGGTCGAGCATCTGGGCGTAACTTTCTAATAAAAAATTCATTTAAATTTTTAAAATCATCAATTTCATCTAAAATTTCATCAGTATTAATATCATATACCTTAGCAAAAGGTTGAATCATTAATCGACTTAGATTAGATTTTGTTAATTTTTTCAGAGCTTTAGAACTCATATTTCCATTAGTTAATTCAACACAAAGTTGAAACATTTTCTTTTTTAACATACCCGTCTCCTTATTGAATATCATTCTATATTTTACTATAAAAGTTGTTTAAATACAAATATTGCAAAGAAAAAAGCTAAAAATATATCAAAATTATCTCTTAAAATTTATTTTTTTAAATAATAATTATTATTACATCATATTCTTATATTTTCATAAATTTAAAATCATAAACTATTTCGAATGTTACACGTTAACACTGCTTTTAATTCAGTATCTATATATTCAGGTTAAGTAGAAAATTTTTATTATATATTATTGATTTTAACAACATAAAATTGTATAATAAAATTATAATAATAAAACAAGGGAGTGAATGACATGACGTTAAACAATAAAGTTAAAGAAAACATTATTTTAACAACTGTCCAAAACGTTTGAACTAAGGGCTATTCTCTGACAAGTGTTCAGGATATAATTAAAAAAGCTAAAGCCCCTAAGGGAAGCGTATACTACTATTTTCCAAAAGGAAAAGATGAAATTTATCTAGAAGCATTAGATAAAATCAACAGTAATGTAAAAAAAGAATTTAAAACAATTTCTCCAAAATTAGGGACTTTAGAGGAGTATTTAACAGCTGTTTTTGATCTTTTTATATCAAAAGGTAAAGCTTGTAAACGTAGTGGTTTTTCACTTACATTATTAGCGATGGAGACTGCAGAACTTTCTCCAATAATCGCTGAAAAATGTAGTGATATTCTTGAAAATTGGCGTTTACTACTTGCTGACGGTTTATTTGATAGAAATCTACCGGAAGATGTTTGTAACCCTGTTAGCGAATGGTTATTCACTAGTATTCAAGGAGCACTAACTGCTAATAGAATTCATAAAGATGAAGCATTCCTATTCAATATAAAATCATCAATAAAATTTGTTTCTACCTCTTCTCCTGAAACACTTAGAGAAATATTCTCTAGATCAGATGAAGACGAAGTTGTCGCATAACAAAAAACCTTCTTTATTGAATTAAATTATCAATAAAGAAGGTTCTTTAGTTTATTAAATTGTATTAATCATCTGCATCGTTAATGAGTTAATCTTTTGACTTACAAATTTCTTTATAGCTGGATCTATGTCTAATCTATCCAAAGCTAATTCAAAATCTTCCAACCAATATTTTGCTTCTTTTATTGAAATTGGTAGTTTCATATGTTTTTTTCTAAGATCCGGTGTTGCAAACACTGAATGACCTGGTTCACCTAAAAATAATCTAAAGAATTTTTTTTGTTCCACTTTTATTTTCTCAAATCCATCATTAAACAAAATATTTATTCTATCATCATTAGGAATAATATCGTCATACATGTGTATAACTAACTCATCAATTTTTTCTTCTCCTATTTTTTCGTATAGGTTCATAATTACCTCCACAATTTGTACATATTTTTTTCACTTTTTGTCCTTATTTATATTAAACTACATATAAGAAATTTTTTCAATTAAAATGATAATTGAGCTAGATTTTTTTGAATACGACAGATATATCTATATACTTATTTCACAAAATAATATAAAGCGTAGAATAGGAACTTCCATTCTACGCTTTATATTATTTTAATAATTTTTTAAATGCATCAACTTTGTCTGTTCTTTCCCAAGTGAATTCTACATCTTCACGCCCGAAGTGACCATAAGCTGCTGTTTTCTTGAAGATTGGTTTTCTTAAGTCTAAAGTTTCGATGATTCCGTTTGGCGTTAAACGGAATTCTTCTTTGATTGTTTTAACAATTTCACCTTCATCAACTTTTGAAGTACCAAATGTTTCAACAAAAATAGATACTGGATGCGCTACTCCAATTGCGTAAGCTAATTGTACTTCTACTTTATCACAGATACCACTAGCTACAATGTTTTTAGCGATATATCTAGCCATATATGCTCCTGATCTATCTACCTTAGTCGCATCTTTACCACTAAATGCTCCACCACCGTGACGTGAGAACCCACCGTATGTATCTACGATAATTTTACGTCCTGTAAGCCCAGCATCTCCAACTGGTCCTCCGATTACGAATCTTCCTGTAGGATTGATAAAGTATTTAGTATTTTCATCTAATAATTCTTTATCTAAACATGGCTCTATTACGTATTTTTTAATATCCGCATGGATTTGTTCTTGAGTTACATCTGCGTCGTGTTGAGTCGATACTACGATTGTGTCGATTCTATTTACTTTATGATTCACATCATATTCTATTGTAACCTGAACCTTTCCATCTGGTCCTAAGTATGTTAGAGTTCCATTTTTTCTAACTTCTGCTAATTGTTTTGAAAGTTTTTGGCTTAGGTAAATTGGTAGTGGCATAAATGTTGGTGTTTCGTTAGTTGCAAATCCAAACATAAGACCTTGGTCCCCAGCACCTACTTCATTCTCTTCTTTTTGTTGTTTTGTTTCTAATGAGTTATCCACTCCTAAAGCGATGTCTGGAGATTGTTTATCTAAACCTACAAGAACTGAAATGTGATCTCCTGAATATCCTTTGTTAGGATCATTATATCCAATTTCATTAATTGTATTACGTACGATTTGTTGGAAGTCTACATTTGCTGTTGTTGAAACTTCTCCTACAAGTACTGCTAATCCTGTGTTCACACATGTTTCACAAGCTACACGTCCGTATGGATCTTGTTCTAAAATCGCATCTAAAATCGCATCTGACACTTGGTCAGCAATTTTATCTGGGTGTCCCTCTGTAACTGATTCTGATGTAAATAAATATGTTTTGCTCATTTTTCTCTCCTAAAATATTTTTGTCTGATATTAATACAAATCTTTCTAAGTCCTTAATATCTTTAAATTAAAATTAAAAGACCTTATCTTATAGACAAGGTCTTTATGTATACCTCATCGTTCAAAGTAAACTTTGCTAAGGAAAGCACCTTAATCAATCGATTAGGTTGCTGGAGTTCATAGGGCCTTATCCCTCACTCACTCTTGATAAGTATTTATATTTCTTTTATCAGCATATTCGATTTTAATATACTTTCAGTCATTTGTCAATTGATAAAGTATAAAATTAATATTCAATATTATACTTACTTCTCTCTTTAAGAATTTTTTCTTTTAATTTCTCCGCTTTCTCTATTGGAAGATAGTTAATAGTAAGCTTACTGTATATTCCAGTCACTTGTATATTAGCTAATTTATACTTATTTAAGATAGGTCCCGTATTTATAGTAACATCTTGAATGGTGTTAAATGGTAAGGTTTTTTTACTCTTGAAAAACACTCCTTCAACTTCCGACACACCCATCTGGTCTACTTCATAGGAATAATTTCTAATTACTAAAGGAGGAACAGCTAAAGCAACTATAGCGTATATTGTTAATATCACTAATATACCTAGACCTAAAAATCTATAATTTATTTCAGTTTTAAAATAATCATATACACTTTTACCAATAACTGGTGATAAGAGAACTAGAGCATATATCCCAAAATGTATTCTCACATATTGTATGGATCTTTGTGGTAAATTACTCGATTTTTTTTCAAATATTCTATTCATAATCTACCTCCGAAATTATAAAATCTCTCTCTAATTTTTCTTTATATCCTTTATCATAATATTTCAACTTAATATCTGAGTTTACTCCAATAGAATTTATTGATAAATGAGCAAGATCTCTTTTATTCATAAAATAGTTCGTCCTACTATTAATTGTTCCTACTTTTTTCACTTTAATAAATTCTGTTATTATTGTCAATTGTCTCATAAACGTATTTTTAAAGAAATGTTTATCGTAAGAAAGCTCATTATATTTCAACATATAGTTTTTCACTAAAATACTATATAAAACTAAGACAATATAAAAGGCAATCAAACTTAAAACCTTATACTCGAACTTAAAATCAACATTAACAAGATACAATATTGCAAATAATATTATCGGTAAAAAACTACAATTAAATAAACTCCAACGATACATCGCAATTCTTGCTCTTCGTTGTATTTTTTCACTCTCTAAATTATCATAATGTTCTAAATCTATTCCTAGATTATTTTTTACAAAATTCTGTGCAAAATCTTTTTTGACTAAAGGTAAGACATCTATCGTAGATTTTTGCTCACTTAAATCTTCTGATACGTTATTAGTCAAGGTTTCAACAGATAATTTCACAAGTCCGAAGAAACGGTAACGCAAAGGATATATCAATTTTACACTTTGAATTCTATCAATATCAATAACTAGTGACTTTTTATTTAACAATCCATATTTACACAGCAAATTATGTTCTTTAGTCGTCAGGATAAAGTTATAATATTTTACAATCGTATGAATAATTGACGCAATTACTACTAAAATCATAAAAATCCCAATTATTATAAATATTGCTGTTATGTTCCCCGCGACTGACTTAGCATTTTTTTGAAGAAGTTCATCAAAATAAGCTTCATTGTCGAAAAGATATTTGAATACATCTCGAATCTTACCATTTAATGCTAATATTAACCCTAAAGCTGCAAAGAACCTAACCCTAAGCAGTCCATAAAATGCAAGTTCTTTAACAGATAATCTTAGTATTTCTTTTTGAGACTCCCGCATTTTTTCTTCTTGATCTAAAGCTATATCTTCAGATGCATCTTGTTTTAATTCTCTTAGTATATCAATTAAATTTAATGCGACTTCCTTCTTTAGAGGTTTTATCCTAATTTTACCTCCAACAAGATTAATATCTACCGAAAGTAGATTAAATGCTTGATACAATACGTTAGAACTCATATCTATTGATTGTATATTTTCTAGGTTTATGTTTTTTACTTCTTTATTTATTATTCCTTTTGTATAAATTAGGGCTCCATCGCGAACTTCATAACTTTTTAAGAAATAATCAAATATACCTATTACTATTAGCAGAAGAAATCCCGCCAAAACTAGTAAATAGTATTTCCAATTTTGCTCTTTTAATGCCAGCACCATAAAAATACCGAACAATCTAAATCCAGTTATTATAGTATCCATAATAACCATAGGATGTACTCGACTTTTTTTAATATTATTCATCTTTATACCTCCTATAGTTAAGATTATTTTCTAGTATTATTAACAATTGGTTTTCTAATTGTTCTACATCCTTTCTAAAAACATAGAATCCTAATTTTTCCGAACCAGTGTTTATACTAACCTTATAAATATTGAACTTTTTAGATAATACATTTTGTTTAATTGTGTAATCTAGTATATTCCTAAGTGGTGCTACTTTCTCCAATTTAAAAAATGTATACATTGATGTTGAAGCTAGTTTAAAATGTTCATCTGTAATTTCAAAAAATGTATTGTACTCATATTTATCTCTTAACATTACAACTATAACATGATTCAAAAATACTAACCCTAATATTATCCATAAGATAATATACACATCTATACCAAAAACTTCTTCAAAACCAGTAAATTTAAAGATTACTGAAGCTAATACGACAAATGTTAAACTAATCACCCAAATATTAAAGAAAAAATAATCAACATATAATCTTCCTATATATTTTCTCATAAAATCCCTCCCTATTTTAAAAATTAATAATATAACTTTTAAAATTAGAAACCTATAAGATTTAGATCTCTTTCTCTTTCAATTGTAGTCTCATCACCATGTCCTGGGTAGACTATTTTGGCACCATCAAGCTTGAATAATACATTTCCTAATGAATTTTTCAAGGCATCATAATCTGATCCATATAAATCATAACGACCAAAACCGCTTCTAAATAATGCATCACCTACAACAATAAATTTTCCAAAGTCGAATGATACTCCCCCTGGAGAATGCCCTGGTGTTGGTAGAACTGTAAAACTTAAACCAGCAATTTCGTATTTTTTATTTTCTTCAAACTCAAATTCCGCTGGGTTTGTCATAGGCGGTCTTCTTAAACGGAACAATGTTGAACCGTTAAAATCCGGATTTTGTAACCAATCTCGTTCATGTCCTGAAATATATACAGGCACTCCGTAGTGTTTTCTACATTCATCTAATGACATAATGTGATCGAAGTGAGCATGAGTTAATAAAATTGCTTCAATTTTTACATTTAATTCTTCTACAGCTTTTTGTATTCTATCAAAACCTTCACCTGGATCTACAATAACCCCGCGTCCATCTTTATAAACTATATAGCAGTTTTCATCTACCATATCCATTACTATTCTTCTAATTTCTGCTTTTGCCATTTTCTCAAAACCTTTCCATAATTATTATTATCTTTATTTTATCCTATTATTATGTTATTAACAAGTCTTGGTTAGTAGTTTTTTTACTTTACTTATATAACCTCTCTTCACTTGACCTTATTTAATATTTTTTTTATACTTGAATAGTATGGTTTTCATAAGAAACTTAGTTTTTTCCTAACTTTTTCATGAAAAGTCGGGTTTAAATATCTAAGAAAAGGAGATACAAAAATGAAATTAAATTCATTCGCTAAGTTTTCATTACTTAGTATTTCAATATTATTAATGTCACACCTTGCTATTTCTCCAGTAATTCCAAACCTGTATAATTTTTATCATACTAATAACCCAAACATAGGTCTGGCTTCTGTAGAGAGTTTAGCTACAATACCAGCTATGATGATTACAATTTTCGTTCTTCTTAGCAATGGTGTTATTAAATTAATCGGAAAGAAAAACACAGTTCTTCTTGGGCTTATACTTATCTTTATCTTTGGTATAGTACCAGCCTTTACAACTAACTTCAAAGTTGTCTTAATCAGTAGATTACTTCTTGGTGCTGGTATCGGATTATTCAACTCACTTTCAATCAGTATGATTAGTGATTTCTTTGATGAAGAACACCGTGGTACTATGATCGGATTAAGAACTGCATTTTTAAATATAGGTAAAGCTTTAACTACCTTTATTTCAGGATACTTATTAATCTACGGTATTCAATATACATTTTTAGTTTATGCTTTAGCACTTCCTATATTTATAATATTCCTATTATTCGTACCTAATGCTGAAAATGTAAATAATAAAAAAGTAAGTATTAAGTTTCATAAAGAAACTATCGTTCTAACTCTTCTAACATTTCTAGTAGGAATTTCTTACATGGGAGCAACTATTAAAATCCCTACACTACTAGCAGAAAAATATCATTATCAACCAGATGTAGCTAGAAATCTACTTACAATCTTAGCTTTAAGTGGTATACTTTCTGGAGTTATTTTTGGTATTCTAGTTAAAAGGTTTAAAAATCTAACTTTACCTATTATGCTAAGTTTCATGACTGTTGGAAGTGTATTATTTGCTTTAACAAATAATATTATTATCTTCTACATCGCAGCTATTTTTATTGGAATAAGCTTCGTAGGAACTATGTCATTTAACTTCTTCTATATTTCAAACAAGTTAGATAATAAATTTATCAACTTTGCAACAAGTGTAATTTTAGTTGGTGGAAATATTGGTGTTATCCTTACTCCTGTAGTGCTGACAAAAATACCGGAAGCCCTACACTTAGAAAAATATACAACACCATTTTTCATTACTACTGCTCTAATGCTAATTTCTACATTAGTTAGTTATACAGTATTAAGAAATAAAAAATAAAAGGAGAACATCTTTGATACTAATATCTTAGATGTTCTCCTTTTTTATTAACTATTAAGTAGCTCTTTATTTTTCTCTAAAAATTCTTTTAATTCATTATCTGGTACTTGTCTTGCTAATACTAATGTTCGTAATGCAACATCGTCTATTCTACAAGTACAGAAAACAGTCATATTATCCTCTCCAGAAATTTTACTATTTTCTAACCAATTTCTAGCGCCTTCTTTAAACAGCTTGATAAATTCTCCTTTTTTATCTGAAGTAGTAGGAATTTGATATAAATTCGTAAATTCATTTACAACTTTTACACCAGTTACTTCATAATAATACTTTCTTTCAGGAGTTTCCATAACAATAACTCTATGACTATCAAAATAATCTTTTTTTGCAAACCAGTTCATATTATTAAACACTCTAGTGTCTAATGTTATTTTTTTCTCCTCAAGTCCTGCTCTTGCGTGTCCAAATACCCACTTCACATCACCTTTATCTAAACCAGGTTGATTCTCATAGTCCATAAAAACTGCCCCAATATATGGAGCTGGCTTATTATCTAAACCATACTCTAGGTATTTAGAATTATTAGTTGTTTGTAACATCGGTTCTTTTAAGGAATCTTTCCCATCTCCGGGAACATACATATAACCAATAACTTCGCTATTTATCGATTTCAATTCTTTAAATTTATTTTCTAAATATTCTTTCTCCGCTTTATCTACAACATATTTTTCTTCTTGTTTTACATTTTCTTTTTTCTCAACTTGAGTATAAGATTCACTTGAACCCGTATTCGAATTAAAGTATGAGTAAGCTCCAAATGAACCACCAATTAAAATAAGAACTAATAGTAGATATTTTACTATATTTCTGAATATTGATTTACTATTTTTCATTAAATCTTTCCTTTCTAAAAATTATCTCTTTTTTCTAAATCACAAATTAGATTATATCATATTTACATAAATTTCTTCAAAAGATTGTGTTGCTAGTTTGAAAATTAATTTTGATTTATGTATTATTTAATTTTTATCTAGAATTATTCTTTTAGTATTCAAAAAAAGAGTGATTTAAAATCAGTTGATATTTTAAATCACCCTTATTATGGTTTATTTTATTATTTTAAACTTGTCTAATATTTACAAAGTCAGTAGGTGGAACATTGTCTTTTCCTAAATCTGGTTGTCCTGCTGTAATTAGAATTAAATCTCCTTCTTTTGCTAAACCAGACTCTTTAGAAAAATTCGGTGCACAATTTAGCATTTCTTCCATTGATAGTGTTTTTTCTTCTATGAATGTAGTAACACCTCGTGTTAATGCTAATTTTCTAGCTTTTTGTTTTGTTGGCACTACTGCTAATATTGGAACTTTTGGTCGATATCTTGCGATAAACTTCGCAGTACTTCCCGATTTAGTATAAGTTACTATATTATTAACATCAACAGAATCAAGAAGATATTTAGTTGATAAGGAGATTGCATGCGCAATATTCATTTTGTGATGTTTATATTCTTCCGAATCATCATCTTTTACTCTATCTTGATTTTCGATGTAGGTAATTATTCTATCAACTGTTTCTAATGCTTCTTTAGGATAATTCCCTATTGCTGTTTCTTCGATTAACATGATTGCATCAACACCATCTATAATTGCATTAGCTACGTCAGATACTTCCGCACGTGTCGGTCTTGGATTATAGATCATTGAATGAAGCATCTGCGTTGTTAATATTACTTCTTTTGTTGAATCATTAGCTTTTCTAATAATTTCTTTTTGGATACTAGGTAAATTTTGGTAAGGTAATTCCATACCTAGCTCATCCCTATTAATCATTATTGAATCTGCAAATTGAATAATCTCATCGATATTTTCATATGCTTCTTTACAATCTATTTTTACAATTAATCCAATATCTTTCTTCTCATTAGCTTGAAGTATACTTTTTACTTTTCTAATTTCATCCAAATTACTAACAAATGGGCAGGCAACAAAATCAACATCATTTTGACAAGCAAAATGAACATTGTTCTCTTCAATTTTTATAAGTTTATATTTACTTTCTGCATATATATGATCTAAATCATAAATTATTGCAGTATTTTTATTTAATTTTTCTCTTAACTCTTTTATTTTATTAATTCTAAAATCGCACTCTTCTGTGCATCCATAATAATTATCTATTAAGATAGCATCTGCCCCATTTTCTATAATATATTCTAATAGTTCTTCTGTACTGTTTCCTAAAGTTGCGATAATTTTTGCCTTTCTAGTCATAATATACCTACCTTATCTTTAAAACGTTTTCTTTTAAAATTATTATAACACATCAAATTATTATTTTCTAGATAATTTTCTAAAATAATAATCCTTGATTATTATAATTTTCTTAAACATTTTTCATTAACAATTCTAATCTATACTCTACTGACATTCATAAAGTGCTTATTTTAATAAGCTTTACAGTTGTATTTGAATATTATAATATTAATAATTATTCAAAATATAAAAATAAAAAAGAAACCGTACCTAATTGACTACAGTTTCTTTTTTGCTATATTTCATATAATAATTAATCAATAATTCAACACATTAAATTATGATTTCTTTTTTAGGTGCTGCTACTCCTGATTCAAGATAATCTAAGAATTCACCAAATAAGTTCTCCATTTCTGCATATGAATTTAAGGTATTTAATTCTTTTTTAACTTTTGCTCCACCTTTAATACCTTTCATGTAGTATGCAGCATGTTTTCTCATTTCATGAACTGCAACTTTCTCAGGCTTAATTTCCATAAGTCTTCTTAGGTGCAATAAACATACATCAATTTTTTCTCTTGGTGTTGGTTCTTCTGTTAATTCACCAGTTTCTAAATATTTAACTGTACGATATAACATCCATGGATTTCCTAAAGCTGCACGTCCAATCATGACTGCATCACAGTTAGTATCATCTAACATCTTCTTAGCTAATTCTGGAGTAGTTACATCACCGTTTCCGATAACTGGAATTTTAAGCTCTTTTTTAACATCTTTAATAACATCCCAGTTAGCTTTTCCACTATACATTTGAACTTTTGTTCTACCATGAATAGCTATTGCACTAGCTCCAGCGCGCTCTGCATTTCTTGCATTATCCATTATATAAATATGTTCATCATCCCATCCCATACGCATTTTTACAGTTACAGGCTTGGATACTGAATCTACTAGACGCGCAATTACCTCGTATACCTTATCTGGATCAAGTAGTAATTTACTTCCGGCATCTACTTTTGTAATTTTTGGAACTGGACATCCCATATTTAAGTCGATAATGTCAGCTTCTGTATTTTTATCAACATACTTCGCAGCTTCTACCAAAGTATCGATTTCTCCACCAAATATTTGTAAACTTAATGGACGCTCCCTTGGATCAATATATAACATATTCATCGTCTTTTTATTATTGAATAAAATTGCTTTATCACTAACCATTTCAGCACAAACTAATCCAGCACCAAACTCCTTAGCTGTTAAACGAAACGCAGCATTACATACACCTGCCATCGGTGCTAAAACTACTCTGTTCGGTATTTCAATTTCTCTAATTTTAAACATCTTCTATCCTTTCATTTTACAATTTTTCTTTATACAAACTAATTTTTTCTGTTATTTTGTCTAATGATTGCTTTATACTCTTACCATCAACATCTATATCTCCATACATTTCTACTAATGGAGCTAGTACGAAATTTCTTTCATGAATATATTTATGAGGTACAATCAATCTATCATCATTAAGAACTAAATTATTATATGTGATTATATCGATATCTATCGTTCTATTTCCCCAGTGCTCTTTTCTAATGCGACCAAGTTCTAACTCTATCTTTTGAATAGTATCTAGTAGTTCATATGCTTCTAACGAAGTTTCTATTTCTATACACATATTTAGAAAGTTTTGATCAGCTACTCCACCCCATGCAGGTGTTTCGTAAATACTGCTTAGTTTTGTAATTTTAAGATTACTCGCTTCTATTTTTCTTAAAGCATCTTTTAAATATTGCTCTCGTGGCTCTATATTGGTTCCTAATGCTAGTATAATCATTATAATCCAAACTCCTGACGTGTTGTTTCTATAACTACTCCACATTGTTCAAAATGATATTTTATAGGTGCAGATGGTTTATTAATTTCTAGCTTAACATTTTCAATTTGAGGAAACTTTTCAAAAATATTTTTTAAAATTTCTCCAGCTAGGCGTTCTAATAAATTATACGTATTTAAAGTTGCAGTCTCTACTACTACATCTGCAATATCAGCATAACTTATGCTGTCTGTCATCTCATCACTAAACAACGCCTTCTTATAATCAAGCTCATACTCAATACTAAAAATAAATTTTTGACCTAATCTATTTTCTTCTTCAAATAATCCATGATTAGCAAATACTTCAAGATTATTTATAAATAATTTCGTCTTCATGATTAATATACCTCTCAATCATTATTTTGCTTAACTATAAAATTTTAACATATTTCGCCTTATTTCTCTAATGATTATACTTACATATCAATAAAAAACGACTTAAAATTATGATTTAATAAAATCTCTTTTTAAGCCGTTTAAGTAAAAATCAATGTTTCTTAGTATTTTTACTGTGAAATTTAAATATTTTTAATTAGTTTTTATTTCTTTTTCTTCCTAAAATGAATGCAGCAACTGCACTTAATCCAGCAAATAGAAGTGAACTAGAAGAATTTAATCCAGTTTTAGGAAGAACATTTTTTCCAAAGAAGTTTTCTCCTTTGTTTGTTTTCTCTTTTTCAGATTTAACTTGTTCAGTTGTAGCTTTGCTACCTTGTTCAGTTCTTTCTTCCTTAACTTCTTTTGAATTAGCTGCTTCTTGATTTGGATTAGAAGCTACATTTTCTGAAGGTTTATTTTCTGAAACTGGTTTTACTTCTGTAGTTGGATTAGATGCTGGGCTTGGTTCAGGTGTAGTTGATACTTCTTTCTTACTGAAGTCAATTTGCACAACTACTGGATCATGGTCAGAAGCACGTCCATGTTCTTCCATGAATGAAGCATTAATATGAACTGGAGAGAAGACTACTTTATCTTTAATGTTTTTAGAAATTAAAATATTGTCTAAACTTTGGTTACTTCCTCGGTAGAAGTATGAGTATCTATCTCCTTGTTCATGTTCAGCCATTAAGTTAACTAGTTCATTTCCTACGATTGTTTTCACACTATCTGAAAATTCAAAGTCATTGAAGTCTCCTGTAAGAACAAATTTTAAGTTTGGATTTTGACGTAATCCTTCTTTAATAAAGGCATTTAAAATTTTAGCCTCTTCAATACGTTTTGCTTTTGTATTTTCTACTGATGGTTGGTTAGAACCATAGATTGCATCATCACCTAATTTTGATTTTAAGTGGTTTGCAATTACTACTATTCTTTCACCTTTAAATTCAAATTCAGCAGCTAATGATTTTCTAACTTTTTCAAAGTGAACACTTGTAGGATCAACTCTTGATGGATTTTTTTCAAGATGCCCATTAACGAAACGAGCAGCTTCCTCGCTTCCACCTTTTTCTTTACCAATTAGAGTTACTCTCTTAGGATTATATAAATAAGCTACCCTAATGTTCGCGCCCGGTTTACCACCATCTTTTCCGTCAACTGGAGCTATCTCAGTATATTTATAATCAGGTCCACCAAGACTCTTAATTCTTTGAGCTAATTTTTCCCCACTCTTAACTCCATCAACAGTTCCATCATTTACTCCACCATTGTTATCTTGAACCTCAATAAGAGTTATGATATCAGGACTGTGAACTTCTTTTATAAATGAATTAGCAATTTTATCAACTTTTTCCTCTGGTGTTTCATCATGACCCTTGTTGTTTGCTGAGAAGTTTTCAATATTGTAAGAAGCAATTGTTAATTTATCTTCTGAAGGATAAATTTTAGATACTTCACGTTTTAATCCTCCATCTTGAATTGCTGGTACGCTAGATGGATCAATTTTATATGTTTTATTTTTATAAGTAACTACCCCTGTAATATTTTCATTAAAGTAGTCTTTTGCTTTTGCTACAAATTTATTCCCTACTGTAATAGGTAGTACTTCTGTGTTTTGTACACCAGGGCGAAGATTTACTCCACCGATGTTATTAAGTTTTTGACCTTTGTAGTCACCTGGTAATACATAAATATCACCTTTATATTGCGGCCCAGTAACTTTTGGTTTAGTCACCTCTACACGCATTCCCTCTAGACTTTCCCAATAATCTAAAGCTTCTGTTTCTGGATTATATTTAGTTGGCGTATTATCAACTATGTCTTTAGGCATTTTTTCAGAAATGTTTAATGCTTTTGGTAAATCTGCTTTCCCTAATTTTGTTATAGTTGCGTTAATAATTTGAGTAACTGTTAGGCTTCCAGCTGGTTTTTTAAAAGTTTGACCTGGTTTTACAGAATATTCTTCCATATAACCTTCTTTAACAGTTCCTTGAACTTTTAATAAGTCACCTGATTCTACTTTATCTTTTGAAGCGACATATACTGCATCAGAGGTTTTTGGATTATTATCTGACACTTTATCTTGAACATAGAAACCAGTTTGATCAGTTTTAGTTACAACAACATTGTTTATTACTACTTCTTTCCCAACTAAAGGACTTTCATGGCTTTCACCTTGTACTTCCCCTATGTTTTTTACTTCTTTTGGAGCAGTAGCTTGAGGACTTGTTGTAGTCGCTCCAGCAGGTTTTACTTCATTTTTTCCTGTTGTAGTAGTCGGTGTAACTACTTCTGTTTTTACCTCAGCCGCAGAAACTTCATTAGCTTCAGCTGATAAATAAGTTGCCCCTACTCCTCCTAATACTGCACTTGCTAATAATATTGATAATTTGTATTTTTTCACAATATGAACTCCTTGTATATAAGTTTATACTAATTATTTTACTATTAATCTAACTAATAAGCAACATCAATTGTTTACCTTTACAAAAAAATCCTCAATATAGACTTTTCTATATTGAAGATTCTTAAAATCAATAATTAAACTATTTAATTCTTCTTTTTTTTAACTTTACCAACATAAATGATAAAATAATTACTCCTACCAATGCCATAAATGCTAACCATGTATTTTCTATTCCTACTTTATCAGTTAATACTCCATTTACAGATAGTAATATTGCTACAATAATAGATTCAAAAGTATAAAATATAGAAACTGTAGTTGTTCTATTTTCATCACTTTTTACTAGATATTTATGCATAAATACACTAACCTGTATACTCATTAAAGTGAAAAATACAATATATATCATGAATAGTACAAATTTAGCATATACATTTTGAATAAAAACAAACATTAATAGCATTCCAATATTTACAACTACAAAGAAATACAAAATGCGTAGCTTTGATAATTTATTTGATAATTTTTCATATATTACACTTCCTAACATTCCACTAACTGATATACCAATCCAAATATAACCGATAATATCAACATCTAACTTTTCAAACACAGCTTGCCACTGGTTTGATGGCCCAAGATCTAGGATAGAAGGAATAACAAAAAGTATCATAAGAAATATACTACTTTTAACATATAGTGTTTCTTTTAACGAGTTTTTTACTGTTACAAATGAATCTTTTATTTTCTCAACTGATATTTTTTGAGTCTTTTCTAAGTTTTTCATAAATAAAAGTGTAATAAACAACGAAATAATAAAAACTATCATACTTAATATTACTGACAAACTTTTATGATATACATACACATATTTAGCACTTATAAAACCTACAATTGCTGAGAAAAATAATGCATACAGTGAACTTCTTGAAAGAACTTTATCTATATCTATTTCTTCATTGTTTTTATTGTTTACATTGACTAACCAACTTGTTAGTGTTCCAGATTGAAACGATTCTGCAACTGCAGATAAAATTGCAGAAATGTACAGTAAAATTAAACTATTACTAAGCAATAAGATTAAACCTATAACCCTAAAAACTGAACTAAGAAGAATACTATTTTTTGCTCCGATGTTATCAGTGATTGCCCCACAAGGAAGCTCAGTCATAAAAGAAACTAACCAAAAAATTGATAAATAAAGCCCTACTTCAGCAAAAGAAAAATCTTTTGACAACAAATAAATATATAAAATTGGATTAAAAAATGATAATGCTACCGTAACTAATATATTATACAAATAATAAAATTTAGTATTATTCATCTTTTTCCCCTACAATCTTATACATCCTACCGTAATTATCTCTTTCTAAAAACTTATAATCAACAAGATATCTTCTAATTAGAGAATAATCTGGATAAATCTCCTTAATTGCTTCGTTTAATTCTTTCTCAGTAAACTCTAATGATTTTTCCTTCAACATCTCTAAAACTATTTGAAGAACGAGAAGCTTATTTTTTTCTTTTTTTGGTATCATCATCAATTTATTATTTTTAAAATATTTTATTTTTACTTCTTCCATATTACACTTTCCTTTCAAATTTAACTTTTTTATATACTATTATATATCATATAAAATAAAAAACAAGTATAAAAATAACCTCTAACAAAGTTTATACCATGTTAGAGGTTTTGCAATCTAGTTTACTTTTTATTTCTATTGCCCTAAGACAAAAACATCTTCAGCTTCTTTTTCTTCTTTTTTAGATCCTTTAGTTAAAAATGAAATTTTATTAGCTATGATTTTAATTCTATAGTGGGTTACTCCGTCTTTATCTTTATAAACATTATTGTTTAAAGTACCTACTATATTAAGCAAACTTCCTTTTTCACAGTATCTAGCTGTATTTTCTGCAATTTTACCAAAAGCAGTAAATTCGAAAAATTCAGTATCATAGTTCCCTTCTTTATTCTTAAAATCAGACTGAACTGCAATAGTAGCTTTAATATAACTTACTTTCTTATCACTTTCTTTTAATTCCGGTTTTTTTACTAATCTTCCTATTAAAATTACTTGATTTAACATAATTTATCCTCCCTTAAAATAGTAATCTAGATTGCTATGAAAACATTAGGAAGATTATCTTAGTCTTATTTATTAATTAAAGTAACAAAAACTTCGCCATCCTTCAAAAATTCTGCATTAATATAATTATCACCATCAAAATGTAATAACTTACCTGGTTCTACGATATGAATTTCTTCATCATTTAAAAATACTTTAACTTCACCTTTGACACAAGTGAATACTACTAAAGCTTCTGGATGATTGTGTTTAGGAATTACATCACCCTGTTTTCCTACTTTTTTTACTAATTTAAATCTATCATGTTTTTTTAATAAACCTGCTTCTTCAAAAATTATTCCTACGCTCATATTAATTCTCCTTTATTTAAAAACTATTTTATATTTATTACGCTTACACTCTTATTATAGAACTTTTTTGTTAACAAAACAAATAAAATTCATATCTTTTTCCAATTTTTTAAAAACTACTCCCATCTTAATAAACTGTGATCTATTTTCTCTCTTAAATCCATTTTTTATTATTTTTAACGTATTTAAAATACCTTCATCATCTACAAGTCCAGATACAGTGAGTAATGTAAGTTTATCATAAAGACTATTAACCGTCTTAAAGCCCGCTTCTTCAAATAATAATAGCCAATTTTCTTTCGGTAACGGAGAAACATTCATATTAATTGCATCAGACAATGTCTTTTTCGTTTCTTCATAATTATTTAACAACAGTATGTCATGAGTCAGAAGTAATCCGCCTGGTTTTAATACTCTATAATATTCATTTAAGGCTTTAGATTTACTCTTATCACTAAACATAGTTAGCATAGCTTCATTTATAATATAATCAAAACTATTATCGGAGAATATTAAATGAAATGCATCCGCCCTCATAAACTCTATATTCTTTAGATTATTCCTTACAACTTCAAGTTGTGCTTCTAAAATAGATTCTTTATCTACATCTATTCCTATAAAGGTAGTCTTAGGATATCGTTTTGCTAAAGATATTAGATTTATTCCTCTGTTACATGCAACTTCTAAGACACGATTCCCAGCTTCAAACTTTATATGTGCAAGTAGAAAATCAGTTCCTTTCACCCCTCCAGGTCTTAATCTAGTTTTACCTAATTTTTTTAAAAATTTATGCCCCATTTCTTTTTTCATAATAACCCTCAACGTTTTATATTATACTTTTATTGTACAATAAGCTAAAATAAAAATCCAGAAATAATTGATAATAACTATCGATTATTTCTGGATCTTAAATTATATATTCATATATTCCTTCTAAAAATCCTTATATGTATAAGTTCCTTGTTCCTTATTCTCTATTGCAAAGCGAACAATTTCTCTACCTAGTACACTAACTTCGATTGGACTATATTTTTTAGCTTTTCCTTTTAATACAAGTTGAAAAACTGACGATACTTTCATAAATAATTCTTCTAAAAATCTCTTATCATTACGTTTACTTATAAGAAGGGATGGCTGAAATATTCTAAGAACTCCTAGATTCAATACTTTTAATTTATCTTCTAACTCTCCTTTTAATGAATTATAGAAGTTTTTCGATTTACTATTAGCACCAATTGCAGAAACTACATTAAAACTTCTTACTTTACCTTCACATAGTTTAGCAAAACTAACTGTATAATCTACATCTATCTTTCTTTGATTTTCTTTTGATCCTGCAATTTTTATCGTTGTTCCAAGACTTGCAAATACATCTGCATCTTCTAGGATACTTGTATCAAAATTTAAGTTTTCAAAATCAACTATTATTTTAGTCAACCTCTCTTCATCGCCTAACTTACCTATTGACTGCCGTCCAAGAATATACACTTTATTATAAAATTTATCGGCTAAGATTTCTTTTAATATCTCTTTACCTACAGCTCCTGTAGCCCCAATAATTACCGCTGTTTTCTCCATTTTATCTCACCTCTAGAAAAATAATGATATTAAAGCTAGAATAGGTAATCCGCCTTGCTTTAATATTATTTTTTTATCACTTGTTAAACCACCATATATAGCAACAAGTATAATATAAACCAACAACATTCCTACAATCTCTTTTGGATTCTTTGAGAAGAATGTTCCATATAAAAGTCCAACTCCTATTAATCCATTATATACACCTTGATTTTTAAATAATGTGTTTAAATTCGGTCTTTTCAATTCTTCTTTTGAAATATTAAATACTCTACTTGTACTATCTGAATCTGTTACAAAAGTTTCTAAGTACATTATATAGAAAAATAGTACTGCTACTAACACTGTTAGAATAATTGATATTATATTCATTTTTATACCTCTTTCTTAAATTAAACTTTTATTAAATTTATCTAATAATTTAGTCAGATTTTTTAGATCATCATCTGTAAAATCCTCACTGATAATATTTCTGATATCAGTATCTTTAGTACAACTATCAATTTTGTTTTTTGAAGCTTCAGTTATTTCTATATAGATTTCTCTATTATTTTCTTTATTACGACGCTTATTAATATATCCTGCTTCTTCTAGTTTTTTTAAATGTCTAGTTATAGCAGCTGCGTCTATTTCTAAAATCTTAGATAGCTGTTTAGGTGTTGCTACATCAACCTCATATAAGTATTTTATAATTTGAAATCTTGTTAGACTTATTCCTAATCTTTTCTCAAATATATGAGCAATCTTTCTCTCTAGCACTTTCAAATCATGCAATAGATTTACATATTCTCTTATGTCCATTCACATAACCCTCTCTTTTATTGACTAGTCAATTATTGATAATTTCATTATAACTTAATTATAGTTGACTCGTCAATTATAATGCAAAAAAAAAAAAAATAAAAAAGAAGAAGAGCAATTAAAAATCACTCTTCCTTTTTTATTAATTTAAGTACTTACTAGCTTCTCTTAAACTAAGATTCGCCATTTTACTTCTATTTTTTTCTATGAATTTCCTAACCCATTCTGGATTAACTTTTGAATAATCTCGAAGTGCCCATCCTATAGCTTTGTTAATGAAGAATTCACTCTCACACAAATTATCTTCTAGTATTGTCTCTAATAGAAGTTTGTCTACATTCTCTTTAAATGATAACTGATGCAATATTGCAACTCTTCTTAACCAAATGTTATTTTCTTTTTTAGACCATTCTAACATCAAAGTTTTTAATTCCTTGCTACGGTTCACAACATCACCAATAATCTTAGATAGTAAATCAACTGTATCCCACCAAGATTTAGTAACTACAAGATACTTCAACTTAGAAATATCACCTTTATTTAAAAACTTTTGCATCGTTTTTAAATAATATACTACGGCATATTGAAATTCTCTTTCTTCTTTATTCCAACAGGTTTCAATAAAATTCCAATCTATTACTTTTGTTTTTCTAGCTGTAGGAAAATACTTCTTATATAATTCTGTTCTTTTAGGTCCTCTTATACCAAGAAATCTAAATTTATCCTGCATGTACTTTTCCATAGATTCAGCTAAAAGTTCATTACGATTCTCTTCAAGTTCTGTTATTAAACCTGATAATTCCATATTAAATCTCTATTTCTTATCTTTTATTTTCTAAACTTGCTTTAATGAATCCAGCAAATAATGGGTGTGCTTTTTCTGGACGTGATTTGAATTCTGGGTGGAATTGACCAGCAACAAACCATGGGTGTTCAGGGATTTCAACGATTTCAACTAATTTTCCATCTGGGCTCACACCTGATAACACCATTCCTTTATCAGTTAGACGATCACGATAGAAGTTGTTGAATTCATATCTGTGACGGTGGCGCTCAGTAATATTGATTTCTCCATATTCTTTGTGTGCCACAGATCCTTCTGCCAATGTACATGGGTAACTTCCTAAACGTAAAGTTCCTCCCATTTCAACAACATTTTCTTGATCTGCTAATAAGTTAATAATTGGGTATGGTGTATTTGGGTCTAATTCAGATGAATGTGCTCCAGTTAACCCACATACATTACGTGCAAACTCAACAGCAGCAAGTTGCATACCTAAGCAAATTCCAAAGAATGGAACATTGTTTTCACGTGCATATTTAATAGTAGTAATTTTACCTTCTACTCCACGATCACCAAATCCACCTGGAACTAAAATTCCATCTGCATCTTTTAGATATTCATGTACATTTTCTTCCGTAATATCTTCAGATTGAATCCAATCAATTTTCACTTTAGCATTGTGTTTGTAACCAGCATGTTTAAGTGATTCTACTACTGAAATATAAGCATCATGAAGTTCTACGTATTTACCTACTAATGCGATTCTTACATTTTCTTTTAGGTTATCTACTCTATCTACTAATGATAACCACTCTGTCATGTCAGCTTCTGGCGCTGTTAAACCAAAGTGTTTTAATACGATATCATCAATTTTTTGAGCTTTAAGATTTACTGGTAATTGGTATAAATTACTTACATCGCGACTTTCAATAACGTTTTGTTTTGGAATATCACAGAATAATGAGATTTTAGCACGTAGTTCATCATTTAGAGCAAGCTCGTTTCTAACTACGATAATATCTGGTTGAATACCTAATCCACGTAACTCTTTTACTGATTGTTGAGTTGGTTTAGTTTTCATTTCTCCAGCAGCTTTAATGTATGGTAATAATGTACAGTGAATGAAACATACATTTTCACGCCCTAAATCACTACGGATTTGACGGATAGCTTCTAAGAATGGTAAAGATTCGATATCTCCTGTTGTTCCACCGATTTCAGTGATAACTACATCCGCATCACTAGATTCTCCTGCTAATAATACACGTGATTTAATTTCGTTTGTTACGTGAGGAATTACTTGAACTGTTCCTCCTAAGTAGTCTCCACGACGTTCTTTTTCAATAATTGAAGAATAAACACGTCCTGCAGTTACGTTAGAATATTGTCCTAAGTTAACATCGATAAATCTCTCATAGTGCCCTAAGTCTAAGTCTGTTTCTGCTCCATCTTCTGTAACGAAAACTTCTCCGTGTTGATATGGACTCATTGTTCCTGGGTCAACGTTTAAATATGGATCAAACTTTTGTAAAGTTACTTTTAATCCCCTATTTTTTAATACACGACCTACTGATGCCGCTACAATCCCTTTTCCTAATGATGAAACTACTCCACCTGTTACAAAAATATACTTTGTCATTGTGTTCTCCTTCTATTAAAAATAATAAACCCCCTACGAAATTATCGCAGGGGGTGGTTTCTTAAATCACTCTTTAAGAGTGCCCGTATATTATTCTAGCATAACGCAATATTTTTAGCAACTAAAATAATCCGATATATATAATTTTCTTTATGATTGAATATTAAAAGAATTTGAACGAACTAAATGGATAGTATCTTAAACTTACTTTTCCAATCATCGCTTCTTTTTTAACAAATCCAAATACACGACTGTCCGTACTATGTTGTCTGTTATCTCCAAGTACAAAGTATGTTCCTTCAGGTACAGTCTTAGATTTTGTACTACTTAAAAATTCAATATTAAAGTCCGGTGTAAATGGTGCTGTTCCTGAAGCCTTAGCTTCTTTTATTTTCTGAGCTAAGTATGGCTCATCTACTTTTTGACCATTTACATATAATACGTCGTTTCTGTACTCAATAGTATCTCCAGGAACTCCAATTATACGTTTAATATAATCATCAGTTTCATTAGCGTGGAAAACAACTTCATCTCCACGTTCAAAGTTTTTACTAAATTTATTAACGAAAACTTTATCGTTATCAGCGAATGTATAATCCATTGAGTGACCTTTTACTGTGAAAGGTGCAATAACATATGTGCTTAGAACAAGATAAATAGCTATCGAAACTACAACAACTACTACCCATTCCATAATTTCTCTTAAAATTTTCACTGGTATATCCCTCTTTTATTTTATTTATGATTAATAATTCTATCATATATCAAAAGAAAAATCAAAAATTATTCTTTTATACTATTGTTATTATAATTATTAACATTACTGTGATTTTAGATCTCTATACTAAGAATAAAGTATTTAATCTACTCATCTCACCTAATTTAAAAACTTACTTATTTGGGACTGATTCAAAAGTCCTAAAATTTAACAAAGTTCATATGAGAACTCATAGACGCATTGGTTAATCGCGATCTAAATTCAACAAAAGCTTTTTTCGTATCTAATAAACTTTGCGGGGATAGCTCGATAAAATCTTGTTTCTCCGAAATCGCACTCTTTGAGTCAGTCCCTTGAAAGCACTATTATTGAATTATTTTACCGTTATGCTATAATTATTTATACGGGAGTCTGTGAACAGTCTGAGAGGAAATATCAATATTTCGACCGCACCTGATCTGGATAATGCCAGCGTAGGTAGACTTAGCTTAAAGACAAAACTTAGACCCCCCTTATATTGTAAGGAGGTTTTTTATTTTGATAAATTGCAGTATTGCATTACAAATTCTTCCACTTGATAACCATGATGGTAGAATAGAAATTATAGATAAAATTATCTATTTTCTACAAAATAAATATTCTAATATTAAGATAACTCCATTTGAAACGGTCATTGAAGGAGAATTCAATGATTTAATGGATACATTAAAAGAATGTTTAGTCCTAGCGGGTGAGGACAGCAAAAATATTTTTGCAAATGTGAAAATTAACTACGGAGATGTTTTAACAATTGATGAGAAAATTAGCAAATTTAATTAACAAATACGCTGCAACTATTTCTATGTTGTGTTTAATCATAATTTGGCAAGGTGCTGGAAATCTTGGTTTATTGCCTAAATACATTATTCCAACACCCATTGAAATAGTAAAAGCATTTATAAAAAACTATCAACTATTAATTTTTCACAGCAAAATCACCCTACTCGAAGCTATAATAGGATTATTCCTAGGAATAGTCATAGCTTGGCTTCTTGCTTTAATTATGGATAGTATACCAATATTTAATAAGACCATTTATCCACTTTTAGTACTAACTCAAACTATTCCAACTATAGCCATAGCCCCTATCCTTGTTCTTTGGCTTGGATACGGACTAACTCCAAAGATTGTATTAATTGTTTTAACAACAACATTCCCAATAGTTGTTAGTATTCTAGATGGATTTAGAAACTGTGATAAAGATATGATTACTCTATTACGTCTTATGAATGCGAGTAAATTCCAAATACTTTGGCATGTTAAAATTCCTACTAGTCTTAGTTATTTCTATGCAGGGCTTAGAGTCAGCGTCTCTTATGCATTTATCGCTGCAGTGGTAGCTGAATGGCTTGGAGGATTTGAAGGACTTGGAGTATACATGATTAAAGCAAAAAAACTTTTTGAATATGATACCATGTTTGCAATTATCATATTAGTATCAGTTATTAGTTTATTAAGTATTGAACTTGTTAAACTAAGTGAGAAAAAATTTATTAAATGGAAATATATAGGAGAAAATCATGAAAAAGATATTAACTAGCATTTTTGCATTTATCTTAGCAATTTCATTAACTGCATGTAGCACAGTTAATAAAAATGCAGAGAAAAAAGAACTTAAAAAAGTCGACTTCGTTCTTGACTGGGCGATTAATACTAACCATACGGGTCTATATGTAGCGAAGGAAAAAGGATACTTTGCTGAAGAAGGTATCGATCTTGATATTAAACCAGCACCTGAAGATAGTACTTCTGATTTAATTATTAACAATAAGGCACCTTTTGGAATTTATTACCAAGACTCAATGGCTAACAAACTTTCTAAAGGAGCAGGAATCACTGCTGTAGCTGCCATTATCGAACACAACACATCTGGTATTATTTCACTTAAGAAAAACAATATTAAAGAACCTAAAGACCTTGAAGGTAAAAAATATGGAACTTGGAATGATCCAGTAGAATTAGCAATGGTTAAATCACTAATTCAAAAACAAGGAGGGGACGCTAATAAATTAAACTTAGCTCCAAACACAGATACTAATTCTGTTACTCCATTAGAAAATGGTCTTTTCGATGCTGCTTGGATCTACTATGCTTGGGATGGTAAATTAGCAGAAAGTATGAAATTAGATATTAACTACTTCTACTTAAAAGATTTCAATAAAGACTTAGACTACTATTCTCCAGTAATTATTGCAAATAATGATTACTTAAAAGAAAATAAAGAAGAAGCTAAAAAAGTTCTTAAAGCTATTAAGAAAGGATATGTCTACGCTATAGAACATCCTGAAGAAGCTGCAGAGATTTTAATTAAAAACGCTCCAGAATTAAAAGATAAAAAAGATTTCATCGTTGAATCTCAAAAATATTTATCTAAACAATATGCATCAAACAAAGATCACTGGGGTGAATTCGACGCTAACAGATGGAATGCATTCTACCGTTGGGTTAACGACAACAAAATCACTGAAAAACCTCTTGCAGAAAATACTGGATTCAGCAATGACTTTATAAAATAATGAACATATTATCAATAAAAAACTTATCTTTCAATTATCCGAACAATAAAATATTACACGATATAAATATATACGTCGACAAAGGCGAAGTCGTATCAATACTTGGTGGTAGTGGTGTTGGTAAAACTACACTTTTCAATATTATCGCAGGTATCAATCCTCTACAAAGTGGAGAAATATCAATAAAAGGTAACACAGACTACAAAGGTCGTGTAAGTTATATGCTTCAAAAAGATTTACTACTAGAGCATAAGACTATTATTCAAAATATAACACTTCCACTTCTAATAAGAAAAGTCAGTAAAAAAGAAGCTGAAGAAGAAGCTATAAACAGTCTAAAATTATTTAACCTTTACGAATATAAAGATAAATATCCTAGCGAGTTAAGTGGAGGTATGCGTCAAAGAATCGCGTTACTTCGTACATATA
Source organism: Gemella haemolysans (assembly GCF_028308085.1). GTDB lineage: Bacteria > Bacillota > Bacilli > Staphylococcales > Gemellaceae > Gemella > Gemella haemolysans_D. The sequence goes on from NZ_JAQMFS010000112.1 coordinate 41,348, forward strand.
TGTTTAAAGAAGAACTATTCTTACTAGATGAGCCATTTAGTGCACTCGATGCAATTACTAAAATTTCGCTGCACTCTTGGTATTTAGAAATTAAGAATAAACTTGACCTAACTACTCTACTTATTACCCACGATATCGATGAAGCCATCGATCTTAGTGATAGAATTTATATCATAAAAAACAAACCTGGTGAAATAGTATCAGAAATTAAAATAAATCTTGATAAAGAAAATCAAGATGAACAAAAATTAAAATATAAAAAAGAAATACTTAATATACTTGGACTCTAAAAACTAAACCCTAGTGCGAATAATCACACTAGGGTTTCTTCTATATCTTTACTACTTATATATACTATACTTTTTATTTATTAAGTAAATTAGAAATGCAGGTACAATTGCAAAAAACATAAGCTTATAACCAAATACTTCTAAAGCAAGAAGTATAGGAGCAATGTACGTTTTAGTAGCTGCTGAGAATACAAGGCAATATCCTAGGGCTGCAGTTACTAAAATAGGTAAACCTAAATACGTTCCCAGAATTACTCCACATGTAGCTCCTATTGCAAATAGTGGCGTAACTTCTCCACCACTAAAACCAATACCGGTACAAATCGCTGTTAAAATAATCTTCAGTATAAAATCATAAATTTGAATTTGTTCAAAGTTGGTGAAAGAAAGACCAATTAAATTTGTTCCTAACGAAGCGTATCTATATTCAAAAATAAAACTAACTAGAATAAATACAATCAAAAGGATCCAACTAATTTTATTATTTGATGCTACTATTTCTTTAATTTTTCTTTGAATAACAACAAAGAAAATTCCTACAAATACGAAAACTATACCGATTAAAATTATCTTTAATAAAAATTCTATATTTATATTCACCTTACTTATGTCTATTCTTACAAAGAACTTCTCTAAACCTAATTTATGTGAAACAAAGGCGCTAATATATGCTCCGATGATATATGTTATATACTCATATACCTTATTCACTGTAAAATTAAATCTTTCACTAATAACTTCTAAAATAAATACTACCGCAGCAAGTGGCGTCTGAAACAATCCAGCAAAACCACAAATCATTCCTAATTTAACAAAAAATTGTTTCTTCTCCTTACTGAAATCTCTGCCAGCAAGATTACCTCCGATAGCTCCGCCTAACTGAACAGCAACCCCTTCACGTCCGACACTTACTCCAAATCCATGTGCCAATAAAGTATTTAACGTTAATATCAATGGAAAACTCCATGATACCTTATCTTTTTTATCAGTTGCAGCTTCAATAAAATATTTCATTCCTATCGTATTAGTTTTTAAATACTTATTACTAAATTTTGTAAAAAGTAATATTATAGGTGTCAACACTATCAAATACTTGTAATAATCACTTGTTACCTCTATGAGTTTTAATAATATCTGTCCAAATACTGAACAACAAACAGCTATTAATAATATTAAACTTACTAATCTTATATAATAATTCTTAAACATACTTTTTTTGATTTTTTCCTCCTTGTATTGAATAATAACAGGAGCGACTTTAGACTTATGATTCATAAAAAATCATCTTTATAAAGTCACTCTCATACATCCTTTTTTATAATTTATTCTTAAACGATAATCTCGTTTTCTTCGGTTGATCAAAACTGAATCCTTCACCAATAATGTCATGCACTTCGGTGATTGTTACAAAAGCCCGTGGATCAATATTATAAACGATGGATTTTACTTTCCCTATTTCATTTCTTGAAACTACACAATATCCTATATTTAAATCTTTCTTAGAATAACTTCCCTGACCTTTAATATATGTCAAGCCTCGATTCATATCTTCTTGTATTCTTTTGGTGATTAATTCTATCTCTGATGAAACAATCATTACACCCTTTCCTGGAACACCGCCTTCAACAACATAGTCAATCATTTTAGTACAAATAAATATATATATCAAAGTATATAATATCGCAGGAAAACTTTTAACTACTACAAATGTTAAAGCTATAATTACTCCATCAAGAACTTGAATTATTCTACCAATTGAACTTCCTGTATAAAGCTGAATAATCTTAGCTACAATATCGACTCCCCCGGTTGTTCCACCTGCTAAAAAGACTATTCCAAGTCCAATTCCAGCAAGAATTCCTCCAAAAACAGAAGCAAGTAATCTATCTCCACCTATATCAATCGCAATATTGTATTTTTCAAATACACCTATCCAAAAAGTCAGCATAAAAATACCATAAACAGTATATAACATAGTTTTCTTATCTAACATTTTATAACCAATTACCAATAAAGGTATATTCACCAAAATTGTACCAACAGAAACAGGTAGTCCAATTGCATATAATAATAACAGAGCTATCCCTGTTCCCCCACCTTCTGCAAGTTTATTTGGAACATTAAAATGCATAATAGCAAAAGAATAAATTGCACATCCCAGAGAAATAATAAATAACTCTTTAATAATTTTTTTAAAATTTAAATTTTTAAAATTCTTTTCCATAGTACACCTCCCAAAATTCGACTGTACCCTAATTATAACAGTTTATTTCGGGATAAACAACACCGTACTTATATAAATTTTCTAACTTTAATTATTATAAATTTTATATTTTCTTAGACATTATTTCAAATTTGTACTATAATTATAATATCAATATTGGAGGTTGACTTTTAAGATGAATAAAAACTTCATACCAAATTATCTTACCTTATGTAATATATTTTGTGGATTCATGTCAATTTTGACTACATCACACGGATATTTCATTTGGGGAACTGTCTTTATTATATTAGCTATGCTTGCAGATAGATACGATGGTATCGTTGCAAGAAAACTTGGTGTTGTTTCTGAAATTGGTCACGATTTAGATTCATTATGTGACGTAGTTAGTTTTGGAGTTGCACCAGCTATGCTTGTTTTTGAAATATTTGTCGCTACTGAAAAACCATCAGCTATTCTAACAACAATAGTTGCAATAATTTGCGGAGTATACGTATGTTGCGGGGCTTATCGTTTAGCCAGATTCAACGTTACAAAAATGAAAAATGGATACTACCAAGGTGTTCCTATCACAACTTGTGGAACGGTTCTTGCGATTATTGCACCTATAAAATTACCAAGCATTGCTACGTTAATCTTAGTAATATTATGTTCTTATCTAATGGTAAGTAATTTAAAAATCAAGAAAATATAAAAGGAATCGGGTTACATGCCCAATTCCTTTTTTTATGAGTCTATAATAAATACGGTTGATAATAAATATCAGCCGTATTTAAATTTATAAAAAAATAGAAAAGAATGTAAAATTCCTCTATAATTTAAGTA
>NZ_JAQMFS010000011.1 GCF_028308085.1 Gemella haemolysans
CAGATTGTTGACAAAACGACCAAAATATCAATGAACATATTGATGTTTTGGTCGTTTTTCAAAAAAAATAAGCCTTATGACTAAAGCATCAGTAGTATTAAGAGATGATTATACCTCTCTTAGTGCTATTGTTTTCATATTTTGAACGCAACAAGACAACCAAGCGTACGACTGTACTTTGGCTTTACCTCTATATTGTGCATATCTGTATCCATGATTTTGTTTTGAATCTGCAAAGCTACGTTCTATTGTTTCTTTTCTTCTCTTATACAATAGTTTTCCTTCTTTTGATATACGTCTTAATCTAGCTTCATCATAATAATCCGCATTTATATGGCGTCTTACTATTTTCTTCTCGTTTTTATCATCACTTTTATATTGTTTATATCCAGTTCTATCTATATTTCTGTATCTAAATATTTCTCCTGTTCGTTTATCCACATATATATCTTTTTCTGGTAAATATTTGAAATATTTTTTATCTTTTGATTTTGAGAATCTTCTATATCCTATTACTGAAAATATATTTTTTTTATCTAACTGTTTTAGTATGTCTAGAGAATAATATCCGCTATCTAACGCAACT
>NZ_JAQMFS010000012.1 GCF_028308085.1 Gemella haemolysans
ATTGATTTTAAATTTATTTATGATTTGACAGAAGAATACTATAGCCACACATCAGGTAGAAATTGTTTAGACCCTGTAGTATTATTCAAATTAGTGTTTTTAAAAGATTTCTATGGAATAAAATCAATGAGAGAAACAATAAAAAGAATAGAAACAGATGCTGCATTTAGATGGTTTTTAGGGATACCATTTTCTAAACCAGTTCCACACTACTCTACATTTTCACAAAACTATATTCGACG
>NZ_JAQMFS010000013.1 GCF_028308085.1 Gemella haemolysans
ATTAAAGGCATAGTTTTGCCACATTAAAGGCATAGTTTTTTAATTGTCATGCCTTTAATGTTATGTTACTTTATTATCAAGAGTTTAAATGTAATTACATATATTTTTTAGGGCATGATTTTTATATTGTCATGCCTTTTTAAAAGGAGCGTTTTATATGAGTGGAGAAACCGTTATTTATAAAAATGAAATGAATTTAGTTCCATTAAGACGATTTACTGCTACTGAAATTAATTTATTCTTTGCTATGTGTAATAAACTAAAAGAGCAAGATACTAATACACTTCATTTATCCTTTGATGAACTCAAAGAGTTAAGCAACTATAGCCCAGAAACGCGTAATATAAATAGATTTGTAGATGATCTACAAAGAGTTTACGATAAAATGTTAGATATTAGATATACAATTAGAACAGAAACAAAAATTAAAAAATTTGTATTATTTTATAAATATGAAATTGATATATCTGAAAAATATTTAGAAATTGCTACTTCTCCGGATTTAAAATATATCTTAAATTCAATTACTAATAATTTCACAAAATTCGAATTAAAAGAGATGACACACCTTAAATCAACATACTCTAAAAATATGTTTAGGTTATTAAAACAATATAAACATACTGGTTATATGAAAATTAAAATTGAAGATTTTAGAGAACGTTTAGATATCCCAAAATCTTATAGAATGTCTAATATTAATCAATTTGTTTTAACACCAATAATTAAAGAACTATCTCAGATTTTCAATAATCTACATATCAATAAAATTAAAGCGAAAAAAGGACGTAAAATCGAGTGGTTAGAGTTTACTTTTGACGCTGAGAAACGCATTCATAGTAAGCGACAACCCAAAATGGCGAATGTATCCCAACCCAAACAATATATCAGTCGTGAGAAAACACCAAAATGGCTACATGAACGAAATCAAAGTAATACAACTAGAGAAATGACTGAAGAAGAAAAAGCACTATTAAAAGAACAACAACAAGCATTTAGACAACAATTAGAACTAGATTGGGAAGATTAGAAAGTTTACAAAAGATACTATGAAAGATATACTGAAGTTAACAAGTGAAGTATTATTCGCCATATGCGAAAACCCCACTGCCGTCCAAAGCAAAGTGGGGTTTTTTTATTTATCTATCGAGCTTATCTGAGATGTAGTTCGCAACTACACCAGCAATAACTGATAAGATAAATGTTCCAACAAGTGAGAGTATCATTAACACCATATGCACACCTCCTTTGTGCACGGAAGTGCCTTACAAGTATAATATAATAACGTGATATTTGACGAATACATGAGCCTTCAAAAAAGTATTCAAAATATGCAAAGTATACAAAGTGTCGAATGTATACAAAGTATACAATGTAGCCAATGTATACTTTGTATACACGTATAAACTACATAAAAATACAAAATATTAACTCATGAAAATGACTGAAAACGCATCAGATCAATGATGTATAAAACCTGTATAAACGATAATCATAAGAAAAAGGCTTAAACGTTGATTTAACAGCGTTTAAGCCTTTTGAGTTAGTTAACATAATTAACGAATTATGGGTAGTTAGTTTGTATATGTTATGCAATACGCTAATTTATTTATCTAAATTTCTTTTTTCATTTATTAAGTTTTGAAACTCTTGTTCTAATTCTTCCGAAGGTTCAATACTCAATCGACTGAGTACTTCTGTAATTTTTGTCTCAAGTAAAAGTTTTTTATCTTCTTTAATATTCCTTGTCGGCTTTTCAGCTTGTTTAAATTGTTCATATGTGCCATCAAATATTTTTATTTCTTTATTATCAATTGTCATTATTCGAGTGGCTACTTTTTCGATAAATTTACGATCGTGAGATACAAAGATTATACTGCCATTATATTCCTTTAACAAAGATTCAAACGCCTCTATAGCTTCCATATCAAGAAAGTTTGTTGGTTCATCTAGTACTAATGTATTAACTTCACTTAAGAATACTTTAGTTAGTGCTACTTTAACTCGCTCTCCACCACTTAAGACATTTATTGGTTTATAAACATCATCTCTAAAAAAATGCATTCTAGCTAGAATAGTTCGAATAAGAGTTTCATTTTGTTGTGAAGAAGATTGAACATTTTCTAAAATACTCTTATCTAATTCTAATGTATCTATTTTTTGACTAAAATAACCGATTTTGACAGATGGCGATAATGAAATACCAGGATTCCCATGAACAATTTTTTTTATAAACGTTGTCTTTCCTGTACCATTAGATCCGATAATTGCCATCTTGTCTCCTCCGCGAATACTAAAACTTTTTGCTTTCCACAATACTCGTCCTTCAATTGTGCCCGAGACATCTTCACCACGTATTATAGTTCTATTTTTTACACTTTCTAAATTCACTAAATCCATTTTAAGTGGAGGAAGTTCGTTTCTCTTTTCGAC
>NZ_JAQMFS010000014.1 GCF_028308085.1 Gemella haemolysans
TTGTTCCATAGTATCTCTATCACGAACAGTTACCATTCCATCGTTTTCAGACTCGAAGTCATAAGTGATACAGAAAGGAGTACCAATTTCATCTTGTCTTCTATATCTCTTACCAATTGATCCAGTTTCATCAAAATCAACCATAAAGTCTGCAGCTAATTGTTGATATACTTCAACAGCTTTATCACTTAATTTTTTAGAAAGTGGTAAGATAGCTGCTTTAAACGGAGCAAGAGCTGGGTGGAATTTAAGAACTGTACGAGTATCATTTTCTCCAACCTCTTCTTCGTTGTA
>NZ_JAQMFS010000015.1 GCF_028308085.1 Gemella haemolysans
ACTCCAGTAGTACCAACAGCTGAGCCAAAAGAAACAACTGGAAAACAAGGACAACCACAAACTCAAGAAACAGAGTCAATGTTCAAACAAGGTGATGAAGTAGCACCGATCGACAAAACTACAGTTAAACTAGTAGACCCAAGTGGAAACGAAGTAACAACAATGCCAGCTACAAAAGATGGAAAAGAAGTTGGAACATACACAATCGATCCAACAACAGGAGTAATTACATTCCAACCAAACAAAGACTTCGTAGGAACGCCAGATGCAGCGAAAGTGGTAGCTAAAGATACTAATGGAACAAAAGTAGAAACAACTTACACACCAACAGTAACTCCAGTAGTACCAACAGCTGAGCCAAAAGAAACAACTGGAAAACAAGGACAACCACAAACTCAAGAAACAGAGTCAATGTTCAAACAAGG
>NZ_JAQMFS010000016.1 GCF_028308085.1 Gemella haemolysans
ACCTAATGTTACACTTGTTTTTTCTGCAGGAGTGTATTGGTTTGTGAATTTTAATTCTTCAGGTGTTTTTGATACTGTTGCATTTAGTCTATTTGTTTGTGTATCTTTTGTTACACTTACTTCTACTTCATACACAGTTTTATCATATGTAACACCTGGTTCGTTTCCTGCAACTTCTGATATTTTGTACTTATGTGTACCTACTTGACTTTC
>NZ_JAQMFS010000017.1 GCF_028308085.1 Gemella haemolysans
TTTTGGATTTATAGTTAAACACGGTAGTCACCAACACATAATACCTTATTCTCAACTAGTAGGTACAAAATGGGAATACTTAGTAAATAACACTGGAACTCCAGCAGCTACTACAAATACAACGGTTGTGAATATTCCAAAAAATAATACAACAAGTAACGAAAAACAAGAGCTACATAAAGATTCATCAAGTACAGAAGATAATTATAAATTTAATCCTAAAGATATTGTTAGTGAAGATGAAAATGGTTATACAGTACGTCATGGAGATCACTTCCACTACATTCCTAAAAACAAAGTAGAAAAACCTGTTGAGGTAGTTAAACCAACTCCAGTTGTTCCTACACCTTCTTTACCTGAAGTGAATAAAGTAGAAAAACCAGTGGAGAATGTTAAACCGTCTCCAGTTATCCCCACTCCTTCTTTACCTGAAGTGAATAAAGTGGAAAAACCAGTGGAGAATGTTAAACCTTCTCCAGTTATTCCTGCGCCTTCTTTACCTGAAGTAAATAAAGAAGAAAATAAAAAAGATAACGTTACAGAGGTAAAACCTAGCGTTTTATCATTTGCAGGAGTACAATATGAAACTAGTGATGGGTTTAAATTATCTGATGATAGTGTAATCACGCCTACTTCAACAGGGTTTCTTGTAGCTCATAGTGGTCATCAACACTTTGTATTTTATAAACAATTGGTTAATTCTCAGTGGGAAAAACTTATTCCTTATCAATATCTGAATAAGGCTAAAGAAGAGTATGCAGAATTGGAAAAAGAAGTTAATGATAAAATTAATTATCTTTCTCAAAAAAATAACATAGGAAAAGATAAATTTAGCTATGTTATTACTCCAAGTGGGGATGCAATTTCTTACGATGGAAAAACGGAGTTGTTAAAAGATATAAATGTCAAAGAAAATACGGAGAAAAATAATTCGAATAGTAAAGATAAAGTAGAAAGTAATAATTCAGCTAATAATACTTCTACTGATAAAACGGAAGCAGCGAATAATTCTTCAGAAGGAAATGACAACCATAGAGAAGAGCAAAATAATGCTGAAGAAAAAGAAATTGAAGAAAAAATTGACTATGTTGCTAAACAACTAAATATAGATAAAAGTTCTATAAAATTAATTGAAACAGCAGAAGGGAAAGCATTGGTGTATCCACATGGAGATCATAGCCACACTATATTAGTTAAAGATATAGACACATCTAAACCTCTAGCAGATCCACATAATAATTCAGGAGCTGAGACGCTGAAAAAATTAGGATTTGATGATGATATTATACATGATATTCAACATGCTTCTGCAGATACTGATTTTCCTGCACATGAATCAAATGTAGAAAAAATGAAAGAGTGGTTAAAAACTGTTAAGTACTTGAATATTGGTCAAAACAAAGATCCACTTAAACGAAGTGGTTTAGAACTTATGCCAAATATAGAAGTTCTTGGAATAGGATATACACCTATCGATGATATTACCCCTGTTTATAAATTTAAAAAATTAAAACAATTATACGTATCAAGAACGGGTATTAAAGATTATTCATTTATAAAAAATATACCAACATTAGAAGGAATTGATTTTTCTGAAAATGATATTCAGGATATTTCGTTTTTAAAAGATTATCCAAACTTAAAACTAATTTCTGCAGCAGGAAATAACATTGAAAATATCAATGTATTAAAAAATCTTACTAATTTAGAGTCGTTAAATTTAGACAATAATAAAATTAAGGATATATCGGCTCTAAAAGATTTAAATCATCTAAAAGCAGTTAGTCTTGAAAATAATAACATTACAAAATTAGATGCATTAAGTAATAAAAATGAATTAGAGCGTTTATTCTTATCTAATAACAGCGGTTTAGAGTTAGCAACTCTTAAAAATGATAGTTTAGAGCAATTAACGGTAAATAATACTAATATTAGAGATTTAAGTGTAGTATCTAATTTACCTAAATTGAAAAAAATAGTAGCAAATGATAATAAAATAACAACATTATCTCATTTGAAAAATGCTAAAATTTTAGAGAGTGTAGAAGTTAACAATAATAAAATCGACAGTTTAGATTTTGAGAACAAAACAATTACTAGTCTAGAAATTAAAAATAATAAACTAGAGGATATCAATAACGTTCATAAACTATCTGCACTTGAGAATTTGGATGCTAGTGGTAATAAGATTAGTGAATTCCCAACTAATAAACAAGATAAACTGATTAATTTAACAGTTAGCAATAATGTTATTAGAACAATGGAAAATGTTAATAATCTTACAGCTCTAAAATACTTAACAATGGCAAATAATTATGTAGAAACATTAACGTTAAAAGAAAAAAACAAAACGCTAGAATATTTAGATATAAGTCGTAATATAGTTTCAAAAGAAGAGTTAGAGATTCCTAGTGGTGAAAATATTCCAAAAGGAATAGTGAGTAACTTTGAAAAAGTCGAAAGTGGAGATATAAAAGAGAATTATACTTTAACTGCTGATTATATTACAGAACAAGCTGAAAAACTTCAAGAAGAAATATTGAAACTAAAAGATGAGAAAAAATTAGCGTCAGAAGTTGCTGATGAATTAAAACAAAAAGCGCGTATTATTTATCTTGATATGTCTTACAGTGTAGATCAAAGTAGAAATAAACAAATTGAATTAGAAAAACAATTGAACGAAATAAGAAAACAAGTTAAAGATAATTTAGTAATACCAACTACCGAGATAGCTAACAAAGAAGATTCAGTTGTAGAACACTCAAATACTGAAGCGGGACACGCTTCAGAAGCTCATAATCATAATGAAGCTGAAGAACATGATTTTGTATTCGATGTAAACAATATAGTTAGTGAAGAAGGGGATGGCTATATTGTAAAACATGGAGACCATAATCACTTTATCAAAAAATCAGAATTATCAGCTAAGCAATTAGAAGAAGCAAAAGAATTTTTAGTTAAGAAAGCAGAAACTACAACGACTATAGATAAAGCAACATTAGAGAGTAAGAAGAATTATATTGCTCTATTCTATGGATTAAATGCTAGTGATATTTCAGTTGATAATAATGCGTTAGTCTTTAATTATAATGGTTCTGTTAAGCGTCTTTTACTCAATGATATAACTGTTCCGGCGATGAGTTCAGACTTAGAAGGGGATTTTGAAAAAGAAATATCTGCTTTAGCAAGTAGTATGAATACAACTGTTGAACATATTCAAGTACAAGATGGACAAATGATAGTAAATCATGGGGATCACAATCACTATTATCCAATTAAGAGTCCTGGATGGAGAACCTATAATCAAAATAAAATACCTTATATAGATATACCAAAAGTAAGTGGTAATATTGATGAAGCGGTTGTAAACAGTAGACTAACAGAATTAGAAAACAAAGCACAGACTGTACTGGCTAATAATCCAGCTAAATTAAGAAAAGTGTTAAGTTGGCTTAATAATTTCAGAGATGTTAGTTTAGCGTGGCATGTAACAGGAACAGATGGATATTTACAAGCTCTAGATAAATTTGAAAAAACTCAAATAGATATATAACTCTATATTACATAAATTAAAAGTAGTGGATTGAAAAGAGAGGATCTTTCTTCACTACTTTTAATGTGTTAAGCTATTAAAAGATTCCAAGAGGATTTTTATATAAACCTCTTGGAATTTTTTTTAGTTTAAAATGAAATTAATCTCTTTCGATTTTTGTAATTCCACGCATGTATGGACGTAGAACTTCTGGTACGGTAATTGATCCATCTTCATTTTGATAGTTTTCAATAATTGCCGCTAAACAACGTCCAACAGCTAATCCAGAACCATTTAAAGTGTGAATAAATTCAATTTTACCTGTGTCTTCACGTTTGAATCTCATATTTGCACGACGTGCTTGGAAATCTGTACAGTTTGAACATGAACTGATTTCTTTATATGCATTATAGCTTGGTAACCATACTTCGATATCATATGTTTTAGCACTTGAGAATCCTGTATCTCCAGAACATAGAGTGATAACACGATATGGTAAGTTTAATTTTTTAAGAATACTTTCTGCATGACCAGTCATGATTTCTAATTGTTCATAAGAATTTTCAGGTTTTGCAAAACGTACCATTTCAACTTTGTTGAATTGGTGAAGACGGATAAGACCACGAGTATCACGACCAGCACTTCCTGCTTCTGATCTGAAACAAATACTGAATGCTGTAACACCTTTTGGTAACATATCTTCTGTTAAGATTTCACCGTTGTAGTAGTTAGTTAATGGTACTTCTGCTGTTGGGATAAGAGTTAATCCTTCAGATTCAACAGTATAAACATCTTCAACGAATTTAGGGAATTGCCCAGTACCGAATAATGCAGTTCTATTAACTAATTGAGGTACCATAAATTCTTCATATCCATGTTCAACTACATGAGTATCAATCATAAAGTTGATTAATGCACGCTCTAAAAGAGCTCCAGCTTTTTTGTAGAACACAAATCTACTACCAGAAATTTTTGCAGCACGTTCAAAGTCAGCAATATCTAATTCTTCAACTAGATCCCAGTGAGCTTTTGGTTCGAAATCAAATTCTCTAACTTGACCAATACGGCGAACTTCAATATTTTCATCTTCATTCTCTCCAATTGGAGTCTCATCAGAAATTAAGTTAGGAATTCTAATAATTTTTTCGTTAATTTCTTCAGCAATTTGTTTAACTTCAATATCGCGTGTTGTTATCTCATCAGAAACGTGTTTCATTTCAGCAATTACATCTGAAGCATCTTCACGTTTTCTTTTTAAGATTGCAATCTCTTCACTTTTTTTGTTACGAAGTGCTTTTAGGTCTTCTACTTGAACAAGAAGTTCACGACGTTTTTTATCTAAGTCGATAAGTAAGTCAACTACACCAGTCTCTAAGTTTCTAGCAGCTAATTTTGCTTTTACCATTTCAGGATTTGCTCTAAATAATTTAATATCTAACATATTTATATTCTCCTTTTGTATATTATTTTTAAAATCGAATTTACATATAAAATAAAAAATCCCTTACGTCAAAGACGTAAGGGACGATTAATTTCTATACCGTGGTTCCACCCAAATTCAATCTTAAAGATTCTTAAAAAATTATATTTGATATTATTTATAGTAGAATTTTAAAATAAACAATAAGTACTTTCAGCCAATGTACTCTCTCTGGAAAAGTTTTTAGATTAAAACATGTCTATAATCAAATTATATATATTTATTTAAATCAATTTTACTCTATGATAAGCTTTGTTGTCAAGTATTTTTAGAAATTAATTTATTTTTCTTCGGCTGTTTTCTCTGTAGTATTTTCAGATTTTGATGTTGTTGTTTCTTCGTTAGTGTTATCTTTATTGTCATTTGAAGTTGTGTTGTTTTCAGAATTTGAAACTTCTTTTTCTGCGTTAAGAGTTGTACTATTTTCGTTATTTGTTTCTGAAGTTTCTTTTGGTTTAGCGCTTGAAACTAGGGCAGCTAATAACTTATCTATATCGTTAATTAAGATTGTTTCATTTTTCCCACCAAGGTTGAAATTAACAGCTTTTCCATATGGTGTTTCTATTACATTCATACTATCTGGAGAAAGTCTAAAGATACCAGCAAGTAAGTTTAATTTTGCAGATTCTTCTGGAGTAAGTTCAACTTTTTTAGTTTCTGTTGTACTTTCGTCTTCAGATGTGTTGTTTTCAGTACTTGTTGTGTTTTCATCTTTAGGTGTGTTGTTTTCAGTACTTGTTGTGTTTTCATCTTTAGGTGTATTAGTTTCACCACTTGGTGTACTATCTACCTTATTATTTTCACTAGTTGTAGAGTTATTTTCTTCTTTATTACTTTCATTATTTGATGATGAATTATTAGTTTCATCTTTTTTACCTGCATATTTTTCGAAATCTGCGTTATCATAATTTGCTTTAGAAAATTCAAGTGGGAATGATGGATCATTTGCTTCTTTAGCGAACTGATCTGCAGATGAACGAAGTGTCATACCATCTTCATCTTTTACATTTAGTTTATTATAGTTTTCACCAAATTCAGGTTGAGTACTTGTGTTATGCTCAAGGGCATAATGAAGAGCATTTTTCGCATTGATAAGTCTTGTAACAAGTGTTCTCATTGGTGTTCTTGTTATAAATGCTTGAGATTCGTAAGAATCTTTTACAAGTGAAGAAAGTTCCTCACGTAGTTTATTATCAATCTTGTCACTATCAATGTTTTCTAAGAAATATTTTATATAACTTACTGTAGTAATACTTTCACGGTCTTCAAATTTTTGTAATTCATCTAATAAGTGATTGATTTTGTTTAAAGTATTAACATCTTTGTTTTCACTAGCTATGTTTAATTCATTAGTTAACTCTACTTTTGAAAGATTGTACTTTTCAATATCGTTATCTTTAATACGGTTTAATAAAGTATTATATTTTTTAACAAATTCATCATTTTTAGAAGTATCAGCATTTGTTTCTTCTTGAATGTATTTTTTATCGAAGTTATCTAACATTTCTAGGTAACCTTTGGTAGAGTTAGTTGGTAATTCTTCAATTGTCGCACGTAACTGATCTAATGCACGATTAACACGATTTGCTTGTTTTTTATCATTACTATGTTTAGCAATATTATTTGCTTTTAGTTCATCAATGTGTTTAAATACAGCTTCTTTGTCAAAATCACCAGCAACATAAGTTCCAGTTATATTAGGAATTCTATTTTTATAGTAAATATCTGCTCCTTTAGATAGGATTTTAACGAAATGATCGTGATCACCATGAGGGATTACAAATTTGTCACCATCTCGTTTAATCTTATCAGCAGGAATTCCTGTACGTTTTGATAAAGCAAGTAATTCATTTTCGAAATCAACTTCATCGTCGCCTGTAACCTCAGGAATATGGAATTTATCACGAGGTATTAAGTATGGGTGAATATGAGTTGGATCATATGCGTGAGCAGGCTCGTTAAATACAAAGAAGTCTTTTGTAACTTTAACAGCTTCTTTTGGTACTCCATAAACCTCAGCGATATAATTAATTTGTTTTTGAATTTCATCAGTAATATTTACTTCAGTCTCATCAACATGAATTGCATTAAGTAACACTGTGTGGCTGTGATCACCATGAGGATAAGTTAATGCTTGTCCATTTTCAGTTTCTACTAATTTAATTAATTTAGGATTGATACCTAATATTTTTGCTAAATGGTTAATTTTTTTAGTAACTTCTTCAGAATAAGTTTCATTCTTACTTTCAGGTTGTTTATTTTCTGCTTTTGGAGTCTCTTTAGGCTGAGTTGCAACATTATTATTATTATTATTATCAGACTTACTTTCAGGTTGTTTATTTTCTGCTTTTGGAGTCTCTTTAGGTTGAGTTGCAACATTATTATCAGAATTTATTTCATCTAAAAGTGTAGTTGTTCCATTGTAAGAAAGAGCATCCCCTTTTGCTGTAGAAACATATTTAATAGTATTTTTATCAATATTATTTTTACTTGTTAAGTAGTTTATTTTTTCAGTTACTTTATCTTCTAATTCTTTATATTCTTTTTTAGCTTGTTCTAAATATTTTTGAGGGATTAGTTTTTCAAATTTAGAATTTACTAATTGTTTATAATAAACGAAGTGTTGGTGTCCATTGTGATCAATAACTAATCCTAATGATGTAGGAGTACCTACTGTATTTTCATCTAATACAAAACCATCACTAGTTTTAAATTGAACTCCAGCGAATGATAAAACGCTAGGTTTTACTTCTGTAACATTATCTTTTTTATTATCTTCTTTATTCACTTCAGGTAAAGAAGGAGCAGGAATAACTGGAGACGGTTTAACATTCTCCACTGGTTTTTCTACTTTATTCACTTCAGGTAAAGAAGGAGTAGGGATAACTGGAGATGGTTTAACATTCTCCACTGGTTTTTCCACTTTATTCACTTCAGGTAAAGAAGGTACTGGGATAACTGGAGACGGTTTAACATTCTCCACTGGTTTTTCCACTTTATTCACTTCAGGTAAAGAAGGTGTAGGAACAACCGGAGTTGGTTTAACTACCTCTACAGGTTTTTCTACTTTGTTTTTAGGAATGTAGTGGAAGTGATCTCCATGACGTACTGTATAACCATTTTCATCTTCACTTACAATATCTTTAGGATTAAATTTATATCCATCTGAATCTTCGTGATCTGATGAATGTTCATGATGATCATGGTGACTGTCATTTACTATATTACTTTTCGGTGTATTTACTACAGTTGTATTAGTATTTGTAGTAGTTGCTGGAGCTTCAGTGTTATTTACTAAGTATTCCCATTTTGTACCTACTAGTTGAGAATAAGGTATTATGTGTTGGTGACTACCGTGTTTAACTATAAATCCAAAA
>NZ_JAQMFS010000018.1 GCF_028308085.1 Gemella haemolysans
TTACAACTTACTTACTTTTTTCTCGGTTTTGTAAATCTGTTTTTAATTTATAGAAAATTATTTTTGATCTAATATATATATTCAGTTTTCATTGTTCAAATGGTGGAGCCTAGCGGGATCGAACCGCTGACCTCCTGCGTGCAAAGCAGGCGCTCTCCCAGCTGAGCTAAGGCCCCAAGTTTATTGAATTGTATTTAATAAGAATAAATGGTGGGCCTAAATGGACTTGAACCATCGACCTCACGCTTATCAGGCGTGCGCTCTAACCAGCTGAGCTATAGGCCCCTATTAAATTATTCTTTTGAGTATTACTTGAACACTCAAAACTAAACGAATTATCAACGTATTCCTTATCCTTAGAAAGGAGGTGATCCAGCCGCACCTTCCGATACGGCTACCTTGTTACGACTTCACCCCAATCATCTGTC
>NZ_JAQMFS010000019.1 GCF_028308085.1 Gemella haemolysans
TCTGTACTGAAATCAAGGTATTATTGGGAATCCCAGCTTAAATCATAGATGCCGTAAGGGATTTTATTCTTTATTTAAAACTTTGCAACAGAACCCTTTTTTACCTGTAACAATGGCAGACCCAGCCCCTAGAGTAGTCATGGAACGTCCAAGTTTCCGCTGTAGACGGTGCATGTGAGCGTGCATAAGCATACGAGGTTTTCTCATCACACGACTTCCCACACTTTGAGAATCGTTACTCTGTAGAGAAAACATACTCATTAAATCGCCCAGCTTGAAGTAGATTCCTGCAAAGGTCACAATCTGTAGAAAAGCAATCAAAAAGAACGGATAACCAGCCGATAAGGTATAGAGCATGGTTGAAATACTAAATGCTGTCGTAATAATCAATGTGATTCCAGCTCGTGTCAAAATGGTATTAAAGAGCTTTGTTATGGCTCGTTTTGACATACCATCAAATGATGGAATCATGCTTAAAATAAAGCTCACAGGCAGAAACATAGCATAGATGATAAAAAGTACCTGCGAGAAAATCATGATTCCTGTTAATAGGAATACAAATATGGAAATCCCAATATTGAAGACAAATAGGAAGAAGACTGTACCTAAACGGTTAATGGTCTTTGTAATGGTTAGATTGGTATTGCTTCTGTCTTCAATTTCTTCCGCAACAATTTTTTCTCTGTCTTCGCCATTGTTGGAATCTGGGCTGGTGGAGAGCAGGCTTTCCACACGGTCAATACCGATACTTTCAATGTCTGAACTGTTGTATTGAAGCAGTAGCCACGGTTGCTGAACCTGTATGGAAAACAGGCTATCTCTGATTAAGTCCACGCTGTCCTTGCCTTGACTATCGGAATGGGGCATGACAATCTTCGTGCCAAGTGATAAACTGGCATTACTGATGTCTGATGAAAAGTCATTGATTTTTTTAATGTAGTCGGGAGCGTAGGCAATAAAGGAAGCCGATAGGATAAACACCAGCACAAAATTCATAATGGCATGAATTGCCTTTGTGGTTTCTCTCTTTATCAGTCCCGTATAGGCAACATAAACCCCAAGAACCAAAATCAAGAGTAAGAGGAATCCAACATAGAAACCCTCTGTTGAAAATCCGTTTGCACTCACACCAGCTAAGGTCTGCATATTCTTACCAATGGAATCTGCTGTAGCGGAAATGAAGTCTAAGGAATAGGCTTCCTGTACTAAGTAACCTGTCGCATTGGAAACATACAAACTGATTGTCCAAATAAAATTGGTAATGGCATATAGTCCATACATGACCTGTTTTCCAATCCCGTCCGACCAGTTCCACGGAAGCCAGCCCCAGCTATTATCCACATAAAAATCCAGTTGATAGTTTTCAAGTGGGTATCGGCTGTATTCATTTGCCACATTGACCGTATCATCTACCAAGCCCGCAGCTTGAACCACCGTTCCCAGCATGGCTAAAAGAAAAATGGCAATCACAAGTGTGAAAGCCACTGTCATTGCCACTTTACCTAGACGTTTCAGCGTCCAGTTTGATTTTATTCTGTTTACTATTGATGGTTTCACATTTACACCTCTTTTCGCACAGGTGGTCTGGTATCAAAGGCATGGAGCAGTTCTTCAAATACAGGGTGGAACTGTATCACACCGACACGACCATATAAATCACTGATAAGGCATTGCCCGTTTTCCAAATCACGCAATCGCTTCTGATTGTTTTCGTCCTCTGGGTCTACACCAAAAAAGGCTAAGGTCTTTTTAATCTCGTTAAGGTCAGTGGAACGAAATGCAAATTTTAAGCCGAGGTTATTTTTCAGTTTTTCATCTAAGAGGTCGTCTGTATTTTGGGTCACGAAATATACCCCAGCGTTCATAGCACGATCAGCCCGAACCAGCTTCATAGATAGTGTTTTTCCTTGTGCTACCTGTAAAAAGCTCCATGCTTCGTCTAAATCTACAATCTTGAAAATGCTTCGGTCTGTATGGATAAAGTCTAAAGCAAAGGTACTAATGACAATCAGCATAGCAACGGATAAAAGCTCCATAGTGGTATATTCCTCAAAGGAAGTTTCCTTGTCGGGAAGTACCAAGTCCGCAACCTGTATAATGTTCAGTTGTTTTTCTAAGCTGATAGACTGCTCCACATAACCATTACTGAATAATAAATGTGCAAAGTCATAGTCTGTAAAACTTTCGATATGGTCGGCTATACTGGTACTTAGTGGCGTATTCTCAACCCGTAATTCCTCAATCACTTTCATCAACCCTCGTACTTCACTATTGGTTACTGCACGAATGGCTTTTCTAAGGATTGGGAAGCGTTCCCCATCACGAGAGGAAATCCCCGTAAGGAATGTCAGAATATCAATAGCCAGTGATTCAGAATCTTTGGGATTTTTCATAATCACATAAGGGTCAAGTAAGCCTTTGTTTTTCTCATCAGAAGTCAGAGTGACGATATTGATTTCATGGGAAATCTCTGGCAAGGTTTCTTTCCATCTGCCACGTTCTGCTTTTGGGTCTACAATCACTGCTTGTGCCCCATAAAGCACCGCATAATAGACGATAAGGTTATTCGCAAAGGATTTACCACCACCCAGCGAACCAACAAAAGCCGACGCTAACGCATTGGTTACTGAACCCTTAACCCCTTGACTGGCAAGAGCAGGTTTCAGATAGACATTGCGTCCAGTATCTAAGCTGTAGCCAACATAAATCCCCTCATTTTCCCCCAGCATTTGAGTAGCACCAAAACCTAAACCAGCGAGGAAATCAGAGGTCACGTATTGAATATAATCATTCATATAACGCTTGCTGGCAGGTAAAAATTCTTCATGTAAGCCGAGCATATCCCCAAATGGTCGTACCAGTTTTACGCTTAAATCGTCATAAAAATCTTTCACTTCATTACAACGACGTTTGAGTTCGTCAAGATCATTTGCTGATACCCTTACCACATAAGACAGCTTGTACATAGATTCCTTGCTTTGGTCTAAATTGGTTTCCAGCTCATTCACACTTTCCAGAGCTTCCGCCACATTGGAGCTGGTTTCATTATCACTTTGCCAAGCGTGGTTATCCAAGTCTTTCAGTTCTTTCTTTTTATTGCGGACAGTAGATAGGGCTTTACGATTCGCTACAATTTCCACATTCATTGACGTATCAATCGGGAATGTAAATTGCTGTTGCTGGTAGTAGAAGATTTCAGAGGACGGGAAGTCCAGTTCTCCGACAATGCTGTTAATGGTAAAGTAAGCTACATAGACGGTTTCATCTTCCTGCTGGATTTTCAAATATCGCTGTTTTTCTTCCACCAAACAGCGAGTAGGCTTAATCAAGTCATAGTATTTAATCAGCGTTTCATTATCCAGCTTTTTCTTTGATAGATGGTACTCATACTCTTCATAGGCAGTGCCTGTCTGTCCGTAAAGGTGTTCAATCAGATAGCCGAAGTCGTCCTTATCTAACCTGCGGATTTTGAAACGACGAGAGATTTTATTTTCTAAGAGCTTTTCCATCTTCTGAAAACGCAGGATTTCATCATTACTCATACTAACAAAATCGCCCATCAGCTTATGGTTCACATCATAGACAAAATCAGACAAAGCATTTTTTGCTTCAACGGTAAGACTTTTCA
The DNA here is from genome assembly GCF_028308085.1 of Gemella haemolysans. Classification (GTDB taxonomy): domain Bacteria; phylum Bacillota; class Bacilli; order Staphylococcales; family Gemellaceae; genus Gemella; species Gemella haemolysans_D. The sequence goes on from NZ_JAQMFS010000019.1 coordinate 3,629, forward strand.
TAGAAAACTCCTGATCGTTGAGAAGCAACTTAAAGCCGATAAAGAAACGGTAGTTCACTTGATTTTCGCCAATCATGGATATTAAAGCGTCTGTCTGTTGGTCGATTTTGTCATAGGCAACCGCTTTGAGCTTGCCAGTGACTTCATTTTTGGAACGCTCTTGTGCAGAACGTATGCTGGATTCTGTACTGATTTGTAAAGCATGAATTTTGCCATCACGATTTTGTGCGATAAGCTGTCTGAAAGAATCATGCACTTGTATTTTCTGTTCTGGACTTAGAAATGAGTAATTGTAAGGAACAAGCTCATAGTAAGCATAACATTCCCCGTCTTTATTCCAGACGAGATTGTTTTCAATGTATTTAATTGGATATGCCATAAAATTCACTCCTAACTGCTGTAATGGCTTCTTGTGGCTGGTTTCTGCCAAGCGTTACTTTTTTTCCTGCATAGGTCAGCTTTGGTCGCAGTGCATAAGCAATGACAGACTTCAAAAATCCATAAGGCTTTTTACCATCAAAAGTTTTTGTAGACATAAACCATGTGAAAGCCACAGGAATCCCAAAGTATTTGAGAAATGCTCCCTCTATCATGGAAAGAGGGGGCAAGTTGCCAAGTATCATCACTGCAAAGAGTGACACGACAAACCATGTCATTTGCGTAAAGGTTATGGGAAACGGAAGTCTAAAATCATTGATAGAATACAGTACCTTTTCCACAGACCAGATACTGGTATAGCTTCGTATTTTCTTCATGTAATCAATCCTTTCATAAAAAATAGGGGTAGCTGATTGAGCCACCCCGTAAAATAGAAAATCTGCCAGTAGTAATGTACCGACAGATTTAATAGACGATTTCAAAAATCCCATGATTGGTTGAGATAAACGTTCCTGAAAGGTCTAAATCCCGACCATAGGCTTGATAATCAATATAGTTTTGAAGACTAGCTGGTACTTCGCCTAAAGCACCCGTTTCTTCAATGTAGTAGCGTGCCACGTCATACATATCATCACAATCGGAATGAATGATAATATCCTCTTGATGTTCGCTTAGTTCTTCAATGCTTGAAAAATGAGTGAGCAGAGCAGATAGCTCCGATTGTAATTCTTCGGGTAATTCCGATACCATTTCCCATAGTCGATTGAGTTCGCCAATGGAAGTGTATTCGTCAACCGTAAAGGGTAACTCGTAGTCATGAATGGCGTATTCCTCATATTCATCATTCAAGCCGATTTTCTCTTTGACTTCCTCAAAGTCAATGGGAAAGGTAAACCACGCACCGACCAATTCGCCCTCATTGTATTTGCCTAAATTCGCAATATAGACTTGCATATCGTCCATATATTCACGTCCTTTCTTTGTAGAGATTCAAAAATCCCTACCGCACTTCGTTTGGTGTACCATTCCTTTGCGGAACATAAGAAAACCACTTATATTCCACAAAAGAACGGTTTTATTTAAGCACCAATAATGCGATTGAATAGCTCTAGTAAAATGTCTTTTACTCCAGCAGCGTTGAAGACTAAGCCAACCGCAATAATCGCAATAATTAAAAAGCCAATCAGTTTGCTAAACTCACGCTTGAAGCCAAGATACAAGCCAATCACAACGATTGCTAAAAGCACCAGTGATTGAGCGTTTGATAGAAACCAGTTATAAAGGTTTTGTCCAAAATTCATAAAAATGTTCTCCTCTCTATATTCAATGAATTTGTATTTGAGTTATTTTTTTGTTGTTATCACGTCCTGTTCTTTTACTGACTGTTGCTTCAAAATCTGCTTGTGTCGGTCTGTCAGTTTCGCATGGTCGAGAATGTCTTTTACAACCTGCGTCTGGTTGATTTCATCAAGTTTAATCGCAACCTTTAAGGTCGGGGCAACTTGATGAGATAGCCAGTTCAGCGTCCTTTGGAAGGAGTAAGGCTCTGGTTTTGTGGTTAGTTTTAATCGTTCACGATTGTTCCCAATAAACCAAGCCCATTCTTCATTCAGTTTCCAATCAGAACGAGGTTTGGAATCGTCTTTATCTACAAAACGGATATACCGATTGATAATTTTAAAGGCGGTATGCTCTGGATTGTCATAGACGAGTAAATCACGGACTGCATAATAGGCACGCTCATTTTTCAATCGAATCTCAAAACGGTTTTTTACTTCTGCGTCTTCAATGGGAATATCATTTTTCTTGTACTGCTCGTAGTCCTTTTCATAGATACAGAAATAAACTTCACTTTGTAATGAACTGATATAGAGGGTGTTTCCCATACATTCCTTTTCCTCTTTGCGTACCAGTTCGCCACTGCGATAGCTTTTAAAACTGCGGAAGACGGAGATACATTCTTCCTGTTGGCACTTTTCAGTGAGTACAGGGATATTTAAAATCCCTGTCTTATCGTTAATGGCAAGGTCAAGGCGTTTCATCACACCGCCAGCCACCAAAACGTCCATAAAGAACTCATACCAGCTTCTTTGTTGTGCCAGAAGATAGCTTTCAAATTGTCTGCACCCACGACCTTTCAATTCCACCAGAACTCCTTTGTTCAGTTCATGGGAGCAAAGGACGAATATGTCGCCTAAAGCATAATGCTCTGAATAAGAATAGAAACCATAGTCCTCATGAAGAAAATAGGACAGTTTCAGTTGTAAGATGTTTTCGACCACCTGCTGTACGTCTGTTGTCGGAAAGCGAATTCTTACATAATCAAACAGCATTTCAAGGGGAGCGTCGGGATTGAAGCGTTCCAGAGCTTCCCAAAGGGACTGCTGTAAATCCTCTGATGGCTTGACTTTTCCTGTTTCAATATCGCTTAGATACTGCCTTGTAATACCAGTCGCAACAGCTAAACGGTTTTGAGATAGTCCATAAGCCAAGCGTTTTTCTTTTAAATGCTGTAACCAAGTTTGTTCATTCAGTAAAAATCCCTCCAATCAAAAAGGCGTATGTCAACTTTTAAAGCCCATTTGACATACGCTGAAATTTTGTAAATCCCTTGTAACCAAAGGATTTTCTAATGTTTTTTTGACTGTTTCCTGTCGATTTGTACCCCCCTGTTAGATACGGGGGGTTAAGTGCTGGCGTGGCTATTGCCACACCAGCCAGCAAGATCAGTCCACACCTGCGACTTCCGCTTCGCACGTCGCCTGCGTGGACTGTCTGCTGTTGGATAACTTTTTAATTTCCTCCAAGAAATCATATCCTTTTGGTACAAGGGGAGTATAAAACTCTGATATGACACTTGTTCCTACATCAACATAGCCACGACCTTTGATTCGCTTTAAGAAGAAATCCTTTTGTACGTCACTGCCAAACATCATGCCATAGCCCATTTCAGACATACGACCTAAAGCCACTCTGAAATTAAACTGATCACGGATTCCGTCGCCTAAATATTTTGCGTCTGGACGTTGACAAGCCAGTATTAGAAAGAAGCCAGCTTGACGACCTAACATGACAATCTGTTTCAGCTTATTCATAACTGCGGTGTTTTCTTTTGTTCCCAGCATTTCCATGAAAGCGACGTATTCATCAAAGATTAAGAAGTGTGCCGGGAGACCTAAGTAAGCATAATTTTTGCCAGTCTTATAGTTCTTCATCTGCTTCATTTCCTCACTACGTTTCATCATTTCTTCATAGAATGTTTCAATGCAAGAAAGCAAGTCTTCTTTTCTATAGTAGACATTTGCCATCACAGAACCTAAGTCCGCAAGATCAGCATTTTTCGGGTCAAGAATATACAGTTTTGAATCTGTATGAAGCAAGGCTTCAATCAGTGTCAGTATAAAGTAAGTTTTACCGCCACCTGTACCACCAGCAATCAACATATGAGGGAGCTTATCATATTCCCACCATACGTTTTTCATTAAGCGAAGTTTACCATCTTTAGCTTCTACTTCATCAATAGAAATACGACTGGCTATGGTGTCATAGAGCAAAGTATATTCCACATAGGAATCCTTTAACTCTTTATCCGTCAGCTCACAGTACAAGCCACTCTCTAATTTCTTTTCCAAGTGTAAGAGTTGGTCTTGATATTTTCCCAGCGTGATTTCCACCCGTATCTGTATCAAGCCATTTTTAAGTCGATAATACATTTTAGGGAAGTAGGTTATCTTTTCCTTTGTACGACCAGCACTATCTTTAAAGAAACCCTCTGTTTTGACCTGTTCAGATTCATACCACTTGTTTTCAAGTATCATCTTTGCCAGTTTTTGACGGTGGTAAAGTTGTTTAACCGTATCATAGCGAACCCGTTTGAATACAAACGCTACCAGCAAGCAGATAAGAATTGCGACACTGAAACTGATAATTAAATAGGGAATGTCAATCTTATCTGCTTGTGATAGGTTAAAATCCTGCCAGTTGATCTGCTGGATTGTCTTCACATGAAACAGTCCGACAACCAGCAGGAAAACAGGCAGGAGTGACGCTATCGTAAAATGAAAGACTAAATCTTTACCAGATGGGCGAATCCTTTTACCACGCTGTTTCATGCGAAAAAGTCTCCTTTCTACCTAGCGACTATTTGTCTTGTGTCGGTTCTTTCTTTGCTTGTGGTTGAGCTTTGAATGAACTAGAATCCTTTGTCAGCACAATATCGTCTGCCTTGATATACCAGTCAACATCTGCTCCTTGATAGGTGGCAGTAGCAACGGTGTCCGCAATGGGATTGATAAGTTCCACCCGTGCGTTATAATCAAACTCTTTCAAAGGCACGCTGGCAGGAATACTTACTTGAATCATGCGTCCTTGTCCTTTGGATTTTAAGTCATAGGTACGTTCCTTGATTTCATCTGAAACCGACCCGTCTTCATTTTGGATTCTCACTTCACGACGTAGAGCAGAGAATTTCAATTCTCCAAAAGTCGTGTCTTTATCTAATACAATGCCATTTGCTAATCTCATCATTTTTCCTCTCTTTCTTTATTCTTTTATCATGTCGTCAGCATGTAAAAGGTAATTTGTAAAACCACGAGTGCCGATTTTGTAGCCCTCTGCGGTAATACGTGGATTGACTAACTTCACACGTTCCTCAAAGCCGAAATGTTTTTCGCCAGCTTCAGCAGGAAGCACCACCACAATATCATCTGCTCTTTGAACATCAGAATAGAGATTATAGCTTCTTGATAAGACAGTTAGCCGTCCGTTGATTCTTCGCTGAACGACTTTATCCTCGCCAGCAAATTCTAAATTGCCGAATGTTTTTTCCATGTTGGGAATCACAAATTTAAGTTCCATATTTTTACCTATCCTTTCTTTTTTATTGGCTGAATGAATGTTTGATGGTCTTAAAGAGTGGGGAACGACCTTTTGATTCTTGATTTTTTGTTTTCATAAGTTCACTTCCTTTCAAAATCGGGTAAAAAAATAGACACCTCATTTTTTGAAGTGTCTACCTATTAAATATTCAAATTTTATTGGAAGTATCTTTATATCTTCACTTTTCAAGGATAAATCGTCGTATCAAAGCTCATTCATAAGTAGTAAATTAGTAGTAAATTGAGTGGTTTTGACCTTGATAAAGTGTGATAAGTCCAGTTTTTATGCGGATAACTAGATTTTTATGCTATTTTTATCGCAAAAATAGTATAGAAAGGAAGAAGATGAAGAATTTAAAGTTTGATGGAACCCAGTTAAAATATATAGCTATAATTGCTATGACAATTGATCATTTAGCATGGCTATTATATCCAGGTTTAGTTAAAGAACCGATACCAGTAATTATGCACATAGTAGGACGTTTAACAGCACCGATTATGTGGTATTTTATTGCAGAAGGATGTTATTATACAAAAGATATTAAAAAATATTTCTTTAGGATTATGAGTTTTGCTGTTATCAGTCACTTTGCTTTTTGTTTCGGTTTAGGTATACCATTTGATATAACAACAGGAAGTATATTTAATAAAACTAGTGTCTTATTCCCATTGGCGATGTCGGTTGCATTAATCGCAATTTTTAGAAATGAGAAGATAAATAATACATTAAAGATTTTAGCAATTATTGTTTTCTGTTTATTAACGTTTGTAGCGGATTGGTCTTCAATAGCTCTAATGATGCCATTCTTTTTATATAATCATAGAGATAATAAAAAACAACAAATACTTGACTATGTTATCTGGATAAGTGTTTATGCAGCTATTTATATTATATTTATAGATGTATTTTATGGAGTACTACAGTTTTCAACTTTATTCTCTTTACCATTATTAATGAGATATGATGGCACTAGAGGAAAACATATTGGTTCTAAGTGGTTCTTCTACTACTATTATCCAATACATTTAGCTATTATAGGTATATTTAGAATAATATTATATGGAAATATTTCATTGGTACTTTAGAAATAGTATGGACTTAGCAAATCAAAAGAACATGGATAGGTTTAATACAACAAAAATCTAATATAGGGGTTCCTTATTAAGACAAAACTTAATAAGGAACTTTTTTACATATATTGTGATATTAATTTGTAGTAAAAAAGTGAAGGATATAATATAATTAGAATACTATAAATAATAAGTTTCGAAAGGATAAAATGAATAATAAAGAAGAAAAAGTTCAATGCCAAAAGTTATGGGCAAATAATAAATACTTAGTTCTAAGTCACTCAAGTAAAATATACTTAGAAATTAGAACGTATTTAAAGCAAGAAGAAGTATCACTGAGTAAAGTGAGTGAACTTATAAATCAAGCAATAAGTTTACCAGAAGATAAAGGACAAGTAACGAATGCACTTCATCATGTCTGGGGATATTTTAAAAAATTTGCAACAAAAGAAGAAAAAGATCATTTTTTTGAAATGATTGAAGAATATCATAATAATAAATATAAAAAAGAAGGTTTGATAAATGAAGTAAAATATCTTCTAAAGAAATATCCAAATAGATATTTGGAAGAATCTACTTTTATCAATGGAGGACAAGATGAGACTTTGGCATGAAGAACTAATATCAAAACTACCAAGGCAACAACTTTTAGGTCAACATAGAGAATGCTGCGCATTAAGAGGAAATGGTTGGGGTAAGAAACATGCAACGGTAGATTATGTATTTGAACATAAGCCATTTTTCCTTTTTAAGTATCATGAATTAATCATGCAGGAAATGAAGAATAGAGGATATAATGTTAGTAAAGAATGGCTAGATAAAAATTATAGAGGAAAAATTTGTGCTCCTCACAACGATCTAAAAGAGTATAAAATAAATAAGCCGATTTATAAAGAACACGATGCAGCATACTATGATGAGTGTATTGAGAATTTAGCTCAAAAGGATATTTTTATCTGGTAGTAATTAAGAAAAGATTGTTTTATTGACAATTAATAATAAAAGTAGTAATATTAATTTACTTGCAAACGCAAGTAAATTAAGAGGTGACAAATGAATAATGAAGAAGTAGTAAATAAATGGATAGCATTTCATAGTAATATGAAACAAATAAGTACTGAATTAGAAGATGCCTTATCAAAAGGAGAGCATCCAATAACTTTAAATGAATACTATAGCTTACATTACTTGAATGAAACCGAAGGAAATATATTAAGAATGACAGATTTAAGTACTAAGATTTCATTAAGTTTAAGTGCAACATCAAGAATGTTAGCTAAATTTGAGAATACGTGTGGTGTAATAGAAAGATTTTCTTCTGCTGAGGATAAGAGAGGTGTATGTATAAAATTAACACCTAAAGGAAAAAAGTACCTAGAAAATACTACAAGTATAGTTACAGATGTATTAAATAGAAATAGTGATAAAATATAAAATCAGAATTTATTATTTTGATTTTTATATTTTACTAATGTACTTGTTTGTGCAAGCAAATATTTTCAAATAAAAGTTAGGAGAATTAAAATGACAAAATTAACAAATCAACCAGTAAAAGATAGAGCAGAACATAATGCATATTTTCCATCAGACTATTCTTTGAGTATATATACAAGCCCTGTGACAAATTTTGATGGTTTTAAATTTGAAAACACATATAGTGGTGAAAAGAATAAAATTTTAATGATAGCGACAGATGAAAGATATTTACAAATGTCTAATGGAAAGTATTTTTCGACAGGTAATCACCCTGTAGAAACATTATTACCAATGTTACATATGGATGCTGCTGGATTTGAGATAGATATTGTTACTTTATCAGGAAACTCTGTAAAATTAGAGATGTGGGCAATGCCAGAAAAAGATGAAAATGTTATGAAGCTTTATAATAAATATATAGAAAAATTTGAGAATCCTCTTAAATTAGATAGAATTTTGGAGAATATTACTTCAGAAAATTCACCTTATTCAGGTGTTTTCATACCAGGTGGTCATGGTGCAATGATTAACTTGCCTGAAAGTAGAGAAGTAAAAGAGGTTCTTAAATGGGCAATTAAAGAGAATAAAAAAATCATAACACTTTGTCATGGTCCAGCTGCATTAATTTCAGGAAATATTGATGAATCAGAGTTCTTATTTAAAAATTATGAAATGACTGTTTTCCCAGATAGTATAGATGAGGGAGCAAACCAAGAAATTGGCTATATGCCAGGAAAATTAAAATGGTTATTAGCTGAAAAGCTAGAAAGTTTGGGTGCGAAAATAGTAAATGAAGCAATAAGCGGTCAGGTTCATATAGATAGAAACTTAATAACTGGAGACAGTCCTCTTGCAGCAAATCAACTAGGAATTGTAGCTGTAGATGAGTTGTTAAAAATGGTAAATAAATAGAGGTGATAATTATGAAAATTTCAATTTTAAATTTAGCTCCATTAAGACAGGGGCAGAATTTTAAAGATGCTATTGACGCAATGGTTAAATTAGCTAAAAAGGCTGATGAATTAGGATATGAAAGATATTGGATTGCAGAACATCATAATACTAAAAGTGTAGCAAGTAGTGCGACACAATTACTAATACAACGTACATTAGATAATACAAAAAATATTAGAGTAGGATCAGGTGGAGTAATGTTGCCTAATCATAGTCCGTATATAGTTGCTGAACAATATGGAACTTTAGAGACTCTTTATCCAGGAAGAGTTGATTTAGGTTTAGGTCGTGCTCCAGGTACTGATTATAACACTGCGCGAGCTATTAGAAGAAACACAAATAGAGAGATGGATTTTAAAAAAGAAGTCGTGGAGCTATCTGGGTATTTTAAAGATACAAGACCTGTTCATGCATATCCAGCTGCTGGGCTTGATGTTCCACTATACATACTAGGTTCAAGTACTGATAGTGCATATGTAGCTGCTGAGCTAGGATTACCTTATTCATTTGCATCGCATTTTGCTCCAGCTATGATGGAAAATGCAGTAACAATTTATAGACATTACTTTAAACCATCAGAAGTTTTAAGTGAGCCGTATGTAATTTTAGGTGCTAATGCAGTTGTTGCAGATACCGATGAAGAAGCAAAAAGATTATCAACAACTCAGATTCAATCATTTTTAAATATCATTACAAGTAATCCTCAAGGTATGGTTCCTCCAGTACAATCGGAAGAAGCGGTTTGGAAAAATTATATAGCTACAACTAAAGTGCCACATTTTGGGCCAATTGCATTTGAACATGATGAGATAGTTGATCATGAGAAAGCTGTCGTTGATCAGATGACAAAAATCTCATTTATTGGTAATAAGGAAACTGTGAAAAATCAAATTTTAGATTTGAAAAATAGGGTAGAGTTCGATGAATTAATGATAAATTCATATATTTATGACGAAAAAGCACAGCATCATTCATATGAACTATTAAAAGAGGTTATCGATGATATTAATGGATAGGTTATTGGTGAATTTAGAAATACTACTTCTTAATTGCTAAAATTTATAATTTCTTGAAAACTAAATTGATGACAAAAGTAGATAATTAGTGTATTATGAAATCAAATAAACTTAATAATAGTAAAAAAGAGGTAAATTATGGAAAAATATCTAATTAATGACGAATTTGTCAATGTAAAATCAAGAGTAGATGAATATTTAGAAAAAAATAACATTCACCAATTTTTAAATATAAACCAAGGGGAATATGCTAAAAATGTTGGTTTAGAATTAGAGGATATTCAATATGTAGTTTTTGGTAATCCAAAAGTAGGAACTTTACTAATGCAAGATGACTTATATCTAAGTTTTAACCTACCACTTAAATTATTACTTATTAAGAGAGATGATAAAACAGAAGTATTATATGAAAAACCTACTTCATGGTTAAAAGAAGAACATTCTGATAGAATAAAAGACATTTTACCAAAAATGGATAATTTGTATTTAGATATCATTAAGTATCTAGAAGTATAATTAAGAATTGTTTATTTTAGATAAGAAAATTAAATAAGGAGAATTATAGATAAAATTGATTTTCTATAATTCTTCTTTTTTATGTGAATATAAATCTAAAACTAGTTTTATCAATGGTTATTGAGAGTATTTTATGATAAACTGTTATTATTATACATAGGAGGTATGAAGAATGTTAAAAACAAATTTTTTAGATATAGAACTATCTAACCCATTAATGAATGCATCAGGGGTACACTGTATGACGACTAGGGAGTTAGATGAATTAGCGAATAGTGAAGCGGGGGCTTTTGTTACAAAAACTGCAACTCGTGATTATAGAGAAGGTAATCCTGAGCCTAGATATTATGATACTGCTTTAGGAAGTATAAATTCAATGGGGTTGCCAAATAATGGCTTAGATTACTATTTAGATTATGTTATTGAACGCCAAAGAGCAGGTGCAAAATTACAGTTTTTATCTGTAACAGGTATGAGTTATGATGAAAATATTGCTCTATTAAAAAAAATTCAAGAGAGTGAATATGAAGGTGTGACTGAATTTAATCTATCGTGCCCAAATGTACCAGGAAAGCCTCAGATTGCTTATGATTTTGAACTTACAGATAAATTATTGGCTGAGGTATTCACATTTTTTACAAAACCTATTGGGGTAAAACTACCTCCGTATTTCGATATTGCTCATTTTGATGAAATGGCTAAAATTCTTAATAAATATCCTCTTACATATGTGAATAGTGTAAATAGTGTAGGGAATGGTTTATATATTGATTTAGATAAAGAACAAGTAGTTATCAAACCTAAAGGTGGATTTGGTGGACTAGGAGGAGAATATATAAAACCAACTGCATTAGCTAATGTTCGTGCATTTAGGGAACGCTTGAATCCTAGTATAAAAATTATTGGAACTGGTGGAGTTATAAATGGTAAAGATGTATTTGAACATATTCTATGTGGTGCTGATTTAGTGCAAGTAGGAACAACTCTTCATAAGGAAGGAGTTTCAGTTTTTGCTAGACTAACTAAAGAGCTTCAAGAAGTGATGAAAGAAAAAGGGTACTCAAGTTTAGATGACTTTAGAGGTAAATTAAAGGTAATAGAATAAATAATTAGCATATATATAGTATAAATTTTAATTAACGATGAAGATGTAACAGAAAAAATAGATAACACTTGAAAATAATTTTGAAAATTGTTATTATATATTGTATAGACAAAATATAGCACATATAAAGGCAAGAATATGGCTTGCAAGTTTCTACCATCAGACCGTAAATTTGATGACTATGGGCATTCTTATTATAATATTATTGGAGTTGGCCCAAAAATCCTAGATTTTAAAAAAGTTTACAAGAAAACTCATAGACGCAGTGGTTTATTGATATCTAAAATCGCTTTATAAAAGCTCTTTAGATATCTAATAAACTGTGCGGGGGTGACTCGACAAAATCGATTTCCCCGAAATCACGATTTTTGAGTCACTCCCATTTATTTGTAGTAGAATTTTAAATCGCCTATAAGTAATTATAGGCGATTTTCAGGCTGTTGACAAATAGGTCAACAGCCTGTTTTTTAACTGAAATAAAATCCTTAAAATGGTATAATATAAGTATACAAAGGAGGTTTTAG
>NZ_JAQMFS010000020.1 GCF_028308085.1 Gemella haemolysans
ATATCTAAAAAGCTTTTATAAAGCGAATTTAGATATCAATAAACCACTGCGTCTATGAATTTTCATATAAACCTTGTTAAAATTTAGGACTTTTGAGTCAGCCCCTTTTTGATTAACCCTAATATAAAAAAATAAACGACTAGGAAATCGTGATTTTATGAAAATCTTGACTTCTAGTCGTTTTTTATTATTTTGACCGCATTGGTTAATATTAATTATTAGTCTCTATTACTACTATTTAATAAAATAAAAATGAATCTTAATAGTTCCATTAAAGCAACCATCGCTGCTGCTACATATGTTAATGCTGCTGCAGTTAGAACTTTACGACAGTGTCTGTGTTCTTGGTCATCTACGATATTTAAATCAACTACTTGCTCTAAAGCACGTTTTGAAGCATCGAACTCTACTGGCAGTGTTACTACTTGGAATAGTACTGCAAATAGCATAAATCCTACTCCAACCCAAGCAATAGTATAACCAAATTGTCCGATTAATCCTGTTAATAAGAATCCTACCATAATAAGAATAGTTGATAAGTTTCCTCCAAGATTTGCTAATGGTACTAGTGAGTGTCTCCATCTCATTGGTTTGTAGTCTGCTACTTTATCTTGAATAACGTGACCAATTTCGTGTGCAGCAATTGCAACTGATGCAACTGTTGGTTGATCATGTACGATTGGTGATAAAACTACAACATTATTAGTTGGATCATAGTGGTCTGACAATTCAACCTCACCTCTAACTACTCTAACACCTGTAATTCCATTTGCTTGCATTATTATTTCTGCAACTTCTTTTCCAGTTAATCCTGATTTTGTTCTTACTTTTTTATATCTTTCGTATGTTCTTTTTACTTTGAATTGAGCCCATAAAGGGATTAACATAATTAGTAAAAAGTAAAGTATATAACTTCCTGACATTCCATAATATCCTAATGGCATATAGATTACCTCCTAATTAGTAAATTATATAAGTTAAATTATACCATGTTCTAAGTATATTTTCTAGTATTTTGACTAAATTTTACCATTAAATTTTATTGAAAATAATGAGGGGTGTTTCCATTATTTCTTTCATAAAATTATTAACATAAAAGAGCAGTTTTAAAATCATTTTAGAACCACTCTCTTATCGTTTTATTAAGTTAATGTTTTAAAATTTGAATAACTAATCTATTCCACTAGTTTCTTTGTCTTGCTAATAGTTTAATAGGAGTTCCTTCAAAGTTAAATGAATCACGAATTCTATTTTCTAAAAATCTCTCATATGAGAAGTGCATAAGTTCTGGATAATTCACGAAAAACACGAATGTCGGTGGATTAATCGCAACTTGTGATGCATAGAAAATATTAAGTCTTTTACCTTTATCTTGTGGTGTTGGATTCATAGAAACAGCATCCACAACGATTTCGTTAAGTGTAGAACTTTGAATTCGACGTTGTCTATTTTCATAAGATTCTTTAATTAATGGGAAGATGTTAAATACACGTTGTTTTGTTTTTGCAGAAACATATACGATTTTCGCATAATCTAAGTATGCAAAACTATCTCGAATTTTTTCTTCAAATTCTTTCATAGTTTTATCGTCTTTTTCAATCGCATCCCATTTGTTAACAACGATGATTACACCTTTTCCAGATTCGTGAGCATATCCGGCTACTTTCTTATCTTGTTCAATAATACCTTCCTCGGCATTAAGAACAACTAAGACGACATCTGAACGTTCAATAGCTTTAAGAGAACGAAGAACTGAATATTTTTCACAACTTTCATATACTTTACCACGTTTTCTAATACCGGCTGTATCGATTACGACATACTCATCTCCATTATGTTTAAAATCAGTATCTATTGCATCTCGTGTTGTTCCAGCGATATCAGAAGCAATTACACGTTCTTCTCCTAAAATAGTGTTAATTAAACTAGATTTCCCAACATTTGGACGTCCTATTAGAGAGAATCTAATCTTATCATCTTCTTCCTCTTCTTCTAGAACTTTAAAGTTTTTACAAACTTCATCTAATAAGTCACCGATACCTAAACCGTGTGATCCAGAAATTGGGAATGGATCTCCAAATCCTAATGAATAGAAATCATAAATCATATGGTTCATATCAAAATTATCAATTTTATTTACTGCAAGAACTACTGGTTTATCAGTTTTATATAATAATTTTGCAACTTCTTCATCATCACTAGTAACACCATCGCGACCGTTTGTTAAGAATATAATTACATCGGCTTCATCTATAGCTAATTCAGCTTGTGCTCTGATTTGTTTTTGGAATGGAGTATCTTCTAACTCAATTCCCCCTGTATCAATCATGAAGAATGAATAGTTCAACCATTCTGCTTTTGAATAAATTCTATCACGTGTAACACCTGCTACATCTTCTACGATAGAAAGTCTATCACCAATAATTTTATTGAAAATTGTAGATTTACCTACATTAGGTCTACCTATTATCGCAACTGTTGGTTTTGCCATGTTTTTCCCTCCATATCTTTAAATTTTTACTTTATCTTTATACCTAAAAAATAAAAGCAATAGACAAGCTATCTACTGCCTTTATTTCTCTATTTTTTCAAATTAAAGTTCGATGTCTTTAAATTTGTCCCCTAAACTAAATGAAGTATCTTCATCTTTTAAGTAAGAAGTATCGTATTCTGCTTCTTCTTTAACTTCTTCTTTAACTGGTTTTTCTAAAAGTTCTTTGATTGATAGAGATAATCTTTCGCTTTCGAAATCAAATTCTAATACTTTTACAGTAACTTTGTCACCTTTTTTAAGAACGTCTTCTACGTTTGTTACTCTATCATGAGAAATTTGAGAAATGTGAACTAATCCTTCAACTTCTGGTAAAACTTCTACGAAAGCACCGAATGCAGTTGTGTTACGAACAACTCCTTCCAGTACATCCCCAGCTTTAATTGTAGCACGAGCTACTTCCCATTGAGTTGGTAATAAAGTTTTTGCTGAAAGTGAAATTTTTTCATTTTCTTTATCTACAGCGATAACAGCAACTTTAACTGTATCCCCAACTGAAAGTACGTCAGAAACTTTTTCTACACGAGCGTGAGAAATTTCTGAGATGTGAAGTAATCCGTCAACTTCACCAATGTTTACAAAAGCACCGAAGTCAGTAATACGACTAACTTTACCTTCAATAACATCACCTTCATTAATGTTACCATAAACTTCTGCTAATTTTTTAGCTTTTTCTTCTTCTAAAATTGCACGTCTGTTTAAGATAATTTTATTTTTAGATTTATCCACTTCTTCAATTTTGAATGTGTATTCATTTCCTACAAATTTAGATAGATCTTTTCTAAATTTAGTGTCGATATATGAACCTGGGATAAACGCACGTAATCCTTCTACGTCTGCTAATAATCCACCTTTAGTTTGTCCTGAAACTGTAGCTTGAATTAATTCTCCGTTTTCGAATTTTTCAATAATTCCAGTCCAAGATAATTCCATTAATTTTTTATATTCAGCATTTTCTAAAATTTTGTGTGATAAATAAATTACACCAGGTACGTCTTCTGATCTCTTTTCACGGTCAGCTCTGATTCCTGTTACTTGAGCTTCTACTTCATCGCCAACTGATAATACTTCTTCAATATTTTCGAATGGTTTTCTTGTAATTTGATTACGTAAAATTACGCAGTCATATTGAGCTCCTGCTACATCAACGTATACTTTATCGTTATCGATTTTAGATACTGTACCAGTTACTTTATCTCCTTTTTTCAGCATTTCTGAGCTATTTAATAATTCCTCAAATGAAGTTGTCATTACTTCTAATCCTCCTGTGCTTACAATACATACTATATTAATATTATACATCAAAAATACAGTTATGTCATTTATTTTATGTTAATTTTTTAATTCTTTTTTTATTTCATCGAGTAATTTTGTTTCTTCTTTACTCAATTCATAGTTATCTAGTAAATCTGGACGTCTTAGATATGTTCTTCGTAGACTTTCTTTTTTTCTGTAAGTTTCTATATTCTTATGATGTCCACTTGTCAGCACATCAGGAACTACCATCCCTTTGTAGTCTTTTGGTCTTGTGTATTGTGGATATTCTAAAAGACCAGTTGAAAATGAATCATCTTTATGAGATTCTTCTTTCCCTAATACATCTGGTACAAGTCGAGCAATACTATCAACCATAGTCATCGCAGCAAATTCCCCACCAGTTAAAATGAAATCTCCAATTGAGAGTTCATCAGTTACAAGGTATTCTCTAATTCTTTCGTCGTATCCTTCATAATGACCACAGATAAAAATTAAATGCTCTTCTTCTGAAAGTTCCTCAGCTTTTTTCTGACTAAATCTTTCTCCTTGAGGACATAATAAAATGATACGTGTTTTATCTGTTTTATCTAAACTTTCAACAGCATTAAATATTGGTTCAGGTTTTAAAACCATACCTTGACCACCACCGAATGGATAATCATCTACTTGATTATGCTTATTCCCAGAGAATTTACGATAATCTACTATATTTATGTCTAATAACTTATTATCTTTTGCTTTCCCTAAAATCGAATGATTTAACGAATCAAACATATCAGGAAATAACGTCAGTATATCAATTTTCATTAGTCAATTAGTCCTTCCATAACTTCGATATCTATTTTCTTATTCTCAACATCTATTTTCTTCACTACATCCTCAATATATGGTATCAAGATTTCTTTACCGTTTTGAGATTTTATAACCCAAACATCATTAGCTCCTGGTGTTAGGATTTCTGAAATTTCACCTAAAGATTTCCCATTTTCATCAAAAACTTCACATCCAATGATTTCATGAAAGTAGAATTCATTTTCTTCCAACTCACCAATATTATCTGAATCAATTTTAATTTGTAGATTTTTAAGTTTTTCAGCTTCTTCAATCGAGTCAATCCCAACAAACTTCACTAAAAGGTTGTTTTTATGAGTTCTATAACTTTCTACAGTCACTTCTTTTACAACTTGATTACCACGTGTTATTAATAATTCAGTGCCTTTTTCAAAGCGTTGCTCTTCAAAATCTGTAGATGAAATTACTTTCACCTCTCCTCTCAATGAGTGAGTATTTACAATTTTTCCTACTTTTAAACGCATTTGATCCTCCTATGTACTCTTATACTATTTTTTAACTTTCATTCTAATTAAATATGATATATTTTCTATAATAATTATAGAAAGTGATAACCCAATTAATAATGTTGAAATTCTGTTCCAATTTCTATATTCTATATTATTTACAAGTAAATGTCCAATTCCACCTGCTCCAACCATACCAAGTATAGTAGAATTTTTAATATTTGATTCAAATCTATACAACACTATAGTAACAAATTCAGGGAAATATCCATTAAATATTATTTTTATATAACTAATGAAACTTCCAAGACCTAAACTCTTCGTCATTAAAAGTACATTAGTATTTATCCCTTCTAGAACTTCATTATACATTTTTGTCATTACACCAACTGTATAAATGTATAATGCAAAAAAGCTACTGATTGCCCCTGGTCCAAATCCTCTAAAGAATATTAAAGCTACTATTATCGGCGGAAATGTTCTTAGTATATTTATGAAAATTTTCATACTTAGCGCTTTATATTTACCAAATAAATTAACCGAAGATAAGTAAGATGTGAAAATCGCTGTTACTGCGGCAAATATCGTTGCACTAAAAGCTATTTCAATGCTTACCATTAACTCGCTCAACATCTTTGGTACATATGCCAGATCAGGATTTATAATTCCATTTCCCAGCACCTTCAACTGTTTTAATCCTATTAAAAACCTTTCTTGGGTAATGGTAATATATTTAGTGACATACAGAATACTTCCAACTAGTACTATAGGTGTAACAACTCTAATAGTATTTTTTCTAAAAATAAATTTATCAAAAGTTAGTTGTGAAGAATTACTATAATTTCTAAAAAAGTAACTCACTAAATCGATAAAAAATATTAGAATTACTAGAGTAAGTATAATTATTGATACTCTATCATACCTCAAATGATTCAGCTCTTGCCACAATCTTTGACCTATTCCACCTGCTCCTACTAAACCTAGAACACTTGCTCCACGAATACTAGACTCTAGCGTTAAGAAATATATCGAAACCACCTGTGGTTTTAAGTTAGAAAGAATTGCATTTTTATATATAATAAATTTTGAACTTCCTAGTGACTCCATTGCCTCTAGCTGTTTAATCTCTACTTCTTCTGCATACTCCTTAAGCAATTTAGACGCCGTAAGAAAATTAATTAAATAAATACTTACAAATCCACTAAATACACCTGTACTAAATAAACTAACAAGAATAGCCGCAATAATTAGAAAAGGTATTGTTCTAAAAATAGAAAACACAGCACTGAATAATTTAGGTATTATTTTTAATTTAAAAAGCACATTTGTCAATATCGGTAAAAACAATAAAGCTGTAAATAATGCTAAAATCGATGAAAACAATGCTATATTTATCGTTTCAATTATAGGTTGTTTTAACTCACCCAAGATTGAAAAATCAACAGGATACATTCGCCCTAATAAGTTCTGTATTCTTTTAAAACCTACTGAAAAAGTTTTTGCATCATATTGCATAAACGCAATCAAGATAATACATACTATAAATATGCTAGCTAATATTTTATTTATATATTTTTTAATTATAAAGTTCTTCAAATTCATCTTTAGTCACCATATCAGAATCTTTATAAAATAAAACTTTTCCGTCTTTCAATCCTAAAATTTTTGTACTATATTTTTTCGCAAGATTTACATCGTGTAAATTGATTAAAACAGTAATATCTTTTTCTTTATTTAATTTCTTAAATGTATCCATTATAAGAGTAGTGTTCTTTTCATCTAAACTACTCACAGGTTCATCAGCTAATAAAAATTTCGGATCTTGTGCGAGCGCCTTAGCGATTGCTACCCTTTGCTTCTGTCCACCAGATAAATACTTAGACTTTTTAAAAGCCTCCTCTTCTAAACCAACCTGTTTTAAATAACCTACTCCTTCATTATACTCTTTCTTAGTATAACCAAGTAAAAGGCCTAATGGAGATTTTTTTACTAAATATGGAGTCAATACATTTTCAACTGTATATAAATTATCAAGAACATTATAATCTTGGAATATAAATGCAATTTCTCTTCTAATAAGCTTTAATTTCTTCTTATTGTAATTGACTATATTTTCACCAGCTATATTAATTTCTCCAGATTTAGGTTTATTCAATAGATTTAAGCAACGTAATAAAGTTGATTTACCAGCACCACTCTTTCCCACTACTGCTACAAATTCTCCTTGATCAACATTAAATGAGATGTCATTTAATATACTTTTTACTCCATAGTTAAATACTAGATTTTTAACTTCTAACTTCTCACTTTTCACTTCATCACCTCATTATCATATAATGAATTTTAAAATAAACTAATTCTAACTTTAGTAAAATTTTATAAGTACTATTATATCACTTAAAATAGTTTTTTTCAGTATTTTGCTACTAAATTTAGTACATTTATTAAACTGTTTACATTTAATTAAAAACAATCGTAAAATAATAAACTCGCCTATATTAAATAGACGAGTTATATTATTATTTAATGAATGTTGTAATTTCTTCTACAGATAAGCTAGAATCACATACAACTTTAACTTCACCAGCTTCAGCAACTAATAATCCTGGTACAGTTCTAACTGCATATTTTTCACGTAATGATTCAATTCCTGAGGCATCAGAAAAGTCTTCAGAATTAATAAAGAATGCTTCTACTTTATTAGAAACAACGACTTCACTTAATTTTGGCATGAATCTTCTGCAGAATGGACATGATGATCTACCAATAAATAATACAAATTTCTCTTTTGATTCAATTTTTTCAAAAGCAGTTTTTGAATCTATTACTTTAAAGTTCTCTAAATCTTGTTCGAATGTTTTTTCCATGTTATTTTATCTCCTTAAGTTTATAGGTCTAATTTTACTCTTATTTTTTAAAAATTTCTATTTATATGCTTACAAACTTTAAAATTCCATTTTATATAGAAAAAAAGAAGTAATGTACTTCTACACTACTTCTTTGCTAATTTCTAAAAATGGGGCGGCTGAGGGGAATCGAACCCCCGAATGTCGGAACCACAATCCGATGCGTTAACCACTTCGCCACAGCCGCCAAAATATTAATTTTAAATAAAAAAATGCCTTGAGACAGAGTCGAACTGCCGACACATGGAGCTTCAATCCATTGCTCTACCAACTGAGCTATCAAGGCAAAAATGGCGGTCCCGACGGGAATCGAACCCGCGATCTCCTGCGTGACAGGCAGGCGTGATAACCGCTACACCACGGGACCTAACTCTTATTCTCAATGTATTTAATTCAAATGGTGACCCGTACGGGATTCGAACCCGTGTTACCGCCGTGAAAGGGCGGTGTCTTAACCACTTGACCAACGGGCCAATAAAAAAACGGAGCAGGAGGGATTTGAACCCTCGCGCCGGTTTCCCGACCTACACCCTTAGCAGGGGCGCCTCTTCAGCCTCTTGAGTACTACTCCAACTCCACAGGCAGGACTCGAACCTGCGACCCTCTGATTAACAGTCAGATGCTACTACCAACTGAGCTACTGTGGATAAATATTTGTGTTCCTAACGAACAATATTTATTATACAAAAGTATTAACATAATGTCAATACTTTTGTATAACTTTTTTTATTTTTTCAATTACATATTTAAGAACTCTCTATTATCCCTGATAAAATAACATTTTTAAAATTCAGTTTTAAATATTTTTTTTTATTGAATTAATATTTTTTTGAAATTATTCGTATTATTTTACTTTATTCAAATCAATATTCATTTTTTCAGAGATTCTCACTATAGCTTTATATGCGTCATTATTTGGTTCTTCAAAACCAGTAATACTGAATAGATTTGTTAAAATCTGAATTGTTTCTTTATCATTTTGAATATCTAATAAGGCCTGTTTAATTTTTTTCTGTGTTTCTTCATCTAAATTATTTGATGCTACTACTGTTACTCCTGGTATTAGCTCACTTTTTGCTATTGGTGTAACATCTTCTTTTAGCGTAGGAAATTCTTTTGTATATTTTCTAATTACATTTTCATAGCTAGCTACTGCATCTACATCTTTATTTAGTAATAATTGTAAACTTTTGTCATGACCTCCACTAAATTGATACTGTATGTCTTTGTCTAAATCAATTCCAGCATCTTTCAACATTGCACCAGCATAAATGTAACCTGAAGCAGATGAAGGATCAACAAAAGCAATTTTTTTCCCTTTCAAATCAGCTAAGCTTTTTATATTAGAATCTTTTCTAACAAAGACTTCTGCAAAATAACCAGGTTTTCCACTAGTACTTCTTCCTACTAGTAAGTTTTTTGTATTACTTTGCTTATTAGAAAGCACTGCAGAAAATGGAGGTACCAACCCAAAATCAACACTTCCACTACCTATACCTTCTATCACCCCAATATAACTACTAGCAGTGAATACCTCAACTTTCATCCCTAGTTTATCTCCTAGAGCTTTAGCAAATGGTGATAAATCGTCTACCAGCTTTTCACTATTACTACTTGGTACTACACCAAGTTTTAACACTTTTTCTTCTTTAGTTGAACTCTTTTGTGAACAACCAATTAAAGAAAATACCAATAAGAAAGAAAAAATAGTTAATAATATTTTTTTCATTTTACTTACCTCATAATTATTTGTATAAATTTGTTTTATACAATTGAGTATAGCACAATACACTCAGCAATAAAATGAAAACGCTCATTTTTTGAAAAATAATAAAAAATTGTCTCAAAATACGACTTTATGTCGATATATTGAGACAATCATTTGATTAAATTAATTTTGATATTGTAATTCTATATTTTAAACTCTTTTTGTTTTGTTTGTATTCTTTAACCACGAATCTTCCGTACTTCCTAATAGAAATTATATCTTGAATTGCGCAATTTTTCTCACCATTTCTAACGATTACATGGTTTAACTTTATAAAATCTTGATCTAAGAACTCTTTCACCTTACTTCGAGACTTATTAGTAATTTTTGCCACTATTGAATCTAATCTAAATGAAGAACTTACTATTTCAAAATCTTCATATTTCTTTTCTATAGCAACATCAGCTAATTCAACTCTCTCGAAATTTAGATTTACTCTACCAGCTTTCGTGAATTCCATCGATATATAGTCGGCAATTTCTTCATCAACAAAAATATAAACTTCATTCTCAAGAACAACAATATCCCCAAATCTATTTATATTAATACCTAAGTTATGAATTGCACCTAAAATATTTCTATGTTCGATCTTGTTAAATTTATTATTATATTTAGCTTTCAAGCAAACAATATCATAATCTACATCATAATATTCATTTGAAATAATCTTTGCTTTCTTTTTCTCAGCATCATTATATCCACCAAAAAATTCTATTTTAAAATCACTATAATTATATGCAACTATTTGTTCTAAAATTACCTGTTCGAAATTAGTTAGAAACTTTGTAACAGTATTTCTATTTTCCACAAAACTTATACTTTGCAAAAGTTTCTCGGCTACTTCTTTTTGTTCTACTGATGCTTGCTGTAAAAAATTTAATTTTTTCATAATACTATACTGTTTTAAACAACAACGCTATTATAAGGTTTTGTATTACACTTAATACAATAAGCGCTACGACAGGCGAAATATCCAACATTCCAATAGGTGGTATGAACTTTCTAAATAGTTTTAAATATGGTTCACAAATAGCTTCTAGAAATTCTACTATAAAATTATTTTTGATTTGCGGTACCCATGATGTTAAAATATACGCTAACATACTGTATTCATAAAAATTAAATAAATAAATTATGAATTTATATACCCAAAAATATTCTGTTATATTTAGCAAAATTAATACTCTCCTTCGTAAAAGTCTCCTGAAACTTCAACTCCATTAGGAACACATAGATAAATATCTTCACCTATAGTTTTTAATCTTGCTCCAAGTGCGTAGATTCCACCTGAAATAAAGTCTAACAATCTATCTGAAGTTTCTACATCTAATTTACTTAGATTAATAATAACTACCTTGTTACGTTTAATATCATCAACTATATCTTTGCTATCAGCGAAAACTAAAGGTTCTGTTAATATTACATTATTTGTTCTTCCTGATGGTTGACTTTGTACGTTTGGTTTACTTTGCACTGGATTCTCCTTTTTTACAACTCTTTGTTTTGGTTGTTCTTGTCTTACTTCTTCTCTTTCTACTACTTCATCTTCAAAATCATCTTCATTAACGAATAAATTATTGAATTTTTTCATCATACTCATATTCTCAAACCTCAACTTACTTATATTTAACTACAATATTATAGCATATTTCTAGCAATAATGAAAATGATTTACTACTATCTACCTTTTTTATATATTTAAAATTATATTAATTTTTCAAAATACATTTCTAATATCAATATATACCATCATAATTATTAATTGACTTATTAAATTATGTCCAGCTCAAATACCTATTTCTTAAGTTCGAAAATAAAAATGAACCTTAGAGTTATAAACTCTAAAGCTCATTTTATTATTTACCCATAAAATTTATCGTATCTTTCTTTTAGAGATATTAATAGTTTAGAAATTAATACTTTCAATATTGAATAAACAGGTATTCCTAAGATAGCTCCAACTACACCCGAAATATTCACTCCTATCAAGATTACAAAAATAACTGTTAAAGGATGCATATTCATGCTTCGTCCCATTATGTTAGGGGAAATTATATTTCCTTCTAGAAACTGTACAACACCCCAAACTACTAACATTTTAACTACCATAACCCAACTTGTTGACGCTGCAACTAACATTGCTGGTGTAATAGCAATAACCGGTCCTAAATAAGGAACTATACTTAAAAATGCAGCAATAGTAGCTAGTGAAAATCCATAGTGTAATCCTATCACATTATACCCTATAAATAACATCACTCCTATGCATAATGAAACTAGCATTTGACCTTGGATATACGATCCTACTTTGTCATCAATTTCATCAATTGTTTCTGCAACTGGTTTTTCTAATTTTTTTGGTAATAAACTTATTACAAACTTATTGAATTTAGATGCATCTTTTAATAAGAAAAATAGCACGAAAGGCATAGTTACCAACACCGAAGCCGTTGAAGAAATAGATGAAACTATCCCCTGTGCAACTGATGTTGCAATCGTTATTAATCTTTCACTAATTTTCGAAGCATTTAAGTTTGTATTAACATACTCTACAACCACTTGAACATAAGCATTATCAGAATATTCTTCTAAATACCCTTTTACAATTTCAACATATCTAGGCATTGCTGTAATCAGGTTTTGCGTTTGCTCTACAATTATAGGTACTACTCCAATAATAACAATTAGTACCGTAATTATACCAACAAAAATCGCAAGTAGACTCGCAGAAAATCTTGAAATTTTCTTAGAAAAGAAATTTACAAGTGGATTTAACATGTAATAAAATACATACGCTACTATTATCGGTGTAATTATACTAGAAATTATTGTATTTATTGGAGTAAATATATAAGAAATTTCTGTATATAAATAAATAGCGATTCCTAATAAAATAACTATTAATAATATATAGATTATGAATTTCCCTCCAATAAAAGCTAATAATTTATCTTCTCTAGATTTTTCTAATCTTGATTCTCTTTTATTTTTTTCTAATTCTTTATCCATACAATTTCCTTTCTATTGAATTACTTAACTATAGTTAAAGATAA
Source organism: Gemella haemolysans (assembly GCF_028308085.1). GTDB lineage: Bacteria > Bacillota > Bacilli > Staphylococcales > Gemellaceae > Gemella > Gemella haemolysans_D. The sequence goes on from NZ_JAQMFS010000020.1 coordinate 12,834, forward strand.
TTCATAAATTGTAATAATAGTCTTATAAGCAATATACCCCAGCGCAAAGGAAGCTAGACTTACAAAAACTTTAATTTCTCTAGTACTGTTTTTTTTGAAAATTTTACTAAAATCAATTCTTAACATAGAGAAATTCGCTAATAATATCATAAAAAACAAAACTGTCAGTTTAAAAATACTCATAAGTAATCCTATATACTTAATATGTTATTTAAACATATCAAGCCACCCTTTTTTCTTGAATACCCAAAGCATTCCAAGTGCAATCCCGAACATTATAGCAACAACTAAAAAATACCCGTATTGCCATTCTAACTCAGGCATATTTTTAAAGTTCATACCGTACAATCCTACTATGAAGGTTAACGGAAGGAAAATTGTAGATATAACCGTTAGGGTCATCATAATATTGTTCGATTTCAATGAGTTATATGTCATGAAGTTTTCACGGATATCACTAGCTAACTCACGGTTCGCTTCTATAATCTCTGTTTGTTGAACAAGGTCATCATATATATCGTGGAAATACTTTCTATCATTATCAGTCATTTCGACACGACGAGAAACTAAAAATCTATGCAATACTTCTCGCATAGGTCTCAATCCACGACGAAGCTTTAATAAGTCACCTCTTAATTCAAAAACCTCATCCATAATCTTGCTTCCAGATTTATAAAAATCAGATTCTTCAATTTCATCTAAACGGTTCTCGATTTTTGAAATAATCGGAATATATCCTTCAACTATTTCTGAAACTAGCATATGCATTACATGTAATGGTGAATATTCTGCGCCACGTTGAAGAATTTTAGGTACTATTTTATTAACATAACGTATATGTGAGAGGTGGAACGTTACGATATAATTTTTTCCAACAAACATGTTAAGTGTTTCATAATCATCATCTATATTTTTTAAAACATGAGACACTAAGAATATTTGTTGTCTTGAAATTTCAATTTTTGGTCTTTGTAAAAGTGTTAAACAGTCTTCTATTAAAAGTTCGTGAAACTTAAAGAATGTTGTTAATAGATTAATTTCACTACGTGTTGGAGTATCAAAGTCAACCCAATACCACGCTATATCTTGATCTTTAAGTCTTTCTAAACTAATATCAGTAAGAATGTCACCTTTTTTATCTACTGCCATAGTTTTTAACATTAGATTTCACCTCTCTCGTTATTTTCACAATTACAATAATACCACACTTATAAAAAATAGTAAATTAATTATTTTAAATTGGTAGAAATATAGTGCATCACAATTCCAGCAGCAATAGAAACATTCAGGCTTTCTGCTTTACCAGGCATCGATATTTTAAGCAAGTTATTTACTTTACCTAATATTTCTTCACCTACACCTGCACCTTCATTACCAAATATTACAGCAACATTTCCTGTAATATCATCTAACTGTTCTATGTATTTATCTGCTTTTAAACTTGTTGCGAAAATACTAAAATCTGTCATTTGATCCAGTAAATCTAATAAATCCACATTATCAAAACAATCTAGATGAAAGTTACTCCCTTGTGTGCTTCTAATAACTTTTTGTCCATATAAGCTAGTTGTACCTTTACCTAAAATAATACAATCAAAAGCAAATGCATCGGCAGTTCTAATAATTGTACCTAGATTTCCAGGATCTTGAACTCTATCTAGAATAACAACTTTCTTATATTTACTTATATCCAATCCTTTATTTTCTATACAACAAACTGCTATAATTCCTTGTGTAGTTATAGTATCAGATAAATGTCTCATTACACTATCAGTAACTTTAGTAATCTCTCCTTCAAAAGCTTCAATTAATTTATACTCATCAAAGCTTTCAGAAATAACAATTTCTTCAACTACATTCACCTGCATAGCTTCTTCTACTAAATGTTTTCCTTCTATCAAATATTTTCCATATTTTTTTATATTTTTATTCTCTTTTAATTTTTGTATATCTTTAATTTTCTTATTACTAACTGATGATATCATTTTTTCTCCAATAAATTTATTTTGTACTTTTAGCTTTCATAATAATTATAAACAATATTGAAGAAATATTCAAATTATGATATAATTCACTTACAGATATTACAATAAAAAGGAGTTCATTATGTCATCATTCTTACTATCAACAATAGTTATTGTGGTCGTTTTAGGTGCAGTTGGACTTTTTAATTACTTCAGATTAAAAGGTGCTGTAACAAAACTTCCTTATGAAGAATTTAGAAAAGATCTTAGAAAAGTTCAATTAATTGATGTTAGAGAAAAAGAAGATTTTAAATACGCTCACATTAACGGTGCTCGTAACATGCCATCTTCTCAATTCAATTTCCTTTATACATCTTTGAGAAAAGACCAACCTATTTATCTTTGTGATAAAAATGGAACATTAGCTCCTCGTGCTGCCCTAACTCTTAAAAAGCACGGATATACAAATGTATATATGCTAAAAAATGGTCTACAAGATTGGAAAGAAAACCTAAAAACTAAAAAATAATTTTTAAGTACTTAATTTAATCTTAATAAAGATTGTTAAGTACTTTTTTTATTTTTAAAGATTTTTATCATTTATACCTATAAAATAATGCACTGATAATTATTTATTGAACACTACTATAATTTATGGTATTATATGCTTAAATTACAAATGGAGGTCAATTTATGACTAAATATTACTATGATCCTAATATGAATCGTGGATACATTCCCGGAAGATACGTTAACAAAATTGTATATCTTCTAATTACATTTTTCTTAGGACATTTTGGAATTCAATATTTTTATGTTGGAAAAAATTTTAAAGGAATACTGTGCCTATTATTTTGTTGGACATTCATTCCATCGATTATAGCTGTTTACTCATTTATAATTACACTATTTAGACCAGCTAATGAACACGGTGATATTTTTATCCATTATTAATTAGGTAATGAATTCAAATGCTACTTAAATACTAAAAAACAATAAACTCAAGGCTATCACATTCGTAATAACCTTGAGTTTTTATTATTTTTACCGTCTTTATTTTTTATTAAGCTACTTCAGCTTCTTTTTCTTCAGCATCAGCGATAGCTTTTGCTTCTTCTTCTAATTTATCAATATGCATATATTTATTTAAGTATCCTTTAAGTAGAACTAATACTGCACCAAGAACAATAACTACTCCTCCAATATAAGTAAATACTTGAGTATAATTTAATTGAACTGTTAATTTAGCTAAGTATCCAGAAATAATATTTGCTAATGAGAATGTTAGATACCAGATACCCATTGCTAATGATGCGTATTTTGCTGGAGCAAGTTTATTGAACATTGCCATTCCGATTGGAGATAAAAACAGTTCCCCAACTGTTAATAATACATATGTTAAAAGAACATACATGATGTTAATTTTCATTCCACTTTCAACATCGCCATTGATTGTGTTTAATCCCAATACCATTACGACGAAAGCTAATCCTGAAATTATCATTCCTAGACCCATTTTAGTACCAGTATCTAAGTCTCCTCGTTTTGTTTTGCTTAATTTAACCCAAAATGCACCGAACACTGGAGCTAAAATTGCACATAATAAACCATTGAATGAAACTAACCAAGGTGTTGGCACTGTCCATCCGAAGATATTTCTATCCACCGCTTTTTGAGTTAAAATTGCAAATGATGTTTGAGTTTGGAACCAAGCAGCCCAGAATAAAGTTGAGAAAACAAACATTACTGCCATAGCTTTCATTCTATCCATGTCAATTTTTGTTAATGGGTGATTAACAGATTTTTTAGCAGCTTTACTTGCTGTCGGATATTTACCTTTATCTTTTAACCAAGTAGGAGCAAAAAATGCAAATACTGCAAATTGTAAGAATGCAAGTGCAGCAGCAGCTAAGAATCCAACACGATATCCATATGATACAATTTTTCCATCATTAGCAACATTTGCAAACCAACTGTCTGTAATTAATCCGAATACTATTGGCCCAAATAAACTACCAATGTTAATCGCCATGTAGAAGATACTGTATGCTGCATCTTTCATCGTAACTTGGTCACGCTCATATAAGGCACCAACTATAGCACTAATGTTACCTTTACCAATACCCGCTGCAACTAGTAAAAGAATTAAACTTGAAATTACTGTCCATAATTCACTAGTTGAAAAGTATAAAGCAATATAACCTATACAACTAAATAATGTCCCTAAGATAATAGATTTTTGAAGACCTAGGTATTTATCTGCTAACCAACCACCAATAAGAGCCATCATATATCCTGCAGCAGCATAGTAACCATATAATGTTACCGCGAATCCTTTTTCAAGACCTAGTCCACCTTCTGATGTTCCAGTTGTGAAGAATAGAATCATGAATCCTATGATACCATAAGCATAAAAGTTTTGTATAACAGTCGTAACATTTACAAGATGAAGACCTTTAGGATGTTTCATTTTTTCTTTCTTTTCCATAATAACTTCCTCCTTAATTTATTTATTATATCTTCATCTGTTATTATATATTAAGCGTTTCTCAAAAGCAATTTATATTTTTTTTTTGAAATCATCTCTATTTGTTCACATAAATATATTTTACTATTATACTTAAGTTTTGTATTATAACAGTAAATTTTAACCTTATTTTATTTGTATTTTTTTAATACAAACTCTATAATATGTAAATAATTCATTATCGACGTCTCATTACAAAAAACATAAAAAATAAAGCAGTTTTTACACTGCCTTATTTTTTTAATGATTTTTTTATGTTTATTAAAAGTTATTTGGACTTACCCACTTTTTGCCCACTAGTAAAAAATTTAACCATTGAAACCTTATTACATCAACGTTTATCAGACTTACTCCATGAACCCCTTCAGTTTGTTAAGCTTAGATGGGTGTTTTAATTTTCTAATAGCTTTCGCTTCAATTTGACGGATACGCTCACGTGTTACCCCAAACGCACTACCTACTTCCTCAAGTGTGTGAGTCTTACCATCTTTTAGACCAAAACGTAATTTCAATACATTTTCTTCACGATCAGTAAGTGTTTCTAAAATCTCTTCTAGTTGTTCTTTTAATAATTCGTTAGCCGCATGCTCTACTGGAGATTGTGCATCTTTATCTTCGATAAAATCTCCTAAATGCGAATCATCTTCTTCACCAATCGGTGTTTCTAATGATACAGGTTCTTGAGCTATTTTTAGTATCTCACGTACTTTTTCTGGCGTCATATTCATTTTTTTAGCGATTTCTTCCGGTTTAGGTTCACGTCCTAAATCTTGAAGTAATTGTCTTTGAATACGAATCAGACGGTTAATTGTTTCAACCATGTGAACAGGGATACGAATTGTTCTAGCTTGGTCAGCAATAGCACGAGTAATCGCTTGACGAATCCACCATGTAGCATATGTTGAGAATTTGAATCCTTTTGAGTAATCGAATTTTTCAACAGCTTTAATTAATCCCATATTTCCTTCTTGAATTAAGTCTAGGAATAACATTCCACGTCCAACATAGCGTTTTGCAATACTTACTACAAGACGTAAGTTAGCTTCAGCTAAATCTTTTTTAGCTTGTTCTTTTTCCGCTTCTGTTCCTGTTTCAATAATTTTAGAAAGTTCTAATTCTTTTTCTTTTGATAATAAAGGAACTTTACCAATTTCTTTTAGGTACATTCTTACAGGGTCATTTGTTCTGATTCCCGCTGGAACTGATAAATCTTCTAAATCTAGTTCCTCTTCCTCTTCTTCTACATGATTTGCATTAATTAAAATAATGTCTTCATTATTTAATTCTTCATAGAAATCATCCATCGCTTCTGAAGAAATGTCTAATTTTGATAATGCATCTACAATCTCTTCTTGAGTTAATTCACCCTGTTTTTTACCTTTTTCTAACAATTCTTTTTTTATTGTTTCAAAATCTTTTGCTTTCTTAGCCATGTTCTTCTCCTTCTATTTCTTATACTTTTTCAACTGTGATAGTAACTCTTTTTGAGTTTCTACATCCATCTCTTGGATTGCAACCCTAAGCCTATCTTTTATCTCTTCTAATGTTATTTGATTATTTGAAAAATACTTGATATAGTCACTTACAACTTCTACAGTTGGATTTTCTTCTATTAGAAAATCTGTTTCATCAATATAAGTTGCAAGTCTGACAACCTCATCATCTTCAATACTATGAATGAATTTATGAATATGAAACTCAAGATTATTATTATAGTAAATAACCAAGTAATCCATAAGATTCACAAATACTTCTTGTGGAAAATTGCATTTCTCTAGATCATTGTATTTTTCAATAAACAATGCCCTATCAACAAAAAAGTATTTAAATAACTTGCACACCTTTTTGTCATAATTCGTTACTCTAAACAGCTGTTCTGGATTAGACGGTGCTACCCATTCTACAGCCGCTTGTTTTCTTTTCACATTCACTTGACCTAATTCTCTAAGAAGAACTTGTCGTTCGATTCCGAACTCCTCTGCCAAATTAGTAAGCAATATGTATCTTAATGATTCATCTTCCATATAAGCAATATTTTTAAGTAATTCATTTTTATACTGAATTCTTAGTTCAATATTAGTCTTAGAATCATTTTTACAATATTCAATTTTATAATTAATAAAGTGTTCTTTATTATTTTTTATATAGTTTACAGCATCAAAATCTTGATTTTTAGAATTTTTATCTGATAAAAACTCATCTAAATCTTTAGCCCCAGAAAATTTTAATTTATAGACATTATCAGTAGTCTGGATAATTCTATTCCCAATTTCTATCTGTGCTTTTGAACCAGCCTCATCATTGTCTAAACTTAATGTGACCTTCTTCACAAGTGATAAAATCTCTTTTAATTTATTATTGTCTATATTTGTCCCCATCAAAGCAACAGCATTCTTTATACCATTTTGATGAGCTTTAATTACATCCATATAACCTTCACATAATATTACTTCATTCTCTTTAGCTATAAAAGCTCTCGCATCCGAGAAGTTATATAAGACTGTTCTTTTTTCAAAAATTTTCGTTTCATGCGTATTGTAGTATTTCGCAACACTTTTGTCCGAAGACATAGTTCTCCCCGAAAATGCTACAACCTGATTTTGATTATTTTTTATAGGAAACATTACTCTGTCTTTAAAAACATCATAATAATTGCCACTTTCATTTTTTCCTAATAGTCCGGCTTCAACCATTAAATCTAAATTAATTTGATTAGAATTAAAAAAGTTTAAAGCTATGTTATTATCACGGGGAGCATAACCTATGTTAAAGTATTTAATAACATCGATACTCAGTCCCCTATTTAATAAGTAATTAAGTGCTTCTTCAGCCTCTTTTGTATTTAGTAAAATATAGTTATAATAATCTGCTAAAAGCATGTGCCCATAATACATTATGTCCAGCTCATTATTCAAATCGTAATTAGCTTCTAAATTCACTTTTGACTCTATATTCAGCCCTAACCTTGCCCCAAGCTTTACGATTGCCTGATTATACGTAATATTTTCAATTAGCGAAACAAATTGGAAAATATTCCCACCTTTACCACATCCAAAACAATGGGCTATTTTTTTCTCCGGAGAAACAGTAAACGATGGTGTTTTCTCATTATGAAACGGACATAAACCTAAATAATTTTGTCCTCTTTTTTCTAATTTGACATATTCACTAACTAGACTAACTATATCAATATTATCAAAAATATAGTCAATGTCTTGTTTAGATATTTTTGCCACCTTATTCCTCCTCTTCCTCAATTTACCATTAAGAATAAATGATTAGATTATTTCCCAACACTAATTATAACATAAACAAAGGTATTTTAATAGACTTTGTTAAAATATTTATATTATCACTCTAAGTTAATTTTCCTTTTCAAAGTTAATATTATATTATTTCTATAATCATACATTAAGATTTTATTATGATAAGTTTCATTAGAATATTACTGCTGTCAATTCTATAGTATAAAGATTAAATATTCCAAACTCACTTAAAATGATATTTTTAAAAGATTATAATTATACATTTTGTTAAGATATAAATTTAATCAAACTTTTCCTTAAATCTGCCTATTATATCACGTCAATCATAAGTAAAATCATATGATATAGCAATTTCTCTCAATTTAGGTTATAATATGAATATCATTAAAAAAAGGAGTATGAAAGTGAAAGTAATTATAGTCGGTGGTGGTAAAGTCGGAGAGCTTCTTTGTGCCGATTTTTCTAACACATTTGATGAAGTCACAATTATAGACACAAATGAGCGTCGTGTTGAAAAACTCGTTGAAACCTATGATATTAACGGACTTATTGGTAATGGTGCAAATTCAGACGTTTTAGCAGAAGCAGATGCAGCTAATTCTGATATGTTTATTTCTGTTACTACAAGTGATGAAATCAACATGATAGCTTGTATTGCAGCTAAACAAATGGGTGCAAAATATACAATAGCGAGAATTCGTAACCCTGAATATTCTAAAACAAAGGAATTCATTAAACAATCTTTAGGAATAGATCTTATGGTTAACCCTGAGTACGAAGCAGCTAAACAAATTTTCTATATGCTTAAGTATCCTACCGCAACAAAAGTAGAAAGTTTTTCAAACAATAAATTTAATATTTTAGAAGTATTAATAAGTGAAAATAGTTTACTAAAGGGTGTTTCACTTATTGATAGTAGAAAATACATTGATTTCCCTTCACTAGTATGTTTAGTAGAAAGAAAAGGAGACGTGTTCGTTCCTCGTGGGAATTATGTATTTGAAGTTGGAGATAAAGTTCATATAACTGCTTCAAATAAAAATTTAAAAAAATTTTATAAACTTTTAGGAAATAAAGAAAATTTAGAAAAGAAAATAACTTCATCTTTAATAATAGGTGGAGGGAAAGTAGCCTACTATCTTGTAGAATTTTTACAAAAAGCATCTTTCTATACTAAAGTAATAGAAATTGATAAAGAAAGGGCAATCTCTTTCAGTGAAACATATCCTGAAATTGATGTTATTTGGGCTGACGGCAGCGATCGTGATACTTTAATTGAAGAAGGTATCCAGACATTTGATAGTTGTATATCTTTAACTGGTTTAGATGAAGAAAACATTATAATTAATTTATATGCACATAAACTTGGAATTAAGAAAACAGTAGCAAAAGTTAACCGTGCATCTCTAAAACAGATAGCTGAGGATATCGGTCAATATTCTTATATCACTCCTAAAGAAATAGTAGGAAATATAATAAAAAAACATACAAAATCGTTGCAATGTAGGCGCACAACAGATATAGAAAACTTCTATAGGATATCAAACAATAAAGCTGAAGTAATTGAATTTAAAATCTCAAGTGAAAATTCAAAAGTTATCGGTATTAAATTAAAAGATCTTGATATTAACGATAATACTCTTATAGCATTTATAATTCGTAATAATAAACAAATCTTCCCAAATGGTGATGATGAAATTAAAGTGAATGATAATGTCGTTGTAGTTAGTTATCAACAGAAAATTGAACATATCGATGATATTCTTGCTAGGAGGTAATCTATGAATTTTAAAATGATTTTTAACGTTCTAGGTAAAATACTTATTCTTTTAGCCGCTTTACTAATACTTCCTACAATTATTTCATTAATATATAAAGAACCTACTTATGTGACTAACTCATTTTTAATTACTATAATGATATGTTTTATAATATCATTATTACTACATTTTTTAACAAAAGATGTTACCGAACGTGATTTCTATAAAAGAGAGGGTTATGTAATAGTTACCCTTACTTGGGTTATTTTTTCATTAATTGGAGCTCTTCCTTTCTATATTTCAGGAGAGATACCTCATTATATTGATAGTTTCTTTGAAACAGTAAGTGGTTTTACTACTACTGGTTCAACTATACTAGAAGATATTGAGACTTTAAGTAAAAGTTTACTTTTTTGGAGAAGTTTCACACACTTTATAGGTGGTATGGGGGTTATTGTATTCGCTTTAGCAATTTTACCAAGATCTCCTCATACTATTCATATAGCAAAAGCTGAAGTTCCAGGGCCTTATTTCGGGAAAGTTGTATCTTCTATGAAACAAACAGCAATTTATCTTTATGGAATATATATGGCACTTACAGTACTTCTATTTATATTCTTAATGTTTGGTGGGGTTGGATTTTTTGATAGTATAAACCTAGCTTTCTCTACTGCTGGAACTGGTGGTTTTTCAGTAAGAAATGCGGGAATTGCATATTACAACAGCACTTATGTTACAGTAGTAATTGCGATATTTATGCTTATTTTCTCAATGAATCTAAGTTTACTTTACTTTATTATTTTTAAAAGATATTTTAAAGTATTAAAAAGTGAAGAACTAAGATGGTTCTTTGGAATGATTGGTATACTTTCTGTAATCATGTTTTTAGATATCTACCGTTCATATGATACGCCAAACCATAGTTTATTAGATGTATTTTTTACAGTTTCATCTGTTGTATCTACTACAGGTTTTACATATAATGACTTCAATATTTGGCCAGTATTTTCAAAAATGATAATCTTAATACTAATGATTGTTGGAGGATGTACAGGAGGAACTGCTGGTGGAATAAAAATTCCACGACTTATTTTCTTCGTTAAAAATGCCAAACTAAGTATAAGTAAAGCTTTAAATCCAAGGAAAATAGCAATGGTTAAAATCGATGGGAAAGTAATAAAAGATACCACTCCACTTTCTAACTATTTACTATTATTCGGATTTGTATATGTTATTATACTATTCTTAATAACATTCCAAATTAATGACTTTGAAGATGCAATTTCTTTAACAGTTACATCAATCAGTAATGCTGGACCAGCATTCAATCACTATGGTCCAATGAGTAACTTCTCACAAATACCATATTTTACTAAAATAATATTATCTATATCAATGCTATTAGGACGTTTAGAATTAATGCCATTAATAGTATTCTTCTCTGCTAATACATGGAAAAAACGTAGAAAAAAAGCTAGAGAAAGTCAAAGAATAATTAATAATTTTAATGAGTAAGATGAAACAAAAAGACGAGTTCTACTTATAGATCTCGTCTTTTATCATTGAAACTATCTCTTGAATTTCTTCATTAATTCGTTCATCAAGTTCCTCTTTTGTAATTAATTCATCATTATGAGCTTCGGTATATCCTAAAATTATACCTAGAGAATTCTTAACATTATGCAACATAATTTTTTTCTTCTGTTCATTTTTATCTAAATCTGAACTTCTTCTATATATTAGATATATATTTAGGAATACAAATACTGTTAAAGGTAGGAAAAATATTTTAATGTGAATTGCGGCAATTAGAAATATTATTATCAATACATTTACTACTATGAAATTAATCATATTTTTCATGATATAAACTATAAACCTCTTTTTTATTTATGCCATATTCTTTAGCAGTATTTTTAATAGCTTCTGATTTTTTTTCACCATTTTGCACTTTTTCATAAATTATTTCTACGATATCATCAAGATTAAGTTCATCTTTTTCTTCATCTTTTGAAGGAGAAATAATAACAACAAACTCCCCTTTTTCCTTAATCTCTTCACCCAACATATCTAATATTATACTAGCTTCAAATGTTTCAATTTGTTCAAACATCTTTGTAAGTTCTCTCGCTACTGCAATTTTTCTTGTTGGGGCGATTTTTACGATTTCTTCCACTAAGTTCTTCACTCTGTGTGGACTTTCATACAAAATACCAGTTGTTTTTGAGTTTAAAATAATTTCTAACTTTTGTTTAAGTTCTTTAGTTTTTCGTGGTAAAAATCCGTAAAAAGTATAATTATATGATTCTATTCCACTTGCCACTAATGCAGTAAGTCCCGCATTAGCACCAGGTAGGGCTACAACCTCTAAATCAGCACTTTTCACTTTTTCTACAAGTACATACCCTGGATCTGAAATACATGGCATACCAGCATCTGTTACCAACGCTATTTCTAGTCCCTCCCCTAAGTATTCTATTATTTTATCACTCATCTTATCTTCATTATGTTCATGGTAACTAAGTAGTTTTTTACCTTTTATTTCATAATGGTTCAATAATTTTTGTGTATTCCTTGTATCTTCACAAGCTATAATATCCGCTTCTTTTAGCACCCTTAATGCTCTTAAAGTAATATCTTCCAAATTACCTATTGGCGTTCCTACTAAATATAACATTTATTTTTCCTCTATTTTTTTATTTAAATCTTTTACTTCTTGCCTTTTACTTGCATCCAAATTTAATAAAATATATTCTTCTTTTTTAGTACGTGTTAATTTCTTAAATAAACTTTCAGCTCTCGTCGCTTCACTTTTAGTCTCAAATCCTTCAAAATATAAAAGTTTTACCGGTACTCTCACCCTAGTGTATTTCGCACCTTTTTTTGCATTATGAGTTTTTATTCGTCTAACAATATCTGTCGTATACCCAGTATACCAAGTTTTATCACTACACTCAACTACATACATAAAACTACTCATAAATACCATACACTTTCTTCATCTCTTCAGTATAACTACCATCTTCATTATAAATATAAAATGGTTGTTCTACTTTAATATCACTTACTTTTGAGATACTACCTTCTATTAATACAATTTTACTAGTATCACTTGTTGCTTTACTATAAACAAATCTAATTCGTTTAATAGCTAAGCCATTTTTTTCACATTCAGAAATAATATCACTTATTCTGTATGTTCGATGTACCATAGCAAATTTACCATTTTGTTTAACCAAATATCTTATTGCTTTTACAATATCACTTAAATTACATAGAATTTCATGACGTGAAATACTATGATTATACTTCTCACGTTGATTCGGCATATTCTCCACTGGAAAATACGGAGGATTACAAATTACATAATCAAATGATGATGGTCTATAATATTCTTTCACATTCTTCACATCACCATTTCTTATCTCTATATTCGTAATTCCATTAAGTTCTAAGCTTTTTTTAGTTAGTTCAACTAGATCTTCTTGAATTTCTAACATTTCAATCTTAGCGTCTGACTTTTCTCTTAGAATAATTGAAATTCCACCATTGCCACTACAAAGTTCAATTATATTTTTTTTGAAACTTCTCGGTACATTAGAAAAATAAGGAAGTAAAAAAGAATCTGTTGACATACTATAATGATCAACCTTCTGCAAAATTTTATAATTTTTTGAAACTAAATCAACTCTCAAATTCTCTTCCATACTAACCTCGTAATAAAAATTCTAAATTAATTTTATCCAATAAAACTGTAAATAAAAATTTTTCTAAAACTAATGTAGCATTAACATTAGCATTCAAATCAGATAAAGCAAGTAGAACTTTCTCTTGAACTTTACTTATATTCACTATATCATATCGATTAGATTCATAATAACTGTTTGTAGTTTTAATACTCAAATATTTAAAAAAATCTAAAATCTCTTCCTTAACTTTAAGTAAGCCCAGAACATAAATATTAGCCATATGCGGCTTCCTACTATATCTTTTTACATATTCAGAAACAATCTTAATCATTTCCTCATTTTCTGTAACTTCCCTATCTTCACTCTGTCCTACTAATTTTATCTGTTGACATCGCGAAATAATAGTCGGTAGTACGGCACTAATATTTTTACAGCTAAGAATAGCAATAATATCATCTTCAGGTTCTTCTAGAAACTTAAGTAAACTATTCGCAGCTTGTTCTGTCATTTTTTCAATATCTTTTATCCAATATATTTTCTTTCCATAAAATGATTTAACACTTAGGTCAGATTTCAATGTTTGGATTTCATCTTTTTTTATAGATGTATCACTAGTTAATTTATAAAAATCTACATAGTTTCCGTGATTTATACTGCGACAATTGTTACAGCTCTCACAACTAAAAAATTCTTTATTTTTATTTTCTAAACAAAATATTGCTTTAACAAAACTTAAAATAAACTCATCAGAATATAAACTATCCTCGCATATTACTAGATAGGCGTGGGATAGTTTATTAGTTTTTAATGTATTTGTTAAAGATTTTATTACAATTTCATCTTTACTAAAGTTCATTGTCTAAAAATCCTTCCAGTATTGAAAGTGCCTGTTTTTGAACATTTTCATAAGTATCACTTGCATCAATTACTTTGATGCGCTCTGTATATTCTTTCGAAAGGTCATCATAACCTCGTTTTACATTTTTATAAAAGTTTAAACTTTCCTGATCCATACGGTTATTGTCGTCTCTATTTTTAGTACGAGCTAAACCTACCTCAACATCTACCGAAAAGTATAAAGTTAAATCAGGTTCTAAGTTATCAGTAGCATATGCATTAATATCCAATATATCCCGTTTACTAAGTCCACGACCATAAGATTGGTAAGCTACTGAACTATCAACAAAACGATCACATATAACTATATAACCTTCATTTAAATGTGGGAGTATTTTTTTTACAATATGATCACGTCTACTTGCACAAAATAGCAAACTTTCAGTTTTAGCGTCAATATCGTTAGAACTATCAAATAGAAGTTCACGAATTTTTTCACTAAAGTCTGTTCCTCCTGGTTCACGTGTTGTAATTACCTTATAACCTTTTTCTTTTAAATACTCGGTAGCAAAGTTAATAAAGCTCGTTTTACCTGAACCATCTGAACCTTCTACTGTTATGAATTTACCTTTCATTTGAATAACCTTTCTACTATATTATTTATTCATAAATTGAGAAATTCTTTCAACTGCTTCTTTAATATTTTCGATACTAGTTGCATAACTAATTCTAAAGAAGTCATTATATGCACTACCAAAAGCTGTTCCCGGAATAACCCCAACGCGAGCTTCTTTCGCTAATAATTTACAGAATTCCATAGCACCTAAATCACGGTACTTAGCTGGAATTTTAGCAAAAATATAAAATGCTCCATCGATTTCAGGAATTTCAAATCCTAATTCACGAAGTTTTGGAACCATATAATCTTTTCTTTCTCTATATGTTTCAATCATGTGTTTATTGTATTTATCTACATTTTCATCATTAAGCGCTACTACTGCTGCATCTTGAATGAATGTAGCTGCACCAGAAACTGTAAATAAGTGGAATACTCCAATTTTTCTAACCATAGCTAATGGAGCCGCGATGAATCCTACACGCCACCCTGTCATAGCGTGAGATTTAGATAATCCACTAATAAGTACAGTTTGTTCCGGAATAAATTCTGCTAATGATGTATGTTTATAATTGTATGTAATATCTCCATATATTTCATCACTAATTACAAAAATGTCATATTTCCCTAATACATCAGCAATAGCTTTAACTTCTTCTCTCGTATATGAAACACCACTTGGGTTGTTTGGATAGTTAATTAGTATTGCTTTTGCGTCTTTATTTTCTTCTAAAGCTTTTTCTAAATCGCTAGGAAGAACTTTAAATCCATTATCAACTGTATCTATAAATTTGATATTACATTTATTTAAAATACCAACTCCCTCGTAAGCTGAGAAATATGGTGTTACTACTATAATAGTATCCCCCTCGTTAGTTACAGCAGAAATTGTGTGTTCTATCGCAGCAGATGCTCCAATTGTTACGATAATTTCATCAGGACTATAATTTAAATTATATCTTTTCTCTAAATTTTTTGCCCATGCTGTACGTAACTCTGCAATACCATTATTTACTGAATAGTGCGTTCTATTATTATCTAGAGCACGTTTTGCAGCTTCTTTAACTTCTTCCGCAGTGTCAAAATCTGGCTCTCCTAAAGTTAATTTGATAATTCCTTCTATAGAAGAAGCATATCTATCAAACTCTCTTATCGGCGAACCTGTAAGGTTTGCAAGTGATGTGTTGAACTTATTTTCTAATGATTTTTTAATTTCCATAAATTTATCTTCCTTCTTTATTATATTAGATACATTGTTAATGTAATACTACTAATATTGTATCATATTTTCAGTAAAAATAGAATTCTTATTAGTAATATCGAATAAAATTCCAAACAATGTTTACGTATAATTTTATAGTATTTTCAGAAAATTTTCAACAATTAATTTCGGATATTTTGATTAAAATTTCAGAAAATTTAAAGAAAAGTATTGAAAAAAACTTTAATTAGTATTATAATAATTTTAACAAATTTTTAAAATTAATTGTTTATAAAAGGAGAAATATAATATGACAAAACTTACAGTAAATGATATAAGAGTAGAACTTACTAAAAATCCAAAAGAAAAAACGCCAGATGATAAATTAGGATTTGGTTCAGTATTCACTGATCACATGTTCGTTATGGACTGGTCATCAGAAAAAGGATGGTATGATCCACGTATCGTACCTTACGGACCAATTCCAGTATCACCAGCATTAAACGTGTTACACTACGGACAAAGCGTTTTTGAAGGAATGAAAGCTTATAACGCAAATGGAGAAGCTGTTTTATTCCGTCCAGAACAAAACTTTAGACGTTTAAACAATTCATCAGACCGTATAGCTTTACCACAATTAGATGAAGAGTTCGCATTAGCAGCTCTTAAAAAATTAATCTCTATCGATAAAGACTGGATTCCAAAAGCTGAAGGTACTTCACTATACGTTAGACCATTCTTATATGGTTCTGAAGAAGCACTTGGAGTACACCCTAACCATGAAGTTAAGTTTATAATCATCTTATCTCCATCAGGAAGCTACTTCAAAGCTGGTCTTCAACCAAATAAAATCTTCGTAGAACACGAATATGTACGTGCTGTACGTGGTGGATTCGGATTCGCTAAAACTGCAGGTAACTACGCTGGATCTCTTAAAGGTCAAAAGAAAGCTCAAGAACTTGGTTACTCTCAATCTCTATGGCTTGATGGAGTAGAACAAAAATACATCGAAGAAGGAGGAGCAATGAACATCTTCTTCAAAATCGATGGAACATTCGTTACACCTGAGTTAAACGGTTCTATCCTTCCAGGTATCACTCGTGCATCAGTAATAGAATTACTTAAATCATTAGGTGAAAAAGTAGAAGAAAGAAAACTATCTCTAGAAGAAGTTTACGAAGCATATGACAACGGAAAACTTGAAGAAGTATTCTTATGTGGTACTGCTGCTGTAATCGCTCCTGTTGGTGAATTATTCGATGGTACTAAGAAACTAGAACTTATCAAAGATGATAAACCAGGAGAATGGACTCAAAAAATCTACAACCTACTTACTGGTATCCAACTTGGTAAAGTTGAAGATAAATTCGGATGGGTTGTTAAAGTAGAAGAATAATATAAAAATAAAAGATTCCAAGTTAAACAATTTGGAATCTTTTTTATCTTATTGTTAAGTATTCAAGATTTATCTAAAGCACAAATAATATGCAATACAATAAAAAGATGAAGTATAGTATAACACCAACTTCATCTTTTTTATTTATTTGCTAATATTATTAATGTAAATTATATTCTATCGACTTTTATAAGCTTATTTTTTGTAAGCAAATGTGTATAGAGCAGTAACTAAAGTAACAGCCCCAACAAAGTTTCCTAAGAATACTGTTCCCATGTTTTGAATAAATTGTAAAACAGAGATATTTGCACCTTCAAACATTGCAGCTGGGATTGCGAACATGTTCGCAACCAAGTGTTGGAATCCAATAGCAACGAATGTCATAATTGGGAACCATACACCAAACATTTTACTACCTACATCTTTAGCAGCGAAGTTTAACCATACTGCCATACCTACTAACCAGTTACAACCTACAGCTGAGAAGAATACTTGCCAGAATGTTAAGTATACTTTTGATTCACCAGCTGAAATAGTTTTAGCTGCAATAGCTCCACCAGTTAAACCAGTTAAATGTCCTAAGAAATAAGCAATAACTAATGAACCTACAAGGTTAGCAAATGTAATAACAACCATATTTTTAGCTAATAGTTTAAAACTAATTTTCTTATTGAACCATGCAACAGTTACAGCCATCATATTACCTGTAACTAACTCTCCACCACCTACTAAAATACAAATAAGTCCGATTGGGAAAACAGATGCCCCTAATAATGCACCAATTCCTCCGAATTCTTTAGGAATTGATCCTGATACTCGAAGTAAAGCTAAGAAACCTACCCCGATAAATGCACCACCTAAGAATCCTAAACTTAACATGTATTTAAGGCTTGCAGTCGCTTTAGCAACACCTTTTTTACAAGTTAACTCGTAAGTTTCTTGTGGCTCTAAAAATACTTTAGATTCTACAGTGTTTGTCATAATAACACTCTCCTTAAAAAATTTATAATAATTACATAGATACAACCTTTTCTATATCTACAATAAAAATTATACAATAACAACGACATTTTTCCAACCCCTATTTTAATACAGATTTCATTAAAATGTGTACAAATTAATAAACTTAGGTGAAACTTATTTAACATAACTAAACAAATATATTACTAATTTAAATATAAAGTAAAAGATAAAAACCACTAGAAATAAAACGTTTCCTAATGGTTATGTTAAATTATAATTTTTAATTATTATTTTTATAAGCTATTGTATATAAACCAGCAACCAATATCGCTCCACCTAAAAAATTTCCTAAAAAAATTACAAACATATTATTAATAAATTGCATTATTGTAATATCTGCACCACCAAACATAGCTGCTGGAATAACAAACATGTTGGCTACAACGTGTTGAAAACCAACGGCTACGAATGTCATAATTGGAAACCATGTACCAATTATTTTTCCACTTACATCTTTAGCACAGAAAGATAACCATGCACCCATACCTACTAACCAGTTACATCCGACACCTGAAAACACACCTTGCCAAAATGTCGCGTTAACTTTTGACTCAGCAGTAGCTAAAGTTTTCGCAAATGTCGCTCCTTCAGTAAGTCCTGTCACATGTCCTAAAAAATATGCTACAAAAACAGCACCCACTAAATTTGCTAATGTTATAATAATCAAATTTTTCACCAACATTACTAGACTTACTTTTTTATTGAAAAATGCTAATGTAACTGCCATCATATTACTAGTTATCAATTCTCCACCACCTACTAATATACAAATCAAACCAATTGGAAAGACAGCCGCTCCTAATAAGACCCCTAATCCTCCAAATTCATGTGGAATAGATCCTGCAACTTTTAAATAAGCAAGATAACCTACTGCTATAAATGCACCTCCCAAGAAACCTAGACTTAACATATATTTTAGGCTTCCTGAAGCTTTAGCCACACCCTTTTTACTAGTGTATTCATATAATTCTTGAGGCTCTAAATAAGCCTTTGTGTGTATATATTCTGACATAACTTTTGTCTCCTTATTATATTCTACAGATATTATATAACAAATGATTTACATTAACAAATACAGTATTAGGACTCCCTTGTTATATATTTTTATTTTAATATATATCATAAATTATTAACTAAACATCATTTTACCCGCTCCATTACTATTTCACTAAATTACTCTATACTACAGCTTTATATATAACACTTAAATTATAGATATATATTTTTTTATTTTTAAAGTTTTATATTTATTATTTTTTAAATATAATATTTTTAATTAGAATATATAACTATTATTATCCTGCTATTAAATTGACTTCTTATATATTGTTTTAGATTTTTCCTATTAGTATCATAGAAAATTACTTATAATTTTTATATAATTCTAAAAAATTATATATTCAAAATCTGTATACAAATAAGCATATAAAAAAGCGATTGGACATTTCCAATCGCTTAATTTATTATCTTGCAAGCTTAACCGCTCTAACCTCACGAATAACATTAACTTTAATGTTTCCTGGGTATTGCATCGTTTCTTCGATTTTATTTTTAACTTCTTTGGCAATTTTGTAAGTTTTTGTATCATCTACTTCTTCAGGATTTACGATTACTCGAATCTCACGACCTGCTTGAATAGCAAATGTTTTCTCAACACCTTTGTGTTCATTTGCGATTTCTTCAAGTTTTTGTAGACGTTTAATATAATTCTCTAATGACTCTCTTCGAGCTCCTGGACGTGATGCAGAAAGTGCATCCGCTGTGGCAACAATGACAGAAATAGGATTTGTTGGTTCTGTATCTCCATGGTGTGAAGCAATTGCATTAACAACAATCGCATTTTCTTTATATTTAAGAGCTAAAGCAACACCAATTTCAACGTGCGAACCTTCTACTTCATGATCAAGTGCTTTACCGATATCGTGTAGTAAACCTGCACGACGAGCTGTAGCAACATCTAAGTCTAACTCAGCCGCGATAAGTCCGGCGATATACGCTACTTCCATAGAGTGTTGTAATCCATTTTGACCATAACTTGTTCTATATTTTAACTTACCTACGATCTTAACTAAATCTGGGTGCATGTTGTGGATTCCAAGATCAAATGTAGCTTGTTCCCCTGCATCTCTAATAACTTGATCAATATTTTTACGTGCTTTGTCAACAGCTTCCTCAATTTTTGAAGGATGAATACGACCATCATCGATAAGTGATTTAATTGCTGTTTTTGCAATTTCACGACGGATAGGATCATATCCAGAAAGGATAACTGCTTCTGGAGTATCGTCAATAATTAAATCTACTCCAGTCAATGTTTCTAAAGTACGAATATTTCTTCCTTCACGTCCGATAATACGACCTTTCATATCATCACTTGGAAGATCAACAACTGATACCGTAGTTTCACTAACTACATCTGTTGCAAAACGTTGTAACGATTGAACAATAAGTTCTTTTGCACGTTTATCTGCAACGTTTTTCGCCTCTAGTTCTTTATTTCTAATATATATTGCCATGTCTTTAGCCATATCAGTCTCAACTGTGGCCATAATCTCTTCACGAGCTTGTTCTTCTGTTAAGTTTGCAATTCTTTGCAACTCTGTTTCTTGTTGAATTTTAAGTTGATTAACCTCACTACTTTTCTCTTCAAGAAGCTGAGATTTTTCTTCCAATTTCATCTCTCTTGAACTTAACAGTTCATCTTTTTTATTCAGAAGTTCTGTTTGACGTTCTAATGAAGATTCTTTTTGAACGATTCTATCTTCTTGTCTTTGAATATCTTGTTTTTTAAATTCTGCTTCTTTATTAGCAATATTGATTATCTCTTCAGCTTCTTTTTTAGCTATTGTAGTTTCTTTTTCTACTATATATCTAGCTTCTTTTCTTGCTTCACCAATAATATGTTCGGCATCTTGCTTAGATAATTCTAATCTCTTTTGAATAGAATTTTTTGAAATAATATATCCAAATAAAAGTCCAACAAGTAAAGCTGCAATACTGATTATTCCATAAATCATTTTGCAACCTCTTTCTATTTTGAAAAATTTTTTATTATGATATTGTACTTTTGTCAGAATTTTAAACTCTGGCAATCTATCACATACCATAACTACAATTCTACACTACCTATAGTAAAAAGTCAATAGTTCACTTAGGGAAAATCTAGTTACTACATTCTTTTTCTTCTATATAATAGCTTAATTAATTAATTAAGTTGTTCTCAAATTTTCTTTAATTATTTTATAGAAATCACTTGATTAAAATTTGACTTAGTTGTATTATTTTACTATCTACTCAATAACTAAGTAGAAATATTTTTGCACTTGATTATAAAAAATTGAATTTTTTTTAAAAAAACTCAACAAAATACTTGCAATTCCATATTTGCTATGGTATTATAATCAAGTATGTAAAAATACAAAACTTGATTGAGTGGGAGAACGAAAAATTTCAAGTCGTTCAAATGACCACATCACGAAAAATATATAGGAGGTTTTATCGTGGCTAAAAAAGTTATAAAAGTTGTTAAATTACAAGTACCAGCAGGTAAAGCTAACCCAGCTCCACCAGTTGGTCCAGCGTTAGGTCAAGCTGGTGTAAACATCATGGGATTCTGTAAAGAATTCAATGCTCGTACACAAGACCAAGCAGGATTAATCATTCCAGTAGTAATCTCAGTATATGAAGACCGTTCATTTACTTTCATTACTAAAACACCACCTGCACCAGTATTACTTAAAAAAGCAGCTAAAATTGAAAAAGCATCTTCTGTACCTAACCGTGACAAAGTTGCTACAGTTTCAAAAGCTCAAGTTCAAGAAATCGCTGAACTTAAAATGGCTGACTTAAACGCAGCTTCTGTAGAAGCAGCTATGCGTATGATCGAAGGTACTGCAAGAAGTATGGGTATCTTAGTAGGAGAATAGGAGGATAATTATAATGGCAAAAAAAGGTAAAAAATATCTTGAAGCAGCTAAATTAGTAGATTCTTCTAGTCTATACTCTGTAGTAGAAGCAATCGAATTAGCTAAAAAAACAAGTACAGTAAAATTTGACGCAACTGTAGAAGTTGCATTCCGTTTAGGAGTTGACACTCGTAAAAACGACCAACAAGTTCGTGGAGCAGTAGTTCTTCCTAAAGGAACTGGTAAAACTGCAAAAGTTTTAGTTTTTGCTAAAGGTGATAAAGCAGCAGAAGCTGAAGCAGCAGGAGCTGACTACGTAGGACAAGGTGAATACATCACTAAAATCCAACAAGGTTGGTTTGATTTTGACGTAATCGTAGCTACTCCAGACATGATGGGAGAAGTTGGTAAAATCGGTCGTGTATTAGGACCTAAAGGATTAATGCCAAACCCTAAAACTGGTACTGTAACTATGGACGTTACTAAAGCAGTTAATGAAATCAAAGCTGGTAAAGTTGAATACCGTGCTGAAAAAGCTGGTGTTGTTCACACTCCAATCGGTAAAGTTTCATTCTCAACTGAAGACTTAGTTGAAAACTTCAACGCTATTCAAGACGCTTTAGCTAAAGCTAAACCAGCTGCTGCTAAAGGAACTTACTTCAAATCTGTAGCTGTAACTACAACTATGGGTCCTGGAGTTCGCGTTAACACTGCAGAATTCAAATAAGAATTATTTAATAAAAAGAAGATTTGGTTATCCAAGTCTTCTTTTTTATCCCTTCTTCTCTTTCAGAATAAAAGACAGTTCCTCTATAACTTATTTAAAAAGGCACTGTCTATTTTAGTATTCTGTTTTCTTATTTTACGTTCTTTTACTTTTTCATTGAATTATCGTATATTGTTACTATTCCAGTTTTTGACGCTTCTTTTACACCTCTATAAAATTCTTTTCCAGCATCTATATATAATTTATATCCGCTAGTAATTATTAATAACACTAAGATTATTACCAGTTTTAGCCTTTTGTTTTTATTTATCTTAATATTTCTCTTCGTATCATTTATAACATCAACACACATAAAATGATACACTACTACCAATAATATTATAATAAATATTTTTATTACTTTGAATTGTGCACTATCATATTTTGGACCAGTATATGCAGTATAAACGCCCAGTAAAACGAATCTAATTATACCAACGATAAATTCATATATTAGTATATCAAAAATAAAGAAGTAAATTAATGATTTTTTTGTTTTTACCATTTGTACTACCGCTAAATTAGATAAAGCTATAATAGTAAGTATTGCATAGATATATTCAATGATATTAACTCCACTATATAAGTAATCTAATACAAATACTATCACACCTCCAGCGAATATACTCATATAAGTTGTATAATATATATATTTTGCTTTACTTTTTAACGATATTGGAAGATATTCAGTATATTGTTGCTCAAGATCATCATATTTTCTACCATTAATTACTATAATAAACGAACTAATTAAAGCTAATAATATATATGTTTTATCAAATAATAATTCTAGTATAACACTGATTGTTACAAAGTAATATAAGATATATAATCCTTTGTAAAATAATGGCATACTATAGTTTCTACTTGATATTAAATTCCAAATCGCTCCAAATTTTGTTTCATATTGTTGTTTAATCATTTTTATTCTCTCCCTTCAATAGTGAAAGTAATATTCGCTCTATATCATTAGTCTCAAATCGTTCTTGTAATTCTACCACATCTTCCTTACTAGTAACTTGACCATTTTCAAATACAATAATATAGTCGGCCAGGTTTTGTATTACATATGGTTCTTCGGTCACTATAATTATTGTTTTATCTTCATCCATATATTCTCTAAGAAGTGCTATCATTTCTTTTCTAGCTATTAAACCAACACCAGAAAATGGATTGTCTAATACTAATAGTTTAGTTTTTGTAAAAAATCCTATAGAAAATAATAATATTTTCCTCTCTCCTTGAGATAGTTCATAAATTTTCTTATGACGATATACTTTATGTTTACTCAGAAATTCGAAACATTTCTCTAAATTAAATCTTTCATCTAATTTGTATATTTTATAAAGCACCTCAGCTACTCGTAATGAATCAGAGAACAACGGTCTATCTGCCACATAAGAGTAAAGTTTTTTAATATCCACGTTATTTTCATGAAAATTTAGATTGTTATAAGTGATTACATTTTTCTCTAAAAATATTCCTCCTAATAGTGTTTGTAAAAATAAAGTTTTTCCACTTCCACTGTTACCTGTAATTGCATAGACATACCCATCTTGAAACTCCAAATCAATTGGTCCAAGTTGAAATGTTCTTTTATTAATCAATAATTTATTAACTTTTATCATAACTATTCTCCTCCATTGCACTATTAAATATATCCCTAATATCATTTTTATTAAGTCCATCGTTAATAGCCTTATCAATTATACTCTTCAGTTCGTCTAAGTACTCTTCTTTTTTTATCATTAAAACAGTAGCTAAATCTATATCATTTACGAAATATCCAACAGCCCCTTTTGAATAAATTAGGTCTTCTTGAAGTAATACCTCATATGATTTTTTTACGGTTATTATACCTACTTCTAACTCCTTAGCTAAACTCCTAATAGAAGGTAATTGATCATTATTTTTTAAGCTACCATTTAGAATATTACTTTTAATTTGTGTCGCCACCTGCTGATATATCGGAACAGATGACATATTAGAAAGTTTTATATTCATCATTGTCCTCCTTATTAATTTATTTTAAGCAAACTACAACATTATTTAGATATTAAAAACGCTTTCTTGTATCTACTGTGATTATACGATAGATACAGTTAGTTTGTCAATAAATATATTAAAATTAATTTTAATTTTTATTAAACACAAATTCAATCTATTAATTTAAATATATATTTTTATTTTGAAAAATTTCTTAACATGTTATAATTGTATTAACTATTATTTTAGGAGTGTATTTATGATTACTATTATTGTGCCAATTTATAACGAAGAAAGAACAATACGTGATTTCGTTTATAATCTATATTGTTTGCATAATATTAAAGAACACGAGGTACTTTTCATTGATGGTGGTTCTACAGATAAAACAAAAGAAATACTAGATGAACTCTCTTATTTTGGTTATTCATACCACTTATCAGATAAAAAAGGACGAGCAAATCAGATGAATTACGGTGCAAAAATTGCTAAGGGTGATATCCTATGGTTCGTTCATTGTGATAGTGTTCTTCAAAAAGACGTTATTAAAAAAGTACTTGCTTGCCCTACTAAGGTCGGTTGTCTAAAGATTAGATTCTATCCAAATAGTTTTCCTATGTGGGTTAACTCATTAGTTTCTAATATGCGGGCTAGTATTACCAATCTAGCATTTGGAGATCAAGCTATATTCATAAAAAAACAAGTATTTGAAGAAATTGGTGGATATAAAGATATGCCTTTAATGGAAGATTACAAACTATCAGAAGATTTAAGTGCAAGAAATTACAAAATTACAGTAATCGACTCCTCTATTACATCATCAACTAGAAGATACAAAAACCACACAGTAAAAACTATGTGGCAAATGCAAAAATTTCAAAAAATGTATCGACGTGGTGTTCCTGTTGAAGAACTAACGAAAATGTATAAAGATGTGAGGTAATTCAATTTATATGGTTCTACGAAAAATGTTCTAAATAATATAAAAGTTTATATGAAAATTAATAGAAAAATAATTTATATATATTTCTAAGTTCACTTTATATGAGCTTCATTGATATCTAATATACTTTGAAAGCTGACTCGACAAAATCAATTTTTTCGAATCCTATATTTTTCAATCTATCTTATGTTTAATTTAAAATTATATATTTTTTTACACATTATATATAGTTCAATTTCATTGATTATTTATGGAAACTAACTTATAATTAATTTATATATAAATTTTAGAGGAGAGAATAAATATGGCAGAATATT
This sequence comes from Gemella haemolysans, assembly GCF_028308085.1. Lineage (GTDB taxonomy): Bacteria > Bacillota > Bacilli > Staphylococcales > Gemellaceae > Gemella > Gemella haemolysans_D. The sequence continues at coordinate 39,030 of NZ_JAQMFS010000020.1, forward strand.
TTAAAAAGAAACATTTAATAGAATTTGGTGAAGGGAAATTTGGTGAAGATGCACCTGAGTATTGGAAAAACTTCATGAATTACTACGGTAATGTAATGGCTGAAGGTGAATTAACAACACGTGAAAAAGCTCTTATTGCACTTGCTGTAGCTCATGCTGAAGCTTGCCCTTATTGTATTGATGCTTATACTAGTACATGTCTTGAAGAAGGATGCGATCAAGATCAAATCGCAGAAGCTATTCACGTTGCTGCTGCAATGAAAGCTGGTATTACCCTAGTGCACGGTCTTCAAAGTAAAGAACTATCAGATAAATTAACAAACTAAATTTATTATGACTGAATTAAATATACCCAAATTTTTTGATCAAGTAGAGGAAAAACAATACTTATTAACCGAAGAGTTTCCAGAAGTAATGCAAATTAATGTAGGTAGCTTATGTAATATTACATGTAGTCACTGTCACGTTGATGGAGGACCTACTAGAAAAAATAATATGGTTCGAGAAACTTTTGAACAAATTATAGAAGCATTCAAGGTTGGTAAGTATAAAACAATGGATATCACTGGCGGAGCTCCTGAGATGAACCCTAATTTCAGATGGTTTATAAAAGAAATCTCACAATATGCAAAAACTATAATTGTAAGAACAAACCTAATCATCCTTGATGTTCCAGCTTATAGAGACATACCAGAATTATATCGTGACTTGAAAGTTCAAGTAGTAGCCTCATTACCCTACTATAACGAAAAAGTCGTAGCTAAGCAACGTGGTAAAGGTGTTTTTCCAAAGTCAATAGAAGTACTAAGAAGACTAAATGAATTAGGTTATGGAAAAGACAAAGATCTAGTATTAAACCTAGTTTATAATCCAAACGGAGCGTTTTTACCTCCTAAACAAGAAGCACTAGAAAAAACTTACAAGAAAAAACTATATGACAATTTCGAAATTGTCTTTAATAATTTATTTGCTATAACAAATAATCCAATAGGTAGATTCTCTGAATTTCTTCATAGAGAAGATCTTTACGAAGGATATATGAATAAACTATATAAAGCATATAATCCTGCAACACTACCAGGGCTAATGTGTAGAAACATGATTTCTGTTGGTCCAGATGGATCTTTATATGATTGCGACTTTAATTATATTGAAAAACTAAAAATCTCTGGAGAAATCAACCATGTGAGTCAGCTTGTAGATAATCATACAGGTGTACGTAGAATCGTTACAGGTATGCATTGTTACGGATGTACAGCAGGAGCTGGTTCATCTTGAGGTGGAGAGACTTGCTAGCATAGGTTATGCTAATAATAAACTAAAAGAAGCCATTAAATGATCTGACCCCAAAAAGTTAGACTTAGGATAGCGTAGTAGTTATAATGACTGCTACGCTATCTTTTTTATATTTATACAGTCATATGTTCT
>NZ_JAQMFS010000002.1 GCF_028308085.1 Gemella haemolysans
AAGTGTTACTGTAAACTCTTGATCAGTGTTAACATCTTTATCGAATACTCCGTCTGTTGGGTATGTATTAGATACTAATTCATATCCTTTGTTTTCAAGTTCTTTGATCTTAGCTTTTACTTCATCTTCTTTTGTTAATGGTGTTTCTGATTCACCTTCTTCAGTAATTTCAGCTACTCCTGGAATTGGGTTTCCTTTTTCGTCTACGAAAGTTGTTTTAGCTTTTTGAGTATCTTTTACGTAGTTGATTGGAGTGTCTTCACCTGGGTTTGTAGGGATATTTGGTACTTCATATCCTTCTTCTGGATTGTTTGGATTTACCGGTTTAAGTGGGTTGCCATCTTTATCCTTAGGTGTGAATCCTGGTACGTATGGTACTTTTGGTTTTTCAGTTCCTGGTTTTGTTGGATCTTTTGGATCATTTGGATATTTGATTGGATCTGTTGGTTGTCCTGGAATGTTTGGCACCCATGATCCTAGTGGTTTGTATGTTACTACTTCTGTAGTATCTTTTGAATCTGCAGTTACATTTACAGCAGGAACACTTGCTTTATCAGCTACAAATCCTTTAACTACTGGTGATGTAACTTCAGCTAAATCTTGTGCTGGTGTCCAGTCTCCGTATGTAACTTCTCCTGTAACTAAGTTTACTTTTGCTTCACGTATGAATTTAGCTTCTTGCGTTACCACTTTTGGAGTTCCATCTTCATTTAATACTGGAGTTCCATCTTCATATACGTATGTGATTGTACGTGTTACTGTTTTGTTTAAATCTTTTTCTTCTAATCCAGCTGGGTATTTAGGTCCTTCTGGGTTATTTGGATCTACTGGAGTTCCTGGTGTTTTTGGTTGATCTGGTGTTACTGGTACTTCACGTTCTTTAAGTGTTACTGTAAACTCTTGATCAGTGTTAACATCTTTATCGAATACTCCGTCTGTTGGGTATGTATTAGATACTAATTCATAT
>NZ_JAQMFS010000021.1 GCF_028308085.1 Gemella haemolysans
CTAGTACAAGAGGAGAAACCAGAACTAGTAATAAGTGAGAAAGGTGAGCCACTAGTACAAGAGGAGAAACCAGAACTAGTAATAAGTGAGAAAGGCGAACCAGTAGTACAAGAGGAGAAACCAGAACTAGTAATAAGTGAGAAAGGCGAACCACTAGTGCAAGAGGAGAAACCAGAACTAGTAATAAGTGAGAAAGGTGAACCATTAGTACAAGAGGAGAACCCAGAATTAGTGATAAGTAAAAAAGGCGAATCGTTAGTTCAACCTGAGTTACCTGAATTTCATGCAGAAAAAGGTGATGCTCTTGTTCAACCTGAACTTCCTGAATTCCACGAAGCTAAAGGTGAACCTGAAGTACAATCAGCTTTGCCAGAACTTGTCGCTCCATCTAAACAAGTAGTTGATCCTAAAGCTCCTATTGTAGAATCATCAGTTGCATCAAAAAAAGGCGAGCCACTAGTACAAGAGGAGAATCCTAAAGCCACTCTTGAATTACTAAAAAGTTCAAAACTTGGTGTGGAAGTCGAGTTGTTATCTAATATCAATAATATATCATTGAATGTTAAAAAAATTGAAAATAGCAATCAAATAAAAATGATTAGTAGGAAACTATCTGTAGAAAAAGATAAAATTAGGGTATTAGATTTAAAATTATCTAAAGATAATAATGAAGTACAACTTGAAAATGACAGAATAGTTCGTATAGCTTTATTAGAAAATGAAAGTAGTGAGATAAAGATTTATCATGTTGAGAAAAATGGAAGTCTAACATTAATTCCATCAGAAGTCAAAAATGGAATAGTTCAGTTTAATATAAATCATTTTAGTTTATTTGCAATTGTTGATTTTAGTAAAACTGAACCAATATCAGAAAAGGATAAACCAAGAGAAATTTCATTAGATGTTAAGAAAGAGATGAGCACTACAAATAAAATAAATGAGCAAGAAAATATAACTACATTTAGTAAAGACTTAAATTCAAAACCAAAAGAGGTAATACAGGTTGTTGAGGAAAAATATAATGTAAGAAATAACCAAGAAACTTCTAGTGGTAGTATTAAAGTTGAAAAGCTTGAATCTTTAAATAATAATTTCACACAAAATTCTATCCTTCCAAAAACCGGAGAAGATTCTTCAAACACAATTCCTATTGCAACTGGGTTAGGCTTAATTATAGGAGTTTTAGGTATTAGAAAATATAACAGATAATAAATAAAAATCAAACTGGTAAAAAATATCAGTTTGATTTTTTTATATTATTTACTAAAAACGTTTTTCCATTCAGAGCGTTTTTCTAAGAATTTTTTAGCTTCCATTTGAGCACCTTCTAAAGAGTGAGATGCAGCCCAACCACATTGTACTTCATTACATGCTGGTACTTCAGTAGCAACAAGAACATCTTCTAATGTTTTTGCTAGAGCTTCTTCAACTTCTTCGTAGCTGTCATTGTTAATTACTGATAAGTAGAATCCTGTTTGACATCCCATAGGTCCGAAATCTAATACATTATCAAGGTGATTTCTGATTAATTCAGCGATTAAATGTTCTAAAGAGTGAAGGTTTGGCATTTCTAAGTGTTCCTTGTTTGGTTGACAGAATCTAATATCATATTTATAAATTTTGTCCCCATTATCTCCAGAATAAACCCCAACTAATCTAATATAAGGTGCAACAACTTTAGTATGATCTAGGTTGAAACTTTCAACATTCATTTTCTTTTCAGTCATCTATATTTCTCCATTTCTTTAATTTTATTAGCAGTTATAATTATACTATATTTTTAAAAAATATAAAATAAATAAGAATAAAAACTGATGCTCATGGGAACATCAGTTTTATGTTTTATTTTTTCAACGGGATAAGTTTATTCATAATAATTGCTACAATTGCCCCAACTGCAATAGGAGAACCTATTAAGTATTGAAGTAATTGTGGAGCGCTAGCTTTTAATTCTGCTGGAATAAATAATAATCCAATTGTAAACATTAAAGGTACTCCGATAATGTATAATTCTCTTTCAGAGAAGTCTAAATCTTTAACAACTCTAAATCCATTTAATAAGATTATGATACATACTACAGAGAACACACCTCCGATTACAGCAGAAGGTATTGAATTAATAACTGCAGAAAGTTTACCTAAGAATGATAATCCGATAAACCAGAATGAAGCCATAACGAATACTTTTCTACTAGCTACACCAGTGATAGAAATAATACCAGCATTAGTAGAGTATCCAGTAACAGGAGTTGCACCAACTAAAGCAGCTGCTAAACATCCGATTCCTTCTCCGATTACACCTTTGTTAACTTGAGTATCGCTTAAAGGTTCATTAATAACTGAACTTACAGCATACCAAGTTCCTGTTGTTTCAGCTAAAAGTACCATGTAGATAATAATCATTGTTATAATAGCTGAAATTTCAAAGTGTATGCTATAGTCTAAAAATAATAGTTTTGGCATTGAGAAAAAGCTAGCATCTTTAATTCCTTGAGTATTAAAACCTCCCATTAAATATGCAGAAAATGTTCCGATAGCTAAGGCTATAATTACTGAAGAAATTTGGAAAATTCTTTTGAATTTATTAACATAATTTCCTAATGTAGAAAATAGTATTAATGAAGCTGCTGTAATAAAAGCTAATAATACATTATGTTTCATAGTAAGACCGTTACCTTCAATGTAGATATTACTTACAAATGCTGAAGGAAGTAAAGTTAATCCTACGATCATAATTATTGTTCCACTAACGATAGATGGTATGTAATTTTTTACTATATATTTATAAATGCCAGAATATCCAAGTAAGATAACTAAAATAGCACCTACAATACTAGCACCTAGAACAGTACCAAGGTTTTTAGTTCCCATATAGATACCAATAATAGCACCTAGGGGAATAAATGATGGACCTTGACATACAGGTAGTTTTAAGTAGAATAAAACTTGAATTAATGAAGCAATACCAGCTCCTAAGAAAGTAGATTGAATTAATCCTGTAGCATCACCAGGTGATAGTGCAATTGCTGTTGCTAATATAAAAGGTGGTACATAAACGTCCATAGCTAAAACGTGTTGTAAACCTAAAATTAGGGATTGTGAAAATGGAATATTTTCTTCAACTCCTATTGTTAAATGATTTTTATTTTTTGACATAAAAACTTTTTTCTCCTTATGTTAAATTTAATTTTACTATTTTTTAAGAATTTGTTTACCTTGAACCCAAACTTCACGGATATTTTCTGAAGTAGAAAGATATAATATCTTTTGAAGAAGATGTTTATTTTCTTCATTATCTAGATAATTAGGAAGTTTATTGTTAGGTGTATTGATATCAATTACTTGGAAATCGCAAATATAACCTTCTTTAAAAAGCCCAAGTGGTAATTTTAATGCTTCACCACCACCTGTAGTAGCAAGGTAGAATGCTTCAAATACACTCACTTTCGAATCTTGAGTACCGCGATTATTAGCATCCAGGCTATTGTCAACCCCGTCATTTAACATCCTACTAACCATGACTGTATGTTTTATGTTGTCATAAAGACTAGGGGAGAATCCTCCAGAAATATCAGTGCCTAAGCAGATGTTTAAGCCTTCTTTTTTTAGTTTATTAACAGGTAATACTGCATTTGCGAAATAAGAATTTGAGATTGGACAATGGCAAACTGAAGATTTTCTATGATTAAAGATCTTTACATCGTCAGAATTCACGAAGTTACCGTGAGCCATTATTGATTTATCAGTTAATAGACCAAATTGATCTAAAACTTCGGTATCTCTTTTTCCAAAACGTTCAAAAACATAATTATGCTCCCAATCACTTTCACTACAATGACTTTGTATATAGCAGTTATATTTCTTTGCTAATTTTCCTAACTCTAAAAGAGCAGCATCTGTACAACTTGGAACAAAACGAGGAGTAATAACTGGATATACACCTTGAGGAACATCTTTTGAAAGATTATGTACATCATTAATAAACTTTTCAGTATTTTCAATCGCTTCTTTTGTACTATTATCACGGTAAAAGTCAGGATTCATATTTTTATCATCCATAACGACTTTTCCTACGAAGCCTCTTTGACCAGAGTTAGCACAGATTTTTGCTAATTCCAAAGTAGCTTCATTATGAATAGTTCCAAAATACATTGCAGAAGTAGTACCATTCGCTAATAATGTTTTGACCAAATCGGTATACACTTCTCTAGCATAATTGATATCTTTATATTTCGATTCTAAAGGAAACGTGAAATTATTTAACCAATAGCTTAATTCATCATCCAGTGCAAGGCCAGCTTGCGGCCATTGAGGAGCATGGATGTGCAAATCGATAAAACCAGGTAAAAGAACTTTATCTTTAAAATCAAAAAAGTTACTTTCATGTGAGTATTGATTTAAAATTTGTTGATAATTTTCATCTTCTTTATTAATAATTTCAGAAATAATTCCATTTTCAGAAACTAAAAGTACAGCTTGTTCCAGAAATTCAATTTCTCCATACTTTGGGCTATGAAAAAAAGATGCTTTAATAAATTTTTTGGTTTTCATATTTTTGTTTCTCCTAAAGAATTTTTATAAATATAACATATAAAACGAACGATGTCAATAAAAAAATTAAATTATTAAAACTTATTTTCTAAATAACGAACAATAAATAACTTCTATAAAAATGAAAGTTCGTAAAAAACGACGAAGAATGTTTCCTTCGTCGTTTCAAAATTTATTATATCATATTGTTATCTAAATTCTTTTCTTTCTTTAGAAACTAGTATAGCCACTCTTTCTTGAGCTTTTTCTAAGTAGCTTTCTCCATTTTTTAGTAAATCACAAATAATATTTGTAATTTCAACAAAATCTTCTTCTACATATCCTTTAGTAGTCATTGCCGCAGCCCCTAAACGAAGGCCACTAGTTTTCATTGGAGGTAATGTATCAAATGGAATACCATTTTTATTACAAGTGATTTTAGCTCTACTTAATAAATCACTAGCATCATGTCCCGTTACGTTATAAGTAGAATATGTATCGATTAGACACAGGTGATTATCACTACCGTTAGAAACTACAGGAATATTGTTAGCTTTAAACGCTTCAACCATAACCTTCATGTTTTTTACAACTTGTTGTTGGTATACTTTAAATTCTGGTTTAAGTGCTTCAGCAAAACAAATTGCTTTTGCTGCAACAACGTGTTCTAGTGGACCACCTTGAGCTCCAGGGAAAATCATCTTATTAATTTTAACAGCAATTTTCTCGTTATTAGTAAGGATAATACCTCCACGAGGTCCCCTTAATGTTTTATGTGTAGTAGATGTAACGACATCAGCATATGGTATTGGATTAGGGTGTAATCCTGCTGCTACAAGTCCAGCTATATGAGCCATATCTACCATTAAATAAGCGCCAACTTCATCAGCAATTTCTCTAAATTTTGCAAAGTCAATAATACGAGAATATGCACTTGAACCAGCAATAATCATTTTTGGTTTATGTTCTTTTGCGATACGTAGTACTTCGTCATAATCAATAAGGTGAGTATCTTTTGTTACACCGTATGAAACTGAATTGAATAATTTTCCAGAGAAGTTAACTTTACTACCGTGAGTTAAGTGCCCACCTGCATCCATGCTCATTCCTAAAACAGTATCCCCAGGTGTAAGAAGAGATAAGTATACAGCAATATTTGCACTTGATCCTGAGTGTGCTTGAACATTTACGAATTTAGCATCGTAAAGTTCTTTTAATCTATCTATAGCAAGACTTTCAATTTCATCAATAACTTCACATCCGTCATAATACCTTTTTCCAGGATATCCTTCAGCATATTTGTTAGTTAGAATACTTCCTGTAGCTTTTAGGATATCTTTAGAAACAAAGTTTTCACTAGCAATAAGCTCAATATTAGTATCTTGTCTATGTTGTTCTTTTTCAATTAATTCAAAAATTTTATCCATAATGAATCTCCTTTTTTTATATTTTTTAGAATAACTGGAATTTATATTTTTATAAATATAAACTTATAAATAAATGTATGTATATTAGAAACTATGTTAACTCACAAAAATAGTACTAGTTTAAAAAATAAATATTTATAAATTAGTTGTTATTCATTGTCTTATAATAATAGCATAGTATTAAAAATAAATAAACTAAAAAATAAAAAAAATAGTCAAAATTATTAAAAAATTTAATTAATGATATGAAAATACGAACATTAAATGTAAAATAAGTAAAAAATTTAAAATCACTAGTACAGATTATGAATTATTTGTAAGATTGAAAGGAGATATGTATAAAATATATAATAATATAGTTCTATAGAAAGAAGAATAAATATAAATAGTAAAAAAATTAGTGAATTTTAATTGGTCTATACTTGATAACAGTAGAAATTATCAAATATTTATGCTATAATAATTAACGGAATACATCTGTATTACTATCGAACCAAATTTTAAGGAGAAAAATTTAATATGCTTGTAGATAAACCATTAAAGCTGTTTTCATTAAATGCTAATATTCCATTAGCAAAACAAGTAGCGAAGTCACTAGGAGTAGAATTAAGCAAATGTAGTGTAAAGAAATTTAGTGACGGAGAGGTTTCAATTAATATAGAGGAAAGTGTACGTGGTAGTGAAGTTTTCGTACTTCAATCAACTAGTGGTCCTGTAAATGACAATTTGATGACTTTATTAATTATGATAGATGCGCTTAAACGTGCATCAGTGGACACTATTAACGTTGTAATCCCTTATTATGGATATGCACGTCAAGACAGAAAAGCAAGAAGTCGTGAACCAATCACAGCTAAATTAGTAGCTAACTTATTAGAAGTAGCAGGAGCAGATCGTGTAATTGCATTAGATCTTCACGCACTTCAAATTCAAGGATTCTTTGATATTCCGGTTGATCACCTTATGTGTGTACCAATTATTGCAAAATATTTCAAAGAAAAACTTCCAGATATGGAAGAAGTTGTTGTTGTATCACCAGACCACGGTGGTGTAACACGTGCTAGAAAATTAGCAGATGCATTAAATACGCCAATCGCAATTATCGATAAGAGAAGACCAAAACCAAATGTTGCTGAAGTTATGAATATTGTAGGTAACATTGAAGGAAAAACATGTATTCTTATTGATGATATTATCGATACAGCGGGAACAATTACTTTAGGAGCTCAAGCACTTAAAGATAGAGGAGCAAAAGAAGTATATGCAAGTTGCTCGCATGCTGTATTAAGTGGACAAGCATTAGATAGAATTGAAAATTCTCCAATTAAAGAGTTAGTATATGCTAACACAATTGATATACCAGAAGAGAAAAAATTAGATAAAATGGTACCGTTATGTGTAGGTGATTTAATTGCTAAAGCTATTTACAAAATTCACAATAACGAACCTGTAAGTGTTCTTTTTGAATAATCATTAATTAAATTAATTTTTAAAGAAGGCAGCGGTGTCCGTTGCCTTCTTTAAGTCGTATATTCGATAGTAAAAAATAAAAGTGAGGATAATTTATGAAATTAATAGTTGGATTAGGTAATCCAGGTAAACAGTATGAAAATACAAGACATAATATTGGATTTATGGTGCTTGATGAACTAGCTAAATCTTGGAATGTAAGTTTTGATAAAACGAAATTTAACGCCGAATATGCTATAGCATATCACAATGGAATTAAATATTTATTAGTAAAGCCAACAACGTATATGAATCTTTCAGGAGAAGCAGTAGGTAAGTTTTACGATTATTTTGAAATTGATATTGAAGATATATTAATAATTTATGACGATTTAGATACAAAAACTGCAAACTTTAAATTAAAAGCTAAGGGAAGTAGTGGTGGTCATAATGGAATTAAGAGTATTATTAGCCACTTAGGAACAGAGAAATTCAATAGATTAAAAATTGGAATAGATAGACCAATACCGCCAATGAAAGTAGTTGATTATGTCTTAGGAAGATTCTCAAAAGACGAAATGAATGAAATTGAAAAAATCTATTCTAAGAGTGTAAACTGTATTGAAGATTTCTCAAAAATGAGTTTCGTAGATCTAATGAATAAATATAATTAAAAACAATTGCAGCAAAAGGTGCATCCCAGAAGTCCTAAATTTTAAAAGTTTATATGTAATTTATAGGTGAAGTGGACTATAGATATCTAAATATTCCTTATAAAAGTATGTTAGATATCTAATAACCTTTGTGGAGTCTCGATAAAATCGATTTTTCTAAAATCGTGATTTTTCAGTCACTCCCTTTTTGCTGCTATTTGTTGTAGAAAGGAGCGTATATGATAAAAGATAGTCTTTTGGAAATTGTTAATTTACAATTTGAAAAAAAGAATAAAAATATAGGTGTATATGGACAAAATTTAACAACACGTGCTTTAGAAATATATAACGAATATAAAAATAGTGGCAAGACAATTGTAGTGTTATCACAAAGTAAAGCAGAAGCTGAAGAATTGTTCGCTATTCTAAATGATTTCGAAGGTGAAACATATATTTATCCAGAAATTGATATATTAAAACGCCATACTTCTAAAAGTAATGACTTGGTACAAAATTCTATTAAAGTTCTTGAAAATCTTGTACATAATATTCAAAGTATTATAATTGTACCGATTGAATCAATTTACAGAACTGTAAAAAATCCTAGTGATTTTAAAAATAATAGCTTTGAGATTAATGAAGATACTGTTATTAGTTTTGATGAATTACAGAAAAAACTAGTTAATATGGGGTATCGTCGTGTTGAAACTGTCGATGTGGTAGGAGAGTTTTCAAAAAGGGGGAGTATAGTTGATATCTTCAGCCCTTTAAGTGAGAAACCTATTAGGTTAGATTTTTTTGATGATGAGCTTGATAGTATGAGAACTTTTGATGAAATTACACAAAGATCGTTAGAAAAAATAGATAGTGCTGTTATTTATCCTACAAGTGATTTTTTCCTTACATCTGAAGAAAAAGATGTAGTTGTTGAGAGAATACTTACTAAGTTAAATGATAACAAATTAAGAGAAGAAGAAAATTACCAAGAAATTAGTACCTATCTTCAAGAAAAAATTGAAATTTATAAAGCAACTGGCGATTTTAGTGATTTAGAAAGTTTTTCAAATTTAGTTTATGAAAATACATATAGTATTGCCGACTATTTAACAGATGATATTATAGTTTTCTATGACAATTATCATAAAATCTTAGAGAAAATAGAAGGACTAAGAGAATACTTTTTAACAAGTCTTCAAGAGATGAATAGAAATTATATATATCAAGATGTAATAGATAATGTAGCTTTTGAAAAAATTCAAAACTTAGATGTAAGAAAATTCTATTTATCTACCTTAAAACTCAATGATAAGATTATAGAAAAAAACTACAATTTAGATATAATTGATTTGGCTTATTATTCAAGTGAAGAATATTTAGCTAAGGAAATACGTGAAAAATTAACGGATAATTATAAGGTAATTATTTCATTAAACACTCAAAAACAAAAAGATTATGTAGAAAAGGTACTATTCGATAATTATTTCTATGATGATATTTATTATGGTGTTAAAGAAGGGAAAATCTTTATCGATGTGAATAAGTATCATCTAAAAGGATTAGAGGATAGAAAGAATAAAATATTTTTACTTACCCCACGCGAACTTTTTACTGAAGAAGAGAGAAAAAAACGTCGAGTAAAATTTAAATATACTAACTCAGAAAAAATTAGAAATTACCAAGAACTAAATGTTGGTGATTATATCGTTCATGTTAGTCATGGGATAGGGTTATACGAAGGGATAGAGAATGTTGAAGTTGGTGGAGTATACAAAGACTTCTTGAAAATTATCTACGATGGTGGTGATATTATTTATGTGGACATAAATAATATGAACTATATCCAAAAATATACCGCGTCTACTGATAATAGAAAACCAGCATTAAATAAACTAGGAACAAAAAATTGGCAGAAAACTAAAAGTAGAGTCCGAAAAGAAATTGAGGATATATCTGAAGATCTTATCAAGTTATATATTAAACGTGAATTAAGTTCTGGGTATGCGTATAGCTTAGATGGAAGTATGCAGTCTGAATTTGAAGCTGATTTTTCATATACACCAACGGATGACCAGGTGAAAGCTACAGAAGAAATTAAAAGGGATATGGAAAAACAACGTCCGATGGATAGACTTCTATGTGGAGATGTTGGTTTCGGTAAAACAGAGGTAGCGATGAGGGTTGCATTTAAAGCAGTTACTGATAATAAGCAAGTGGCGGTATTAGTACCAACGACTCTTCTTGCTGAACAACACTACGATAATTTTGTGAGTAGATTTGCGAATTTCCCAGTAAATATAGAAGTAGTGAGTAGATTTAAATCCGCAAAAGATATTACTGAAATTTGTAAAAAACTTGAAGAAGGTAAAATAGATATTATTGTTGGAACTCATAAGCTATTAAATGACAAATTTAAATACAAAGATTTAGGTTTATTAATAATTGATGAAGAACAACGTTTTGGAGTTAAACATAAAGAAAAAATAAAACATCTTAAAAATACAGTAGATGTTCTTACCCTTAGTGCAACTCCAATTCCTAGAACATTACATATGAGTTTAATAGGTATTAGGGATTTATCGGTGATTGAGACACCTCCAAGAGAACGTCAACCAATCCAAACTTTTGTGACAGCTCAAAATAAAATGGTTATAAAAGAAGCGGTTATGAATGAAATTAATCGTGGAGGGCAGGTGTTTTATGTTTATAATAGAGTAGAAACTATTGATGAAAAATATCTAGAGCTAAAACGATTATTGCCTGATATAAACATAGCGTATGCACATGGTAGAATGAGTCAAAGAGAACTTGAAAATATTATGTCTGACGTTATAGATAGAAAATATGATATGCTAATATCGACGACAATTATTGAGACAGGTATTGATATCTCTAATGTAAATACATTAATAGTTGAAGATGCCGATCGCTTTGGATTAAGTCAATTGTATCAACTTCGTGGACGAGTAGGTCGTAGTAGTAGAGAAGCCTATGCATACTTAATGTACGAACCGTTTAAGTCATTAACTGAGAACTCAGAGAAAAGGTTATCGGCGATCAAGAACTTTACTTCTTTAGGTAGTGGTTTTAAAATCGCTATGCAGGACTTATCTATTAGAGGGGCTGGAGATGTACTCGGCGGAAGACAACATGGTTTCATTGATTCAGTAGGTTATACATTGTATTCTCAAATGTTAGAACAAGAAATTCAAGAGAAAAAAGGAATTTTAGAACCGTTATTAGAACAAGATCGAACACAAGATGTTAGTTACTATGAAAATATAATTAAAGAAGCTACTCCGAAAATTAAGAAAGATATTTTTGAAGTCAAGACAGATGATCTAGAAATTAAACTTAACGTTGATGCATTTATTCCAAAAGAGTATATTACTAGTGATGCAGATAAAATAGATTTCTATAAGAGATTAAATAATGTAGTTAGTGATGAAGAGATTGATAGTATTGTAGAGGATCTAATTGATAGATTCTCTGATTTTGGAGAAGAAGTTAATAACTTAATAGATATATGTTATCTGAAAGTTATGGCGAAAAATACTATGGTGACTAGCATTAAAGAGTTAGCCAATAAAGTAGTTGTAACTTTTGATAAAGACATTATGAACAGTCTTAAAGGAAAAGAATTATTTACAGCTTTAACGCGGCATAAGGACACACGTATCATTGCAAAAGATGGATTCTTCCTTGAAATAGATAAAAAAGAAAGATATAACATTAGACGAATTAGAGAAATGTTAGCCTTAGTATATAATAATTTGGAGAAGAATGATGAATAAAAATAGATGCCCTTGGGCAATAGGACCATTAGATATTGAATATCATGATAATGAATGGGGGAGAGAAACTCATAATGATCAAATGTTATTTGAATATCTAATACTAGAAGGAATGCAAGCTGGTTTAAGTTGGTCGATAATACTTAAGAAACGAGAAAATTTCAAACGTGCTTTTGATAATTTTGATTATAATATCTGTGCTAATTATACCGACGAATACTTAGAATCGTTAAGACAAGACGCTAGTATAATTAGAAATAAATTGAAAATATATTCTGTTAGAAAAAATGCTATAGTATTTCTTAAGGTTCAAAAAGAATTTGGAAGTTTTGATAAGTATATCTGGGGATTTACAGATTATAAAAAAATCAACAATAAATTAGAAAGCTACAAAGATGCAGCAAGTGAATCGGAGTTATCTACTAGAATAAGTAAAGATTTGAAAAAAAGAGGATTTAGTTTTGTAGGAAGTACGATAATTTATAGTTATATGCAGGCTATTGGAATGATAAATGATCATGAAAAAGGATGTTTTTGCTATAAAGAATGTTGCTAAGAAATGTTATTAAATTGGCATTATGGAAAGTAATATAAATAAGGGAATTGTTCAAATTTAGATATAACTTTACTTTATAAGAAATACAGTCTATAATATATAAGTATGTTTAATTTTAAGATTGGATTTTATAAATGGATAAGAGAACTATTAAAATTGAAGAAATAGCAGATAATAAAATGTTTGTTGAAACATTTTTAGATGAGATAAAAAAGATACAAGAAATTCCTAAAATGCCTAAATGTGAGTTTTTACATATTGGAGCTACGAGTAATACACAGGTATTAGGAGAAAAGATTGTTGATATACTTGTTGTTGTAGAAAACTTACATGAGATAACAACATTCGATGAAAAAAGACTAAATAATATCAGTTATCATAGAATAGCTCATAATGGTACAAAAGGTGTAATAAAATATGCTAGAATTATCGATTATCTAACAATGAGCTATGATGTTGTATTAAACGTTGTACAACGTGATACAGAAATACATAAAGATTTTATAAAAATTAAAGAAATTTTTAATGATGAAGTTTTAAAAAATGAATATAATTCATTTAAAAATAATAATAAAGAACTTTCGTTTAAAGATTATTCAGCGAAAAAAGTAATATTTATAAATGATATGTTAAAAAGGATTGAAAATAATGATTAAAATAAAAAATATTGAGGAGATTGTTCAAAATAGTGAAGTACTATATAATGAACCTCTAAGAAAATATAGTTTTACAAAGACAGGTGGGAACGCAGAAGTTTTAGTAAAATTAACAAATGAACAAGATTTACAAAATGTTATTAAATATAGCAACGAAAATAACATAGAACTGACTATTTTAGGAAATGGTTCAAATGTGTTAATATCAGATAATGGTATAGCAGGAATAGTAGCTATAACTAGTGATATGAACAAGATTGAATTATTAGATGGTGATGTTATTTCTTGTTATGCGGGATTAACGTTAAAAGAACTTACAGACTTTTGTATTGAAAATAGCTTAACTAATCTTGAATTTTCATGTGGTATTCCAGGAAGTGTTGGTGGAGCAATCTTCATGAATGCTGGGGCATATGGCGGTGAGATGAAGGAAGTTGTTCAAAAAGTTGAAGTTTTCACTAAAGCTGGGGAAAAGAAAATATACACAAATGAACAGATGGAATTTTCATATAGACATTCTGTAATTCAAGAAACTAAAGAAATTATTTCTAGAGTTTATTTCCAAATGAAAAAAGGAAATAAAGAAGAAATTATCTCTAAAGTAGAAGAATTAAATAAACTGCGCTCAGATAAACAACCTTTAGAATACCCTTCATGCGGTTCTGTGTTTAAACGACCAGAAGGATATTTCGCAGGAAAATTAATCCAAGATGCTGGATTACAAGGATTAACTGTAGGTGGAGCGCAAGTTTCAAAAAAACATGCCGGATTTATGGTTAATATAGATTCAGCAACTTGTGAAGATTATAAAAACTTAATAAAAGAAGTTCAGAAAAAAGTTTTAGAAGATTCAGGTGTTGAACTTGAGTGTGAAGTTAAAATATTAGGTGAATAAGAAAAAGTAGTAACTCGAATTTATTTGAGTTACTACTTTTCTTTTTATTTCACATTATCTATAAATTTTTTATATTGTGCAAGATTTTGTTCATTTTTATTATTAGTTTTTGGTGTATAAAATGATCTTCCTACTAAGTTATCAGGGAGATATTGTTGCTTAATATAGCCTGTAGGGTGGCTATGTGGATATTGATAACCAACACCACGATTAAGTTTATCAGCACCATAATAATGTGCATCTCTAAGGTGATCAGGAATAATAAATTTTGGATTTGTCTTTGTTTCATGTAGTGCATTGTCAATTGCCATATAAGCACTATTAGATTTTAATGAAAGAGCTAGTTGAATAACAGCGTTGGCTAATGGTATTCTAGCTTCGGGTAATCCAAGCATCTTCGCACTTTCAATAGCAGCATGAACAAAAGGCCCGATATTTGGATTTGCTAGACCGATATCTTCGTAAGCTATAACACTCATTCTTCTATATATAGTGTCTAAGTCACCACTATCTATCAGTAGTGCTAAGTAGTATAGTGAAGCATCAACATCACTTCCACGTATAGACTTTTGAAAAGCACTAATAATATCATAAAAAGCATCACCATCTTTATCATAGGCTTTGAATTTTCCTAGAGATAAGTTCAATAGTTTCTCTTTTGTGATGATTTCACTTTCATTTGATAAATTATATAAAATTTCAAAAGTGTTTAAAGAGAATCTCAAATCACCCGAAGAGTTTAAAGCAATTGTTTTAAATACATCATCTTCTATATTCAACTCTTTAGGAAATATTTCTTTATTATTTGATATTTTTTTAAGATATTCATAAATATCATCGTTTGAAACTTGTTGTAATTCAAAAATAATTAAACGTGATCTAATCGCAGGATTTACAGTATGATACGGGTTATTTGTTGTGCATCCAATAACGTATATATTATCGAATTCTATTTCAGGGAGTAGAATATCTTGCATAGGTTTAGTTAATCTATGAAATTCATCAAGTAGTAATATTACTTTTTTAAACCTTTTAGATTCTTCTATTACTGTAGTCAAATCCTTCTTAGTACAATTTACAGCATTTAATATTTTAAATTTATAGTCTAGTTCATTAGCTAAAGCATTAGCGATTGAAGTTTTTCCTGTTCCAGGGGGACCATATAAAATAAATGAGAACATTTTTTTGTTTTCTACTATCTTAGTGAGAACTTTTCCATCTCCAATTAAATGATGTTGACCAATAATATCACTGATTTTATTAGGTCGTAATTTATTGATAAGTGTTTCCATGGTACCTCCTTAGTTTTTATTTCTTAATATTAATTATATCATAATTGATATAGTTGTTGTTAGAAAGTTAATTGGAAGTGTCGTTGTATATAAAAAATAATAAAATTTTACATAATCTTGATTTTATGATAAAATATAATAATCACAATAAGGGGATGTTTAGGATTCGACAGGGATGCTAGTCTTCTTGGTGGCATGTAGGAGGGTTGTCTCCTTTAACAACACATCAGTTAAATATAACTGGCGAAAAAACAAATTACGCTTTAGCAGCTTAATAAGCTAAAGGCTGATTACTTTGTTTGACTGTGACAAAGCTAATCGGTTCATTTTTAGCAGTCTACGATTTTTTTCTTCCGTTTGTAGAAAAAAATAAGAGATTAATCAAACTCGTTTTTCATTGCCTGTTTATCGGCTTAAGTGGAGAATTAAATTCAATAGGTAAACTAAACATGTAGAAGCTAAGGGGAGGTATTTTTGGACGCGGGTTCAAATCCCGCCATCTCCATTATATTGAGATTAATCTCAAATAAAAAATACGCAGTTAGAAACTGTGTCAAAGAGACTTGAAATCTTTAAAATAAAGATTTATGAGTCTCTTTTTTGTATATCTTAATAATATGTTAATTCGACAAATTTTATTACAAAAATCTAATTGTAACCGCTTGATAAATGTGCTATAATATTATTGAAGAGTAATAAATAATTTATCAAAGGGGGAGATGATTATGATGAAATTATTAACAATGTTTAAATTTACTAATTTAGATAATCAAGATGAAGTTTATGAAGGCGGAGTAATTTCTATTCTTTTGGCGATAGGTAGACATTTATGGTTAGGATTGACTAATATCGTTAAAGCACTAGGATATACATTTTACTTGGTAACTTGGTTATTGTATATAATAGCATTAATAGTAGGAATAGGGTTTATTTTCTATTATTTGTATCTCGTTGGATTAGCTCTATTTTAGTAAAAAAATTTTTTTTTAAAAAACAGCTGCAACTAGAATTTGTAAAGGTTTTAGTTGCAGCTGTTTATTTAGTAATGTTGGTTTGTAAATAGTTATTAGGTATGCTATAATGTAACTATAATCAAAAGGAAGTAAAAAGGATGCTAATTAAATTTTCAGATAGATTTTATTATACAAAACAACGATATATGTATTTAGAACCGACACTTGGTTATTTAAAAGGTGAATATTTTTCTGTAATGTTAGATTCTGGAAATGGACCTACACAAGTTGAGAATTTTCTAAAGGAATTAAAGGAAAATGACCTGCCGATGCCAAGTTATGTAATATTGACCCATCATCACTGGGATCATAGCTTTGGAGCGGCCTATCTAGATATTCCAGTAATCTCTACAGATAGAGCTAGAGACTCTTTAATTGAGTTATCGCAACTTAAGTGGGATGATGAGAGTCTTTACCAAAGGGTAAAAGATGGAACTGAAATAAAATATAGTGCGGATGTAATAAAAAGAGTTTATGAAAATAATGAAATAAAAATTAGAATACCAGATATGCCAAAAATGGCTGATTTCAATTTGAATCTTGGTGGAGTTAAAATAAATTGTATATATAATGATAACTCACATTCTAATGATGCATTTTTAATTTATATTCCAGAGGAAAAACTATTGTTTTTAGGAGATAGTCATGCTAAAAACTATTATACTAAACCGATGGCATATAATAAGCAGAAGCTCCGTGATTATATAGATAGAATAACAATTCTTGATTTTGAATATGCTGTTCCTGGTCATGGTAATATATTTACGAGAGAGGAATTGTTAGATTATCTTGAAAAAGAATATACAAAAATGAGGTGATTACATATGAATTTAATGATGTCTCTCGATTGGATTCTTTTAATTACTATGTCATTAACTTTCTGTCAGCAATTATTCTCAAGAAAATTTAATCTATTTGGAATATTGTCAATAGTCAGTTTAGCGACATACATTGCCTTACATTCCTATTCTTCAGGACTTAGTATTTTTGTTCTATTGCTATTCATTGGTGGACTTTGTTTAATAGGACTTGAAATGTTTGTCCCAGGAGGAATAGTGGGCACTGTAGGTATCATTACCGTAGTATATGCAATAATTTATGTAAATAAATCAACATATTATATTGCATTTATCTTAATAGTTTCTCTAATACTTGCAGTTATGCTGTATTATGTAAATAGGAGTATTTTTCATAAAAAGTTGGTTTTTCTAGATAGACTTGTATTAACTGATGCTATCTCAACAGAAGATGGCTATGTAGCAAGTGAAAGTAGATTAGAACTTATAGGTAAGAAACTTCGAGCATATACAGATTTACGTCCGGCAGGAGTCGCTGTATTTGGCGATGAAAAATTGGATGTAGTTACTGATGGAGACTTTATAGAAAAAGGTAATGAAATTGAAATTATACGTGTTGAAGGAATGCGTATAGTAGTTAAAAAAATATAAATATTTTAAGGAGGTAGTATTATGCCAGAATTAATTTTCTCAGGTATTATCGTCATAGTAGTACTTATTGTACTATCGATATTCTTTACTTTCTTTCCACTTGGTCTTTGGATTAGTGCGATTGCCGCAGGCGTTAAGGTAAGTATCTTCACACTTGTTGGTATGAGATTAAGACGTGTTATACCAAGTAGAGTAATAAATCCAATGATTAAAGCTCACAAAGCAGGGTTAGCTGTTACTATTAATCAATTGGAAAGTCACTATTTAGCAGGGGGGAATGTGGATAGAGTAATTAATGCTCTAATTGCAGCTCACAGAGCTAATATTGTAAGTTTAACTTTTGAACGTTGTGCAGCTATTGACTTAGCAGGACGTGATGTTCTTCAAGCAGTTCAAATGAGTGTTAATCCGAAAGTTATTGAAACTCCATATATCGCTGGGGTTGCAATTAACGGTATCGAAGTTAAAGCGAAAGCTAGAATCACTGTTCGTGCAAACATTGAACGTTTAGTAGGGGGAGCTGGAGAAGAAACAGTTATCGCCCGTGTAGGTGAAGGTATCGTTTCAACAATCGGTTCTTCAGAGTCACACACTGTAGTTTTAGAAAATCCTGATCGTATTTCTAAAACAATCTTAGACAAAGGTTTAGATGCAGGTACTGCATTTGAAATCTTATCGATTGATATTTTGGATGTTGATATCGGTCAAAATATCGGAGCAAACTTACAAACCGAGCAAGCTATTGCTGACAAAAACATTGCACAAGCTAAAGCCGAACAACGTCGTGCGATGGCAGTTGCAGCTGAACAGGAAATGAAAGCTAGAATTCAAGAGATGCGTGCAAAAGTAGTAGAAGCAGAAGCAGAACTACCACTTGCTATGGCTAAAGCTTTCCAACAAGGTAATCTAGGTATTATGGATTATATGAATTATAAAAATCTAGAAGCTGATACAGGTATGAGAGATTCAATTAAACGTATGTCACAACCTGAAACAGGAGCGGGTAAATAATTAGATAAAAAGGAGGATGTGAAATGTCATTTTTAATTTTCGCAGCACCAATAACATTTATCATAATTTTTGCTATTTTCATAATTGTTTTTGCTTCTGACAGTAAAAGATACAGAAAAAATTTAGATAATTCAAAACAAATGGAATTAGACAATGCTCGAGCACAGGCTTTAAAAGCTGTCGAAGAGATGAAAAGAATTAAAGAAGCTGCTGATAAAGACTCTAATGCTTTAAGAAATAGACAAAGTTCATTAAGTGATCAGCAAGTGTATGAAGAAGATATTTATGAACAACAAGTAGATAGTCCCTCTATAAATAAATATCAACAATATTATAATGAAAATTATAATAGAGGTAAAAATAAATTTTCAATGCAAAGAAATTTCGATAATACTAATGTTGTTCAAGATAATTCAAAAAAATTAGAGTTTACACAAGAAAATATAGTTCGTGGATTGATTGCTAACGAGTATCTTAATAAGAATTCTAGGAGGGGAAGATGAGTAGTTTATATATCCCGTTAATCTTTCTATTAGTTTCATTTATTATTGATAAAGTAAGAGAAAATAATAAAACTAAAGAAAATCCTGGTAAGAAAGCTAAGAAAAGGAAGACAAAGGTAAAAAATACCACGTCTAAAAGTCAACAGCAAAAAGAAAATCCCGTAATAAATCAGCAAACTCTAACTCGTAAATCTTTTGAGAAAAAACAAAGAGTTATAGTAGATAGAGAAAAAGAAATATTTTCAAATTCTTTAACTTTTGATAAAGAAAAAGTTGTTAATGATATAATTTTTTCAGAGATTCTGTCTAAACCGAAGAGTAAAAGATAATAAATAGGAGGTATAAGATGAAAAAATCATTTAACTATATTAGTTATTGTATCTATTCATTTATGCCTCTTTATTTTGTTTTACTTATTTATACCTTTGTAAAACAAGATTTGGACGATCTTTTATTAACTACAATATTAATAATAATTTCTATATTCTCTCTAATAATTCAAAATGGTAGTAAACCTACAAATATATTCGTTTGCAGCAAGAAAGAAATCTTTAAACAAAGAGGAATAGATTACTATTATTTAGTTTTGATGATAATTATTACATTCTTAATTATAAATCAAAAAGTACAATTAATTTTTAAAATAGCTATACTTGTATTTATCTTTTATCTATTATTTTGTATGTTGTTTAAGTACAAAAATTATACATTAATATTATTAGGCTACAAAATGTATTTGATTCGTGATAAAATAGTATATAGTAAAAAAGATCAAAAAGAATTATATAAAATATTGAAAGATAAGAAAAGTTTGCAGATATTAGAAATCTCTAATAACATATATATAGAAAATGAAAAGTATGGTATGACAAATTTTTATTGTAATGATTTCTAGACGAATTAACTAATACTGTAAAGTTTATTTTAATTAAATCAATAAATAAGGAGATTAGCTATGAGAGTTGTTGATATCATAGATAAAAAGAAAAAAAATAATGAGCTAACTAAAGCTGAAATAGAGTTTTTACTGGACGGATATCTTTCGGGTAAAGTTCCGGATTATCAGATGAGTTCATTTTTAATGTCGGTATATTTTAATAATATGACTAAAGATGAGCTTACAAACTTTACATTAACAATGAGAGATTCGGGGGATACTATTTTCTTTGATGATTTAGACCACTATTTAGTTGATAAACACTCTACTGGAGGTGTTGGAGACAAAGTAACAGTTGTATTAGGACCAATTCTATCAGCTGTAGGAATGGCTACAACTAAACTTTCAGGTAAAGGTCTAGGTCATACAGGAGGGACAATAGATAAATTTGAGTCTATTAGAAACTTTAAATTTAGTACAACAAAAGAGGAATTAGTAGAAGTTGCTAGTAAAACTGGAGTTGGATTAATGGGGTATAGTGATAATATTGTTCCATTAGATAAAAAAATATATGCCTTACGTGATGTTACTGCAACAGTTGATAGTATTCCATTAATCGCTAGTAGTATTATGAGTAAAAAATTAGCTATTCAATCAGATTTAATTATTCTTGATGTTAAAGTTGGTGATGGTGCCTTCATGAAAACTATTGAAGATGCTAGGGAACTGTCACGTCGAATGGTAGAAATCGGTAATAGTGTTGGAAGAAAAACGATAGCAGTACTAACTAACATGGAAGAACCATTAGGTTATAATATTGGTAATGCTAATGAAATAATTGAAGGTATAGAGGCTTTAAAAGGAAATTGGTCAAGTGATCTTAAGGAAGTTGTATATGAAATTGTTTATTTAGCGTTAAAACATAAAGGCGAAGTGAAGACATTCGAAGAAGCTAGTGAAAAAATAGATGAAGTTATTAATAATGGTAGTGCGTTAGACTTATTAAAACAGTTTATAGAACTTAGTGGTGGAGACGGTGAAGTCGTGAATAATTATGAGTTATTACCAACACCGAAATCAGTATTAGAAGTATTTGCGCATGAAGATGGATATGTTACTAAAATTAAAGCCGAAGAAGTAGGTAAAGCAGCTATGGTAATAGGAGCAGGTCGTGCGACAAAAGAAGATGAAGTAGATCATGCTGTAGGAATAGAGCTTAAGAAAAAAGTAGGAGATAAGGTAGAAAAAGGTGATCTTATCGCTGAAATTTATTACAATGATGATAAGAATGTAGAATCTAGTAAAAATATGTTATTAGATGCTTATGTTATCGGAAATGAAAAAATAGAAAATATTAAAAATATATTAGAAATAATAGAATAGAGGTAAAAAAATGGGATTAAATAAATATATTGATCATACAATTTTAAAAGCTACGGCAAGTAGTGCCGATGTCCAAAAGTTATGTGAAGAAGCTATTGAACATGAATTTTATAGTGTTTGTGTTAATGGTTGTTACGTTGCGGATGCTAAACATCTTTTACAAGGTACTGATGTTAAAGTAGCGGCAGTTGTTGGATTTCCATTAGGAGCAATGACAACAACATCAAAAGTTTTTGAAGCAAAAGAAGCAATCGAAAACGGTGCAAGTGAAATAGATATGGTTATTAATGTTGCAAAATTAAAAGATGGTGAGTTTGATTACGTAGAGAATGAAATTCGACTAATTAAAGAAGCGATTGGTAATAATGTCTTGAAAGTTATTATCGAAACATGTTATTTAACTGATGAAGAAAAAGTTAAAGCTTGTGAATTGTCACTAGTTGCCAAAGCTGATTTTGTAAAAACATCAACAGGATTTGGAACTGGTGGTGCAACTTATGAAGATGTAAAATTAATGAAATCTGTAGTCGGAGATAATGCTAAAGTTAAGGCGAGTGGTGGAGTTAGAGATAAAGAAACTGCTCAAAAATATGTTGATTTAGGAGCTGAAAGGTTAGGAACAAGCTCAGGAATTGAGATAGTAAAATAATATTATTAAGTAGTTCAGAAGATTGTAAAATATTTTCTGAATTACTTTTTTATTTTCAGGAGGAAAATATATATAGAAAACGAATAATAGGCAATAATACGGTGTTTTTTATAGCTAAATCTATGTATTTATAGTATAATAAAGGGTGGTTTATTATAACGTGAAATATAAAAAGTTATTTTCAATCATTTCATGTGTGAAATTGAAGATGGGGAAAACTCCCATATATTTAGATAGAAAAATCATAAAGGAGATTTTAAATGTTACCAAAGTCATTTGAACAATATAAATTTAATGAATTTGTAAATAAGGCAGTAATAGATTTAGGGTTTGATAATCCTACAAAAATTCAAGAGAGAGTATTTTCACCAGTTTTAAAAGGAAAAAACATAGTAGCTAAATCACAAACAGGAAGTGGAAAAAGTCATTCTTTCTTACTACCAATTTTTAGCAAATTAGATGTAGCTAAGAAAAAAACACAAAGTATTATTTTAGCTCCAACTAGAGAACTGTCAAGACAACTATATGATATGGCATTACATATTGCTAGTTTTTCTGAAGAAGATATTAAAATAACATTATGTATTGGTGGTCAAGATTTAAATAGAGATATAGAGAGAGTATCTAATGCGCCACATATTATTATTGGTACACCAACACGTGTATTAGAGTTAGATAGAGCGAGTGCTTTAGCAATTAAAGAAGTAGAAAGTCTTGTAATCGATGAATGTGATATGATGATCGATTTAGGATTCATGGAAGATGTTGATAAAATTTCTAAAAGAGCAGCAGAAAACTGTCAATTTCTAGTATTCTCAGCAACTATTCCAACTCAAATGAATCACTTCTTGAAGAAATATTTAAAAAATGCTCAATATATCGAAGTTGATAACGCTAAATTCGGTAAAATTGAATATATTTTAATACCAGAAAAGAGTTCATCTCGATTAGAAAAATTACATGAAATCACTACAGTTATTAATCCTTATTTAGCTCTTATCTTTGCTAATAAGAAAACTGAGGTAGAGGAAGTAAGTAGCTATTTAATTTCTAAAGGATTAAATGTAGGAGTACTTCACGGAGATTTAACACCACGTGAACGTAAGCAAATGCAAAGAAGAATTAATAATCTAGATTTCACCTATGTTGTAGCTAGTGATTTAATGAGTCGTGGGATTGATATTGAAGGAGTAAGTCATGTAATTAACTACAATATTCCTAATGACTTAGACTTCTTTATCCACAGAGCAGGGCGTACAGGGCGTGCTGGATTAAGCGGTGACTGTATTACAATTTATAATAATAAAGATGAAGAAAAATTACAAGATTTAGAAAAACGTGGTATTGAATTTAATCACCAAGATATTAGAAATGGTGAGTTTGTTGAAGCTAAAGACAGAAACAAACGTCAAAGTAGAAAGAAAGTCGTAGCTGACCATAACTTAACTGAGAAACTGAAATCAAAAGTAAAAGTTTCTAAAAAAGTTAAACCAGGTTATAAGAAAAAATATAAATATAAAATGGATAAACTTAAACAAAAAGAAAGAAGAAAATTTGCTAAACGTAGTAACAAAGCAAACAGAGGTAAGTAATGAAGAACTTGAAAATTGGATCTCATGTATCAATGTCAGGAAAAGAAATGATGCTAGGCTCTGTAAAAGAAGCGGCTAGTTATAATAGTGATACATTTATGATTTATACAGGTGCTCCTCAAAATACAAGAAGAAAACCTATTGAAGAATTGAGAATCGAAGAAGCGCATAAATTAATGAAAGAAAAAAATATTAGTGATATAGTAGTGCATGCACCTTATATTATTAATTTAGCAAATACAGTAAAACCAGAAATCTATCAGCTTGCAGTTGATTTCTTAAGATTAGAAATTGAAAGAACTGAAAAAATTGGTGCTAAGAATATTGTTCTTCACCCAGGATCACACGTCAAAGCAGGTGCTGATGTTGGGATAGCAAGTATCGTTAAAGGTTTAAACGAGGTGCTAACAAAAGATATGAAACCTAATATTGCCTTGGAAGTTATGGCTGGTAAAGGTAGTGAATGTGGAAGAACTTTTGATGAAATTGCACAAATTATTGATGGAGTTACTTTAAACGAAAAATTAACAGTAACTTTTGATACTTGTCATGTATTTGAAGGTGGATACGATATTGTTAATGATTTAGATGGTGTTCTTACTGAATTTGATAAAATAGTGGGATTAGATAGGATTCAAGTGCTTCATATTAATGATAGTAAAAATACATTAGGTGCACATAAAGATCGTCATGAAAATATCGGATACGGTGGAATTGGATTCGATACGATAAATAGAATTGTTCATTTAGATGAATTTGCAAATATTCCTAAAATTTTAGAGACTCCTTGGTATGGAGAAAAGAAAGACATTGCACCTTATAAAGATGAAATTGAAATGTTAAGAAACAAGACGTTTGTGGACTTTAAAAAATAGACTATGTAGGAGGTACTTATGAAAATATCAGAAGAAAAAGTTGATAGAATAATGAAACTTCTAAAGGAAAAAGGGTATAAATATACTGATAAAAGAAAAGCTATGGTTGAACTTTTAGTAAAAGAAGATAGATATATTAATGCAAAATATGTATCTGAAACAGTAGGTAAAATGTATCCTGGACTAAGTTTTGATACTATTTATAGAAATCTAAGTACTTATGAAGAAATAGGTATTTTGGAAACTACAGAAATTAAAGGGGAAAAATATTTTAAAATTGGGTGTTTGGAAACAGATCATCACCATCACCATCATATATGCTTAAAATGTGGAAAAGCAAAAATAATACATGTACACGTATGTGATGATTTAGAAATTGAAGAATTGAAAGGCTATCGAATAGATGGTCATAAATTTGAGGTTTATGGTTTATGCCCAGATTGTTTGAAAAAAGAGGATAAAAAATAATGTTTGAAGGTATTTTACCAATTTATAAAGAACGTGGAATTACTAGTCATGATGTTGTATTCAGAGCTAGAAGAATTCTTCAAATGAAAAAAATAGGTCATTCTGGTACATTAGATCCTGAGGTAGATGGAGTGTTGCTTCTCTTATTAGGAGGAGCGACTAAAGTTAGTGATTATGCAATGGATTTAGGTAAAAGTTATAGAGCAGAAGTATGTTTGGGAATTAAAACTACGACTGAAGATCTTACGGGAGAAGTTGTTGAAGAATGTAAAGTTACTGACATTAGCGTAGATAAAATTAAAGAAATTCTTAAATCTATGATTGGTGAAATAGAGCAAAAGCCACCTATATATTCAGCTATTAAAGTCAATGGTAGAAAATTATATGAGTATGCTAGACGTGGCCAATTTGATGTAGAAATTCCAACTAGGAAAGTAAATATTTATAACATTTCATTTATAGAAAATAGTGAATATTATAAAGATGATAAGTTTTATTTTTCTATAGATATAAATTGTGGAAAAGGAACCTATGTCAGAACAATTGCTACTAGTATAGGTGAAAAACTAAATTTACCAAGTACCATGAGTAAATTAACTAGAACTAGAAGTGGTGAAATAACATTAGATAATTGTTTAACGCTCTCTGAGGTAGAACAACATCTAAAAGATGAAACCTTAGAAGAAAAACTTCTAAGGAAAGAATATGCTCTAGAAGAATACAAATTTGTAGAAATACCAAAATTTAGAGCAAAACAAGTAATGAACGGTTTGAGATTTAGAAGAAATCAATTTCCGGATCATGATTTTACAGATGGAATAGTTTTTACTTATGAAAATGAAGCGATAGCAATATATCATTTGAAAGATAAAGATGATGAATTGTTATCTGTAAAAACTACATTTCCAAAAATAATAGAGTAGGTAGATGAAGATGGAAATATTTAATATTTCAGATATTAGTGAAATAAAAAAAGATAATGTGAGAAGAGTAGCTGCTTTAGGTTTTTTTGATGGTATTCATAATGCTCATCAGAAGATTATCTGCGGAGCAGTAGGTGCAGCTATTGGAGATTATAAGTCGATTGTTATAACGCTTGATAAGAGCCCAAAAGAATATTTTGGAAAAACGAGTGAGGAGTTATTGACACCAATAAATAAAAAAAATGAGTTATTAGAGAGTTTAGGTGTTGATGAAGTTTATTATTTAGAATTTAATGAAAAATTACAAAATTTATCTGCAGAAGATTTTATAGAATTTATTTTAAAAGAGTTAAATGTAGATAAGGTATTTTGCGGATTCGATTACAGATTTGGAAATAAAGGATTGGGGACACCAGATTTAATAAGTGAAAATGGAATAGATATTAATGTTCAAGAAGAGCAAATGATTGAAGGAGAAAAAATATCTACGACAGTACTAAAGAAATTTGTTCGAGATGGAGAGTTCAAAAAGTATAGAGAATATTCAGGAAGATATTATTCAATTTCTGGTCTTGTAGTAAAGGGAAGACAGCTAGGAAGAACTATTAATTTTCCAACTGCCAACCTTCAATTATCAGAAAAGTATCTTTTACCAGAAACTAACGGGGTTTATATTACGAAAATAAAAGTTCATGGTGAGATTTATAAATCAATTACTAATATAGGTTATAATCCAACAGTTTCATCTGGAAAAAATAAGAAATTTATTGAAACACATATCTTAGATTTTGATAAAGATATTTATGATGAAAAAATAGAAATTTTCTTCTATGAATTTTTAAGAAAAGAACAAAAATTTGAGAGTTTTAATCACTTGAGAGAACAGCTAAAATTAGACAAAAAAACTTGTGAAGAAAAAGATTATTAAAATCATATTTATATATTGATTTTAGATGTTATCACTTGAATTATTACAAAAAATAGTGTACAATTACTTATGTTCCTTATTCGTGGTATAGAAACCCTCCAGGTTCTACACTAGGATTAAGGTCGCAAAAATATAATTATATGGAGGAAATTGCAATGGCAGCAATTAGTCAAGAAAGAAAACAAGAAATTATCGCTAAATTCCGTACTCATGAATCAGATACTGGTTCTCCAGAAGTACAAATCGCAGTATTAACTGCAGAAATAGATGCTTTAACTGAGCACTTAAACACTCACAAAAAAGATCACGCAGGTCGTCGTGGATTACTAAAAAAAGTTTTCCGTCGTCGTCACTTACTAGACTACTTAATTAAAAAAGATATCCAAAGATACCGTGAATTAATTAAAGCTCTAGGATTAAGAAGATAATTTTTAAAAAGTTTATAGGAAAGCCGTTTGAGACACTTCGGCTTTCCTTTTTCTATAAATGTAACGAAAGAGTAGCGATATTTTTTCTTATATTTTTGATATATTTTTAATTATGCTTATACCACGTAATATTCTTAGAAAATCACAATTATAAAAAATATTTATATTTATATCGAAAAAAGTATTGACATAATATTGAAAAATTGATATACTATTAAAGTACTTCAGAGAGAGGTAATTATTAAATATGTCTCAGTAGCTCAGCAGGATAGAGCAACGGCCTTCTAAGCCGTCGGTCAGGGGTTCGAATCCCTTCTGGGACGTCACTTAGAGTAGATGAAAATCTACTCTTTTTTTATTTTTATAGTTAATGAAAATAAAAAAAGAACGTCTAAACAACGCTCAATTTCACTTCTATTACTTTATTAACTTCTGGTATTTTTTCAACAATTGTTTTTTCAATTGCATATTTTAATGTAATGTGTGATAGTTCGCAATGTGCACATTCACCTAAAAATCTAATTTTTAAAATTCCATTTTTAAAATTAATAAATTCTATATTTCCACCATCTTTAATAAGTTTAGGGCGTATTTTTTCTAACTCAAATTTAATTTTATCAACAGTTTCATAATACTCTTTATTCAAAACGAATCCACCTCTCTATAAAATATTATACTGTTCGGTAAAAGAAAAGTCAATAAAGTAAGAAGACATAAATATTTGATATTGCAAGTAATTTAAAACAGTTTACATATAAATATTAAATAAAGATAAAGTTTTATTAAATAGGATGTAGAAGAATCCTTTATAGATAGACTATATACTAAAATTAAAAAGAAAATAAACGAAAAAATAAATATTTAAGTATGAAGTTAAATCAAAATAATTTTTTAAAAATGTCTACAGATGTAAATCATCTTAATGTTATAAAGATTAGAGATTAATATTAATAGAAGCCTTTAGAATAGTATAAGTAACAATACTAATAAAACAATATCATGCAAATTTAAACGTTTTTAAAAAATTCATAAAATATTCACAAATTATTTTATAAAATATAAGCAATATACTGTTATTTTATTAGAAAAACGGTTATAATATTAAATAGAAAATAAAAAATAAAGAGGGAAACATTTTATGGCTAATACAGATAATCAATTAATTTTGATAACAGATGTAGCGGTTGGTAAATTCCAAGAAATGTTATTTGATGCTGATAAACGTGATAGTTACTTGAAAATTTCTATCGCTTTAGAAGGGACACAAATGCATTACGCTATTGATATTAAGGACGAATTAGAAGACGGTGATAAAGTTCTTAACTTTGGAGATCTTAAAGTTCTTGTTAATGAAGAAGATGAGCTTCTTTTGAAAGGTCTTGAAATAGATTACGTTCAAGATGAATATGGTAGTGAGTTTACACTACACAATCCAAATATGATTGAAATTTATGATGATGAAGATGGCGGTTGCTGTGGAAACGGCTGCTGCTGTTGTTAAAATACAAAATAACATATAAAAGGAGAAATGGATACTATGAAAAACGTAGTTATTTTAGGTGCTGGTTATGCAGGACTTACGACTTTAAAAGGATTAAAAAAAGCTGCTAAAGCTGGAGAGGTAAAAGTTACTTTAGTAAACAAAAATTCTTATCACTATGATACAGTAAACTTACACGAAGTTTCTGCAGGGAACATCCCAGCAAAAGATATTTGTATTGATATTAAAGATTTAGTATCACCAGGTGTAGAATTTGTTCAAGACGAAGTAATTAAAATTGATGTTGAGAAAAAATTAGTGCTAACTAAAAAACATGAACTTGACTATGATGTACTAGTTGTTGGATTAGGATTCCAACCTGAAACATTTGGAATTGAAGGTATGGCTGAAAATGCATTACCAATCGCAAATGTTAATGCTGCAGAAAAAATTGCTGCTACATTAGAAGACAACTTCAGAAAATATGCTACAAGCGAAGAAAAAGATGTAAAAGATATTTCAGTTATCGTAGGTGGAACTGGATTAGCAGGTATGGAATTCTTAGGGGAATTAGTTCACCGTAAAAAAGAATTATGCTCTAAATACGGAATTGATGAAAAATTAGTTAAAATTTACGGATTAGATGCTGCTCCAACATTATTACCAATGTTTACTAAAGAGTACAGTGACTACGCAAGAAAATACTTAGAAGACAATGGAATCGAAATTATCTTAGGTGCTGGTATTAAAGGTGCTACTAAAGATAGCTTTACTATCGAAGTTGATGGAGAAAGAAAAGATTTATATGCTTCTACACTAGTGTGGACAGCCGGAGTTCGTGGTAACAAACTTATGGATGAAACATTCCCAGAACTTGCTAAACGTGGTCGTCTTGTGACTACACAACAATTAACAGTTCCTGGACACGATGAGATTTACATCGTAGGTGACTGTGCTGCATTTATTGAAACTGGTCAAGAAAGACCTTACCCAACAACAGCTCAAATCGCTAATCAAATGGGAGCATATGTAGGAGCTAGAATTAGTAGAAAACAAGTTGGAGACTTTAAATACATTAACCGTGGTGTTGTATGTTCATTAGGTCACAAAGATGGTATCGCAGATGTTATGGGTGGTAAAAAGGCTAAAGGATTCAAAGCAGCTAAACTTAAAAAAATTATCGAAGCTAAAGCAATTTATGAATTAACAGACTTCGTTACTGCACTTAAAAACCAACGTATTTTTTAATACGATTTTAATAAAAATTATTTATGTAGGCCCAATTAATTTTGGGTCTTTTTATTTTTGAATGTAATAAAAAAAATAATGTAAATTTAGTATTAATATTTTTTAAATTATAGTATTTTTAGCCATGTTAATTTGAAAAAAAGTTGTAATTATGGTAAGATATAGTGTAGAGAAAATTTAACCAAATAAAGTTATGGGGAAAAATTATGATATATAAAATAGCAAATACAGCGGAAGAATATGAACAAATTTTCAAGTTGAACTATGAAACATTTGTCGAAGAAATCCCTCAACATGAAAAAAATGAAACTAAAAAATTAAAAGATAAATTTCATGATAAAAACATATATATAATAGCCAAAAAGAAAAACGATGTAGTTGGTATGATTGCATTATCAGATCAACGCCCGTTTTCTTTAGATTTAAAGCTTAATGATATAGATAAATATTACAAAGGCAGTTATAAAAAACCTGTAGAAATAAGACTATTATCAATAAAAGAAAAATATAGAAAAACTAAAGTTTTTACAGAATTATTGCAAAGAACATTTAATTATATTATTCAGAATGCCTATGATATTGTGTTTATTTCAGGCACAACTAGACAAGAGAAACTTTACAAGCATTTAGGTTTTACAAAATTCCATGAGAACGTAGGAACTAAAGATGCTGAATATATGCCGATGTATCTTTCACTTAAGAGTGAAAATAAGGTTCTTGATAGAATGGCAAAAGCTCAAAGAATTAACTTTTTACCAGGACCTGTAGATTTATCTCAAGATGTAATAGATAAATTATCTAAGCAATTGTATTCACATAGAAGTAATGAGTTTGTAAGTCTAACTAAAAATACACTTTCAAAAATAGAGAGAATTTTAGATGTAGAAACAGCGACTATATTACATGGATCAGCTACATTAGCTAATGAAGCTATAATGGCGCAATTGAAAGGTAGAGGTCTTAATAATGGTCTTGTTTTAGCAAATGGTGAATTCGGAAATAGATTAGTTCGTGAAACAAAACGTCACGGCTTAAATATCGATTGTTATTCTGTAGGTTTTGGAGAAAGTTTTGACTTAGAAGTTGTAGCTGGAAAATTAAAATCAGGAAATTATGATTTTGTCTATTTAGTTCATAACGAAACTAGTGTTGGAATATTGAATGATTTAGAAGAAATTACAAAAATCGTTAAACAAAATAATTTAGTACTTGCAGTTGACGCAGTTTCTGCAGTAGGTGCTATTAAATATAGTTATAAAGATGTTGATTATGTAGCATGTTCATCAGGTAAAGCCTTTTGTTCTGTAGCTGGGTTAGCAATTGTAGGAACTAATTGCGAATTAGTTCCACTAGAAAACACACCGTTATACTTAGATTTACATTATGCTAATAAAATGACATCGATACCTTTCACTCAACCATCTATTTTAATGGAAGCACTAAATACAGCTTTAGATGCCTTTAAAACAGATGAAAGATATGAAAAGGTTCAGGAAAAATATTCATATATGAAGGCAGGACTTAAAGAATTAGGTCTTCCAATAATGAAGATAAAAGAAAAAGAAGTTTCACCGGTGATTGTAACTGTAGAATTACCTGAAAATATTAGTTCACTTAACGTTGGAGCCTCACTTGCAATAAATAATATTTTCATTCATTATAAGAGTTCATATCTTCAAGAGAGAAATATTATACAGTTTTCATTTATAAATATTAACACAACAAAAAATGAATTAGATTACACATTAAATATATTAAAAGAAATGATAGGAGATTATTAATGGCAGTATTTAAAGTATTTTACCAAGAAAATTCAAAGGAAATTCCAGTAAGAGAAAACACACAAGTGTTATATGTAGAAGCTGATGGAGTACCAGCAGTAAGAAAGTATTTAGATGATAGAAACTATAATGTAGAACTTGTTCAAGAATTAAGTGAAGCATATTTAGAGTTTGAAAAACAATCTGAAGACTTTAAAGTGGAGAAAGTTAATGGATAAAATCATTAAAAAAAATGAAGTAGGAGTAGCTGCTATTGGTGGTTTAGGAGAAATTGGTAAAAACACCTACGCTATTCAATACCGCGACGAGATTATAATAATCGACGCTGGAGTTAAGTTTCCTGGAGATAATATTCTGGGAATTGACTATGTAATACCTGATTACTCATATATTGAAAAAAATATTGATAAAATTAAAGCGTTGATTATTACTCATGGTCACGAAGACCACATTGGTGGATTACCATTCTTACTAAGAAAAGTTAATTTACCAATATATGGTGGACCATTAGCAATTGGATTGATTAGATCAAAATTAGAAGAACATAACTTACTGGCTAAAGCTGAGCTTAATGTTATTGATGAAGATACTGTGTTAAGTTTTAAATATTTAAAAGTATCATTCCATAACACAACTCACTCTATTCCAGATTCATTTGGAGTCATTGTAAATACTCCACAAGGGAATATTGTTCATACAGGTGATTTTAAATTTGACTTTACTCCAGTTGGGCAAGGATCAAATTTACACAAAATGGCAGCAATTGGAGAAAAAGGAGTATTATGTTTGCTTTCTGATTCAACAAACTCAGAAAGAACAGAATTTACTCAAAGTGAAAAAGAAGTAGGTAAAACTATTTCTAATATTCTTCGAAAAGAGAAACATAGAGTTATATTTGCAACATTCGCATCAAACGTATACCGTGTAAAACAGGTTGTAGAAGCATGTATCGAACATGGAAGAAAGATTGTTGTATTCGGACGCTCTATGGAAAAAGCTATTAAAATTGGTACAGAATTAGGGTATATTAAAGCACCTAAGGAAACATTTGTTAATAGTAAGTACTTAAATCAAGTAGATCCTAATAAATTACTTATTTTATGTACTGGTACTCAAGGAGAAGAATTAGCAGCGTTAAGTAGAATAGCAAATGGAACACATAAGAAAATTACAATAATGCCAACGGATACGGTAATATTTGCTAGTTCGGCAATTCCAGGGAATACTCTTTCTATTAATAAAAACATAGATTTATTATCAAAACTTGGAGCAAATGTTATCACTTCTAGTGTTAACAATGTTCATACATCTGGGCACGGTTCGAAAGAAGAACAAAAACTAATGTTTAGACTTATCAAACCTAAATATTTTATGCCAATTCATGGTGAGTATAGAATGCAGGTTATACATGCTCAAACAGCAGCAGAATGTGATATTCCTCTAGAAAACTCATTCATCATGGAAAATGGTGAGGTATTAGCATTAACTAGCGATAGTGCAAGAATTGCTGGTAAGTTTGATGCATCAGATGTCTATGTAGATGGACTTGGAATTGGAGATATCGGAAGTGTTGTAATTAAAGATAGAAAAGAACTTTCAGAAGAAGGTGTTATCGTAGTTTCTATTGCAATTGACTTTGAAAATAAAAAATTAATGAATAATCCTGATATAATAAGTCGTGGATTCGTTAATGTAAATGAATCAACAGAATTATTCGGACAATCTAAAGCAGTTGTTAAAGATGCTGTTTTATCTGTACTATCTAATGAGGAGTGCGGAGTATATCAAGTTAGACAACAAATTTTAGAATCTTTAGGGGAATTTTTAGAAAGTGAAATAGGAAGGAAACCTGTTATTTTACCAACAATATTGGAGGTGTAAATATGAAATACAGAAGTGTATTTGATATTATAGGTCCGGTAATGGTAGGACCGTCAAGTTCACATACGGCAGGAGCAGTTCGTATTGGTCTATTTACAAGATATATTTTTGGAATGCAACCAGAAGATGTAAAAATAACATTATATGGTTCGTTCAAAGAAACTTATAAAGGCCACGGAACAGACATTGCTCTTATTGGTGGATTATTAGGGTATAATACGTCTGATAAGCGTATAAGAACTAGTATGGAAGATGCAAAAGCAGCAGGAATGGAGTTTGAATTCATAGAGAGTGAAATTGAACATATTCATCCAAATACAGCAAAAATAGAAGTTCAAGCTGGTCGACATAGTCTCGATCTTATTGGGAAATCAATAGGTGGAGGAAAGATGGTTATATTTGAACTGCTAGGATTCGATGTGAATTTATCAGGTGACTTCCCAACTTATTTCATTTTTTATAAGTTTAATGACAAAAATAAAAAAGAATTATCATTGAGAATTCAAGAAATATTTGGTGATAAAAAAGTAAGTGAGAAATATTCTAGTTCTATTTTAGAAGGAACTAATTTACTTGTAGTTGAGTCTCTAGAGGAATTAAATGAAGAAAGCATTCAAAAAATAACTGAGCTAGAATTTGTTAATGAAGTAAAATTTGCAGATAAATTGTAGAGGGTACAGAAATGTTTACTAGTTTAGAAGAAATCGTAGAAAAATCAAAATTAGAACAAAAACCTGTTTCTGAGTTGATGATAGAACAAGAAATTGAAGTGAATGGTGTAACTCGTGCTGCAGTAGAAAAATTGATGAAAAGAAATTTAGCTGTTATGATGCAAGCTGTTGAAGAAGGATTAGCTGGAGTAAGTTCAAAAACAGGACTAACAGGTGGAGACGCTAAAAAATTACAAGAGTATATAAATAGTGGTAAATCAATTACTGGTAGTGATTTTTTAAATGGAGTTGCAGCAGCAATTGCAACAAACGAAGTTAATGCATCTTTAGGATTAATTTGTGCAACTCCGACAGCAGGATCGGCTGGAGTACTTCCAGGTTGTATTCATGCGTTAAAGAAAAAATTCAATATTGATGAAGAAACGCAGTTAAGAATGTTATTTACAGCTGGAGCTTTTGGATTCGTAGTAGCTAATAATGCCTCTTGTTCAGGAGCAGAAGGTGGATGTCAAGCTGAAATTGGTTCGGCTAGTGCAATGGCAGCGGCAGCTATAGTAGAAGCCATGGGAGGAGATGCAGAGATGAGTGCTCATGCATTTGCCATTGCTTTAAAAAATATGTTAGGACTTGTTTGTGATCCAGTAGCAGGATTAGTAGAGGTACCTTGTGTAAAAAGAAATGCGGCTGGAGCTTCTACAGCTTTAATGGCAGCAGATTTAGCTCTAGCAGGAATAAAAAGTCGTATTCCAGCTGATGAAGTGTTAGAAGCAATGTATAAGATAGGACTTGAAATGTCTACTACATTAAAAGAAACTGCTAAGAGTGGTTTAGCAATCACAAAAACTGGAGAAAGATATAGGAGTTTATTATTCGGTAATGATTAATATTTTAGAAAAATCGGTAGAAACTATAAAAGGTGTTGGAAAGAAATATTTACAGACTTTAAATGAATTAGAAATATATACAATTCGTGATATTCTGTACAATATTCCTTACAGAGTATCTAGTTCTACTGATTTTTCTTCTTCTGTAAAGGATAATGAGAAAGTAATAACTACAGGAAAAGTAGAAACTAGAGTAAGTACACAGTTTTATGGAAATAGAAGAAGTAGATCTTTTTTTACATTGTCAACTTCATCGGGAAGTATTAAAATAGTATTTTTTAATCAGCATTATTTGAAGAAAAATCTTGTTGAAGGTAGAGATGTAGTAGTTAAAGGTACATATAATGCAACTAATAATACGATAACTGCTTCTAGCGTAAGTTTCAATATAACTGAAGAAAAACCTAAAGGTGATACTATTGAAGTTTTTTATCATCTGAAACAAGGGATTACACAAAAAAAGTTTATAAAACTTGTTGAAGAATCATTTAAAATGATAGATGGTGAAAATGTAATATTAGATTTGGTTCCTGAAAATTTTAAAGGGATTTGGAAGTTAGAAAGAATACTTTACACTTTACATTACCCAAAAAATTCAGAAGAGTTTGATAAGGCAAGAAAGATGTTTGCTTTTCATGAGTTGTTTAATTATCAGTTGAAATTGCAACTTCAAAATATCAATAATAGAATTGAAGATAATAGATATTCTGTAGGTGTGAATGAGAAAGATATTAAAGAATTTAAAGATAGTTTACCTTTTACATTAACAGGAGCACAAAGTAGAGTTATTGATGAAATAGTAACGGATTTAAATGAACCTTATAAAATGGACAGATTGTTACAAGGTGATGTAGGTAGTGGTAAAACCGCAGTTGCAGCGGCAACTTTATATGCAACAATAAAAGCAGGATATCAAACAGCTATTATGGCACCGACAGAGATTCTAGCAAATCAACACTTTGAAACATTCTTTGAGTTTTTTAAAGACTTAAATATTTCAGTTGCGCTTTTAACAAGTAGTACACCTAAGAAAGAAAGAAATACTATTTTAAGTCTACTTGAAGTAGGTGAGATAGAATTATTAATTGGAACTCATTCTTTAATTCAAGAAGATGTAAAGTTTAATAATTTAAAATATGTAATTACAGACGAACAACATCGTTTCGGAGTAAGACAACGTCAATTATTAAGTAATAAAGGTGAAGCTGTTAATTCATTGATGATGACAGCAACACCAATACCAAGAAGTTTAGCAATCACTTTAATTACTGATATTAAAGTTTCAACAATAGATGAGTTACCAGCAGGTAGAAAAAAAGTTCAGACTTATAAAGCTAATAATAAGAGTTTTTATAAGGTGCTAGATAATATTCGAATGGAACTTGATAATGGAAGACAAGGTTATGTAGTCTGTCCATTAATTGAAGAATCTGAGAAAATGGATCTTCAAAATGTTGAAGAAACATACGAAAATATTAAAAATTATCTACCAGATGATTATAAAATTGCAATACTTCATGGTAAGATGAGTAATAAGGAAAAAGACGCAATTGTTGAAAAATATTTAAATAAAGAAATACATATATTAATCTCCACAACAGTTATTGAAGTTGGAGTAAATGTTCCTAATGCAACATTTATGATAATAGTAGATGCTCATCGCTTTGGTCTTGCTACTTTGCACCAACTTCGCGGTCGAGTAGGAAGAAGTAAATATCAATCATACTGTATTTTAGTGACAGACTCTAAGAGTGAACGAATTGATATAATGTGTTTAGAAAATGATGGATTTAAAATTGCAGAATTTGACTTAAAACAACGAGGACCAGGAGATTTCTTTGGTACGAAACAAAGTGGTGTTCCTAGTTTTAAAGTTGCAGATTTAATAAATGACGTAGATTTAATGTATTTGGCTAAAAAATTAGCGGTGAAAATTATTGAAGTAACCGATAATAAAGAACGATTATTACAGTATGTTGGATTAGAAGAGACAATAATTTAGGAGGATTCAATGAATAAAAAACTTAAAAATACAATATTAAATATTCTTATTGTAGTATTGCTATGTACGTCAGTAGTGTTAATATTCAAAAATCAAATTAGAGAATATTTAACAGGAAATGCTAACGATAAGATAATAACAGCTTATAAAAATGGTAAAGGTGAAGTAGACATACCATGGTGGCAAAAAATGTTTACAGATAACGAATCAAAAATTAAACTAACTGATTCAATGTTAGGAATTTTAAAAATTGATAGTGTACAAATAGAAGAGCCAATTTTCCAAGATGTCACTGAAATCAACTTAATTAATGGAGTAGCAACATCACAAGAACCATCAACTTTAGATGCACAAAACGTAGTTATCGCAGGTCACAGTGTGCAAGGTGTGGGTATAAGATTTAATAATTTAAACAAAATCAAAACTGGAGCTAAGATTCAAATTATTTCAAAAGATAAATTACGCACATATGAAGTAAATAAACTTTATGATGTAGTGCCAACGCAAGTTGAAATTTTAGAACAACATGAAAATGAACCGAAGATATTAAAATTATTTACATGTGATAATTTCAATCCGCAAACAGGTGTATGGGAAAGTAGGTTTGTAGTCGAAGCAAAATTAATAGGAGAAGAAAGTGCATAATATTATGAAAATAGGTATTGATATATTAGGTGTTGATGAACCTAGTAGAATTGTTAACTTTGTAAATAGTTATAAAGATGAAGAAGTAGAACTTTATGTTTATGGACTTGAAGAAAACTTAAAACAAATAACTAAAACAGAAAATATTGTTAAGAATATTTGTACTGAAGAAGTATTGATGTCTGATGATGCGGCGCGTGTTCATAGAAAGAAAAAAGATGCCTCAATGATTAGAATGTTATCTGATTTAAATGAAGGAATAATTGATGTAGCGATTTCTGGAGGAAGTACAGGTGCATTTATGGCAAGTTCATTATTTATGTTAGGTCGCATCGAAGGAATTTCAAAACCAGGATTAGCATCACTATTACCTACAAAAAGCGAACATAAGTTTTTACTTACAGATTTAGGAGCTAATGTAGAAGGTAAACCAGATGATTTAGTAAATTATGCTAAACTAGGTCAATTATATATGAAATATATTTATAATATAGAAACACCCTCTGTAGCATTACTAAATGTAGGTGTAGAAGAATCAAAAGGAAACAAAGTATATAAAGAAGCGCATAAGTTACTTAAAGAAGATATTAATAACTTCAAAGGAAATATTGAAGCTAGAGAAATTCTTGAGCATAAATATGATATAGTTATCGCAGATGGTTTTGCTGGAAATGTGTTATTAAAAACTATAGAAGGTGTTGCTAGTACTTTAGGTTCTATGATTAAAGGAATCTTTATGGAAAGCATTTTAACTAAAATTTCAGCATTACTTGTAAAAAGTGGAATTACGAAATTTAAAAAGAAATTTGATTATAGTGAATATGGTGGAGCATTCCTACTAGGAATTAAGAAACCAAGTATAAAAGTTCATGGTTCTGCTGATGAAAATGCACTATATTATGCAGTTCAACAAGCAAAACAAATACACAAAACAAAACTTTATGATATAATGATAGAAACGATGGAAAAAGGAGAATAAAAGTAATGGCAATTTTCGAAGAAGTAAAAGAAATTATTACTAAATATATTAAAGTTGATGCAGATAAAATTACATTAGAATCAAGATTAAACGAAGATCTAGATGCTGATTCAATTGATGTTGCAGATGTAGTAATGGATATTGAAGAAAAATATGGTTTTGAATTTTCAGATGAAGATGCAGAAAACATTGTAGAAATCAAAGATTTAGTAAGAGTAATTGAAGAAAGAAAATAAAATGAATAAGAGCTAGAGTTTTACTTTAAGTATGACTCTAGTTTTTTATTAAATTGTTTTACTATAGGTACGAAAGTAAATATTTAAACTAGTTGTAAGTTTTATATGATAAGATAATTTTCAATATTATTTATATCGTATAGAAATTACCTTTTTAGCTTTTAAGTGAAAGTAAAATATGATATAATTTATTAGAAAATAAATAAAAAGGAGAATAGTTTATATATGGAAATGTTATTTAAACTATTGGCTGAACATGTATATATAATATTATTTGTGTCGCTTATCTTGGAGTTTGCGGCTCTTCCTCTACCAGGCGAAACGATGATGGTAGTAGCTGGAATAATGGCATATAATAATCATGGAAGTTATATAGGGATGATTGTTGCAAGTGCATTAGGAACTGTTTTAGGTATGCAATTTTCTTATGAAGTTGGGAGAAGGTTAGGAACTAGGGCAGTTGATAAGTATGGTTCATATATTGGACTTACACCATATAGAATGACGAAAGCAGCTGATTTTTTTAATAGATTTGGTAACATAGTAATAGTAATTGCGTACTTTTTACCAGGAGTTAGACACATACTTGGATATTTCTCTGGTATTTCACGTATAAATGCTAAAAGATTCCATGTATATTCAACAGTTGGAGGTATCCTTTGGGTAGTAGTGTTTATTACGCTAGGATATGTATTAGGGCCTAGTGCTCCACATGCATTCAAATTATTACATAAATATGGAACAATGTTGTTTATTGTAGCTATAGCTGCATTGTTTATTTACTTAATATTTAAAAAATTAGGTGCAAAAGATTTTGCGGTGTTCTTTAAAAAACGAATTAAATATATAGTGGTACTTTTAATTGTAGAGGCTGCTGTATTAATGAAATTTGTAGTATTAGATGAAAGAGCTCATCCAAAATTTAAATCAGCTATAATCTTTTATTGCTTAGGATTTTTAGCCTTTGTAGCATTTTTACTATATCTAAGAGTAACTTTAAAACATGATACATCTGAGAAGTTACTTGTAGTTGTTGATTATCAAAAAGATTTTGTTGATGGTGCATTAGGTTTTGAAACTGCTGATCAACTTGATAAAGTCATTGCAAATAAAATTGATGAATATTTGAAAGCTGGTCAAGATGTAATATTTACAAAAGATACACATTACACAAACTATCTTTCAACTCGTGAAGGTAAACATTTACCGATTGAGCATTGTATAATAGATAGTGAAGGTCACAATTTATATGGAGATGTTGCTAATTATGAAAGTTATGCGAAAAGAGTATTTAATAAAACATCTTTTGGTAGTATTGATTTAGCACATTATATCTCACGTAGTGACTATAAAGAAGTAGAATTTTGTGGTTTAGTTTCAAATATCTGTGTACTAAGTAATATTATTATGACACAAACATATAATGAGAAAGTTGAAATTACGGTTGACTTAAATGCTACAAAAGGATTGAGTGAAGAAGTAAATTCAACATTTAAGACATATCTACAGAATTTAACAGTAAATGTAAAAGAATAAAATCAAATACGAATTATTTTCTAAACATTATGAAAATAATTCGTATTTTTTTGTTTTTTAATAGAAAATAAGTAGATTTTATGTTAAACTAGTAGATAAAATTAGGAAAGAAGGGATTATTATGAATTATTTATTAGTATCACCAAATTTTCCAACTTTTCAGGAAAATTTCGCAAGAAAGTTAGTAGAAAAAGGAGTTAAAGTATTAGGAATAGGTAGTGAAAGTTACGATAATCTTTCTAGTGGTTTAAAGGATGCTTTAACTGAATATTACAAAGTAAATGATTTAGAAAATTATGAAGAAGTTTTAAGAGGTGTAGCGTTTTTAATCTATAAGCATGGAGTTATAGATAGAGTGGAGTCTAATAATGAGCATTGGTTATTTTTAGATTCAATAATTAGAGAACAGTTTAATATAACTGGTGTGAAACCGAAAAAACTAGATTTTACAAAATATAAATCGAAAATGAAAGAAAGATTTATTAAAGCTAATGTTCCAGTAGCTAAGGGACGTGCTGTAAAGAATATTAAAGAACTTGAAAAAGCAATTAAAGAGATAAAATTACCAGTAATAGCTAAACCAGATAATGGTGTGGGAGCGAGTAATACATATAAACTTTTATCAAAAAAAGATGTAGAAAATTTTAAAAAACAATGGACTCAAGAGGTTGTATACTTTATTGAAAGTTATATAGACAA
This sequence comes from Gemella haemolysans, assembly GCF_028308085.1. Lineage (GTDB taxonomy): Bacteria > Bacillota > Bacilli > Staphylococcales > Gemellaceae > Gemella > Gemella haemolysans_D. The sequence continues at coordinate 41,390 of NZ_JAQMFS010000021.1, forward strand.
TGGAATTCTTTGTACGTATGACGGACTAATTGACTCAAGAGGAGAAGTTGTTTTTGAAACTAGTTTTTATTACACAAAACCTACATTAGATCTATTAAATGATAGTCTTGATTATGGAAATATTATATCAAAAGAAATAGATCCTAAATTAAGAGATTATGGGAGGAAAATTGTTAAGGAATTTGATATGAAAGAGAGATTTTTCCATATTGAGTTCTTCAAATTGCCAAATAACGATTATATCGCTTTAGAATATAATAACCGAATAGCGGGTGGATATACAGTTGATTTATATAATCATACTTATGAATGTGATTTATTTGAGATGTATGCGGATGTAGTAGTTGGTAATTCACCGAAAAAAGTGAATAATAACTATAATGGCATTGCTTTATCAAGACGTGATAAATATACTTATAAATATTCTAATGAAGATATTTATAATAAATACTCAAAAGAAATTCGCTTAATAGATAGAGTACCAGCGGTTTTTGCAACAGCTATGGGAGAGTGGATGTATATCTTAGTAGACGAAAATATTGAAAATATTAGCGAAATGATGACTTATATTCATGAAAAAAATGAATAGGAGAAAAATTTATGAAGAGTAAGATTATTAACGGACTTTTACAAATATTAGGAATTATGATCGTTGGTGCAATAATAGGATATGCAGTTGGTAAGATTGTAGGAGATTCACTTTCGAGGGTTGATAAACCAAATATTATATTGTTATTAATAACGGGAGTTATAGCTTTCATACTACATGTTATAATCCATGAAGCAGGGCATTTAGTATTTGGATTATTATCTGGCTATAAATTTATAAGCTTTAGAGTATTTGATTTTAAAATTATAAAGGATGAGAATAGGAAATTTAAAATCAGATATGAAAGACTGGCAGGAACTGGTGGTCAGTGTCTAATGAGAGCCCCTGAATATATTGAAGGAAAATTTAAGTATAAATTATATTTATTAGGTGGAGTAACGTTTAATCTAGTGTTTTCTATTGTATTTTGGCTAATTCTACCGAGTTATTATACATTATTATTTGCTTTAATAGGATTTGCATTAGCTTTTCTAAACTTGATTCCGATGGGATTCAATGATGGAATGACTTTTTATCATGCTAGTAAAGATGAAACTACTAGATTTGTTCTATACTTACAATTAGAATACGTATATTATCAAAGTATTGGTAAGAATTTATTAATAGAAAAACCTGAAATAGTAGAGAAGATAAATTCATTAGAAATAACTAATACTAATTATTTAACTGATGCATTAGAATTTATTAAATTAGAAGGATTGGAATATTTCTTTGAATTTGATTCATTATACAATGAAACAAGAAAACTATATATTGAAAGAGATGATTTATTACCAGTTTATAAAATTGAACTTATGGCATTGTTAGTGAAATTAATAAGCTTGGTTAATCCTGAAGATGAATTATTAGAAGAACTTATGAAGGATAAAACTTTATTAGCAAGGTTTAAACAAAAAAATCCACAGACAAAAAATATACTCGCGACATATGAATGGGGAGTAAAATTAGACGATGAAAAAGCTATGATCCTAATTGAAGAAGCTAGAAAATTAAAAAATAAAGCGCCTAATTTATATGTTCAAAATCTAGAAATGAAATACTGCGATTATTTAGAAAATAAAATTTTAAATTAATAATATAATTGTCGGTAGCATGAATATGCTACTGATTTTTTTGTTTAATTTACGAAAAAAAGGTGTATGTTAAAAGAAAAACTGTAAACGTTCTCGAAAAAAGTTGAATTATATATATAATAATTTTATTAATAAATTATGTAAACATCAGAAAAGCTATAATAAAAAGTATTGGCAGTTTTAAATATTAAGATTATGTAAATTGATATTTTTCTTAAAAAGATGTTATTTGTTAAATTAAACAACTATTTTCTTATGAAAAAAACAGTTATTTTTATAACTTAAACCTACTTAAAATATAGAAAAAGCTATTGACACAAGTTTATTTTATAGTTAAAATTAACTAAAGTGATTATAAAATAAAGTAATAGTTTAATATTCATAATCACATAATTATCATTGTTTTTAAAAATATTTTTATATTTATTTTAAAGGTGAATTATATTTTTTATTGTTTATTTAGGAGGGAATAGTAATGTACAGTAAGAATAATAAGAAAATGATTATTCAAAAAAAACAAGAAAAAATTAATTACTACGGTATAAAAAAATTTAAGATTGGTACAGCTTCTGTATTGATAGCGGCTGGATTCGCATTTTTAGGATCAAATGCATTTGCAAGTGATAGTCAACAATCTAATTCTAACGTTAGTGTAAATAGGGTAGAGGGTAATACTAACAGCGTCACAAGTGAGAAGAATGTAGGGATTAATTCAAAAGTAGATAGTACTGATAAAAAGGAAACACTTGAAAAAACAACACAACAAGTACAAAAAGATCAAACAACACAACCCATGCAACCAACGGTTGATAAACAAATTAATAAATCAGAACTAGTTAATTCTATTAATAGATTACAGACTGCTATAGATTCTGCCGATGTTAGCGATAAAACGAAATCTACTATAGAAGAAGCAAAATTAGAATTAACTTCAGCAAAATCTTTAGAACAAAGTTCAACAACTACTCAAGAAGAGATAAATAGAAAAGTGGTAGAACTAAAAAATAAAGCTTTCGTTTTAGAAAGTATGAAAAAAGCTACTTCCGATAAAAAAGAGGAAAAAGTAAATAAAAATAATGATCCTCGAAATGGAAAAGTTATTCCAGGAAAAGGGGAAAGTGGATTTAGAGCACCCGAAACTCAAACTAACAATGATGTAGCAGTTGACGGAGGAAAAATTACAGCAAGTGGTTCTATATCTACAGAACCTAGAATGGGTAGTTTTAGTGGAGTTAATAATATTACTTATAACTTAAAATTCAAGGATGGAGCTTATAAACAAGGAGATAAATTTTCACTTACATTTGAAGAATTAGGAAATGGAGATAGCTTGCCTAAAGAATTAAGTAAAGACGGCAAAGTTTTTGCAAAGTTAAAGGAAACAAAAGAGTTATATAATCAGCGTTATGGAAAAAATGGAACACAGAATAAAACATCTTTTTGGGCACAACGTGATGATTCTGTATCTTTAGAAGAAAAAGAAGCAGGACATTTTCAAAATAGAGGGACTAAAACACAATTTATTTATGAATTCACTTCAGCCATTGAGAGTTTAACTGATGTAACATTTAAAGGTTCTATTAATAATTATAGTTTACGTTATCCACAAATCAGTGAAGACAAAGAAGTGACAAGTAAGATTCTTGTTAATGATCAACCTGTTGTTGAGAAAAAATATATCATGAATAAAACTAATATCGAAGTTGATAAAGAAAGTAATGCACCTTCAGTACTTTCAACTACAGGTAGTATGGATATTAGTGAAAACGGAGAATTATTATCTCACAATGAAGAGTTCAGACTCGCATCTAACAAGTATGAATATGATACAGGTACAACCATAAAAATTAAATTAAAAAACAAGAATCTAAATAAATTTGCTAAAATTGGAAATTTTAATCCTGCTAAAGCAAATGTCCAAAATAACATTACAACTGCTAACTCAAAAGTTAATGAAAATGGAGTTATTTTAAAAGAACCTCGAGGTGATGTTTACTTCCAAGTGACTAATTTAACAGAAGATGAAGTAACGGTTAAAATAGTAAAAGGTAAGGCTAGTAAAGGAATATTATATAAAGTGGACTGGGCAGCGTTAGGTGTATCACGTGAACCAGTGAAAGATACTTTAAAACTTTATCACAGTGACACTAAAAAATTTGGTCCAACAGAAGAAGAAATTACTGTTACAAGAGATGGTGAAGAAGGAAACTTAAATGGTCAGTTTTCACCAACAATGACATTTGAATGGATATATCCGAAAAAAAATACATTCGATACTAATGGTACATGGTTAGCAGATTATTTAGAACTTGGAAATGTTGCGATGCGTTATGTTAATGCTGCGAATAATAATTCAATATTAAAAGCAAAATCTATCGTTAAAGATGGAACAGCAGAGGTAGATAAATTTGCAACTAGTGCTCCAGAAAAAGATTTTACAGAAGCAAATGTAGCTACAGAGACTAACAATACTACAAAGAAAGTAGAAACTCAAAATGGAAACATAAAAACAACAACAGCTACTGCGCCATATATTATTAAAGGAGCAGACAACAAATATTACATATTTAAAGAATATGTGACTAAAAATAGTCCTTACAATAGAACATCGACAAGTGGTACAGTATATGATGCTGTTTCAAATATTGTAGCAGCATATGATGAAGCCAAATATGGTAAAGTAACTGTAAAATATGTTAAGTCTAATGATACTTCATCGGTAATTAAAGAAAATGTTTTAAAAGATGGAACAGCAAAATTAGAAAATATTGTTGGAAATAATTATTCAGTAACTCCAGATGAAGAATTTACAGAAAATGGAGTTGTATATAAGTTAGTTAAAACGGATTTACCAAATAATTCTTCAGGAACGCTAACTGAAAATCCTATCGAAGTTATATACAAATATGTAGCTAAAAATCAAAAAGCTAATGTAGTAGTTAAAACTACTGACGGTAAAAGTACAACTACAGTTGAATTAACAGGAGAGCCTGGAACATCTTTACCGAATAGTAACGAGATTGTTAATAAAATTAAAGAACTTAAAGGAAAAGGATATGAAATAGAAAGTGATTCATATAATATAAATGGAGTTCACCCTAACTTTGATGATCAAGAGGATACTGTGGCAGGAGTTTCTAAACCTTCTCAAACTTTTGAGATTGTTCTAAAACCTAGAATCGTTGAAGTACCTTCATCAACACCTCATGAAAAAGACAGTCCAGTAGATCCAAATGGAGAAACTCCTGAGCTTAAATGGCCTGAGGGACTGGCTGAATCCGATTTAAATACATCAGCAAAACGAGTAATTTCTTATGTGAAAAAAGAATCAGATACAGAAGCTGAAGAAAAAGCGAAAGACGATACAATTCAGAAAGTATCATTCACAAGAAAAGCGAGCGTTAATCTTGTTACTAAAGAAGTAACTTATACTGATTGGGAAAGTCCAAATAAATCATGGAATAAAGTCGAGGTAGGTGTTCTACCTGGATATATTGCAGATAAAAAAGAAATTCCAGCTAAAGAAGTAGCAACTCCAGATAAAAATACTAAAGTGATTCCTGATGAAACTGAAAAAGTTACTTATACGAAGATTGGAAGCTGGATTCCAGTTGATCCAACAAGTGGTAAAGATGGAGAACCAATTCCATTCCCTAATGATCCAAACGATCCAACGAAAACAGGAGAAATTACGCAAATTATTCCTCATAAAGATGGATATACTCCGAAAGATGGAAATGGAACACCATTAGAACCAGTAAATCCTGCAAATCCAGAACAAGGATATAAACCACCGAAAATTACAGATCCAAAAGCAAATATCAAGATTACTTATGAAAAAGACGATCAAAAAGCAAAAGTTAAATTTGTTTCAGTAGACCCAAAAACTCAAACAGAAACTGAATTAACTGAGCATGCATTAACGCTTACTGGTAAAACAGGTGAAATAATTCCTGAAAGTGATGTACAAACTCGTATTGATGTACTGAAATCAATGGGGTATGATATTGTAGATAATCCGTTTGATAAAGATCCAGTATTTGATACTAAAAAAGATACGGATGGAAATATAAGTCAAGAATTTACGATTAAAGTAAAACCACGTGTATCAACTGCAAAAACGGTGTACGTAGTTGAAGGTGATAAACCATCTTCTGAAAAAATAGGAGAAGCTGTAACACCTGGTAAAGACGGTAAAGTTACTAATCCTGATGTAAGTAATATTTCGACAGAAGGAAAAGCAGGTCAAGAGATTAAAGTTTCAGTAACAGTAACTTATGGAGCAAATCAATTTAAACGTGATGAATCGGTTGAAGTGACTGTGAAAGTTCTACCAAAACCATCACCAAAAGGGGTTACGGTCTTAAACGGAACACCAAATGAAACTTTAATTGATGCGATCCGAGCAAGCGTTAAAAAAGCAATAGATGGATTGACAAATGTTCCTAAAGGTGTAACTCCATTCATAACAGATGATGCTATCGTCACTCCAAAAACTGATAAAAACGGTCAACAAACTCCAGTAACAGTAACAATTAAATATAGAGATAATGCTACAGGAAAAGTTATTGATGATGTCTCTGTTAACGTGGATGTTCCTGTTAATGTAGTTGGTTCAACTCCAACATCTAAAGTAGTATTTGAAGGAGATGAAATTACAGCTAAGGATATAACTGACGCTGTTACTCCTGGTGAAAATGGAACTAAAGGTGAGCCTAAAGATTTAGCAAAAGATATTACAGCTAAACCAGGTGTGAAAGAAGTCACTGTGCCAGTGACTTACACAGATCAAAATGGAGAAACTTTAATAGAACCAGTAAAAGTTAAAGTAATAGTTCTTCCAAAACCAACACCGAAAGGTATAATTGTTGCTAAAGATAGTGATAAAGAAAAAGCAAAAGAAAAAGTTCTTGCTAAGGCAAAAGAATCAATCGAAGACAGTGAGTTTAAAGGAAAACTTCCAGCAAATGTTACGAATGTAAGTATTGATGAAAATGTAGAAAATCCAGATTTATCAGATGATACAGATGTGAATGTTAAAGTTAAATATACTGTTGATGGAGTAGAAAAAACAACCGTTGTTAAAGTTCCTGTGACAGTTGTAGAGGGAGTTCCTCAAATCGTTCCGGTTGATGAAAACAATAAACAACCAAATCCAGAAAATAGTATCGATAAAACTGAATATCCAGAAGAATCAACATTTGAATATGATCCAAAAACACCAATAGATACAACAACACCTGGAGATTACAAAGTAAATGTAATTGTAAAAGATAAAGCCGGGAATCCTATTGCAGAAGTTCCTGCAACAGTACGTGTTGTAGAAAGTTATCCACAATTTGTTCCTGTTGATAAGGATAAAAAACAACCAAATGTGGAGGGAAGTATAGATCCTAAAGCATTCCCTAAAGATACAGAATTCTCATATGAAACTCCTGTTGATACAACAACACCAGGAGAGAAAGATGTCGTAGTAGTAGCAAAAATTGGAGATAAGGTTATTACGAAAATACCAGCCAAAATAATGGTTGTAGAGCCTAAAATTCAATATGTACCAGTAGATAAAAATAATAAACAACCTGATGCTTCTAAGAGTATTAATCCTGAACAATATCCAGATGGAGTAACATTTAAATATAAAGCTCCGGTAGATACAACAACACCTGGAGAAAAAGATGTTATTGTAGAAGCAAAAGATGGAGACGATACTCTAGTAGAAGTCCCAGCGAAAGTAAAAGTTGTTGAAGGAAAAGAACAACTAGTACCGGTAAATCCAACTGAGAAACCACAAGCGAGAGACAGTATTACTCCAGGTGATTATCCAGAAGGTTCTACATTTGAATATAAAGTTCCTGATGGCGAAACCGAACCATTTGATGCAACAACTATTGGAGATAAACCAGTAACAGTAGTTGTAAAAGACAAAAATGGAAAAGTATTGGTAGAAGTTCCTGCTACAATTAAAGTTGTTGAAGCAAAACCTACACCGATTGAAACACCAGTAACAAATACACCGATAACTAAAGATGATATTGCTAAATATGTTAAAGTGCCAAAAGGTGGGAAAGTTACGAATGTAGAAAATATTCCAGACTTAACAACACCAGGTGAGAAAAATCCTGTTAAAGTTACAGTTACCTTACCAAATGGAAAAGTAGTTACAGTAGAAGTACCAGTAAATGTAACACCTGTTAAACCAATAGAAACACCGGTGACAACAACACCATTAGAACCTGGAGATTATACAAAAGGAATAACAATACCAAAAGGTGGAAAAGTTACGAATGTAGAAAACATTCCAGATTTAACAACACCAGGTAAGAAAGATCCAGTTAGAGTAACGGTAGAATTACCAAATGGAAAAGTAGTTACAGTAGAAGTACCAGTAAATGTAACACCGGTGAAACCAATAGAGACACCAGTTACAACAACACCATTTACACCAGAAGACTATACAAAAGGAATTGCTAT
>NZ_JAQMFS010000022.1 GCF_028308085.1 Gemella haemolysans
AGAGGTGTTGTTTCATATGCTTGTTGTCTTCCGTATTCATAACCAGCAAAGGCTGATAGTCCGATTACAAGTGAACCACAGGCACTAGTAATAATCATTTTTTTCTTGTTCATATATTTTCTCCTTAAATTTTCAATTCAAAACAATTCCGATTTATTATAACATGTTTCATATAGGTTGTAAATAAAAATGTTTACGATTTATGGATTGTAAGAAATATTTGAGGAAATTGAATTTTATATTATATTTTTGTAATACTAATTCACATCGATTTGATAACGAATTAAATTATATTTTTTCAATAATATTTATGTTATAATAAATTGAAAATTAAATTTTAGAGGAGGGTACTTATGACACAATTTGATTTTGAAAAACTAGTTGATGCTGAGTATTTATTAAATAATAGAACTAATGAAGATATAGTAGTTATCGATGCACGTGGTGGAATGCTTGAAGAAGGTGCGTTGATGTATGATAAGGCAGTGGTTGTTGACTGGACTGATATAAGTTTATTAGATGAATTTGGAGGAGAGAATTTAGGTAAATTGTTATCAAAAGATAACTATGAACAAATTTTTTCTAAGCTTGGTATTAATGCTGATTCTGAAGTGTTAGTCTATGGTTTTACAATGCCAGAACAAGGATTTGGAGATGAAGCACGAGTAGTTTATACATTCAATTATGCTGGATTTGATAAAGTTAAATTTATTGACGGTGGCTTTAAACAAGTTGAAAAATTAGGGTTTAATAAGAATTATGAGCCGACTGAAGATAGATTAGATGTTAGCGATGTAGTTCGTAGCGAAGCAACTCAAAACGAAAAAGCTATATTTACAGATGAATTATTATCAAAATTAGGAAGTAATGATGTACAAATTATAGATACTAGATTAGAAGTTGAATTTAATGGTCGCGTAATTTACGGTGAAAATAAAGCTGGCCATATTCCTGGTGCAATCTCTTTACCGTTTAATTCTTTAGTTGATGAAGAAGGATTTGTAAAATCTAGAGAAGAGTTAGAAAAATATGTAAATGAAAAAGGTTTAGATAAGGATAAACTACAAATTACGTATTGTACAACTGGAGTACGAGCTTCTTATGTAGCTGTAATATTAGAAGAATTAGGGTTTAATGTAAGAAACTATGAACCTTCATTTGCTAGATATGCTAATGTTGGCGAAGTTGAATAGTAGATGCTTCTTTAATAATTATTAAGTAATGGAAGGATACAAATAATGATTAGAAAAGCAATAAAAGATGATATAAAGGTATTAGAAGGATTGCAGGAGTTTATTGAATCTTTAGAAATCGACATATTGAAGAATTATTCTATAGTAAAAATCCAAGACATTCTAAAATTTGTATTTCTGTCAGAAGATGATAGATTTAGTTATAAAAATTGCATGGTTTATGAAAATGATGGAAAAATAAAAGGATTCTCATTTTCTTATCACTATAATGAAGTAGAAAAGATGAAAAAATTCTGGTTTAATGAGGTTGTTAAGAAATTTAATTTAAAACAAGATGACATTATATTTGATTATAATGAAGTATTGGAAAAAGAGTTTTATTTAGATACACTATATGTTTTTTCTGAGTATAGAGGAGAAGGTGTTGGGAATAAATTATTAACAAATTTTGTCAATAGCAGTAATACTTTATTAAGTTTAAATGTTGCTCAATCGAATATTAGAGTAAGAAAACTATATGAAAGTTATGGGTTCTATAAAGATTGCGAGATTTATATAGGACATGAGAATTATGATCATCTAATTAAAACAAAATAACACATCTATTTTCTGAAAATTTAACACAGTTTTAAAAATATATATTACCAAATTGCTAAAATATGTGATATAATTAAGATTATGTATTAGACATAAGGAGAAATAAGATGGTTGAACTATTAAGAAAAGATCAAAAAGTTGAGAATACATGGGATTTAGAATCAATTTTTAAAACAAATGAAGATTTTTGGAATCAATTTAAAGAAGTGGAAGAATTAATACCACAAATACAAAGTTATAAAGGTAAGGTTAAAGAAGGTGCTAAAGCTCTTCTAGAAGTTTTTAAAGCTGAAGAAGATATGATGTTAAAAGTCGAACAATTAACAATTTATGCATTTCTTAGAAAAGACCAAGATAGTACGAATGCTGAATATGGTGAATTATATGCTAAAACAATGAATTTAAATTCTAAGTTTTATGCAGAGTGGTCATTTTTAAAACCTGAACTTCTTTCAATTGATGAGGATGTACTATTAGGATACGTAGAAGAATTAGATGAGTTAAAAGTTTATAGATTTGAATTAGAAAAAATTAATAAAAAACGTCGTCATACTCTGGATCCAGAACAAGAAAAAATAATAGCAATGGCTGGAGAAGCACTAAATGCTAGTGATGAAACTTTTTCAGCATTAAATAATGCAGATGTTGAATTTGAGCCAGTTGAAGATAAAGATGGAAATAAACATACTTTAACACATGGAACATATGGTACATATATGGAAAGTACAGATAGAGTTCTTAGAAAAAATACATTCCATTCTCTATATAACTATTTTAAAAAGCATAATAATACATTGGCATCTACATTAGGTGGAAATTTAAAACGAAAAAAATATTATGCTGATGTTTATAAATATACATCAACAAGGAATAATGCATTATCTAACAATTTAATACCAGAGGAAGTGTATGATAATTTAGTATCTGTAGTTAATAAAAAAATTCCAGCTTTACAAAGATATTACGAGTTACATAAGAGAGCCAAAGGACTTGAAGATTTTAGATTATATGATAGATCAGTATCAATGGTAAAAGGAGAGCCGATTAAATTTACATTTGAAGAAGCTCGTGATATAGTACTTGAAGCTGTAAAACCAATGGGTGAAGAATATGTTAATGATATGAGAAAAGCATTTACAGAACGTTGGATAGATATTTATCCTAATAAAGGAAAACGTTCAGGGGCGTATTCATGGGGAGGTTACACTACAAAACCATTTATTCTATTAAATTTTGATGGAACGTTAAATGATGTGTACACACTTATACATGAATTAGGTCATTCAATGCACTCGTACTATACTAGAAAAAACCAACCATATGTTTATGGAAATTATTCAATCTTTGTTGCAGAAGTAGCATCAACTTGTAATGAAGCATTGTTAACAGAATATCTATACAATAAATTTGAAAAAGAAGGTAACAAAAATGGAATGCTGCGTGTCCTTAACCAAGCGTTAAGTGGGTTTGTTGGTACAGTATATAGACAAACTCAATTTGCAGAGTTCGAACACAAAATAAACCAACAACTTCAAAACGGGGGGGCTATAACAGCAGAATATTTAAATACTGAATATTTCAATGTGGTGAAAAAATACTATGGTGATGTATTTACTTACGATGAAGATATAAAATATGAGTGGTCAAGAGTTCCACACTTCTACTATAATTACTACGTATATCAATATGCTACTGGTTATTCTGCAGCACAAGCATTATCAAAATTAATACTAGAAGATAGTAAAAATGCTAAAGTTTACATAGATGAATTCCTTTCAAAAGGAAACTCGGATTATCCAATAGAAGTATTAAAAAATGCTGGTGTAGATATGTCTAAACCAGATGCAATTGAATTGGCGCTTCAAGATTTTGAAGAAAAAATAGAAAAATTTGAGAAATTATATTTCTAATAAATAATATAAGAGATTCAAAATCGGATTTTAAAAAATCACGATTTTTGAATCTCTCTTTTTTTTATTGTAACTAATACCAATTCAATTCTATTGTTTATTCTTATAGGAAACGAGCTATTTCCTAGACCACGCGAAACAATCAATGTCGAACTGTCTTTTGTGTAACAACCACTTGTGTATTTTGGAAAGAATCCTTGACTAGGTGAGAAAATACCTCCTATAAACGGAATTCTCCATTGGCCACCATGGGCATGTCCTGAAAAAATCAGATCATATTTTGCTTCTGCATAGATTGGAAATTTCTCGGGACGATGTGACAACAAGATGTTGAAATATTCTGAGGAATATAGATTGTCTAATGTTTTCTTGAAGTTTGCACGGTGATTTAAGTTATCTTCATTTTTGAAAAAATTATAATCTTCTACACCAACTAGATTTATAAAATCTTGATTACGATTAAGAAGAATACTTTCATTGTGTAAGTGGGTAATTTTAAGTTTTGATAACATAACTTTTAACTCAGCATATTCTTTAGGCAACCTAAGTTCATGATTACCTGATATAAAATAACAAGGGGCAATTACAGAAAGTTGGCTTAAGATATTATAAGCTACATCCATATCATTTTTATAACTATCTAAAATATCTCCAGTAATTACAATAATATTCGGTGCAAATTTTTTGATTTTACTTAAGAAGGATAAGTCACTTAATCCAACTTTATCGCAGTGAATATCGCTCACTTGGGCAATTTTAAAATTATTAAAAGAATCGGGAAGATTATTAAAATCAAGTGTAGTTTTAGTTACTTTTAGTTTTTTATTTTGTTTAATTATAGAACTAGCTGCTAGAATAGGAGCTAGTACCAAAAATTTTCGATTCATCTATTCCACCTATTATAAAAATTTAAGAAAAAGTAATGTTTATTTATAATATTATTTTATAATTACGACTGTGTAGAAACAGTATAAAAATATAATTTTAAATAAATGTCTTACTATCTTAAAACATTATACCATAATGCTTAAAGTATGTTAAAATATAAAGTGATTATTAATATGAAATTAGAGGAAATTTGTATGATAAATATTGAAAAGATTGATAATATAGCCGCTTCTAGGAAGTATCCACCGGCACCACCACAGTGGCAAGCTATAGCCATTACAGGAGCTGATATTCTTGTTGCTGCCGCAGCTGGAAGTGGTAAGACAGAGGTTCTTTCTGAAAGGATAGCAAGAAAAGTAGCGACAAAAAGATGGGATATTGATAGATTATTAGTCTTAACATTTACTACCGCTGCTGCTAAAAATATGATAGTAAGGATAGAAGATAAAATTAGTGAAAGATTGCTTTCAACAAATAAAGAAGAGGATTTATTGTTCCTTAGAAAGCAGAGAATGCTAATGAATGATGCTTATGTTAGTACTATTGACAGCTTTTGTCTAAATGTATTGAAAAAATTCTATTATCTTGTAGAGGAAAAAATTGATAATCAAATTAAATATTTATCGCCTAACTTTGGTATATTAGCAAATAGTAAAGGATTATTGAGTGAAACAATAGGAAACGTACTAGAAGAATTGGTTAAAGATGATTCTAGTAGTACAGATTTATTGTTTACAGTTTTTGGCTCTAAACAAAATATAACTTCTTTTATTATTGATATATACTATAAGCTTTTAAATATACCTAATTTTCAAAAATATTTAGAAGAAGATTTTGGAAAATTTAATTCTCTTTATGAAGATAAACTTGCTATTGATAATAAAGAAATTCTTGATAAATTTAGTAGAGTAGATGAATTAACTACAGTAGAAAATATAAAAATAGCATCTGATTTTTGTTTTTATATTAAAAAATATCTAGAAAATTCTAAAAAACAGTACGATATAGATTTTATTTCTCTTGTTAATTTAGATGTTGATAAGAAAGAAAAGATCATAAAATATCTTCAACAAGATGAAGAAACATCGAAGAGTAATCAAGAGAATCTTGAGGAAATTGAAGTTATTATTGAGAAACTAAATAAACAATTAGAAGTTGAAGACAGTGTATATGACACAGCGACATTAGCAAGTATACAAACTGACCTTAATGATTACATTAATTATTTTAAAACCATAGAAAAAATGACTGAGTTATCAGGAACTATTACAAAAGTTCTTAAGAAATTACATAATGATTTTATTAAAAGAAAAAGAGAAAACAATTTTTTAGATTTCTCTGATTTAAACCATCTTGCTATTAAGGCTTTAACTAAAGAAGAGAATGGTGAGATTATCCCAAGTGAAGCAGCAAATTATTATAGAGAATATTTTTATGAAATATATGTAGATGAATATCAAGATAATAATAATTTACAAGAATATATTCTAAACCTAATAAGAGGAGAAGGTGTGAACTTCTTTAGAGTAGGAGATGTTAAGCAAGCAATTTATGGTTTTAGGGGTTCTAATCCAGATCTTTTTGAACAAAAGTATAATAGTTATAGAAAATTGGAAATTGATAACTATAGTGTAAATGAGGAATATTCATTTGAAGATGATTCTGAAGGTGTTTGTGTAGTATTAAAAGAAAACTTCAGAAGTGATGAGAATATATTGAAATCTAGTAATTTTGTATTCAATAGATTGATGGGAAATAAGAATGCTGGTGTGAGCTATGATGAAGATAGCGCCCTTTATTATCCAGAAGCAAAAGAGCGACAAGATACAGAAATTATTCCAACTAAGTTAATAAATGGTAAGGTGAACTATTTTACAGGAGAAATAGTAGAAAATAAAAAAGATTATAGGGAACAATCTATAGAAAATATTGTATATGAGATTTCGCAAGGGATAAAGAATGGAAGGAAATATAGTGATTATGCTGTTTTAGTTAGAAATAGTACAAAAATGTCTAGTTTTAAAGAAATATTTAGCAATTACAATATTCCATTATTTTTTAAAGAAAAAGTTGGATTTACTGAATCTAATTGTTTTAATATATTGTATAACATTCTTAGATTTATTGATAATACTAATAGAGATGCTAGTTTATTAGCCATTTTGCATACTGAGATCTTTGATTATAGTAATGATGACTTATTGAGAGTATCATTACAAAAAGGAAAAAATCTTTTTGAGAAGTTAACAAATAGTGAAAATAAAAAAGATAGTCAGACTACAAATCTATTAAAAAAATGGTTGAATTTTAGTTTGAATAACTCTTTACCGACTTTAATAGAATGTATATCTCTAGATACTGATTTTAAAAATTATTTAGTTACAATAGGTGTAAATGACGAAGAAATTGATTATTTCGAGAATTTTGTAGATGTTGTAAATGAATATCAGAAAATTGATAATAAACTATCTGGTTTAATTAGGCATTTGAAAAATATAAAAAATGAAGAGGTATTTGAAACTAAGAAAAGAACACCAAATGATAGTGTTACCTTATCAACAATTCATATTTCTAAAGGATTAGAGTATAAAGAAGTATTTGTCGCTGATCTTGATACTTCATTTAGTAAAAGAGGTTATACAGGAGAAGGGTTATTCACAGAGACTTTTGGATTAAGTCTTAATGCTGAGACTATAGCTCAAAGTTTCGGTCTAAACAATTCTAGACTAACAGAATTAAACGAATTATATAAGTTAAATAGTATTTTGATAAAACTACGAGAAAGAGAAGAAGAAATTCGTAACCTATATGTGGCACTAACTCGAGCTAAAAATACATTGTATCTTGTAAGTTCAAGTGGAATAGAATTAAATAATGAGAAGGCAAAGGATAAGTCTCTCTTTCAAGCTATATTAGAAGATGAAAACTTTGAAACTATATTAAATAACTTACTGAGTGATTATGAAGAAGGGTTTAGTTTTGAAAATGAGCGTGATGCAAAATTTGAAGCTCATGAAGTTGTTCCATCGATTCAAGAACAAGAAGCTAGTCTAGACTTTGACCTAGCAGATTTTTATGAAAAGTTTGAATTAAAACAACATACTACCGAAGAAATTGAAGAAGATAAGATTAAACATAAGGTGTTTCCAACGAAAACCTCATACAGTGCCTTGAAAAAAATTAATGGTGTTAATAATATAAACTTCAAAAAAGAAAAAAGAGGTTATCTAGAGTTAAATACATTGAAAAGTTCGACATCTACAAGTAAAGCAATACTTAGGGGTAATATTGTTCATAAACTTTTTGAAAAAATAGTTAATGATATTAAATCAGGTGTCGAAATTAATGATGTGGAAGCTTATCTAAATAATTTAAAGAAAACAGATGATTTATTTAAAAATATTAAAGAGAGTAGAATATTAACAGAAGAAGAGTTTAATAATATAAATAATAAAGATGACATAGAAAGAATAGGTAACTTTATTAATAATAAATTAATGGATATTATTAATAATTGTCAATTTTGTCAAACTGAAATAGCATTTACCACTGCGAAAAAAGCCAAAGAACTATACAGTGAAAGTGATAGTGAAATAGATGTAATACTTCAAGGGGTAGTCGATTTATTTATTAAGATATCTGATGATGAAGCTATTATCGTTGATTATAAGACTGACTATGTGACTAGTAAAACTGGGGAAGATATTTTACGTGAAAGACACAAGGAGCAACTAAGAATATATAAAGAAGCGGTAGCGGAATATTATCAATTAAAAAATATTAAAACATATGTTTATTCTTATGTACTTTCTAAACTGATAGAAGTTGAGTAAAATCTATGACGTTGTTAGTAAGGGATAAATATGATATAATAGAAAGTAATTTGAATAATTACTATATGGAGGTGAAAACATGAAATATATAGTTTGTAACAGTGAAACAGCAGTTCTAAATAGAATGTATGATGAGTTTGAAAAAAATCTTGAGGATGGTGCAGTTATTTGCTTGCCTGAAAATATTATTAATACACAATTTACGAATAGAATGATAGATGATAATCAAACAGGGAAATATCGCTATAAACATGTTATATTATTAGGTCAACGTGAATTTGCTGATATTGATATTGAAGAGAAATTTGGATTATATAGATATGCAAGACATGAGCTATTTAAAAAGTTAGATTTAGAAGCTAAAAACATTTATTATCCACAAGCACTAAATAGTAATGAATGTGAAGAAGATTTAAATAGTTATAAAGAGGTATTAGAAGAAAATCCAATAGATGTTGCGGTAGTTTTCTTAGGATCTGATGGGGGAATACTTGATTACCGTTTTGCTGATGAGGTAAATAAAAACCTTCATATTGTTGAATTTTCAGAAGAAGAAAAATCTCAATTACAACAAGCAGGTATGGAAATCAAAGGTAATAAATTAATAAGCATTGGATATGAAAACTTAATGTCTGCTAGAAATTTATTTGTTGTAGTTTTAGGTAATGACAAGAGAAAATACATAGCAGAATTATTTGAAAATGAGGAATCAGAAAATAAAACGATACTATCAATTTTGAATAATCACAAAAATTTATTTATTTTTACTGATAAAGAAGCAAGTTATAAATCAGAAGAAGAGGTAAATAGATTAATAAAACAAAGACAAAAAAAATTGGAAATTAAAGAACGTGAAGAAAGACTTCAAAATGAGGAGAAAAAAAAGGATAGGTAATAAGTATGAATGATTATCAGAGAATTATAGATTATGATTTTAGTGATACGGTTCTTGATGATAAGCTTGTTGTAAAATTCAAACTAAAGAAAACATTTAGTGAAGATCAGTTTATCAGTCTGTTTTCGCCAAAAAAAGGTGAAAGATTTATTATAAGAACACCAGATACTAAAACATCTATAATCGGTATAGGTTATGAAGCAACATGGTTACTTGATTCTAATGATTTTCTAACTAGTTTTGATAACAGTAGTATTTTATCTGGGTTTGAGGAATTAAAAGCGCAGGTAACAGTTTTAGAAATTGATGAACACGATGATGAGTATTTTGGAATCTATGGTGGTATTTCAGATGGAAATAACAAGAACAGTCAGGAATGGGTAGATTTTAGTGATACATCATTTGTAGTTCCTGGAATACTTGCTGTTTTTAAAGGTGAAGAAGTTTTTATAACATTGTTCTTTAATATGAAGGAAGAAAAAGAGTTTTCGGAAATATGGACGGAGAGAATCTCATTTTTAAGCAAGCTTGATGATGATAATGAGATTTCTAACGATCCCAAAATATCGGTAGTTAGAGAGATTTATCCGGAACTTTGGCAAGAAAACATTAGAAAAGCTCTTCTTCAAATTGAAAAAGAAGAACTTAAACGTATAGTACTATCAAGAAAAAATTTAATATTATTAGAAAATAATACTTCACTAGGAGCAATAACTAAATACCTGTTGAGTAGAAATAGATATTTTATAGCATTTGAATCAAAAAAGAGTTTATTCATCACGACAAATCCATTAATTTCATTAGATTATACAGATAAAGATTTAAAAGCACATCTTTACTTAAAAAAAGAAAATTTATTTAATAATGATTACTCAATTATGTTTGATGAAGAAGAAATTATTCATGAATATAAAGAGAATTTTGAATCTCAATTTGAAAGTGAATTTAGAGTATATGACGATAAGACTTTGATGGGGAAAAAACTAGATGTGTTTTCAGTTTTAAATGCAAAAGTAGAAGATTCTCAAAAGGCAATTAAATCACTTAGCCTTCTATATCCGATGCCAATAATAAAAGGATATCCTGAAAGTGTTGCGAAGAAATTTTTTGATGAAAATTATAATGTTGGTTATGGTTTCTGGTATTCACCATTCGGTTATGTTACCAATAAACTCGATGCTAAGTTTTATACTTGTGGAAACATGATGGTAGCTCAAAATAATATGATTACATTATTTACTAGTATCTTATTATCCAAAGATGAGAATTATAATGAAGTATTAGAGAAATCTAACAAAATTGTAAGTTCAAGTCTGAAGTTATTTGATCATTAGGAGAGTGTAGTTATGGAAAAAAGTACTATGAAAAAAGGTGCCATTCTTACTCTGTTAGGAGCTACATGTTGGGGATTATCTGGAGTATTAGGTGAGTATTTACTTAATATTTCTAAAATAGATTCAACTTGGGTAATTTCCAATAGACTATTTTATTCAGGTATAGTTCTAGTAATTATTTTATTCTTAAAAGATAAGAAAAGCTTGATGAATGTATTTTCGGATAAAAAAGATATTTTAAGATTATTAAATTTTTCATTTTTAGGATTACTTATTTGTCAAGGTACATTTTTTTTAGCGATTAAGTATACTAATGCAGGTATGGCAACTGTTATTCAGTTTACTGGACCAGTAATGATTATGAGTTATTATTGTATTATAAGTCGAAGATGGCCGCTGCCTCGTGAAGTCGTTGCAATAGTATCCTCATTATTTGGGACTGTTCTTATGGCTACGCATTTAGACTTTAGTAAATTAAATATTTCCACTTTAGGGTTATTTTGGGGAATATTTTCTGCTTTTGGACTAGCTAGTTATAATATTTCATCAGTAAATTTAACAAAGAAATATGGAGTTATACCGATAATGACCTGGGGGCTTTTAATTGCAGGATCTGTAGTATATTTTGGTACAGGTAGCAACTATATACCTTCAAACTTTTCTCTTATGGACTTTTTATGCATAACGGGGGTTGTTATTGTAGGAACAATAATGTCATTTTCACTATATTTAGAAGGAGTAAGATTGATTGGAGCTGTTACAGGGAGTATAATCGGATGTTTTGAGCCGATAGCAGCAATAGTCTTTTCATTCTTATTATTAGGAACAACATTTGGTCTAATAGATATAATCGGAGCTGCATTTATCTTATCTGCAGTGGTAGTGCTTAGCAAGAGATAAATTGTTGTTGAAAAATTTAATATTAAATAACAAGAACTTGAAAATAACATTTAGTGTGAGTTATTTATTCAGGTTCTTGATGTACTTTAAAGATAATATTTAATTAAAATCAAGGATTTATATTGATGTTAGAATGAATTTCCATGTGATACATGGAGAAAGGAAAAAAATGAGTAACGTAAAATTTGATGAAATGTATAAAAGTATGAATACTAAAGAACTTACAGCTTTGGCTAAAGAACTTGGTGTTCCAAGATATTATACATTAAATAAAAAAGAATTAGTATTAGCAATTTTAGAAAAACAATCAGTAAGTGAAGAGCATTACTATGCTTCTGGTATTCTAGACGATATTCATCCAGAAAATGGTTTTGGTTTTTTAAGAACAGTTGATTATAAAAAAGGAGAAACAGATATTTATATTTCCGCTTCTCAAATTCGTCGCTTCGAACTGAAAAAAGGTGATGAAGTTTATGGTAAGGTTCGTAAACCTCGTGAAGGTGAAAGATATGCAGGTATACTTCAAGTTGATAAGGTTAACGATGTCGATGCAGAAGTTGCAAAAGGTAGAGCACATTTCCAAGCTTTAACACCGATTTATCCGAATCAGAAAATTGTTTTAGAGACTACTAAGGAGAAACTTTCTACAAGATTTGTTGACTTAGTAGCGCCAATTGGATTTGGTCAACGTGGATTGATTGTTGCACCGCCTAAAGTTGGGAAAACAACATTATTAAAAGATATAGCAAATTCTATTAGAAAAAATTATCCTGATAAGAAGTTAATTATCCTTTTAATTGATGAAAGACCAGAAGAAGTTACTGATATGGAAAGATCTGTAAGAGGTGCAGATGTTGTAAGTTCAACATTTGATGAGACTTCTGAAAATCATATCAAAGTGGCAGAATTGGTTATTGAGCATGCTAAACGTCGTGTAGAACTTGGTCAAGATGTAATTATACTTATGGATAGTATAACGAGACTTGCTCGTGCTTATAACATTGTTGAGCCTAGTAGTGGTAAAGTCTTAAGCGGAGGGGTAGATCCATCAAGCCTTCATAAGCCAAAAGCATTCTTTGGAGCAGCAAGGAACGTAGAAGGTGGAGGAAGCTTGACTATAATAGCAACTGCCTTGATTAATACTGGTTCTAGAATGGATGATTTAATTTTTGAAGAGTTCAAAGGAACTGGAAATATGGAGATAGTATTATCGCCTGAATTAGCTTCAAGAAGAGTTTATCCAGCTATTGATTTCTTGAAGAGTTCTACAAGAAAAGAAGATTTATTACTAACAGAAGATGAAGTAAAAATATTATGGCAAACTCGTAGAAAACTTGAAGATGTTAGTGAACCAACTATTGGTGTGTTAAATCATCTTAGAAAACATGAAAGTAATGCTGACTACATTGCTGAAATGAAAAAATTTATAAGAGATTAATTTCTAGATTGTATGATTAATAGACAGGTTATGTTCTCTATGGTATAATCTCATAGAACATATTTATTTTAGGAGGATTACATTGGAAACAATTAAATTTTTAATTGATTTTGTATTGCATATTGACAAACATCTTGGTGAATTAATGATGCAACATGGACCATGGTGGATGTATGGGATAATATTTTTAATTATCTTTATCGAAACTGGTGTTGTATTCATGCCGTTTTTACCAGGTGATTCATTATTATTTGCTAGTGGAGCACTATGGGCAGCAACAGGCAATAATATCTTTTTACTATTATTTTTATGTGTAAGTGCTGCTGTTATTGGAGATAATTGTAACTATTTTATCGGAAGAAACTTTTCTGATTACTTAAAGAGTAAAGCATGGTTTAAAAAATTTGTGTCTGATGAAAATATAAAAGATGCTGAAAACTTTGTAGCAAAACATGGAGGAAAATCTATTTTCTTAGCTAGATTTTTCCCGATTATCCGTACGATCGTGCCATTTATCGTAGGAGCTGGTAAGATGAAATACTCTAAGTTTAGACTGATAGATTTCTTTGGAGGACTTTGTTGGTGTACACTGTTTGTATCAGTAGGGTACTTCTTTGGAAACATTTCATATGTTAAGAAAAACTTTTCAGTAGTTGTAATTGCTATTATTCTAATCAGCTTAATTCCATTAGTTATTGGAGCAATTAAATCTAGAAAAAAAGCATAAAATAATAGGGTGCATAATAATTAGTGTGGATGAGAAAAATCCATACTAATTATTTTTTTATTAATTAAGAAAGTAGTTACAAAAGAAATATTTGTACATTTTGTTATACAAAAAAGTAAGGGAGTGACTCAAAAATCGTGATTTCGGAGAAATGATGTGTACCCAAAATTCTGGACACATATATATTTAGTTTAAACATGTGGATGTTATCCTGTATTGTACAGGTGACATCCATTTCGTTT
>NZ_JAQMFS010000023.1 GCF_028308085.1 Gemella haemolysans
ATAGAAACAGATGCTGCATTTAGATGGTTTTTAGGGATACCATTTTCTAAACCAGTTCCACACTACTCTACATTTTCACAAAACTATATTCGACGTTTCCAAGGAACTGATGTGTTCGAACAAATATTTATTAATATAGTAAATCAAGCAATAGAAAAGAAACTAGTAGGTGGTAATGAGTTTTTTACTGATTCAACACATATTAAAGCCAACGCAAATAAAAAGAAATTCAAAGTTGAAGTAACTACAAAAATAAAAAAAAGAAAATTAGATTTAGAAAAAGAAATAAATGAAGAGAGAAACAAAAAAGGAAAAAAGCCTTTTGAGTACAAAGAGGAACAAGTTGTAAAAAAGCAGAAAATTAACACTACCGATCCGGATAGTGGATATTATCACAGAGACCATAAAGAAGAAGGTTTTATGTATTTAGACCATAGAAC
>NZ_JAQMFS010000024.1 GCF_028308085.1 Gemella haemolysans
ATAGAAACAGATGCTGCATTTAGATGGTTTTTAGGGATACCATTTTCTAAACCAGTTCCACACTACTCTACATTTTCACAAAACTATATTCGACGATTCCAAGGAACTGATGTATTCGAACAAATATTTATAAATATAGTGAACCAAGCAATTGATAAAAAATTAGTTGGAGGCACTGAGTTTTTTACTGATTCAACACATATAAAAGCTAACGCAAATAAAAAGAAATTCAAAGTTGAAGTAACTACAAAAATAAAAAAAAGAAAATTAGATTTAGAAAAAGAAATAAACGAAGAGAGAGAAAAAATAGGAAAAAAGCCTTTTGAATATAAAGAAAAAGAAGAACTAAAAAGACAACGAGTTAACACAACTGATCCGGATAGCGGTTATTATCACAGAGATCATAAAGAAGAAGGTTTTATGTATTTAGACCATAGAACAGTAGATGGGAAAAATAATATAATCATGGATTGTCACATAACTCCAGGAAACGTTCA
>NZ_JAQMFS010000025.1 GCF_028308085.1 Gemella haemolysans
GACGCAGCAAAAACAGCTATCGACAATGTAACAACAAATGATGCAGTAACTCAAGCTAAGACAGATGGAGCAACGTCAGTAGACTCAGTAAATCCGACAGCACAAGCTAAGCCAGCAGCGAAGAAAGCAATAGAAGATGCATTAAAAGCTAAAAACGATGTGATTGACGCGAACAATGACTTAACAGACGAAGAAAAAACTGCAGCGAAAGCTGACGCGAAAGCAAAAGCAGATGCAGCAAAACAAGCGATTGACAACGAGACAACAAACGCAGGTGTAGACCAAGCTAAGACAGATGGAGCTACATCAGTGGGTTCAGTAAATCTAACAGCACAAGCAAAGCCAGCAGCGAAGAAAGCAATAGAAGACGCCCTAAAAGCTAAAAACGATGCGATTGACGCGAATAACGACTTAACAGCTGAAGAAAAAGCAAAAGCTAAGGAAGATGCAAAAGCAAAAGCTGACGCA
>NZ_JAQMFS010000026.1 GCF_028308085.1 Gemella haemolysans
CGTCTTTCAACTCAAAACTATATTTTCCTTCTTCTAGTGTTTTCCCTTCAAGTACTTTTTTAGCACCTAATGTTACACTTGTTTTTTCTGCAGGAATGTATTCATTTATAAATCTTTTTTCGTTATTAGGATAACTTACCTCAGATGTAAGATTACCTTTCCCATCATCTGTTACTTTTACAGTGACATTAATTTCTTTATTGTCATATCTTACCCCGTTAATAGTTTTTCCACCATTAACTTCCACTATAACAAAATTATATGTACCTTTTTCTGTAAAATTAACATTTCTAAATACAATTTCTCCACTTTCAGAATTTCTAACTTTTTGAATTTCTCTACCATCTTCACTTTTTAGAATAAATTCAAATTCATCTTGTTTAAGTTTCTCTAGACGATTACCTGATAATTCTTTTGAAACAGCTATATCTATATTTAACGGATTAACACTATACTTATTTTTAATAGTTAAATTATCTGTTTTTTCTACACTATATCCCGCTGTTTTTTCAGTTAAGATATTTCCTTTATCATCTACTTCTTTTACGCTATAAGTATATTCGCTTCCTGCCTCGGTTGTTTTTGGTAAATCGGTCCATTCTACACTACCATTTATTTTAGGTACTTCTTTGTTGTCTACTTTAACCTCTTCTTCAACTCCATTAATTGAACGATACAATTTGAAAAATAATGTTGGACGTACCTCACTTTGACCACCTTCCCAAATTTTATTAGCGGTAATCTTTGTTTTTGGTACTTCATATGTATTTATAACTTCTGTTTTAGCATTATTATAAGATACTACATAATTTCTTTCTCCTACAGTTACTTTATCTCCTGTTTCTAATGGTAAATCAGTCTTTTCTTGAAGTTCGCGGACAGAGTAGACTAGTTTAGTTCCATCAAGATTTCTTTCTGGTAATTGGTCTATCCATCTATAAGTATAAACACCATTAGCACTTGTTACAGTTGGAGTATATGATCCAGTAACTGGTTTTGCATTACTAGCATCTTCACCTTCTTTATGTACATATAAACCTAATTTGACTTCTTTATAATCAGAAGAAACTCCATTTTTCCATACCTTCGTAGCTTCAAAATCAATAGTTTTTCGTTTATTAGGAATGTTTAAAGTCGACGTATTCTTTTTATTAGCTTTTTCCTTAGCAGAGTCAATTTCAAATGGATATTCTTTTTCATTAAGTTTATATCCATCTTTAGCAACTTTTTCTTTTGCAATATATTTTCCATCAGGTAATAATCCTGAAACTGCTATACCTTTTTCATTTGTAGTAATAGTTTCTACAAATTCACCATTTTCTTTCTTAATATCAAACTGAACACCAGAAAGAACAACTGAGGCATCACCCTCATCATATTTAAGTATCTTAACTTTACCTGCTAAATCAGCAGTTATCGTTGCCCCAATAGCTTTTGTACTTTTAAGATCTTTAACATGTGTTGTCTCAGTATTTTTTTTACCTGCCCACTCTGTCCAAGTAGGTTGAGCTTCGTTATCTATTTCCATACCAACACTATTGTATAATCTAGTTGTATCTTGAGGTGACGTTGAGCTATATTCTAATAGAAAACTCTTTGTTCCTGTATTAGTAGGTAATAATAAATCAAATCCTGTTTTACTATTTGTAAAAGTAAGTAAGGCTGTGTTGTCTGAATCAGCTTTATAAACAGCTGCATCTGTTGTAACCTTATATACTTTTCCTGTAGAAACAAGATCTTTCTCATATGTTGATTCTTCTGTATATACAGCTTCTTTTAGAGAGAATGATTTTTCAATATATGTTGCTAATGAACCTTTACTAGTATCAAAAAAGTCCTTGATTTTAACGACTTTCCCCGATAAATCTTTTTTAGAGCGGTTCACTCGAACCCAGTAATTCATATTACCACCATCATAACCCGCTTTATAAACAGTTTCCCCTTTTACGTTCTGATTAGCAGCTTTCAAAACTTTGTAAGTAATAGATTGTGTTTTTCCATTGGGCAGAGTATAAACAATAGTCTTATCCTCATTCGTTACTGTTTGTTTAGCCGAAACTTTAAATGTTCCATGTATATGATGTTTATCTTCTACTTTTTCGTTAAAAGTAAATGTAATTTTACCTGTGGCACTTGAAGCTACTACTTTACCTAAAGTTTCATTACTATTAGTATCAACTAATGGAAGTTCCGCATCTTCTAACTTTAACGGTGATGGTATATCTACAGAAAAACTATCACCATTTCTAATTACACCAGGAGCTTCATTAAATGAATATTCCCCAGCAAAATTTACATTAGCTTCCGTTTGATCCTTTCCGTGAAGTATATTTCCAGGTAATACATTGTCATCTAACGTTGACAATAAACGAAGGTTTGTAAGTTGTACCTTATTATTTAAATCAGCTGCCTTCACTTCCTTTAAAATACTATTATTAAGAATCATAGATATTAATAAAATCGGAATTGTAAGTAGGCTAATTATCTTCTTGAACCTTCTTTTCATATTTTTTAAAAAACCTCCTATTTTTATATTTAATTGTCAATTTACAAAAAGCGATTATTTACGCTAAAAATCCTATCCTCCTTCCTAATATATAAATAAAGTCTAATTTTATATACAATAATAATTTCTGTATATTAAACTAGATTAGTATGTATTAATTTTATTCGTTTTAACAAATTGAAGTTTTAACACCTACTATGAATAATTATACTCTTATTTTTTTTTTTTCAATTATTCTGTTTTTTAAATTTTATCAATGTTTTAAAACCCTATAAACACCTAAATAAACTACAGATGTAAACCCTTTATTATTTCCAATTATTTTATTGTCTATGAAAATAATTATGTATAAATAAGTATTTTAAATTAATTATATGAAATAAGCAAGGTATATCTAAGATTTACATATTAGTATATAAGGTTTCCGAAACTAATATCTCTATTTTTAGAATTTTATAAATTACTGTGTAGCAAAATAAAAACTATATAATTAAAATAAAAAACTTCAAAAATTAATTTCTAGGAAAATCAAATTTTTCAAAGTTACTACTACTACCATTTTATTAAAATAAATACTTAATGAAGTATTATTTATCAGCTTATTTCTACTACTTTTATGAAGTAATTTTACGTTTTTTCATTAAACACCATAACTAAATACACGTAAGACATTTTATCTGTCTTACGTGTATTTTTTCTATATTAAATTATAGTTTTTCGTATTCGGCAGGTACATCAAACGGGAAAAAATCACAGAACAAACTACGAAGTATCTACAGTAGATAAAGTAATGGATGGCGAGATAATAGATTTTATCGATGCTTATCTACATTACAATATGAAAGAAAAAGAAGTACTATAAAAAAATGGGGCTGACCCAAAAGTCCTAAAATTTAAAAAAGTGTATATGATAACTCATAGACGCAGTGGTTTATTGATATCTAAATTCGCTTTATGAAAGCTTTTTAGATATCTAATAACCTGTGCGGGGGTGACTCGACAAAATCGATTTCTACGAAATCACGATTTTTGAGTCACTCCCTATTATTTTTTATTTTTTCTCATCAAATCTTTCTTCTATAAGTTTTTCTTCTGTTTTTTTCAAACTTACTTTTTTATCTCCAGAACTTGGCCATGGAAGACCTTTTAATTCATTAATATCAGCTACAGAATAATCAACCGTTACAGTTTCTATGGCAACATTATCTTGATAATCAACCTTGTCTTCTAAACCTTTTATACCTTTGAACTTTTGTCCTAATTTCTCCGCTTGCTTTTTAAAAGCTTCTTTAGTTAGTCCTAATTCAGAATAAGTAATAATATTTTTGGCTGTTTGTTTCGTTACAACATCACCTTTATAATAAAGTGTAATTTCCATCTGTACACCAGGTTGTTTTTTTACATAAACCTTACTTCCTTCTTTTTCAGCACATCCGACTAAAAATACTAATAAAAAAACTGATATAATTTGTAATATCTTTTTCATTTTATAAACTCTCCTATCCTTTAGATAACAATATTATACCATAGTTTGAAAACAATACAAACATTATTAGAAAAAGCGATACAAATTTGTATCGCTCTTTATTATTATAATTTTTCGTATTCGGCAGGTACATCAAATGGATTTTCTTTATTAATATGATCGTAAAACATAATTCCATTTAAGTGATCAATTTCGTGTTGGAAACAAATTGCTGGTAAATCTGTTAAAGTTAAAGTAACTTTTTCATCGTTTTCATTATAACCAACTACTTTAATTTTTGAATAACGAGGAACATATCCTTTAATTTCTTTATCTACTGATAAACATCCTTCTCCACCAGCTAAGTAACATTTTGCAACTGAGTTTGAGATGATTTTTGGATTATATAATGCATAAGAAACTGTATTTTCTGGGAACTCTTCGTCTGGAATGTGCACTGCAATCATTCTTTTTGAAACATTAATTTGCGGTGCCGCTAATCCTATCCCTGGTTTTAATCCTAATTTTTCTGCTTTCTCATCATCTTGAGATGCAATTACATATTCTAATAATCCACGTAAAATAGCTTTATCTTCGTCTGAAATCGGACTTTTTACTTCTTCAGCACGTGCTCTAAGTGTTGCGTGTGGATCAATAATTATATCTTTAGTTGTAATCAAATTTTTTTCTCCTTTATTTCTAATTATTTCTCTCGGTCTTTCATCCTTATTTTATTATTTCATAAATATCTCAGAATGTCAAAGTTTCCTACCCGACAGTTTTTTAGAATTCTATTTTACAAAACATATTAGTGTAATTTTCAATCTTTGTTTTAGAATTTTCTGAATTTTACTTTTGTGTTTTTCTATATTTCATGATATCATAGTAGTATTGATAATTTATAAATAAGATTTTTAGGAGGGTGTATTATGACTTTTGAAAATTACCAATATACTAGACCAGATACTGATCAAATAAAAAAACAATTAGAAACATTAATAGAAAAATTAAATTCGGCAAATAGCGTTGAAGAAACTTTAGAAATTTTTAACGAATACAACAAACTTCGTAACAGCGTTGAAACATTAGCTCAATTAGTAGAAATTCGTGCAACAATCGATACTACTGATAAGTTTTACGAAGCTGAAAGAGATTTTTGGGATGACTTCAATCCTGAATTAACTTCTCTTCTTAGCAAATTCGACAAAGCAATATTCGATTCTAAATTCAAAGAAGAACTTAAAAAAGAAATTGGGGAACACTACTTTAACCTAATTGAATCTTCTCTTAAAGTATTTAGCGATGAAATTATCGAAGACTTAAAAGAAGAAAATAAACTGACTTCTGAATATACTAAGCTTACTTCAAGTGCTAAAATTCCGTTCGATGGTGGAATTCACAACTTAAGTGGTATGGCTAAGTATACTCAAGATGCCAACCGTGAGACTCGTCTATTAGCAAGTCAGGCTGTCGCAAAATTCTTCAAAGAAAATTTAGAACAATACGATAGCATTTATGACCGTATGATCAAAGTTCGAACTCGTATCGCGAAAAAACTTGGTTTTGATAACTTCGTAGAAGTTGCTTACCTTCGTCTACGTAGAACTGACTACAATGCAAAAGATGTAGCAAACTACAGAAAACAAATTTTCGAAGAAATCGTTCCTGTAGTTGAAGAACTTAAAAAAGCACAAGCTAATCGTCTAGGACTTGAAAAACTTTCATTCCATGATGAAGGTGTAACATTCAAATCTGGTAACCCTACTCCAAAAGGTGACCGTCCTACACTTGTTGATTATGCTAAAACAATGTATAAAGAATTATCACCAGAAACTGATGAATTCTTTACATTTATGACTGAAAACAACTTATTAGACTTAGATACAAAACCAGGAAAAGCTGGTGGTGGTTACTGTACATTTATTCCAGATTACAAAGCACCATTTATCTTCGCTAACTTCAACCAAACTCCGCATGATGTTACAGTTTTAACTCATGAAGCTGGACATGCATTCCAAGTTTTCCAAAGTAGAAATCATATGCCAGATTACGTTTGGCCAACATTTGAAGCTTGTGAAATTCACTCAATGAGTATGGAATTTTTAACATGGCCATGGATGAACCTATTCTTCAAAGAAGATACTGATAAGTTCAAATACTACCACATGACTACAGCAATTAAATTCTTACCTTATGGTGTTACTGTCGATGAATTCCAACACGAAGTATACGAAAATCCAGAATTAACACCACAAGAGCGCCGTATGAAATGGTTAGAAGTAGAAAGAAAATACCTACCATCTCGTTACTACGAAGAAATTCCAGAACTTGATGAAGGATTATTCTTCTATAGACAAGGACACTTATTCAGCGTACCATTCTACTATATCGATTATACTTTAGCTCAAGTTTGTGCCTTCCAATTCTGGAAAAAAGCTAACGAAAATAGAGAAAAAGCATGGACTGAGTACCTACACCTATGTAAACAAGGTGGAACTAAACCATTCTTAGAATTAGTTAAAGAAGCAAATCTAGAAAATCCATTCAAAGATGGAACAATTTCTAATATTGTGCCAGAGCTTAAAAAATACCTTGACTCTGTAGATGCTTCAGAATTTTAAAACTTCTTTTAAAGGCGAGTGATTCAAAAGACCTAAATTTTAACAAAGTGTCTATGAAAACTCATAGACGCAGTGGTTTATTGACATCTAAATTCGCTTTATAAAAGCTTTTTAGATATCTAATAAACTGTGCGGGGGTGACTCGACAAAATCGATTTCTTAAGAAATCACGATTTTTGAGTCACTCCCTTTAAACATAAATAATAATTGATTTAGTAGGAGGAAAAATATGAAAGAAAAGAAAATAGCGGCATTTTTCGATATTGATGGAACTCTATATAGAGATTCTTTAATGACAGAACATTTTAAAAAATTAATTAAATACGAAGTTGTAGATGAAAGATATTGGATAAATGGCGTAAAAGATACATATATCAACTGGGATAAGCGTTTTGAAGACTATGATAACTATCTATTTGGTGTATCTGAAGCTTATGTTCAAGCAATAACAGGTCTTCATAAAAAATATATTGATTTTGCAACAGAGCAAGTAATGAAACTTAAAGCTGATCGTGTTTATAAATTTACTAGAAATATTATTGAAAAACATAAAAAAAATGGACACCTTATTATTTTTATCTCAGGTAGTCCTGACTATCTTGTTGAAGCTATGGGGAAAAAACATCATGCATTTCTTGCGATTGGTAGTAAATATATTATAGAAAATGATAAATTTACAGGTGAAGTAATTCCAATGTGGGATGCTGATAGTAAAAATAAAACGATTGACAAGTTAGTTGAAGAATATAATATTGATCTTTCTGAATCATTCGCATATGGCGATACAAATGGTGATTACAACATGCTAAGACGTGTCGGCAATCCCGTTGCAATGAATCCAAGTCGTGAACTTCTTAGTAAAATCAAAGAAAATAAAGAGCTAGCTGAAAAAGCTACTATTTTAATCGAAAGAAAAGATGTTATTTATAAAACACGAGCAACTATTGACATTGTTGAAATATAAAAAATACAAGAGCCTGACCTAATTGTCAGACTCTTGTATTTTTTATTCTATATCTATTGGTTCTTTCAGACTATTCCTCAGAATCTTTCCATACGAATAGTGCTCCAACACTGTTGATAATGTAGAAGATGTATTTACCAACATTAGCGAAGTTCCCTTGAACTACTGCTTTTGTAAGTTGAACAAAATTGTATAATAACCAGAACGGCCATTGTGTCGTTAACTTAAATGTATTTAATCCATTCCCCATTAATGAAAATGCAAATGCGACTGTAGTGATGTATGCAAGAGTGTTCATCTTACCTTGATATCCAATGTAATTTGTTGCATAAGAAAATACAAATGAAAGAATCGCAATTGCTGTTAATACTGTATACAGTTTTGCTTTAGACATTGTATTTGGTTTGTCTGTAAACTTATTCCATACATAGATTGCACCTAAATAGATTAAAAATGTCACTGGATATGTAATGATTGCCGCCTTATTTCCTAAAATATAATCAATCACTCCCGATAACACTGCATTAATAATACCAAAATAGTTTCCAAGTTTACTTAATTTTCCTGTGAATCTTGTCGATAACATTGAAATACCAACATTAATAACAGAAATAAATCCAAATGGAACAAGTGCAGTCCACGGTCCCCAATCAACGAATTTATCCAATCTTGTTGCTAAATATCCAGATGCGATAGCTATACCAATTACTAAAGCAACTCCTAATAAATCAAACCATTTTGATGTTGCAAATATTTTTAACTTTTTTTTCATAAAGCATATTATTCCTTTTTTTAAAATTATTACATTTTATAATGTAATCTTAATTTTTTAGGTTCTTAGTATCTTTTTTATATCACTTACTAAAAATCTTATTTTCATTATACATCAAACATTTTCAACTTTCAATATTATTTTTTTTACGCTTTCATACAGTTATTATACAACAAAAATAATTTCTTAAAATATAATTACTACATTTACTTTATTAAAGTTTTTAATCTGATACATAAAAATCATTTAATTTTTTTACTTCATAAGAAATTTTTTTATTTTTACTATAAAACTTTTATTTTTTTAAAATTTTCTTTCTAATTACTTTACTTTCTAATTGATAATGATTATAATTTATAATAGGAAAAATATTAATCATGAAAGTGAGTTTAAATTAATGAAAAAAAATAAATTATTTTTAGCCCTAATGGCTGGAACTATCGTTATTAGCGGATGTTCTGCTAAATCAGATAAAAAGGAAGAAAATAAATCAGCTCAAGTTGATACATCAAAAGGAACAAAAGAACAACTTAAACAAGCTACTGAGCTTTACAAAAAATTCGTAGAAAATCAAGTAGATACTCTACTTAAAGATACTGAAAAATTTGCTGAAACTATTAAAGCAGGAAATCTAGAAGAAGCTAAAAAACAATACCCTCTTATTCGTATGGCATATGAACGTTCAGAACCAATTGCTGAAAGTTTTGGAGAATTAGATGTAAACATCGACTTCCGTCTTGCTGACTACTTAGAAGAAAAGAAAACTGAAGATGGATGGCGTGGATTCCACAAAATAGAAAAAATTATGTGGGAAAAAAATACTACTAAAGGTACTGAAGAATATGCAGACCAACTAGTAAAAGACATTAAAGAACTAAAAGCTAAAGTTGCTACTGTAGAAGTTACTCCTGACTTAATGGTAACTGGAGCTGTTGACCTACTTAACGAAGTTGCAACACAAAAAATTACAGGTGAAGAAGAAATCTTCTCTCACACTGACCTTTACGACTTCAAAGCTAATATCGAAGGTGCTGAAGAAATCTTCAAAATCTTTAAACCTTTAATCGAGAAAAAAGACAGCAAATTAGCAAAAGATTTAGTTGAAAAATTTGCTACAATCAACGGTTTATTAGATAAATATAAAACTGATGACAAACACTATAAACTATATACTGACTTAACAAAAGAAAATACAAGAGAACTTTCTGAAGCAGTAACTAAATTAGGTGAACCACTTTCACAAATGGGTGTAATTTTAGACGAAGAGGCTAAGTAATATGGAAGAATCTGGTAAAAAATGGATCGATAAAAAAATAACAAGACGTGATTTCCTGAAGAAAGCAGGAATGACTGGAGCTGGTGCCGTTGTCGGAGCCTCTGCTCTTGGAGGTTTTTTCGCTAACAAAGCTGAAAATAACAGAGCTATTGCTGATGGAGATGAAAAGATAACATTCTATGGAAAGCATCAGGCTGGTATTACTACTCTTATGCAAAAATGTGTTTATTTCGTCGTATTAGATTTACACTCAACTAAACGTGACGATGTTATTGATATGTTCAAAGAATGGACAAAATACAGTGAAAAATTAATGAACGGCGAACTAGTCGAACCTGAACTTAAAAACCATTATTTACCACCAAAAGATACTGGAGAAACGGTAGGATTAAACCCCTATCGTTTAACTCTTACATTTGGAATTAGTCCAAGTTTCCTGAAAAAAATGAACTTGGAAAATAAAAACCTTGAAGAGTTTAAAGACCTACCACCTTTTGCTAGGGAACAACTTAAAGAAAAATATACTGGTGGAGATATATGTATTCAAGCATGTGCAGATGATGAACAAGTAGCCTTTCACGCTATTCGTAACCTAGTTAGAAAAGCTCGTTCTACAGTAACTATGAAATGGAGTCAATCAGGTTTCGCGGCAATAGGAAATCGAGTCGAAACACCTCGTAATCTTTTTGGATTCAAAGACGGTACTGCCAACGCTACTAAAGAAGAGCAATTTGATAAAATCGTATGGTGTGATAAAGATAACTGGATGAAAAATGGAAGTTATATGGCTGTTAGACGTATTCAGATGCACCTTGAAACTTGGGATAGAACAAATTTAAACGAACAAGAAAATACCTTTGGAAGATATAAAGAAAGTGGTGCTCCTTTCGGAGAAACTGATGAATTTGCACCTATTGACCTTAACAAGAAAGGCCCAGATGGAAAACCTTTAATACCTGTAACTTCACATGTCCATTTAGCACATAAACCAGGTGTTGAATTACTTAGACGATCGTATTCTTATTCAGACGGCATAAATGAAACTACAGGTCAATTTGACTCAGGTCTCCTATTTATTTCTTTCCAAAAAGATCCAAAACAATTTATTACAATTCAAAATAGCTTAGGAACTGAAGATAAAATGAATGAATACATAACTCATATAGGTAGCGGCCTATTCGCTTGTTTTGGAGGAATTAAGGAGGGTGAATATATTGGCCAAAAACTTTTTGACTAAGATTATTTTAGCCTTTATCGTGATTCTTAGTTTTAGCTCACCATATTTAAAAACTATTGCAGCTAAAGAGTCATACAGTAATCTTTTTATTAAAATTACCGATGCAAATACAGCGATAAAAAATAACGAGCATGATAAAGCTAAAAAATTAATAGAAGAATTTAAAACAGAATTTGAATCTACAAAAAATTCAGATTCTGAAGCTGGAAAAAAAGTTAAACAAACTTTAAAATCAAATGATATCAATGAAGAGCAACTAAGGGAGCTATCAACTACCCTACTTGCTTTTGAAAATGAACAAAATCCTCTAGATGTAGAAGCAGAAAAGAGAGCCTTTAAAACTAAACTCTTTCCTGCTTTTGATAAACTAGAAAAAGCAATTGATACTAAAAATATAGAAACTATGAAAGCAGAGTATGTAAAATACAACGCTGCTTGGGTTAGAAATGAAGGCATTGTAAGAACACTTGAACCCGCCTACTACGGCAAAGTCGAGACAACAATGTCCTTCCTTCGTAGTTCAATGGAAATTGAACCTTACGACTATCAAACTACAAAAATGTATTTAACAGATTTAAAAAATTACCTTGATGATTTTCTAGCTGGTAAAAAACTAGAACAATCTACAGATGTAAAAACACTTGAACAAGGTATAAAACTACTAGAAGAAAGTTACTCAGCATTCAAAGATGGTAACAAAGCTCAAGGTTCTCAAAAAATGAAGAAATTCATTGAAGTTTGGCCTGTAATTGAAGGAGAAGTTCGTACACGTAACGCTTCGTTATATACTAAAGTAGAGAGTGAAACTCCTATTATTATGGTTAAAGGTAGCGAACAAAAATATCAAGATCAACTTAAAAATTTGATTTCAGAACTTTCTAAAATCGATACGAAGTCTAACTATACTGCAATAGATTCTATGTTAATATTACTTCGTGAAGGTGTAGAAGCACTTATTATAGTTCTTTCTTTAGCTAGTGCTTTAAAAGCAGCAAAACAAAGAAAAGGATTAATCTGGATATACACAGGTGCTATAGTAGGTATTCTTTCTAGTATACTTGCAGCTGTAGTCTTAAAATACTCTTTCCTTGCTCTATCATCTGGTACTAACAGAGAGATTATTGAAGGTGTTGTTGGTATCTTTGCAGTAGTAATGATGATAGGTATCGGAATTTGGCTACATAGTAAGAGTTCTGTTAAAGCATGGAAAAAATATATGGACTCTAAACTAAATCTAGTACTTTCAACTGGAAGTTTTATATCTATGTTCACACTTAGCTTCCTAGCTGTGTTTAGAGAAGGGGCCGAAACTATACTATTCTACGCTGGTATAATGCCATTAATTTCAACAGCTAACCTATTAATCGGAATAGCTCTTGCTGTTGTTGCATTGATTATTATCGGTATAATTATGGTAAAAGCATCAGGAAAACTTCCTATCAGTAAAGTATTCCTAGTACTATCTTGGTTAATCTATATTCTAGGATTCAAGATGCTTGGAGTAAGTATACACGCTCTACAAATTACCGATATTGTTTCAAATCATATTATAGACTACTTACCTACTATCGAAATCTTAGGAATTTATCCTAGTTACGAAGTAGTAATAGCTCAACTAATTTATATCGTTGTTGTAGCTATTAGTATATTTTATGAAAAATCTAAAAATAAATAGGTAACAAATGATGAAATATGGAGATAAAATATCTACCGTAGATCATCTAACTGAACTAAGAAAGAGACTAATACTAAGCCTTGTGTTTTTTATTGTCTCTTTCATAGTAAGTTTATTATGGTCTGCGGATATTTATAAATTTTTAACTAGTAATTTTAATAATAAATTGATTGTTCTTGGACCTAATGATATACTATGGATATATCTAACGCTTGCAGGTATTTGTGCCTTTACTTTTTCGATACCATTTATCTGTTATCAAATTTGGGCATTTATAAAACCTGCTTTAGAAGAAAAAGAAGCTCGTGCATTACTTGCTTATATTCCAGCAGTATTCATTTGCTTCACAGTAGGTTTAATCTTCGGGTTCTTTCTAGTAACCCCTGCTATTTTAAATGTGCTTCTTTCTATTGGTGATGACTTATTCAATACACAATTAACAGCTCAAAATTACCTATCGTTTGTAATTAATACAACAATACCGATAGCTATACTTTTTGAATTCCCTGTTGTTGTAGCATTTCTGACATCATTAGGTATTCTAACACCATCATTTTTAATACGTAATAGAAGATATGCATATTTTATACTAATCGTAATAGCTGTTGTTATTACGCCTGCTGACTTTATCAGTGACATCGTTATGTCTATACCATTAATTTTAATTTATGAAATTAGTATCATTATTAGCAAGTATATTTACAACAAAAGAGGTGAAAAATAATGGGATTTTTACGTGATATCGGGGCTCCTGGAGTTATAGTTCTTATTATAGCTGCTCTAATTATCTTCGGTCCTAAACGTCTACCTGAACTTGGAGAATCAATAGGAAAAATGTTCACATCATTCAAAAAATCAATTTCAGGTCTAACTGAAGAAGAAAATTCAACAAAACAAGACGAAAAAAAAGAAAATTAAAAATAGACTTTACAATATGTTTAAAGCATATCTGTAAAGTCTATTATTTTTATCTTATTTTGATAATTCAGTTAGATCATATGGTGTTTGTTGATAAACTTGGTTTAACCAGTTGTGATAAAATAAGTAAGCAACTCCTCTCCATCTATTTTTAGGAGTTTTTGTATCATCATTTCCTGGGTAATAATTCACCGGAACTTCTATTGGTAGATTACTATTTTTATCACGAATATACTCATTGTGAAGTGTATCTGCATCATATTCAATGTGTCCAGTCACAAATATTTTTCTTAAATCTTTAGTTGCTGCAAGAAGTGTTCCAACCTCTTCTGATCTAGCTAGTACATCAAGTTCAGAAATAGTAGACAGCTTCTCTTCCTCTATCTTAGTATGTCTAGAATGAGGAGCTAAGAAAGTATCTGTAAATCCTCTAGTTAATGTGTGATTTTCTAGAAGAACATCATGTTCAAAAACCCCAAATATCTTATCATCAACTTGCTCTTTTTTTACACCAAAATGGTAATATAAACTTGCTTGTGCTGCCCAACATATATTTAATGTTGAAAATACATGTGTTTTACTCCAATCAAAAATTTGATTTAACTCTCCCCAATAGTTTACATCTTCGAATTCTAAATGTTCAATTGGTGCTCCTGTAATAATTAGTCCGTCATAATAGTTGTCTTTCACTTCATCAAATGTTTTATAGAATTTTTCTAAATATGATTGTGCTGTATTTTTTGCCACGTGACTAGTCATATGTAAAAATTCAACAGTTATTTGAAGTGGAGAATTTCCTAGAAGCCTCAATAATTGGCGTTCAGTTTCTTCTTTCTTCGGCATTAAATTCAAGATTAGTATTTTTAAAGGTCTAATATCTTGGTTTTTTGCCCTATTTTCCTCTATTACTACTACCCCTTCTTCCAGTAATTTATTTTTCACTGGTAATTCATTTTGTATACATATTGGCATTGTCTATCTCCTTAACTACTCTTTTTCTTAAATAAAAAAACTCGCCACTATTACAACTATATGTAATAGGGACGAGTCTATCGTGTTACCACCCATGTTCGTGAATAAATTTATTCACCTTTATCGATACGTGTTCATATCATTGTGCTATATCGCGCACCAACGTAATTACCTATTAGATAATTATTACTCCGAGACCATTTTCAATTATATCTTTTCTTACTTTCTTCCACCAACCGAAAGCTCTCTGCTTTGAATCGATTATATTCTACTTATCTCTTCAATGTGTTTCATATTAGTTTACTTAACATTATAAAGTATTTAACACTATTTGTCAATAGAAAGCGCCTTAAAAATCTTAGAATCAAAGAAATCTTCGTTTCTCTATTATCTATAAATTATTTGTTAAATTCAATAAGTTCGAACTTATTTCCATCATAATCAAGAACACTAACTGAAGTATTTACTATTACTCCACGTCCTACTTCTTTAATACCTTTTTGCGTTAAGAAAGAACGGATCAAACCACCATGACATACCGCTAATATTGTCTTGTCTGGGTGTTCCTCATGCTTTTCTTTAAAGAATGCTTCTACTCTATCAGCTGCATCTGAATCTAATTCCATACCTCTTGTTTCTCCAGCCTTAAGACCAGCTCCGTACTCTGCAAAAGATACACCTTCATATTCTCCGTATGATTTCTCTATTAATCGTTTATCTTTGATTACAGATAAATTTTTATTTTCTTCACTATTTGAATTGTCTAGCATATATCTAGCAGTATCAAATGCTCTTCCTAAAGTGCTACTATAAGCAACATCAATAGTATATCCTTCTATCTTTTTCCCTGCAGCAATCCCTTGTCGGATTCCTTCTTCATTCAAAGGAATATCTGTATGTCCTTGAACTAATTTATTTTTGTTATAATCTGTTTCTCCATGTCTCGCTAAAATAATACGCATAATCTCATCTCCTTACTAAAAAATTAGGGAGCGACCAAATAAAATCAATCTTTATAAAACTATGATTTCTTAGCCGTTCCCTTAATAATTTTAAATATTAAATTTCTCTAATATATATTCTTGTCCATCATAGTGCAGCACGTTTAACGCTGTGTTGTTAATCAACATATTAGTCTCTGGATACAATCCTAATGTACGTAAAAAGATACGAATAAAGGCACCATGACAAACTACTAAAATTGTTTCATCTTCATGATTTAGATATTTTTCATTAAAGAATGAGCTTGCTCTTTCATAGACTTCTTCATCTTTTTCAATAGACTCTAGATCAGTCTGAGCTTCTAATGCTGAAAAATATTCATCAAAAGTACTCTCTTCGAAATCACCGAAGAATTTCTCTATTAAACGAGCATCTTCAGTAATTTCTTTATCGATATTAATCTTATTGTTAGAATTATCAAGCATAAGTCTAGCTGTCTCTACAGCACGTTTTAACGGGCTACTAAAGGCAAAATCAATGTCATACTCCGTTAACTTTTGACCTGCATTTCTCGCTTGACCTCTACCAGTTTCATTTAATTCAATATCACTATGTCCTTGAATTAATTTGTTTTTGTTATAATCAGTTTCACCATGTCTTACTAATAATATTTTCATGATTTTTACCTATTCAAAAATGAAATCTTCATCTTCAATTGATTCAACATTCATACTTACAACATATCCATCACCTTTTACACTGAAGAAGTCATGGTTTTTAGTGTTAGTATTCATCGCATTTTCAATGATTGGATTAATTTCTTTATCTTCGAAGTATCCAGGATATCCTAAGTTAGCTAATGCACGGTTAGCATTGTACTCTACGTAGTCTTTAACATCTTCATATAGACCGATTTCATCGTAAATATCTTTAGTATATTTTAATTCATTTTCATATAAATCTAAAAGTAATTTATACATTTCTTTTTCAGCACGCTCTTGCTCTTCTGGAGTTAAAGTTTTGAATAATTCTTGTGCATCAAATCCAGTAAAACTTCCGTGAATAGTCTCATCTAATAAGATTTTACGGATAATTTCTCCAGATGTCGTTACTTTTCCTTGCCCAGCAAGATATAATGGATAGAAGAAACCACTATAGAAAATATAACTTTCTAAGAATACTGAAGCTACACGAGCCATATATAAGTCATAAGTTGGAACTTCTGGTTTAAATAACTTCATGTAATAATCTTCAATTAATTTCGCTTTGAATTGAAGCTCTGGATTACTTGGAACCCATTCATCTAATAAGTAATCTGTTTCTTGTGAAGGGATTAATGATGTAAAAATTGTTGAGTAACTTTTCGCGTGAATTTGCTCCATCATTCCCATAAAGCTGTATACAGCTTGTTTTCTCATATCTTCAGTATGTAGAGATACAAGAGGCATACCTTTATCACCTTGTTGCGTATCAAGACCAGTTAACCCAGCTAATACTTTTTTGTAAGCTTCACGTTCTTTATCATTTAAATCTTCGTTCCAGCTCTTAATATCTTTTGACACTTTAAACTCAGTATCAACCCAAAATTGAGCAATATTTTGACGCCAATACATAAATGTTAAATCATCTTGTTTATTCCAGTTCACAGCTTTCATAATTAGTAATTTTTCCTCTCTTTTCTATATAGCACATGAAGTACATTCTTCTACAGAAAGTAGTTTGTTTCTTGTGTAATATAGTGATTTCAATCCTTTGTGATGAGCATAAATATAATATCTAGCAAGTTCTCTTGTTGTGATATCAGAATTTACGAATAAAATCACAGAAATACCTTGGTCTACGTGTTCTTGAATAACTGCCATTAAATCAATAAGTTTCATTTGATCTATAGTAAATGCAGATTTATAGAACCATTGAGTTTTTGGACTTAAGTATGGCATTGGATAGAATGTTTCAGCATTCCCATAACTTCTACGTTCAATTTTATCAACAATCGGTAATACACTTGATGTTGAGTTTTGAACATAAGAAATACTTTGTGTTGGTGCAATCGCCATTCTATATGCGTGATATAGTCCATTTTCTTTTAC
This sequence comes from Gemella haemolysans, assembly GCF_028308085.1. GTDB lineage: Bacteria > Bacillota > Bacilli > Staphylococcales > Gemellaceae > Gemella > Gemella haemolysans_D. The sequence goes on from NZ_JAQMFS010000026.1 coordinate 17,439, forward strand.
TCTATTTTTTAGACTTCTCCAGTCTTCTCTTGTTGGAATATGAATTCCTTCAAATAACTCTTTTACTTTATCAGTTACTGGTAAGTAGTCATTTTCAATATATTTAGTGAAGTAACTACCATTGTAGTAATCTGATTTTTCAAAATCTTTAAATGTTTCATTACGTTTTTTAGCAATTTGCATTGAACGTTCTAATGTATAGTAGTTCATCATCATGAAGAAGACATTTGCAAAATCTTTCGCTTCTTCACTCTCATAAGCGATTAAGTTTTTAGCTAAGTATCCATTTAAGTTCATAGCACCTAATCCAACAGAATGGAACTCATCATTAGCTTTTACTACTCCAGGTGCATTTTTAATCTTAGTAGAATTACTTACAAATGTTAATGCATCCATACCTGAGTAGATAGATTCTTTAATTTTTTTACTTTCCATTACATTTACAATGTTTAATGAAGCTAGGTTACAAGAAATATCACGTTTAATAATATCATCTTCACCGTAGTCTTTAATTATTGAAGTTTCTTGTAATTGGAAAATCTCAGTACATAAGTTACTCATCTTAACTTGTCCAATTTCACGAAGTGCGTGATCTTTATTCGCGTTATCCTTGAACATTAAGTATGGGTACCCTGATTGTAATTGAGTTTGCGCTATTAAATTAAGCATATCACGAGCATCAAATTTACGCTTCATGATATTTTCGTTCGCTACAAATTCATCATAATATTTAGCAATATCAATATCATCAAGGACTAATCCATACTCTTCATAAATTGAGTGAGGTCCAAACATATAGAAATCTTTGTTCTCACGAGCTAAATCGAAGAATAATGATGGTACGATAATACCTGTAGAAATTGTTGGAAGACGTAATTCTTCATCGGCATTAACCTTCTTAGTATCTAAGAATTCTAATACGTCATAGTGGAAAATGTTTAAGTAAACAGCTCCAGCTCCTGGACGTTGTCCTAGTTGATCAGCATATGCAAAACCTTGTTCTAAAGATTTAGCTACAGGAATAACACCTTTAGCTACCCCTTTAATACCTTTAATACTCTCACCACGCGCACGAAGTTTTGACAAGTTAATCGCAACCCCTCCACCAATTTTTGAAAGTTGTTTAGCTGTAGAATCGATGTAGTTAATTGAGTTAAGTGAGTCACCTACTTCTAATAAGAAACATGATACTAACTCACCACGACGACTTCTTCCAGAGTTTAAGAATGTTGGTGTCGCTGGTTGTAATCTTTGCTCAAGCATTGAAATCATAAGCTCTTTAGCTAAAGCAACATCTCCATCAGCTAAATACATAGCAACGATGAATACGTGTTGATTAAAGTTTTCTAAATATTGTTTTTTATCATTTGTTTTTAATGCATAATCTTTATAGAATTTACTTGCTGCCATGTAACTTTTGAATTCGAATTTAAAGTTTGCAGCTAATTCTAGACATTCTAGGATTTCATCTTCAATATATTTATCAAAGATATTATAGTAGAAATTCTCCTCTACTAGATATCTAAGTCTTTTCATTTCTGAACTGAATTTTACAGTTCGAAAGTCTACTTCACGAAGAAATTCTTCAATAGCCTCAACATCTTTTTCTAATTTGAAAAATCCATTGTCACCTCTTTTTGTTACTTCATTATTTAGTTCAATATGGTTAAATTTCTCCATTCTTTACACTCTCCAAATATATTTTTTTAAATTTTATTAAGTCTTTTGTATTACCGTGTAATTCTATTTTCATAAGTAATGGCACATTATACTTTTCACTAATCGTCTCTGAAGCTTTAGCAAATCTATTACCCCAGTTTTTATTACCACTACCTACTACTCCTTTTAAGTGCTTGTGATTAGTTTCTAAAAACTCTTCTACACCATCAGGAACTTGTCCAAAACCAATCGTAGGCGTTATTAATATATAATCAAAATCAACTTCGTAATCAATATCAAATAGATCAATAACATCCTCTTCGGGAATCTTACACATATCTACAAATCTCTTGCAATTTCCAGTTAATGAAAATACAATTATCTTCATTCTCTCTCACGCTCCCACAAAAATATTTCCGAAATTATTTCCCGGAAATTTATGACTTATATCAATTATACACTCTATTTTATTATTTTTCAATCATTATTTTTATCATGAAAAGGCTTAAAATCTTTTTTGGAAATTTGTATATCTATTTAATAATTCAAAATTCTATTAAGCAACTTTACACACTACAACGATTAAAATCGTCATAAGAAAAAAATTTTTTTCCTTTTAGTTTTCTTAATTTTACATAAAAAAACTTTAAACAAAATTACACTGTTTAAAGTTTTCTTCTATAATATATTTAGTTTATTATATCGCTTTTTCTTCTCGCAAATTCAGAAAAATAGAATTTATCAACTCTATGACGACTCTCTGTATAATGTAGGAAATCTGTTCCTTCTGTGTATATATCACTTCGTAAAACTGCAATATGTTTGTGACCATTTAAATCAATATATGTAGTATCTTCTTCATTAACAGGTTCAATTTTAAAATCTTTATTTCCATAAGAGATTTTAATTCCTAAATCCTTTTCTAGATATTCATATAATGATTCCTCTACACGATTTGTAGGTAGATCCCCTATTGTACTTTTTCTAATATAATCTTTATCTAGGATTACTGCTTCTCCATCAACGATTCTTTGACGTACCAGATAGATTAGTTTTTCATCTGGCTTAACAAGCCCAAGCCTTACTAAAAAATCCGGAGCATCTACTTCTTTATTCACCAACACTTTAGTAGTTGCATCTACATCTTGAAATTGGCGACGTTCTTTAAAACTTAGTATTCCCGTTACAGGTAATCTAAATCTATGAACATCTAACACTATAGATCCTTTCCCTTGTATTTTGTGAATATAACCATTTTCTAATAATAGAAGTAATGCTTTTCTTATAGTTTCCCTAGAAACATTATATTCTCTTGCGAGTTCATTTTCACTTGGTAAGAGAGAGTTAGACCTGTATTGCCTATTCTCTATTTTTTCTCTTAACTCTAAATAGATCTTAAAAAACTTATTCATGATTTCCCCCAAAATAAATAACTATATGTGTATATTTTACCATAATTTACATAAATATTAAATATTTTTTACTCAAAAACTTTTATAAATCCTTGTATTTTTGTTAATTTGTGTAAATATGTAAACCAAATTTAAAGCAAACCTCATTTCTACAACTATGTTTATGTGTTATAATGTTTATTGGAGGTGCAATAATGAGAAAATATATTATACAGTTCCTTATTGTTATAGAAAATTTTTCACTATTTATTAGTGGAATACTAGCCATAATATTTTACAATTGTTTTAATTTAAATTTTTATAAAAGTTTCTATCAAAAAGAAAATTTAGCCCCAAAAATTGGAACTACATACGAAGAATTAATAAAAAATACCACTAATTTACTAGATTATCTGAATCATAAAGCAATATTAAATCTTGATTGGTATACAGATAAAGATATACTTCATATGCAAGACGTTAGGACACTATATAGTTTAAGCTACAAAACAATGATATTTTTTATCGTAGTTTTTACTATTTCTACTATATTGCTGATAATACTTTGTAAGAAAAGAACTATTTTCTATATAACAAATACATTTAACAAAGTACTACTTGCATTTATTATAGTAATAGGTATCCTATCTTGTATCATTTCATATAATTTTACTTCATTTTGGATAAAATTCCATCAGTTGCTATTTTCAAATGATCTTTGGTTATTAAGTCCTGATGAGTCAAACTTAATTCAAATGGTGCCCGAAGAATTCTTCATAAGTCTCATTACAACAATAATCTTACATATCTTTATACTATTTATTTCATTGTTTATATTAAATACTGTGGTAAAGAAAAGAATGAAAAATAATTAAACTTAAAGATGATATTAAAAATTTAATTTCTTATAATTATGTGATATAATTAATTTTAGTTTCAAATAAATAAATTACGAAAGGATAAATTATGGCTCAAAATGATAAAAATGTTGTTACTGAAGATAAAGTAACATTTAGATTATGTGATGATTGCCTTGGTGTAAATCTTAAAACTTTGATTCCAAAACTAAAAAAGAAAGCACCAAATGCAGAATTTATCATAGGATGTCAATCTTATTGTGGACCCGGAAGAACTCAGACATTCACACTTGTTAATAGTAGAATTTGTATAGCAGATACTGAAGTCGAACTGATGCCTTTAGTTGATGAAAAACTTAGAGATCGAATGAGTGCCGAAGACGAAGAAAAATACAGAAAGCGTCTTGAACGTCGTCTTGAACGTACTTTCTACTTCATTATACCTGAAAATGTAACTATAAAAGTTGGTGAAGAAGTAGATGTCGATAAAGAAGGAGTAATCGCTCGTAAAGCAGGAAAATCTTATCTAGATGATCTTATTATCGAAGGAGAAGTTGATAATACTAAACCTGGAACTTACGAACTTATATACCGAGTTAATATCGATAACAAAGAACACAAGAGAAAAAGACTTATCACTGTTGTTGATGAAAACGTATAATTAACATTCATAAATATATATCAATCTAAACCTATGAGATAATCGTTGTATATACCTCTACTCATAGGTTTTTTCTTTATTTTTATGAAAAAAATATTTATACTATTTTTTGAAAATTACGTTTACTTTTTTTGTAAATATGATATAATATAAGTAAAGACATAGTAGTCGGAGGTTATGATCATGGAAAATAAATATTCTAAAATTTTAGTCGCAGTAGACGGTTCAAAACAAGCTGAATGGGCTTTCAAAAATGCCGTTGCCATTGCTCGAAGAAACGAGGATGCAGAGTTATATATCGCGTCTGTTATTGATGCGACAATCGCAACTTCTGGTTTATCAGATCCTTACATTTTCAACTCTTTCTACAAACGTACTAAAGAATTAGTTGATAGCTATGTAGAATCTGCTAAAGAAGACGGATTAACTAAAGTATTCGGTATCGTTGAACAAGGTATTCCTAAAATTGTTCTTAGTGAAGATATTGTTGACGAAAAAGGTATCGATCTTGTAGTTTGTGGATCTTCTGGTTTAACTGGATTCAAACGTATGCTTATGGGATCAGTGTCTGAAGGTATCGTTAGATATGCAAAATCTGACGTAATCATCATTAAACAACGTTCTATCCCAGCGGATTTCGAAGCAACTATCGCTAAAAAATTCCAAGAAGAACAAGAAAAATAAGCATCTCTAAATAAGATTTAGATTAATATATTTTAATTTAAATTCATTTAAAATTTTTCCTTTTTATAATGAACGACGCATATATCGTATGCGCCGTTCATTTTTTATTAATAAATCTTTTCAACTTTTAAACTATCATAATTCAATGCTGCAAGTTGCACAGAATTCGGTCCAAAATACTTAGTATAATCATGAAGCTGTTGCTTATCGTCATAAATATAAACCCTATCTCCGATACTTTCTTCATCACCTATTTCTACTACTAAGTGACTCATCATTGTTGAATAAATATTTCTCTCTTTACCATTAATTAAACATGTTTTTCCTTTTAATCTATCTCTTAGTATTCCATCACCATAGCCAATATTAACAACTCCTACTTTTTTATCAGCATCAGCTATATACGAATTTGAGTATCCAATACATTCGCCTTTATTCAAGGTTACTATATTAATAATTTCACCATAAACAGTAATCGGGTTTTTTATAACTAAATCCTTAAGAGCAACTGGATTTTCCTTCACATTATAAGGCATAGCTCCATAAAGAATAATCCCTAACCTCTGATGTGTTGTTTTCTCAAAAGTACCATCTCGTAAAAATGAAGCACTATTTTGTAAGTGAACTACTTCAAAATCATGATGATATTGTGCTTCTTCAAGAACTTTCAATACCAATTCTTTTTCTTTTTCATAGAATCCATCAAACTCATCAGCAAATGAAAAATGAGACCAAAATCCTTTTAATTTCAGATTGTTCTCTTTACAGAAATTTATAATTTCTAGTACTTCTTCGAGATTTCTTGCTCCAGCACGTCTCATACTACCCGCAAATTCCAATTGCAGCGTTAAGTCTCTAACATTTTCAAGATTTTCTTTTAAATATTCAAGACCCGCTATATTTATCTCAACATTGTATTCTCTAACTAAATCAAAATTATAAGTTGGATTTAAAAGAAAAATATTAGCATCTTCTCCTAATGTTTCTCTTATTACTTTACACTCTTCTTCTTTTGTCGTTGCAAAGTAATTTATCCCTACTTCCGAGTATAATTTTACACATTCTCTTAAATCTAAATTATACGCATTGTTTTTAACTACAGCTATTATGTCCTGTGCTCGTTCTTTTAAATTTATTGTATTTTGTCGTATGTTATTATAATTTAACTCAATTGTTGCCATAAAAATCCTTTCTTAGATAAAAGGGAGTGACTCTAAAATCATGATTTCAGAGAAATCGATTTTTTAAAGCCACCCCCGCAAATTTCATCAGATATCTAAAAGCTTTTATAAAGTAAATTTAGATATCTATAAACCACTGCGTTTATGAATTCTCATATAAACTTTTTAGGACCTTTAAATCAGCCCTTTTTATTTTACTTAAAATCAACAAAGTTATTTGTTGTAATGATTCAATATTCCTAGGTAATATTTAACCCCTACTTTTAATATTTTTTCATCAAAGTTGAAAGTTGGTGTGTGTAATCCTGAAACATAGTTTTTTTCTTCATTTCTTAAACCTAAAAAACTATAGTTTATAGGAGACAATCTACTAAAGAATGAGAAATCTTCTCCGTATAAATAAGCTTCTTCTAACTCAATATAATCAATATTTTCTTTTTCTATAACTTCTTTAATTACTTTATAAGGAACTTCATCATTAATTACCGCTGGATAACCTTCAGCAAAGTCAACACGAATACTTGCTCCAGTAAGATGTTCAAGACCAACACGAGTATTTTCAATTGCAGCTTTTATCGTAGCCAGATCTTCCATGCTGTATGTTCTAATAGTTCCTTCTAGGTAGGCATTCTCCGCAACAACATTCATAGCATCTCCGCCGTACATTTTACCGATATGAATAATATTAGTATTACGCGCTTTTGTATGTAATGCATTAAGTTTTAACATCTCTTGGAAGAACATTGTAGCTACATTAAGAGCATCGATTCCAGTATTTTTTAAACCTACATGAGCTGCACGTCCTTTAATATAGATTCTATATTCGTTAGCACTAGCCATAATTTCTTTTGGTTTAGATATTATATGTCCTTCTGGATAATCTGGATTCATATGCAGGGCATAACTTGCTAAAATGTTATACGGTGAAAAATCAAAATCATTAATTAATAAATTACCACCGCCGAAAGTTTCTTCAGCTGGTTGAAATACGAAAATGCTATTCACCTTCGTATCATTATTTTTGTAATAATCTACCGCTTCTATAACACTACCTAAAAGCATAGTAGTATGTCCATCATGTCCACAAGCATGCATCACACCATCGTTATTAGATTTGAAATCAACATCATTTTCCTCTGTGATAGGCAATGCATCAATATCAGCTCTGAATAATATCGTATCTTTAGTTTCTACGCTTGCTTTACAGATTACCACCAACCCTGTCTCAAGAGTTTCTTGAAATTCTATACCATATTCTTTTAAGACACTAGCGATAAATTCTTTAGTTTTATGCTCTTCCAAAGATAGCTCTGGATTTTGGTGTAGGTGTCTACGCCATGATGTTAAATTCTCTTCAGTAATTACTTTCATCTTCTCTTCCTACTTTATTATAAGTTTCTTAATTCTGCGATAATATCTACTTTTTCTTCTGCAACTTCACTACGTGTTTTGATTACTCGTGCTGGAACACCCGCTACTACATCTCCACTAGCTACATCTTTCGTTACTACACTTCCAGCTGCAACAACAGCGTTATCTCCGATTTGCACACCTTCTAAGATAACAGCATTAGCTCCGATAAGAACATTATTACCTACACGTACTGGTGTAGCATTAGCTGGTTCAATAACACCTGACAACACAGATCCAGCACCAACGTGAGAGTTTTCTCCAACTTCTGCACGTCCCCCTAAAATAGCATTCATATCGATCATAGTATTTTTACCAATTTTAGCACCGATATTAATAACAGCACCCATCATAATAACCGCATTATCTCCGATACTAACGTGTTCACGAATTGAGCATCCTGGTTCGATACGAGCGTTAAACTGAGTTAAATCAATCATCGGCACACCACTATTACGGCGATCATTTTCTACACGGTGATTTACTACCACAGCTTTATTAGCTTCGTAAAATTCCACCCAATCAGCAAAATCCGCAAAGATAACTCTTGAGTTTCCTTCACCATAAACTTCTAAAGTTTCTGGAAATTCTACATCAGCGTTAAAATTAACATAAACTTTAACCGGTGTTTTCTTTTTAGATGTTGCTATAAATTTAATAATCTCTTCTGTTGATTTCATTTCTTTCTCCTATTATCTATATGATTTTTTTCTATTTTATATCTAATTTCTACATATGTTAAACTAACTTTATTATAATATTCTTTGTTTAAGTGCTATACTAGATTACTTTCTTCATTTATCTAGTTATAAACTACTTAGAGACGACTCTGTTATCACCTCTATAGACTCATTTGAATCGCTTCTGACTTTATTATTCTATACCTAGTACATCTTTCATAGAATATAATCCAGGTTCTTGTGCACTGTTAAGCCACTGTGCAGCTGTAACAGATCCTTTTGCGAACATTTTTTTACTTAGAGCTGTATGTTTAATCTCAATTACCTCATCTTCTCCAGCAAAAATCACTTCATGCTCACCTACTATAGTTCCACCACGAACCGCGTGAATTCCAATCTCTTTTTCTTGGCGTTTCATATCTCCGTGACGACCATAAACTCTAGTATAATCTTCTACATCTTTAACCGCATCTACTAACATTTTTGCAGTTCCACTAGGCGCATCCACTTTTTTATTGTGGTGTTTTTCAATAACTTCTATATCATATCCTAATAACAATTCACTAGCTTTTTTCACTAATTCTACTAAGACATTTACTCCTAAGCTGTAATTCCCAGCGAAAACTACTCCAACATGAGTCGCTAGTTCATCGATTAATTCTAATTCTTCTGCAGTATGACCAGTTGTCGCTATTACAACCTTTGTTGTTGTACGTTTAGCATACTCCACTAATTCAGCAGTCCCAGCATGATGAGAAAAATCAATAATCACATCAGCCACCTTTTCTAAACTTTCATATGAAGTATAAGTAGGAAATTTCTCTTCTAATAATTCACGACCTACACCTGCAACAATTTCTAAATCAGTACTATCTTGAATATAATTTTTTAGAACTTGTCCCATAGTTCCATTATAACCACTTAATAAAACTCTCATTTTTACTCTCCTTGTAATGAATTAAGTCTTGCGATTTCTTGCTCTAATTTTGTCGCTAATGTTGGTGCAACGTGTGTCATAGGTAGACGGTAGTGACAAGCTGATTTTCCGATTAATTCTACACATTTTTTAACTGGCATTGGGTTTGGTTCAGCAAATAACATGTGGATGAAGTCTAAGTATTTAAGTTGTAATTCAAACGCTATATCCACTTGTCTTTCTAAAGCATATTTACACATTAAGTGAGTTGCTTTTGGATAAACATTAGCTAAAACAGAGATTGTCCCTTTACCACCTGCTAAAATAATAGGTACATTAATGTCATCATTTCCTGAGTAAATATCAATTTTATCCCCTACTAAGTTTCTAACTGCTAAAGTATGAGCAATATCCCCTACAGCATCTTTGTACGCCACGATATTTTTGTGCTGAGATAAGTGTAAAATAGTCTCAGGCGCCATAACTTGTCCAGTTCTTCCTGGTACATTGTAAAGTACGATTGGTAAATCTACACTATTCGCGATTGCTTCAAAGTGTTCAATTAGACCTTGTTGGCTAGTTTTGATGTAATATGGTGTTACTACTAATAATGCATCTGGTCCTAATTTTTCAATTTCTTGGCTTAATCTAATTGAGTGAGCTGTATCGTTAACCCCACTACCTGCAATAACAGGTACACGTCCTGCTACTCTATCAATAGCGAATTTAATTACCGCTACTTGCTCATCGTCAGGCATAGTTGAACTCTCACCAGTAGTTCCCGCTACGATAATCGCATCTGTACCTTCACTAATTTGGAATTCGATTAACTCTCCAAACGTATCATAATCTACACTTCCATCCTCGAAAAATGGTGTTACTAATGCTACTCCGCTTCCTGTATAAATTGTCATAATCTTGTTCTCCTTGTTTCTAACTTATTTTATATATTTTTAATAATATTTTTTATGTTATTTTTTAAATTAAATATCTTGTCTAATTAAATCTTCTAAAGTCTCACCTTTTACTACTAGGCGACTAGTTCCATCTTTTACAAATACTACCGGCAATTTCGGTAATCTATTGTAATTGCTACTCATACTGTAGTTATACGCCCCTGTTGATGATACTAATAGTAAGTCACCTTGCTCAGCTTTAGGTAATTTTGCATCCATTACTAACATATCTCCAGATTCACAACACTTACCAGCAACTGTATAAGTTGTATCAGCTTCTTGATTCATTTTATTAGCTAATATTGCCTCGTATTTTGCTTTATATAATGCATAACGAGGATTATCTGCCATACCTCCATCAACGAACACATATTCACGACCTGCAAAAGTTTTCTTAACTCCACCTACACTATATAATGTGCTACCTGCGTTACATGTTAAACTTCTACCTGGCTCAATAACCACCTTAGTTAAATCTAAGCCGAAATTATCACTTTCACGTTCCACTACTTCAATATATTCTCTTAAAAATTCAGCAAGTTCAAAAGGTCTATCTTCTTCAGTATAATAAACTCCGAACCCTCCACCTAGATTAAGAACACTTATAGTTAAACCTAATCTTTCTTGAACTTTTTTCGTAAATTCCATAACCACTTTTACAGCTTCGAAAAATGAAGTTTTCTCAAAAATTTGTGATCCGATATGTGAATGGAATCCTACGAAATTAAGATTGCTTTGATTATTAATATCTGCGATTAAATCATAAATTGTTTCATCATATACTGAATAACCAAATTTTGAATCATCTTTTGCAGTTTTGATGTATTCATGAGTATGCGCATCGATACCTGTATTAATTCTTAGAAGTACATCTACAGTATTCCCACTCTCTCTTACGATTTCATTAATCATTTCATATTCATAGTCATTATCTATGACGATAGTTCCTACACCAACTTCTAATGCATATTGTAGTTCTTCACGAGTTTTATTATTTCCGTGGAAATAAGCTCGTCTCATATCATATCCAGCTTTATATGCTGTATGAATTTCGCCAAGTGAAACCACATCTACACCTAAACCTTCTCTACTCGCAATTCTTAATACTTCTAAACAACTAAAAGCCTTCGATGCGTAAAGAACTTCTGTATTGAACTTCGAACTTTTAAAATTATTAATAAAAGTTCTACATTTGTTCACTAACATATTTTCATCATAAACGTAAAGTGGTGTGCCATATTGAGCCTTTAACTCACTTACTCCAACACCTGAAATATTCAGTTCACCATTTTCTACCGTCATACCATCAAATAATCTCATTACTTTCTCCTTCAAATAAGTTATAAAAAATAGACTACAAGAACAAAAGGTCCTTGTAGTCTAGCTTATAATTCTATCCTATTCCTCTTGCCCTTATTATAAAAAGCTCACCATGAAGAAAATGGGCATTTTCTAATGACAGTGTTATGCCTGTTCGACATAACCCCAGTGAAATAAATCACTTCGGCGATGCTACCTTTTAAATTAGTCATCGCGGCCTCTTTTTATAATACTTATCTATTTACATTGTATAAATGATATCATGTTTCAAAACTATTGTCAATAGTTTTCAGAAAATTTTTATAATATTCTAGTTTTGGTGTTTACATATACACAATTAGTATCAGTTGTAATTACTCTTTAAAACAACTATAATATACTCATATTAAAAGAAGATTGCACAATAGACTCTTCTTAATATAAAAAATAAAGGATTATAAAATATGATTGAATTCACAAAAAATGACGACTTAAATAAAATTATCAATGACAATGACATAGCGATTATTCAATACGGATCAGCCACATGTATGCCATGTCACTCAATAAAAAACCGAATTACCACATGGCAAGAAGATCACAAAGACATCGCAGCATACTACATTTCATTAGAAGAAAATATGGAAATTGCTGCTCAACGAGGCATTCTTTCAGCACCAACTGTAGAAGTTTATATTGAAGGAAGACTATCTATTCAAAAAAGCGGATACTTCAGTCTTGATGAAATTCTAGAAAAAGTAAGTACTGTGAGTGAACAAATAAAATAAAAAATAAGAGCGATTCAAAGTTATTATTTTGAATCGCTCTTATTATTAGTTATTCACTTTTGCCAATATATCTACAGGCTCTTCGCCTAGTAATAGTTTTACATCATTTATATCAACAATTCTAAATCCTTTTATTTTTGATTCCAGTTGTCTTACTGACTTAGTCACCCTCGATGTATCGATAAGTAATATCTTTTCATAGTCAGGTACTTTTTCTTCTGCTCTCTTAAGAAATCTCATAACATGCTCAGGATGTAAATATGTCTGACCTTTATATGATTTTATTTCTACTACATATTTCTTACCATTTTTTTCAAGACATAGATCAAAATCCCTACTTCTATTTTTGGGCTCCGTAACTTTATAACCAACATTTTTAAAAGCATACGCAAGTAATAGTTCTTTACCCATTGGCGAAGTTAACTTCTCTAAAGCTGCAAGTAAGAGTTTAGGTTTAATCTTAATAACCGATTTCTTTAATCCCTCAGGATCTTTTGTTAATAGTTTTCTATTAAATCCGATAATATAATCTTCCACTATAGCAAAATGACCATGTGCTATACAGTTTCTAATCGCTGTTAATAAAGCATTTATTTTTGAAAAAGTAGTATATTTCGCAACTATTATTTTTTGACAATTAGAACAGATATTTTCCTCAAAAAATCTCCATTCATCATTACTTATAACATCCTTTGAGCCTATCCACTTCACATCACGACTTTCATCCATTCCCATTTGATTCATGACATAGGTAAATGAAAATTCATCATATAACTTATTAGAAATCAATTCATTTTTATCTGATTGGTATGAATCAATATTCGGTGTATACCAAAGTAATTTTTTTATTACAGTATCCATTTCTTCTGAAAGTTTAATTGGTCTAGGGCTGTGGTGTATTTTATAATTTTTTTCACTTCTACTACTACAACATTTCTTAAACATATCCTTCTCCTAAAGCTAGTAAAATTTTGAAATCAGTTTATATTAATTTTATTATATCATATATTCTATTCATAAAAAAAGACACGTAGGGGTTATATACGTGATTTTAGGAGAGAATACTAAATTATTTATAACTATTATTTTTCTTTGTATCCTCTTCTCGTTTCTGCTATAATCAGAGGTGGAGAGAGAAGTTAGGGAGTTTAATACTTCCGATAAAGGTGGTGGCTACTTTTCTATGGAAGGAGATGGTGCTTATGCTCATAAGTAACAAAATCTGGACGAAAGGAGTAGCAAGTTGTCTGCGTTTGAAATTATACAAACTATTATAGGTGTTAATCTTTTAATTACAACTGTAGTAGGTGTGTGTATCTCAGCACTAAAAAAAGACAATAAAAAATAACCATCTTTTATATACTTTGACGAGTTAGATGGTTATTTATATCATTCAACGAGCCACCGTCTTTTAAGTTAGTCGTTTATTTTTCAAAGTCGAAGACTGAAGAAAAATATTACGAATAATTTATACTACGACTACTATAATTTCTACGAACGTAGTGAGTTAAGAAATTATTAGTAAAGTCAGTGCAAA
>NZ_JAQMFS010000027.1 GCF_028308085.1 Gemella haemolysans
TCAAGCTGTTCTCGCTAAAAAGAAAGAAATAAGATTAAAACGAAAAAATAGGAAAAAAGCTATACTACTTAATATAGCATAGCTTTCTCCTAATTTTCAAAATCAACCGAATTTGACAAAGAACCTTTTTTTACACATCTGTTTAATTTTATTATTTTTTCATTTGTTTTTGAGCTTGTTTTTGAGCTTTTTGCATGTTGCTCATAACTTGGTTAATTTTTTTACGAGATGGTTTTTGTCCCATTTGACTCATCATACTCATAACCATATCTTCGTTGATTTGAGGATTTTTTTCCATGTAGTTCATGAAATTACGTCTTGCTAGGAAGAACCCTCCTACTACACCAGCAAGTAAACAAATTGCTCCAACTAAAATTGTAACTGCAGTTGCACTCATTGTTAATTTCCTTTCTTCTTAGGAGTTATATCTTCTCCGTTTTCATTAATTACTTTTGTATTATCTAATATGTTTCGCATATTAGCTTTAAAATTTTGTAAATATAGTTGTCTATATTTAGCTAGTTCTTCTGATTCCTCAGCTGTTAATTCACGCTCTTTTTTTGTAGCGTTTAATGTATTAATTTTATCAATAATTTCTTTCATTTCCATAATATTATACGCTCATTAACTCATCTTGTTTTTCTTTAGTAACTTTATCGATTTCAGCGACAAATTTATCTGTTACTTTTTGAATATCATCAGAATATCCTTTTAGATCATCTTCAGTAATTTGAGATGATTTTTCTAATTTTTTCATTGAATCCATAGCATCACGACGCACGTTACGTACTGCAACTTTAGCACCTTCTGATTCTTTACCTACTAATTTAGCAAGTTCTTTACGACGTTCTTCAGTTAATGCTGGGAATACAATACGAATAACTGTACCATCATTAGCTGGATTTAATCCTAAATCAGATGCTTGAATAGCTTTTTCGATATCTCCTAATAAAGTTTTTTCATATGGAGAAATAACAAGCATTTTTGGTTCTGGTACAGAAACACCTGCTACTTGGTTAATCGGAGTTGGTACACCATAGTAATCAACTGTTAATCTATCTAAAACAGCTGCACTAGCTTTACCAGCTCTAATTGATGCTAATTCACGACGTAAACTAGCGATGGCTTTTTCCATTCTTTCGTTTAAATTATTCATTATTTGTTCAGGCATAATTGTAAACTCCTAATATAAATTTTATTCAATAATTGTTCCTAAATTAGAATCAGAAACAACTTTAACAATGTTATCTGCTTCATCTATTGAAAAGACAATAATTGGCAGGTGGTTATCCATACAGAATGTAATAGCTGTAGAATCCATAATTGTTAACCCTTTGTTCATAATATCCATGTATGATAACTTATCATATTTTGTTGCTGTACTATCAAGTTTAGGATCAGCAGAGTAAACACCATCTACTCCATTTTTACCCATTAAGATAGCCTCTGCACCTATTTCTTTTGCACGTAAAGCTGCTGTTGTATCTGTAGAGAAGTATGGATTACCTATACCAGCTGCAAAGATAGCAACACGTCTTTTTTCTAGGTGTCTGATTGCACGTCTTCTGATGTAAGGCTCAGCCATTGCTTTCATTTCAACTGATGTTAACACACGTGTATCAACACCTTTTTGCTCTAATGAATCTTGTAGTGCTAATGAGTTCATAACTGTAGCCAACATTCCCATTGAGTCAGCTGTAGCACGTTCCATCCCTAGTTCTTCACCTGTTTTACCACGCCAGATATTTCCACCACCAACAACGATAGCGACTTCTACCCCTTGTTTTACTACTTCAACGATTTGAGAAGTTATTTTATTAACAACTTCAGAATCTATTCCAAATCCTTTTCCACCTGCTAGTGCTTCACCACTAAGTTTATATAAAACTCTTTTATATTTAGTAGCCATTTTTATCCTCCTAATATATTACAGACATTATTGTTTCTACTATGTCAACTTTTTAAAAAAGCACACACAAGAAGTGTGTGCTTAACCTCTTTTAATAGTATATATTAAATAGAGAATTATTATTTGCTAGCGTTAACTTGGCTCATTACTTCTTCAGCAAAGTTATCTTCTTTTTTCTCGATACCTTCACCAACTTCGTAACGTACGAATTTAGCAAGTTTTCCACCTTTTGATGCTACGAATTTTTCAACAGTGAAACTATCGTCTTTAACGAATTTTTGTTTAACAACTGTGATTTCTTCTAAGAATTTGTTAATTCTACCAACGATCATTTTTTCAACGATGTTAGCAGGTTTTCCTTCGTTTAATGCTTGCTCAGTTAATACTTTTTTCTCGTGCTCAAGTACATCAGCTGGTACTTCGCTTTCGTCTAAGTATTTAGGAGCTAAAGCAGCGATGTGCATTGCAACATCTTTAGCTGCTTCTTCATCTGTGCTTCCTTCAACAAGAGTAAGAACACCGATTCTTCCTCCCATGTGAGAGTATGCACCAAATGCATCAGCATCTGTTTTAGAAACAACTTCAAATCTTCTTAATGAAAGTTTTTCACCGATTGTAGCGATTCCTTCATTAATTACTGCTTCAACAGTTCCACCTTGAGCTTCAACTTGAAGAGCTTCTTCTAAAGTTTTTGGTTCAGCTGCTAAGATAGCTTCTGCAACATTTTTTACTAAAGCAACGAATTTTTCGTTTTTAGCAACGAAGTCAGTTTCTGAGTTAATTTCTAAGATAACAGCTTTGTTACCTTTAACTTCGATGTAAGCAAGACCTTCTGCAGCGATTCTATCAGCTTTTTTAGCTGCTTTAGCGATACCATTTTCTCTTAGGTAGTCGATTGCTGCTTCGATATCTCCATCAGTTTGAGTTAGTGCTTTTTTACAGTCCATCATACCAGCACCAGTACGTTCTCTTAATTCTTTTACCAAACTAGCTGTAATTTGTGCCATTTTGATTTGCCTCCGTTATTTTATTTTTATATTTTTTATTATTTATTATCTTTAGATTATTCTTCTGTTGCTTCTACTTCTTCTACGAAAGCTTCTTCAGTTTCTTCGATGTTTCCTTCATTGTAAGCTACAAAAGCGTCTGCCATTTTAGCTGTTAATAATTTAACCGCACGGATAGCGTCATCGTTTGCAGGGATTACGTAATCAACGTCATCTGGATCACAGTTTGTATCTACGATACCCACTACAGGAATTCCTAATTTTTTAGCTTCAGCAATAGCGTTGTGCTCTTTCTTAGGATCTACTACGAAGATTGCATCTGGCATACCTTTCATTTCACGAATTCCACCTAGGAATTTGTTTAATTTATCGTATTCTTTTCTTAATTCGATAACTTCTTTTTTAGGTAATACTTCGAATACTCCATCAGCTTCCATTTTTTCAATTTCAGCGATTCTGTCAATACGTCCTTTAATAGTTTTGTAGTTAGTTAAAGTTCCACCTAACCAACGGTGATTGATGTAGTATTGACCACTTCTTTCAGCTTCTTCTTTAATAGCATCTTGTGCTTGTTTTTTAGTACCTACGAATAACATTTTTCCGCCTTGATCAGCAACTGATTTTACGAATTCGTATGCTTCGTCAACTTTCTTAACTGTTTTTTGTAAGTCGATAATGTAGATACCGTTTCTTTCTGTGAAGATGTATTTGTCCATTTTAGGGTTCCATCTTCTTGTTTGGTGACCGAAGTGTACACCAGCTTCTAATAATTGTTTCATTGAAATAACTGCCATAGTTATTTTCCTCCTTGGTTTTTTCCTCCGACACTCTCTAAGCTTACTGCAAACATAAATGCACCGAGCAGCTACTCAAATGTCGTGTGTTATATTTTTGTTGGTTTTTACTCAACTTTATTAATTATATAGCATAAACAACCAAAAATCAAGTATTTTATTAGACTTTTTACTTATTAATACGATATTCAAAGTAGAGGATATCTAGTTAATAATTTTTATACTTTTATATAGTAAGAAAATATTATTTCATTCTTAATCAAAATAATTTCGTTTAATATCTTGATTTTTTCATTAAGTAGTATTATAATCTATTAGAACGTAATAATTACGAATAACGGAGGAATATTACAAATGAATAAATTTTTTAAACTAATTTCAATTGTTGCTGCATTCGCACTACTTTTAGTCGGATGTTCAAGCAAAACGAATTCTGGAGCTTCAAACTCTGGAAGTAAAACTAAAATTGTTACTTCAGTTAACTTTTATGCAGAAGTAGCTAAGAGTATTGCAGGAGATAAAGCAGAAGTTTCATCTATTATTACTTCAACTTCAGTTGATCCTCATGATTTCGAACCAACAGCTCAAGATGCTAAAGCTGTAGCCGATGCTAACATTGCTATTTTAAACGGTGGTGGTTATGATTCATGGTTTGAAAAACTTACTGCAAATAGTAAAGACATTAAAAAAATTGATGGCGCTAAACTACTAGGACTTAAAGATGGAGATAATGAACACATTTGGTATAATCCTGAAGTAATGAGTAAAGTTGCTGACGAACTTACTAAAGTATTATCAGAAAAAGATTCTTCTAATAAAGATTTCTACGAAAAAAATAGAGATAACTATAAAAAGGAACTTTCTAAAATTACTGATAAAATTAATTCATTAAAAGAAAAAGCAAATGGAAAATCAGTATTAACAACTGAACCTGTTTTTGAATATGCGGTAGATGCATTAGGATTCAAAACTAGTGAACAAGTTAAAAAATTAGCTCAAGCTACTGAAGAAGGTAACGATCCTGCTCCACAAGACTTAAAAGCTATCCAAGAGCAAATTAAATCTAAACAAATTTCATTAATCATAAACAACGTTCAAACTACAAATAAAACTATCGAAGGCTTAATTAGCTTAGCTGAACAAAATAAAGTACCAGTACTTAATGTAACTGAAACACAACCTGATGGTAAAACATACATTGAATGGATGTTAGATCAATATAATAAACTAGAAGAAATCCTAAATGGTGGTTCTGGTGAAAAAGCTTATCATGTTGAAGGTGCTGATGAAGGACACTCTCACGACCACGGTCACGAAGGTCATTCTCATGAAGGACACTCTCATGGAGATAAAGACAAAGATCATGACGACGATCACGAAAAAGAACATAAACATTAATAAGAAGATTAAAAATTAGTCTTCACATATTATAAATATGTAGTATAATATAAAGAAGAGATTCTAAATCGTATCTCTTCTTTTTTATATTCAAAATATAACAAATAAAAATTTAAATAATTTAGGAGATTTTATGACTGAACTTAATATAAAAAATCTCACTTATTCAATAGGAGATAAAACAATTTTAGACAACATTTCTTTTTCTGTATCTTCAGGAGATGTTGTCGCTGTTGTTGGGAAAAACGGTGTTGGTAAAACAACATTACTAAACAATATACTTGAAAAATTAAATAAAACTAATGAGATTACTCTTGTAGGAGAAAACCCAACTCTTGGTTATGTCCCTCAGTTTAGACAAATTGATGAAGAACTTCCTTTATCAGCTAAAGACTTTGTATCATTACCAATTCAAAAAGGATTTCTTCCATGGCTTAGTAAAAAAGAAAAAGAAAGTATTAAAAATGCTTTATCTTTAACAAATTCTATTAAACTAGAAAATAAATCTATAGGTACTCTTTCAGGTGGTGAAAAACAACGTGTTTTCTTGGCTCAAGCACTAGTAAATAAACCTAACTTATTACTTCTTGATGAGTTCACATCTAACCTAGACAAAACTAGTGAAGTGGAATGTATGACTTTGGTTAAAGATATTACAAAAAAAGAAAACATTATTACTCTTTGTATAACTCACGAGCTTTCACTTTTAGATGAGAAATATGTTGATAAAATACTATACCTAGAAAAAGGTTGCTTCAAATTTATCAGTATAGCGGACTATAACAAAGAGAAGAATACACTAAAACTTTGTAAACACTATGTAGGAGATAACAACCATGTTTAATTATGATTTTATGCAAAATGCCTTTATAGCTGGTACAATCGTTGCAATAATGGCAGGATATATAGGTGTGTTTGTGATGGCTAGAAATATGTCATTTATCTCTCATACTCTATCACATGTTGGTTTCGCAGGAGCGGCTTTTGCTGTTTTCTTAGGAATAAATCCAATATACGGATTACTAATCTTTACTATTACAATGTCATATCTTGTTGGTCATCTTAGCGTTAAAGCATTTAGACGAGAAGCTACAGTAAGTGTTATGTTAGGAATCTTTCTTGGACTAGGACTACTGTTCCTATCTTTAACACCGAAGAGCACTAGTTATGTTAATAATATTCTTTTCGGTAGTGTTGTTTCAATTACAAGAGATGATGTTAAATTAATTTTCACACTCGCATTAGCCGTAATTTTATTACTTTCTATTTTCTATAGAAAAATTAAATTTGATTCGTTTGATGCGATTGGAGCAAAAGCTTTAGGACTTAACGGAAAATTTATTTCAATATTTTTCTTAGTTCTATTATCTGTTGCTACTAGTATCACAGTACCAGTAGTAGGAGCATTATTAATGTTCGTACTATTAACGGTACCTGCTAGTGCAGCTAGGTATCTTACTAACAAAGTTGGACTAATGATTGTTATATCAGTTTCATTTGCTCTAATTGGAACATGGGCCGGGATTACACTTTCTTACTATACTTCCCTACCTACTACATTCTTCATTGCAACAATAGAAGCAATCTTCTACTTTGCTAGTTTAGGATATTATAATCTAAAAAGAAAATAATATAAAATCAACCACTGTTACTATCACATTTTATAGTCACAGTGGTTATTAATTATACATTTTTAAAAGTTTTATAACCTAAAAAATGCCCTGGTTTTATTTCTAAAACTAGGGCTTCTTCTCTATCTAGGTTTTACTGAATTTCTAATTCTTTCGTATGCACCTGGTTCAACTTTATCTAGAGAATTTCTAATAATTTCTAGAGTTTTGTTGTAACGATACTCTCTATAATATTGTTCAGCAACTGTTAATTGTTGGTGGAATTCAACATTATCTTTTCTGTATCTATTTGCATAACGAATTAGTTTTTCGATTAACTCGATATCAGTAAGAATGTTATTAACTTCTGATGCATAGATATCAAGTGATTCTTCAGCTTCAGCAACTGCACGTTTTAATAAATCGATATTAATAGGTTCTTTTTTAAGCTCCTCTAATGCATATCTATAACTGTCAGTTACATCTTTATATAAAACGATAAATCTATCACTAAATCCTGGAACACGTGAATTATCTAATTTACGTTTAATAACTTCTTTTTCTTGATTGATGAAGATAAGTTTTTCACGAGCGTGACCTTCTTCTTCACGAAGACTTGTTAGATATCTAGAGTAGTTCGTTTGATCTTCTTCGATTTTTTCTAATCCTTGACCTAGTAATTCTACTTTTTCTTTTAAGTCTTTGTAGTTTAATTTTGGTTGATTATTAATATATACATCGATATCATGTTTAACATCAAGTAAATCACTAAGTTCATCATAATAGTTAGCGACCATTTCTTCATCTTTTTGATAGATTTGGTATCTATTTTTGATTTCTTGAATATTGTTATATAAAGCTTCATTTAGTTTATCTTGTAATTCAAGTTTATTAGTAATTTCTCTATAATTTTCCTCAATATATTTTTTATAATCAAGTTCTTTTTTTAGATCATTAGAAACTTCATCGATAACATCATAAATACCATCAAGAATGTTTTCTATTAAATCTATATCACCAGATTTAACTTTTTCACGTGCATCGCTAAGTTGCCATACACTACTTTCAATTTTACTTGAAATTTCTAGGTGATTAAGTTTAAATCCTTTTTTCTCCATTTCCTCAACTTTTAGTCTTAATGACTGAATTTGAGCTGGACAAGTTTTTTCAATCTCTTTTAACAAATCAGGTAAAACTTCCATTCTTTCTTTAAGATCATCTATTAATACTTTAACAGAATTAATTTTTTCTTGAGCTTCAAGGTATTTACCAGTTGATGTTAAGAGTTTGAAATCATCAAGCTGTGGTGCAATTTCTTTGATACTTTGTTCAAATTGTTCTGCTGCAGCCCCGTATTGATGACGTTTAGCTAATAGTTCTCTATTAAGCTCTTTGTACTCAACTACGATTTCTTCATATAGTTCTCTATTTCTAGGTTCAACTTCTGTCAATTCTTTAATTTCTCTTCTAATTCCAGCAATTCTATCTTTGATATTAGCAATTAATTCACCACTATTCATAATTACTTCATCAGCACGTTTGAAATTAAATTTATCAATATAAGTTTCTGCACTATAAAGATCTCTGTCAAGTTCTTCAATATCGATGCTTTGAATTTCGTACCATTCGCTTTCCCATTGAGAATAAAGTTTTTCAGCTTTACCAGCAATTTCTAGCGCTTTTACTTTTTTCAAATCATCAGATAGTGTTTCTCTCTCTAGCTCATCTTTCATAACTAAAAGAGGGTATAAATCTTGTTTCTTCCTATTTCTGAAGACGAATAGTGCTACTACTCCTCCAAGAACAAGGATACACACAAATAAAAATATATATGTCATATATCTTCCCCCTGAATGTTTTATTTAATTGTTTACGTTTATTAATACAATAACCTAACAAAATTATACCATTTTTATCACAAAAAACAAAGTGTTTCAGTAATTTTTTTAAATTTTTTTCAATTTTTCTTATTAAGAAAATTATTAAATACTTTTAGCATATTTTAAACATCTACTATTTTCCTTTAATAATCTTCATTTTTAAACAATATAAAAATTTTTATTATAGGTATACTATTCTTATCACTTTATTTTTTTTACCTATTATGCGAAAATATAATAAAGTCTTTAAAAGAGGTGTATTATGAATATAGTAGAAAATAAACAATTATTTATCGATCAAGCGACAGCATTAGTTTATGGAGAAGAAAATCTAGTAACTAATCTATCAAATCTATCAGCATTATATAAAGAATACTTACCTAATACTAACTGGGTTGGCTTTTACCTACTAGATGAAAAAAATAACAACTTAGTTTTAGGACCATTCCAAGGCAAGGTAGCATGTACTCGCATACCATTTAACAAAGGAGTTTGTGGACACTGCTTCACTACTCGCGAAACTATTTATGTCGAAGATGTTCACAAGTTTCCTGGACATATTGCTTGCGATAGTGCAACAAATAGTGAACTAGTTGTGCCTATTATTCAAAATAATAAAGTAGTAGCATTACTAGATATTGATTCAATTGAGTTCAATAGATTCTCTAAAGAAGAAGTAGAAGCTTTTTCTGAAGTTACAAAACAAGTTTTTGAGAAAATTAATTTTTAAGATTAATATCAAAGGAGATATACCAAAGCAGTATATCTCCTTATTTTTTATTAGTCTATTATACCTTTGAATCTTAGGTAGTTTTCGTAGTCCATCTCTTTGTTAATTGCACCTTCAGGTGTTAATTCAATTACTCTATTCGCAATTGTTTGAATAAACTCATAGTCATGAGATGTAAAGAACACAGAACCTTTGAAAGCAATAATACCTTCATTGACAGCTGTAATAGATTCTAAGTCAAGGTGGTTTGTAGGTTCATCTAACAGAATAACATTAGCTTTCGATAACATCATCTTAGATAACATACAACGCATTTTTTCTCCCCCTGATAATACATGTGCACGTTTAAGTGCTTCTTCACCAGAGAATAACATTCTTCCTAAGAATGAACGTAAGTATGCTTCACTTTCCTCTTCAGGAGAAGCATATTGACGAAGCCATTCTACTAATGAAAGTTTTAATCCTTCAAAGTATTCAGAGTTATCTTTTGGCATATAACTTCTAGAAGTTGTAATACCCCATTTAACAGTACCACTATCTGGTTCCATTTCACCAGCAAGAATTTTTAGTAATGTAGTTTTAGCTACTTCATCCCCAAGTAAGATAACTTTATCATTAGGGTTCACAGTGAAACTTACATTACTTAACACTTCTTTACCTTCTATAGTTTTACTTACACCTTCAACGATAAGTAAGTCATTTCCGATTTCGCGATCTGGTGTAAAACGAACATATGGATAACGACGGCTACTTGGTTTAATATCATCAAGAGTAATTTTATCAAGCATTTTCTTTCTACTTGTTGCTTGTTTAGATTTAGAAGCATTCGCAGAGAAACGCGCGATGAATTCTTGTAATTCTTTAATTTTTTCTTCTTTTTTCTTGTTGTTATCTTCTGCCATTCTTCTAGCAAGTTGGCTAGATTGATACCAGAAGTCATAGTTACCAACGTAAAGTTGGATTTTACCAAAGTCTAAGTCACAAATGTGAGTACAGATATTATTTAAGAAGTGACGGTCGTGGCTGACTACGATAACAGTGTTCTCAAAGTTAATTAAGAACTCTTCTAACCATTTAATTGCACTAATATCAAGACCGTTGGTAGGCTCATCCAGTAGAAGTACATCTGGATTACCGAATAATGCTTGTGCTAAAAGAACTTTAACCTTAATAGCATTATCAAGCTCACCCATAAGCATATCATGGAACTCTACAGAAATACCTAATCCTTCAAGAAGTTGTGCTGCATCACTTTCTGCAGTCCATCCATCCATTTCAGCGAATTCACCTTCAAGTTCAGCTGCAATGATTCCATCTTCTTCTGTGAATGGATCTTTCATGTAAATTTCATTTTTACGGTTCATAACATCCCAAAGACGTTCATGTCCCATCATTACAACATCGATAACTCTATTTTCTTCATATGCGAAGTGGTTTTGACGAAGTACAGCAAGACGCTCACCTTTTCCTAAAGAAACGTGCCCTTGTTGTGAATCAATTTCACCAGATAATAATTTTAAAAATGTTGTTTTACCTGCTCCATTTGCTCCGATTAACCCGTAGCAGTTACCATTTGTAAATTTTATATTTACGTCTTCAAATAATTTTCTATCTGCAAAACGTAAACCTAAATTTGTTACTTGTAACATTCTTTTCTCCTTTAAATTCTATTTTGCTAAATACCTTGAATACGAATATATTATTCAAAGTTTTTTCACTTAATATAGTTGAAAATTATAAATACTCATATTCATAACCAATCAACTATACTGGGGCGACCCAGTAAATATAATTCTTATAAACTATATTTAACGAGTCGCTCCTTTATACTAATTATTATTCTTCGTCTTTTTCCTTTTTACTAACACTAGCTATTAAGCTTTCAATGTGTAACGCATATTCAGCTGTAGTGTCATATTGGAAAATTAGTTCTGGAAATTTTCTAATTTTAATTTTTTTAGCAACTTCACTTTTTACGAAACCTTTAATTTTTTTAAACGCTTCTTTTGTTTTTTCTTTTTCACGTTCTCCACCTAGTACAGTGTAGAAAACTTTTGCTTGAGAATAATCTCCTGTTAAAGCAACTTCTGTTACAGTAACAAATCCTAAATCATGATTCTTAACTTTTGTAGCTAAGACATAAGTAATTTCTTTTTTAATTTGTTCTGCAAGTCTGTTAACTCTTAGTTCTGACATAAAGTTTGCCTCCTATTTCTTAACTTCTTCCATGATGTATACTTCGAAGACATCTCCTTCTTTAATATCATTGAAGTTTTCAACAGTCATACCACATTCATAACCACTTTGTACTTCTTTAACATCATCTTTAAATCTTCTTAATGTATCAATTTCACCTTCGTAAATTACTACACTATCACGAATTACACGTACTTTACCATCACGTGATACTTTACCTTCAGTTACATAAGCACCAGCAATTGTACCAATTTTTGATACTTTGTATACTTGGCGTACTTCTGCAAGTCCGATAACTTTTTCTA
The DNA here is from genome assembly GCF_028308085.1 of Gemella haemolysans. Taxonomy (GTDB): domain Bacteria; phylum Bacillota; class Bacilli; order Staphylococcales; family Gemellaceae; genus Gemella; species Gemella haemolysans_D. The sequence goes on from NZ_JAQMFS010000027.1 coordinate 11,830, forward strand.
CGAATTCTGGATCTAATAATCCTGTCATCGCAGCTTCAATTTCTTCAATAACTTTGTAGATAATGCTGTGTAGACGAATATCTACTTGCTCAGTTTGAGCCATTTGTTTAGCATTATTATCGGGACGTACGTTGAATCCAATAACAACAGCGTTTGATGCTACTGCTAATGTAATGTCAGATTCATTAATCGCACCAACACCTGTGTGGATGATACGCACGTTAACACCTTCAACATCAATCTTAGCTAATGACATTGCTAATGCTTCAACAGAACCTTGTACGTCTGCTTTAATGATAATGTTAAGGTCTTTCATTTCCCCTTGTTTCATTTGCTCGAATAATGTATCTAAAGATACAGCTGAGTTAGCTTGACGAGTAGTTTCAATATATTGTTGTTGACGTTTTTCACCGATTTGACGAGCTGTTTTTTCATCACCAAATACAACGAAACGATCTCCTGCATTAGGAACATCTTGTAAACCAGTAATCTCTACAGGAGTAGATGGTTTAGCAGTTTGGATATTTTTGCTACGGTCATTAATCATAGCACGAACACGTCCAAATGTATTACCAACAACAAGTGGATCTCCAACATTTAGGCTACCATTTTGTACTAGTAATGTAGCTACCGCTCCACGACCTTTATCAAGTTTCGCTTCGATAACTGTACCTAAAGCTAAACGATTTGGATTAGCTTTTAATTCTTGCATTTCAGTTACTAATAAGATATTTTCTAATAATTCATCAATACCTTCACCTTTAAGAGCTGATATTGGTACGAAGATTGTATCTCCACCCCACTCTTCTGAGATTAGTCCGTATTCTACTAATTCATTCATAACTCTATCTGGGTTGGCTTGAGGTTTATCCATTTTGTTTACCGCAACAATAATAGGTACATCAGCTGCTTTAGCGTGGTTAATAGCTTCAATAGTTTGAGGCATTACACCATCATCAGCTGCTACTACTAAGATAGTTACGTCCGTAATTTTAGCTCCACGTGCACGCATTGTTGTGAAGGCTGCGTGACCTGGTGTATCTAAGAAAGTAATCTTCTTATCTTTAGCACGTACTTGATAAGCCCCAATGTGTTGTGTGATACCACCTGCTTCACCAGCTGTAACACGTGAATTTCTGATAGTATCTAGTAATGTTGTTTTACCGTGGTCAACGTGTCCCATAATTGTAACGATCGGAGCTCGTTCTTTAAGATCTTTATCTGCATCTTCAACTTCGAAGTAAAGATCTAAGTCTTCCTTATTAATCTCAACTTCTTCTTGGATTTCTTTACCATAATCCATAGCGATTAACTCGATTTGCTCTAAAGTAAGAGACTGGTTAATATTCGCCATAATTTTTAGTTCCATAAATAATTTTTTAATAAGTTCAGTAGAACCTACATTTAGAACTTCAGATAGTTCCCCAACAGTCATTCCATCTTTAACTAAAATAGTATCTTCTGAGATAGTTTCTTCAGATGGTGCTTCGATAATAGCTGGTTGTTGTTTTTGAGATTTTTTAACTTTCTCTTTTTTTATTTTTTTCTTCTTATTCTTTTTACCTTCATTATTTGAAGATTGTTCATTTTCTGTAGTTTCTTCTTGTTTTTTGAAAACACTATCTAGCTTATCTAACCCCTCTTCTGTTAACATTGACATGTGATTAGATACTTCAATATTAGCATCTTTTAAAACTGCAATAAGGTCTTTTGATTGTTTTCCTACTTCTTTAGCGTACTCATAAATTCTGACTTTTTTCATTACTGTTTTCCTCCTTCTTCTAATAATTGTTTGAATTTTTTTATAAATCCATCATCAGTTATTCCAACAGCTACACGATTATCTCTTCCAATCGCTATGCTTATATTTTCAATCGTTGAAAATTCGATACATTGAACATTGTAGAAATTAGCCTTGTCTGTTAATTTCTTTTTAGTATTCACACCGCAATCTTCAGCAATAACTAACAATTTGATTTTATTATTTTTTAAATTTTTTGTGATTAAATCTTCACCTGTAATAAGTTTACCTGCTCTTTGCATTAAACCTAATAAATTATATGCTTTTATCATTATTTTTGTGGAATTGACTTTCTATAAATTAATCTAATTACTTCGTTATAGATAGGTTCCATAACTTCTGGTGATGCAGAGAAAAATTTCTCTAACTGTTTCTTTTCTTGTGCAGCTTTAATAACTTCTAAATCTGAAACTACATATGCACCACGACCTGCTTGTTTACCTGTAGGGTCAACAGAGATTTCTCCTTCTTTATTTTTAACGATTCGTAATAAATCTTTCTTCGGAAACATCTCATTTGTTAAAATACATTTTCTTGTTGGTATTTTTCTTTTCTTCACAGTCAACACCTCACTATTCAGCAGCTTTTATATCGATTTTCCAACCAGTTAATTTAGCAGCAAGTCGAACGTTTTGACCTTTTTTACCAATTGCTAGAGATAATTGATCATCTTTTACTTTAACATTAGCAATCTTCTCTTCTTCGTCAATATTGATCTCTTCTACTTTCGCAGGAGCTAAAGCATTAGTAATGAATTTAACTGGATCAGCATCCCAAGTAATAATATCAATTTTTTCACCGTTTAGTTCTTCAACGATACGGTTAACACGATCACCTTTATTACCTACACATGCTCCTACAGGATCGATATTTTTATCTTCAGCATAAACAGCTAATTTAGTTCTTTCTCCTGCTTCACGAGATACACTCTTAATCTCTACTGTTCCACTATAAATTTCAGGAACTTCAATCTCGAACAATCTTCTGATGAATTCAGGATGTGATCTAGAAGCTAAAACATGTGGTTTGCTTCCGCGACTTGGGTTATCAACTTTAGCGATGTAAACTTTAATAGGAGTTTGAGGAATGTATGTTTCACCTTTAACTCTTTCATTTTCACCTAAAATAGCTTCAATTTTCCCAAGTTTAACATAAACATATCTTGAGTCGATTCTATCTACAGTCCCTGATAAAATCTCACCTTCATGTTCAATATATTCTTTATATAAAATTTCTTTTTCAGCTTCACGAAGTCTTTGTAATAAAGCTTGTTTAGCAGCTTGTGCACCAACACGACCAAAATCACTTGGTAAATCAACTACTTCGTAAATATCACCAACTTCATATGCAGGATTAATTTTTAATGCATCTTCAAGTGCAAACTCAATTCTATCATCGTAAACTTCTTCAACAACATCTTTTCTTATAATAAATTTATAATCACCTGTTGCTCTGTTGAAATCTACTCTTACATTTTTTGCAGCATTGAAATTCTTTTTATAAGCTGACAATAAAGCTAACTCAATAGCTTCTACTAGAATATCTTCTGCAATTCCTTTTTCTTGTTCAATTAATTTAATAGCTTTAAGCAAATCCTTGCTCATCTTTCTTTCTCCTTTAATAATTAAAATTTAACAGCTAATCTAATTTTAGCGATTTTACTATAGTTAATCGTTGATTTTTTTACTCTTGCTTTATCTTTATATTCAATAGTAATTTCTTCACCCTCAACACCTAGTATATCGCCATAAAACTCTTTTTGATTATCAACTTTTTCATATGTTTTAATATAAACGTGTTTACCTACAGAATTAGTTACTTCTTCAAGATTTCTAAGATCTCTTTCAATACCTGGTGAAGAAACTTCTAGATAATATTTATCACTGATAAAATCTTCTTTATCTAGCTCTTCTGCTAACTTCTCACTTAATAATACACAATCATCAAGTGATAGGCCACCATCTTTATCGAAGTAAATACGTAAGAAGTACTCAGTTCCTTCTTTTACGTATTCAACATCATAAAGAGAAAATTCCGTATTTTCTGTTTGTTTTGTTGCTATAGTTTTAACTTTTTCTACAATACTCATACAGCATACCTCTTTCTTAGTTTTTATTGCAATATAAAAGAGCGGAGAACCTTTCAAAATTCACCACCCTTTCGGTAATTTATTTCAATGTAAATACATTATATCATATGATTTTAAAAAAATCAAATGATAACTACATCTTAGTACGAATCACTTCAATTTTGTATCCATCTGGATCTTTAATGAAGTAGTAGCTTGGCGGGAATCCTGGAAGACCTTTAAGATCTGTTACATCGTATCCAGCCGCCTTGTGTTTTTCGTATAATGCTTCTAAGTCTTCAACAGAGATAGCAATGTGACCATATCCATCCCCTAGTTCATATGCACCGTGATCATAGTTATAAGTTAATTCTAACTCATAATTTGATCCAGGTAATGTTAGATATACTAACGTGAACTTGTATTCAGGAAAGTCTCTTTCACGACTTACTTCAAAGTCAAATGCTTCAGTATAAAATTTAACTGATTCTTTTAAATCTGCTACACGGTAGCAAGTATGCGCCATAGTTTGAACCATTTTTTTCACCTCTTAAAATTTTTTATTATAAAATTGTCCATCCAATTGCAACTGCTCCTAATCCAAGGTGTGTAGAGATAACTGGACTTATTCCATCTATATCTACAGTTACATTCGAATAATTTTCTTCGACATATTTTTTAATTTCTTCAGCTTTGTCTAATGCATCAACGTGCAGAACACACACAGTGATGTGTTCTCCTTCATGTTGTTTATAATATTCATCAAATAATTCATACATTCTTGATACAACTTTTTTATATGTACGAATTTTTTGGAAAGGTACTATCACCTTATCATCAAAATGTAGTAATGGTTTTACTTGAAGTAAACTTCCTACTACTGCTTGAGCTCCACTTAAACGACCACTACGTTGAAGGTGAGATAAATCATCTGCCATAAAATATGCGTCAGATACTTTTTTCATTTCGTTTAAAGCTGAAATGATTTCACTAGAAGTTTTACCTTCTTTAATTAGTTTTGCTGCCTTAATAGCATAATATCCTTCTGGTCTACAAGAAACTTCAGAATCGAAAGGATGTACGTTTAATCCATCAATCATTAATCCAGCTACAGAATATGATGAATATGTTCCGCTTATTCCACTTGATAGTGCAATAGCAATTACATCAGTATACCCTTCTTCTTTTAATTTTTCTAAGCAAGCTACAACTTCCCCAATCGCTGGTTGTGATGTTGTAGGGAAGCTATTGTTAGGATCTTTTAAGTATTCATGATATTTATCAAGTGGCATATCAATAACTTCTTTATATGAATTATTATCAATAATAAGATTTAAATAAACAGTACGAATATCCAGTTCTTTTTTCAAATCTTCTGATAAATATGCAGTTGAATCCATAATTATTGCAATCTTTTCCACATTCTATCCGACTACCTTAAAGATAGCTTTTCCTTTCTTAGAATTTTTCGATATTATAAAGTTCAAGCTCAACCTTAGTCTCTCTACCCATAAGTTCAATCATAACGTCAGCTTTATAATTATGAAGATCTAAGTTTACAACTTTTCCTTCCATGTCTACGAATGGTCCAGAGATTACGCGAACATAATCACCAACCTCAATATCAATATCAACAACATTTGATAATCCCATTTGTTGTAAAATAAAGTTGATTTCTTCTGGTAATAATGGACTAGGTTTTGAACCTCCACCATGAGATCCAACAAATCCAGTTACACCAGGAGTATTTCTAACAACAAACCAAGAATCATCAGTCATTACTAATTCAACAAGTACATAACCTGGGAATGTTTTTCTATTTACTTCTTTTTTCTTTCCAGTTGGAGTTAAGATAGTTTCTTTTTCTTCTGGAACAACGATTCTAAAAATCTTATCTTCCATTCCAAGAGACTCAACTCTTTTTTCAATATTATCTTTAACTTTGTTTTCATAACCAGAATAAGTATGAATTACATACCATTCTTTACTTACTGTATCACTCATAATAACCTCTCTTATCTACTAAAATGTCTAATTCCAGCAGTTATTCCTAAATCTACTACGTAGCTAAATAACATTAATATTCCAACTACTACAATAACAATCAATGTTTTTCTAACAAGTTCATTAAAAGTTGGCCAACTTACTTTACGCATTTCAGCAGCAACATTTTTTAAAAATCTTATCATCTAATTACAAACCTCCCACATAAATTTCTTTACTATTCTACATTTTATAAATTATAACATAGTATAATATATAAGTCTATATATCTATAAAAACAATGCATTCTTGTTCAATATATTATTGTATCATTATTTCATAAACATTTCAATTAAATATAATCTCAAAAAGTACTATATATTGTTGAAATTATCTAGCTAGTAAATCGTAAGCGGCAGTTAATGTATTTCTCATTAACATTGTGATTGTTAAAGGCCCTACCCCTCCTGGAACAGGAGAAATATAAGCAACCTTATCAATAAATTCATCTAGATTTACATCTCCAACTAACTTACCATCTTTATAGTTATTTCCTACATCGATAATAGTACATGTTGGTTTTACTTTTTCTTTTCCACTTAAGAAATGTGCAGCTCCAACACAGCTAACAATAATGTCAGCTTGTTCGATTAAAGATTCTAAATCTTTAGTTCTAGAGTGAGCTGTTATTACAGTTGCATTATTTTGTAAAAGTAAAGTTGAAATTGGTTTACCAACAATATTACTTCTACCTATTACTAATGCAAGTTTCCCAGAGATTTCTTCTCCAGTTGATTTAATCATCTCTAAAATCCCGAGTGGAGTACATGGAATAAGTTTAGCTTCTCCAATTACTAATTTACCTACATTAATTGGATGAAATCCATCAACATCTTTATCCGGACTTACAGCATTTAATACTTTTTCAGCATCAATATGTTTTGGTAATGGTAATTGAACTAAAATTCCATGAACTTTTTTATCTTTATTTAATTTTTCAATTTCAGTTAATAAATCATCAGTAGAAATTTCCTCAGGTAATTCTATTTTTATTGAATTAATATTATTTTCAATACAAGCTTTATGTTTAGAATTAACATAACTTCTTGACGCTTTATTATCTCCGACTAACACAACCGCAAGTGTTGGTTCAACACCTTTTTCTCTTAAAGCAGTTGCTTCGTCTTTAATCTCTCCTCGCAATTTCTTTGCAAGTTCAGTCCCACTAATGATTTTTGTCATTCTTTGTTCCCCTTTTTATTTTTAATTTCGATTGATTTTCTGTCCCGTTTAATAATCTTTTTATATTCTTTTTATGCATATAAATTACAAATACACACATAACCATCATAACCCATTTATCAATACCAACTTCAAAAAAGCCAAGATATCCGATAGCTGTCAAACTGATTAGAATACTTCCTAATGAAACATAACCAGTTAAAAATAGTGTTGAAAAGAATATAGCTAATAATAATAAACTTAACATTGGATAAAGGAAGATAAACACTCCTGATCCTGTAGCTACCGCTTTTCCACCTTTGAAGTTTGCAAAGATAGGAAACACATGCCCTATCATTGCAAAAGCTCCAAATATTGATAGATAATCAACTCTACCAAGCAGCAAAGTTGGAAGAAATGTTGCTATTATCCCCTTAGAAACATCACAGATAAACACTGTTACTCCAGCTTTCTTACCAAGACATCTGAATGTATTTGTCGTTCCTAAGTTTCCACTTCCTAATGTTCTAATATCAGTATTATAAAATACTTTTCCTACGATTAATGCAAATGGTATAGAACCAATTACATATGCTAAAATACAAAATAATATTATTTGTGTAATCATAGACTACCTACCTAATAATTGCTCCGTACGCTGTAAGTGCAGCAAGTACTTTTTCATGAACCGCTGTTACTTCTTCATCTGTTAAAGTTTTTTGTTTATCGCTATAAGTAATAGTTAGAGCCAATGATTTTTTACCTGCTAATAATTCAGCACCAGCATATAAATCGAATAGTTCTACATTAGTAATAAGCTTACTATTTACAGATTCGATTACATTATAAATATTTTGATATTCGTCTTTAACATCAACTAACATAGCTATATCACGTGTAATTTCAGGATATTTCGTTACTTCTTCATATTTAGGTTTAACTTTACTTTCTGAAATCACTTCATCTAAATTAATTTCAAATACATAAGTAGTATTTAGACCAAGTTTATCAGCAACTTGTGGATGAACCTCTCCGATGAAACCAATACGTTTTTCTCCTAAGTATACTTCAGCAAAACGTCCTGGGTGCATTCCTTCAAGAGTAGATTTTTTGTATGTAACTTTTTCTTCTAATCCTAAACGTTCAAATACAACTTCTAGGTATCCTTTAGCTGCGAAGAAATCTAGAGTACTGCTTTCTTTAAGCCATTTAGTTACTCTTTCTTCCCCAGTTAATGCAGCACTTAAATATAATGTTTCTTTAGGTTGAATATTGTCATCACCACTTCCGAAAAATACGCGACCAATTTCTAATAATTTAAGGTCTTTTTGTTTTCTAGCTACGTTATATTGAACTGTATTTAATAATCCTGGAATCAAACTTTGACGTAATGTCGAGTGAGTTTCAGTCATAGGCATTAATAACCTAACTTTATGGTGATCTTCTAAAGTATACCCCGTAGCTTCTTCTTCAGATACTAATGAATAGTTGATAGTATCATTAAATCCTAAGCTAGCATATAGCCCTCGTAGATCACGTACCATTCTTTGAGAATAAGTTAATCCACCTTTAGTAGTTTTAGAGAATTTCGGTAATGTTGATGCTAAATTATCGTATCCATAAATTCTAATAACTTCTTCTACTAAATCTTGTTTAATAGAGATATCAGGTCTTCTTGTCGGTATTTTAACAACTAAGTTTTCTCCTGTTACTTCTACTGTAAAGCTCAATCCTTCAAGAATTGCTACTATTTCTTCAGTTGATAATGTAATTCCCAGATAGTTGTTAATATAAGAAGTTGAAATTTCTACAACTTTCTCTTCTTCTTTATTTACTACTCCAACAGAACTTTCAACTACAGCATTCGGACATAATTCTAAAATTAATTCTACTGCACGAGCAAGTGCTGCTTTTTGCATATTAGGATCAATTCCTTTTTCAAATCTTGCAGAAGAATCACTTCTTAATCCGTGTGCTGCAGAAGTACGACGTACTGATGTAGGATTGAAATATGCAGATTCTAAAATAATGTTTTTAGTTTTTTCACTCACTTCTGAATTTTTACCACCCATTACTCCACCAAGAGCAATCGCACGAGTTCCATCAGTAATTACTAAATCAGTTGTTTGTAATTTTCTTTCTTCTCCATCAAGAGTTTCAAGAACCTCACCTTCTTTAGCATCACGAACTACAATTTTATCTCCTACTAAATCTTTATCAAAAGCATGCATTGGTTGACCAAACTCTAAAAGTACGTAGTTTGTAATATCCACAATATTATTAATTGGACGGATTCCAGAATTCATAAGTCTTGTTTGTAGCCATAATGGAGAATCTTTAACTTCTACATTTTTAACAACTTGACCTACATAGTTTCTACAAGAATCACTTTCAATAGCAACTTGTAATGAAGTTGCTTCATAGTTTTCTTCTTTTTCAACATCTTTAAAATCAACTTTATTATTATATAAAGCACCTAATTCATAAGTAAGACCACGCATACTAAGTGCATCAGCTCTGTTTGGAGTAATTGAAAGATCTAAGATGTAATCATTTAATCCTAACAATTCAACAACATCAGAACCAAGCTCTTGTTCAGTTTCAAAAACGTAGATACCTTCTTGATAATTTTTAGGTACTACGCTCTTAGTTAATCCTAATTCACCTAATGAACAAATCATACCTTGTGATTCTACACCACGAAGTTTAGCTTTTTTAATTTTAATTCCTGGTAATTTTGCTCCAACTTTAGCAACAATTACATATTGTCCAGCATCAACATTTGGCGCACCACAAACAATTTGTAAGTTTTCTTCTTCACCAACGTTTACTTGACATACATTTAATTTTTCAGCATCTGGATGTTTTTCTTTAGACTCAACATAACCAACTACTACGCCAGAAATTTCTTCTGCTAAATACTCAACACCTTCTACTTCAATACCACCACGAGTGATTTTTTCAGCTAATTCATTAGCATTATCTTCAATATTTGTATATTGTTTTAACCAATTATAACTTACTAACATTACTACCTCCTATTAATCGTTTCTATCACTATTGAATTGTTGTAAGAATCTTACATCATTTGTGTAGAAACTTCTAATATCGCTAATACCATATTTTAACATCGCAACACGTTCTGGTCCCATACCAAAAGCAAATCCAGTATAAACTTCTGGATCAAAACCAGCCATTTTTAGAACATTAGGGTGAACCATACCTGCTCCTAAAATTTCTAACCATTTAATGTTTTCTTCATCATCCTCGTTACCCCAAGATACATCAACCTCTACAGATGGTTCAGTAAATGGGAAGAAACTTGGACGTAGACGGATTTTTTTGTTTTCCCCGAATACAGCTTTAATAAAGTGTTCTAAAGTCCCTTTTAAATCACTAAATGTAATATTTTTATCAACTACTAATCCTTCAATTTGTGTAAACTGATGAGAGTGAGTAGCATCATCATTGTCACGACGGAATACTTTACCAGGGCAAATAATCTTGATTGGTCCTTCACCATTAGCTTTTAACATTTCACGAGCTTGAACAGGTGAAGTTTGTGTTCTCATTAACAGCTCATTTGTAATATAGAATGAATCTTGCATATCACGAGCCGGGTGATCTTTTGGTAAGTTTAACATTTCAAAGTTAAACTTGTCAGTTTCAACCTCTGGCCCTTCTGCAACAGAATATCCCATTGAAATAAAGATTTCTTCAATTTCTTGAATAATTTTGTTTAACGGATTTAATCCACCTAGTTGTACTTTTTTACTAGGAAGAGTCACATCAATCTCTTCGCTAGCTAATTTCAACTCTAATGCTACTTTGGCTAGTTCAGCTTTTTTTGCTTCTAAGCTATCATTAATGAACGTTTTCACTTCATTAACAAGTTTCCCAAAAGTTGGTCTTTCTTCTGGTGATAAATCACGTGCACCTTTCATAACTTCTGTTAATGCACCTTTTTTCCCTAAAAATTTAACTCTTAGGTCATAAAGTTTTTTTTCATCTTTAATTGTTTTAACTAATTCTAAATATTCTTTTCTTATATTCTCTAAAGTCATAAGTTCCTCCTTAAAAATTTAATATAAAGACATTGGTATAAGTTCTATTATTTATCCAAAATAAAAAGCCCTCAAGACTAAGTCTCAAGGGACGAATATATCGTGGTACCACCCGCATTTTAAAGCAATTTGCTTCCTTAATATGGTTTTTAACGGGTACCAACCGATTGTACTCATAATCTACTTATACAATTACTCATAAGCTGAAAATATATTCTCAGTTAGTACAACTCTTTCAGTCACGTAGTTGCTCCCTGTTAAAAAACATCCAATATACCGTCTTAATCATCGTTTTTGAAAAATTTTATATTTAAAATGATAATATAAAAACACTTCAATGTCAAGAAATATACGCATTTTCATTGAAAAATCTATAATTTTAAAAATACAAATCACTAAAAATCTAAACTTTAATTATTTAAAATTAATTATTGTTTACATGTTATTAAAATATAAAAAGGTTCTTGGTATAACCAAAAACCTTTCTTAAATTACATTATTTTGTATATTCTTCTACTAATGCTAATACTTCTTCAGTTGTTGAACACATAATAGCTTTATCAACTAACTCTTTCATTTTTTCTAATGATAAGTTTTTGATTTGGCTACGCGCTTGAAGAATTGAAGTAGCTGACATTGAGAATTCATCTAATCCCATACCTAATAGTAATGGAATAGCTAAGCTATCTCCTGCCATTTCCCCACACATTCCAGTCCATTTACCTTCATTGTGAGATGCTTCAATAACATTTTTCACAAGACGTAAGATTGCTGGGTTATATGGTTGGTATAAGTATGAAACTTTTTCACTCATACGGTCTGCAGCCATAGTATATTGAACTAAGTCGTTAGTACCAATTGAGAAGAAGTCAACTTCTTTAGCGAAAATATCAGCAATAACAGCAGTTGATGGAATCTCAACCATGATACCTAATTCGATATCGTTACTTACTGCAACACCTTCAGCTACTAATTTTTCTTTTTCTTCTAAGAATAAAGCTTTAGCAGCTCTAAATTCTTGAACTGTAGCGATCATTGGGAACATTACACAAAGTTTACCGTAAACAGAAGCACGTAATAATGCTCTAAGTTGAGTTCTGAATAAGTCTTTTTCTTCTAGACAAAGACGGATAGCTCTAAACCCTAAGAATGGGTTCATTTCTTTTGGTAAATCTAAGTATGGTAATTCTTTATCTCCACCGATATCTAAAGTACGAACAACAACAGGTTTATCACCCATTCCTTCTAATACAGCTTTGTAAGCTTCGAATTGTTCATCTTCAGTAGGTAGTTGATCACGTCCCATGTATAGGAACTCTGTACGATATAAACCAACAGCTTCCCCACCATTGTTGTTTACACCTTCTAAGTCAGCAGGTGTACCAATGTTTGCAGCTAAAAGAACTTCATGTCCATCTTGAGTTACAGATTTCTCTGTTACTAATTTAGCCCATTCAGCTTTTTGAGCTTCAAATTTAGCGTGTTTTTCTTTTAATTCAGCTGTAGTAGCTTCATCTGGGTTTACATATACAACACCTTCTAATCCGTCAAGAATTAAGATATCTCCATTTTTAACTTCTTCAGTAATTGTACTAGTTCCTACTACTGCAGGAATTTCTAATGATCTAGCCATGATAGCTGAGTGAGAAGTACGTCCACCAATGTTAGTTGCAAATCCTTTAACAAATTGTTTGTTAAGTTGCGCAGTATCAGATGGAGTTAAGTCTTCAGCAATAACGATTACTTCTTCATCAATTAAACTTGGGTTTGGTAAATCTACACCTAGTAAGTGAGCTAAAATACGTTTTGAAACGTCACGAATATCAGCTGCACGTTCTTTCATGTAGTCATTATCCATTGCTTCAAACATAGAAACAAACATGTCTGAAGTTTCTTTTAATGCGTATTCAGCATTAATTTCTTTTGATTGAATATCAGTTTTAACAGTTCCCATGAATTCTGGGTCTTCTAGAATTAATAAGTGAGCTTCAAAAATCGCCGCTTTATCAGCACCTAGATTTTCGTGAGCTTTATCTTTAATAATAGTTAATTCTTTTTTAGAAATTTCAATTGCATCTTCAAAACGTTTAACTTCAGTATCAACGTCTTGAACTTTAACTTCTTTAACTGTTAAATCAGGCTCAACAAAAATGTATGCTTTAGCAAAAGATATCCCTTGAGAAGCTGCAATACCTTTTAGTTGTAACATTTTATGCTAATCCTTCTTTCTTCATTGTTTCTTCTAAAGCTGCTAATGCTTCTGCTTCGTCAGCTCCGTCAGCGTAGATTACGATATCAGCGTCTTTTCCAACTCCAAGACTCATAACACCCATGATTGATTTTAAGTTAACTTTACGTCCGTTGAATTCTAATTCGATGTTTGATTGGAATTTAGAAGCAGCTTGTACTAATAAAGTTGCTGGTCTAGCGTGGATTCCTGTTTCGTCGATTACTTTAAATTCTTTTTGTAACATAGTTATGTCTCCTTTTATTTAAAAAAATATTTACATTCAAATAATACCATATGAAAGCAATATTTACAAGTGTTTTGTACTCATTCACCTTTAAATATCATATGTATTCTATAACAAAGAAAACCATTTCTTTTCCTATAGTAAGCAATCGCATTGAAACTAATGAAAAAATATGAAAACTGATTTTCAATATTAAAATCAAAAAAATAGTCAAATATACTAAAAAAGTATCAATTACAAGAGAAGTAACGATACTTTTTTATATTATATTATGCTGAAATAATTTAAAATCATTATATATTTATTGTTATATTGTAAACTATATAACAAATTTATTATACTAACTCTCCACCAACCTTAATAATTGATTTAAATTTTTCATAATCTTCATGATTTCTATTAAACTCACGAGCATTTTTATTTACTTCTTTAAAATCAATCCCTTGATCTTTTGCTGCAAAGACGCATCCGCAATAACATTGTCTATAAATATTATAATCATTACACATTTCTACAGATCTCTTATATCCATTATTCTTTTTAAAATCTGAAGGTAAATAATAAATTGACACTTGCTCCTGAAGAACATATCCAGCTTCATTAATTACAGTTGCATTTTTCTTAGGACTTAGAGTTAATGCAGATGCAAAATAATCATATCCTAACTCCTCTGCTTTTTGAGCTGATGAATCTAAACGCATTTCATAACAAATATGACATCTATCTCCACCTTCTCTATCTTCTTCATGACCTTTTACTGCACTAATAAATTTACTTGGTGCATACTCATCAGCTAAGAACTTAATTTTCTTATCATTTCTTTTATTAAACTCTTCAACAAAATCTTTTTGTACAAGCATACGTTTAATATATTCTTCTTTCGGATGAATATTTGAATTTGAGAAAAATATAGTTATGTCACTTATCTCTGATAAATACTCAAGTACATAAGTACTACAAGGTGCACAACAAGAGTGAATAAGAATCTTCGGTCTAAAATTTGTTTTTTCCCACTCTTTTATTAATTCCTTTAAGACATTATCATAATTTATTTTTTGATTTTTATGTCTTGTGTTTATAAATTGTTTACTATCGATCATACGAATTCAATCCTTCTAATATTTCTAATATTTTACTAAACAAGTTTAATATACTTTTTAATTTTTTACAATTAATATCATTACTAATTAAAAAGCATTATCAATAAATTAAAAACACGGATATTAATTACTTATACTTTTGAGCTCATAGCAATTTACATCCATGTTTTATTATTATTAACCTTTATAATTTATCCCTAAATGTTGGTATGCTTTAGGTGTTGCACGACGTCCTCTTGGAGTACGCTCAATGAACCCTTCCTTTACTAGATAAGGTTCATATACATCTTCAATAGTTATACTTTCTTCTCCTATTGTTACAGCGATAGTCTCTAATCCAACAGCACGACCATCATATCGTTTAATTAGACATTCTAAAATTTTATAATCAATATTATCAAGTCCTTTAGCATCAACTTGAAGCAAATCTAATGATTCTATCGCTAAATTTTTTGCTATTACACCATCATTCTTAACTTGTGCAAAATCCCTAACACGTTTTAATAACCTATTTGCAATACGAGGTGTACCACGAGATCTCATAGCAATTTCGTAAGAACTCTCTTCATCTATATCACATTCAAAAATATCTGAAGTTCGTTCTATGATATTTTGAAGTTCACTAATAGTATAGAACTCTAAACGACAATGCACTCCGAATCTATCCCTAAGAGGTGCTGTTAAAGCCCCAGCCCTAGTTGTCGCTCCTACTAACGTAAAAGGAGGAAGCTCAATTCTAATACTTCGTGATTCTTCACCTTTTCCTATTACAATATCAAGATAAAAATCTTCCATAGCTGAATATAATATTTCCTCAATTGATCTACTAATTCGATGTATTTCATCAATAAAAAGAACATCGCCCGGTTCTAAACTAGTTAAAATCGCTGCTAAATCCCCAGATTTTTCTATTGCAGGTCCAGAAGTATACTTAATACCTACTTCCATTTCATTTGCAATAATTGTCGCAAGTGTTGTTTTCCCTAATCCTGGAGGCCCATATAATAAACAATGGTCTAGCACCTCACCACGTAATTTCGCAGCTTCTATAAATATTTTCAAATTACTCTTAATTTGTTCTTGCCCTATGTACTGACTTAAAAATTTTGGTCTTAAAGACTGTTCTTCACGTTCTTCACCAAAGTTTTGACTAGCTGATACCATTCTATCTTCCATAATTTCCTCCTTTCACCTACTATGCATTCATCAATAGTTTTAATCCTTGTTTTACATATTCATCTACACCGTCAAACTGATGAGTAGAAAGTTTCTTCTCAATTTTTGTAAGTTCTTTTTTACTATATCCTAGTGCTTCTAGAGCAAGGATTGCATCACTTAGATAATTATTAACAGCCTTTGGTGCACTGCTTATATTCGTCATACTAAAATCAACCTTACCTTGTAAATCAAGAATAATTTGCTGAGCTGATTTTTTCCCAATTCCAGGAAACTTAGTTAAATAAACAGCATCTTGATTTTCAATAGCTCCAATAATTTCTTCACTAGTACCACCAGCTAAAATAGCTAAAGCACTTTTCGGTCCTACACCTTTGACTTTTAATAGAAGTAAAAAGACTTTCTTTTGTTCTTTATTTGAAAAACCATAAAGAACATTTGAATCTTCTCTTACTTGTTGGCTAATAAATACAGTTCTTTCTTCATTCAAGTGATATTCATATGGATTAGCTACTACAACTTCATAGCCTATCCCATTGTTATCTACCACTATATTAGACGGATTTACTTCCGAAATTTTACCTTTAATATACGCGTACATTACATTCACACTCCTGATTGATTATTTTATTATAAAATTAAACGAAAAAAATCTCAAGTGTTTTATTTAATTGATGGGTTTATATCTTTAATTAAAAGAAAAACTTGGCACTAGTAGTACCAAGTTCATTCTATCTATTATTTTACTTTATCTAAATCTACATTCATAACTTTTGCTGTAGCTTCAACTTTTTTATATGCATCTTGATCCACATCAGTAAATCCTGTGATACTGAACATCTTAGTGAACATTTCTTTCATTTTTGGATCTTTTTCAATATCTCTAAGAGCCTTCTCTAATTTTTCTTGAAGCTCTTTATCCATCTTACTAGAAGTCGTAACCATAATACCTGGAATCATATCACTTGTTGCTAATTTTTGAATATCAGTTTTAGCTTGAGGGAAGTCTTTAGCATATCTATCTTCAACTCCATCAAATGTTGCGATTACATCAACATCCTTGTTAAGAAGAAGTTGTAAGCTCTTATCATGTCCACCACTGAATTGATAACTAATATCCTTATCTAAGTTAAGACCAGCATTTACTAACATAGCACCCGGATAGATATATCCTGATGAAGATGAAGGATCAACAAATGCTACTTTTTTACCTTTAACATCTTGAAGAGATTTAATACCTGAGTCTTTTCTTACATATAGTTCAGCAGTATAACCAGGTTTCCCTGTTTTCCCCTTAGATGTTAAAATCGGTTTTGCATTACTTTGTTTTTGAGCAAGTAAAGATGAAAATGGAGGGATAATACCAAAATCAACACTTCCACTACCTAAACCTTCAACTACCCCTATATAATTACTTGCAGTAAAAGCTTCTACTTTTACTCCTAATCTTTCAGATAGATAATCAGAAATCGGCTTAAGATCTTCTACTAACTTCTCACTATTTTTTAGAGGAACAAATCCCATCTTAATAACTTTCTCTTCCTTTTTCGTCTCAGTTTTAGTAGAACATCCTACGATAGAGAAGACAAAAATAAAACTAAATAACGCCAATAATATTTTCTTCATATTATTTCCTCCTCGGTATATTTTATTAATTTGATATAATTTTATCACAAAAAAATTAATATATCTACCTTAAATTTAAATAACAGAAAAATTTAACAGAAATTTTGCTGTTTAAAGAAAAAATGTTCGGTAATTACTAATAAATTTTCAAATATTTGAATAATCTATAATAAAGAATATAATAAAAACCGTAATTTAGGCATAAAAAAAACACCTTTAAAAAGATGATTAAAATTGGAGGCGGCTACCGGATTTGAACCGGTGATCAAGGTTTTGCAGACCCGTGCCTTACCACTTGGCTAAGCCGCCTTATTGTATTTAATTTTAATGGGGCGGCTGAGGGGAATCGAACCCCCGAATGTCGGAACCACAATCCGATGCGTTAACCACTTCGCCACAGCCGCCATATTTAACAACAATATTTATTATACATTTTCCATCAAATTATGTCAAGAACTTTTTAAGATATTTTTTATAGTTCAATCCAAAACACTTATTCTAATAGTAATCTAAATTAATTATACATTTAACTACAAACGCGGATGTTTTATTATATTATTCTTATATCTCAGCTATCTCTTACTATACTTCTCTCATCATGATATAATTAAATTATAAATAAACAGACTGGGAGAATACAATTATGATAATTCTAAATAAAGAAAATGTACAAAAATGTATTACTATGAAAAAAGCGATTGAAATTTGTAAAGAAGCCACAAAAAACTATTGTTTAAATAAGACAGATATTCCGTTGAGAACTCCTATTATATCTGAAAGAAATAATGGACAAGTACTTTTTATGCCAGGAAAAATATCTTCTGAATCAGATAACATTGGAATAAAAATAGTATCGGTTTATCCTGATAATTCTTTAATAAGCTTGCCTTCTGTTCCTTCTACTATGATTACTTTAGACGAAAAGACAGGTATAGTAAATGGAATAATAGATGGAACTTATTTAACAGCTTTACGAACTGCTGCTTTACAAGGTGCTGCTACTGATTTATTATCCAATAAAGATAGCAAAATCGCAACATTAATAGGAACTGGTGGTCAAGCTTTTGAACAAGCTCGAGCTTTACTAACAGTTAGAAATCTATCAGAACTCAGAGTTGTTGCCAGAAATTTTGATAAAACTAAAAAATTTGTAGAAAAGCTAAAGGAAGAACTGAACAATTTCGATACAGTTATTATCGCTTACGAAAATGTTAATGATGCAACAATTGATTCAGATATAATTACCACAGTAACAACTTCTACGACACCAACCTTCTCTGCAAAACACTTAAAACAAGGCGTTCATATTAATGGGATAGGATCATTTACTTACGATATGGTTGAACTTCCTTCTGAGATAATAAATTCTAACAATAAAATTTACTTCGATACAAAAGACGGTGTTCTTAGTGAAGCTGGTGACATACTTCAGCCTCTAGAAAACGAACTAATTTCTCACGGAGATTTCAAAGGAGAACTTGGAGAACTAGTTTTGAATTCTATTGAAGGTCGAACTAGTAAAGATGAAATTACAATCTTCAAATCAGTTGGGAGTGCTGTATTAGATATAGCATGTGCCGACTATATAATAAAAGAGGCCATAAAATCAAATATCGGAACAAAAATTGATATATAAAATGATGTAAAATTAAACTCCTTCCCCATAGAGGGTTAGGAGTTTATTATTTTTACTCATGAATTTCTAAAGGTAATCCATCTGGATCAAAGAAAAATGCCATCTTTTTATTATCAAAATCATCATACCTTAACGATTCATGAACAATACCAAGTTCATCAAATTTTTCTAGTATTTTCTCGACATTATCTACCTTAAACGCCAAATGTCTTAATCCTGTATGTTCTGGATTTGGCATTTTCGGTCTAATTGGTGCATCTTCTTTTATAAAAATTTCTAATACCAAATCACCCTGTTGTACATTTATGATAATGTCATTTTTATTTTTCCTATTATACTCACTTATTACTTTAAATCCTAATTTCTCCACATAAAACTCTCTAGTTTTTTGATAATTAGTTCCAATAATCGCTATATGATGAATATTACTAAACATTAATCTCTTCCTTATTTATATTCCTAACTATTTCTATCGCTTCTGCTAATTGTACAGGATCAACTTCTTCAAAATCCCCTTTTTCTGTGTATCTATAAGTTACATCGTCAGCAGTTGTCGTTACGTCTACTCCATACTTTTTAAATGTTCCATGCACCTGTGTAACCCCTGTTTTAGTAATAATTTTTTCGATATTGTCCGTTGAAATACCAGCACCTGCAAGTATTTCTATATGTTGGCCAAATTTTTCTTGAAGATATTTTAACAACTTAGCACCCCTATTAACATTCGCTCCTAGTCCACTTGTTAAAACTCTAGTACAACCAAGACCTATTAAACGCTGTAGGTTATACTCTGGTTCATCTGAACAGTCAAACGCTCTATGAAAGACACTCTCTGCTCCAAAACTATCACAAAGCTCTATCATCTTCTCAGTTTCAACCCAATCAATCTTCCTATCTTCAGTAAGAAATCCAAAAACAATCCCATTTGCACCATGTTTTAAAAGCTCTTTTGCTTCTCTAAACATTTGTTCTTTTTCTAGTTTCGAATAGCAAAAACCGCCTCCCCTTGGTCTCACCATCGCCATTATAGGAATTTCTACTCCGCTTTCAAGTACCATATCCAAAACTGTAGTAGTAGGAGTTAACCCACCTAGGTAACTTGCGCTTATTAATTCTATTCTATCAGCACCTTCACTTTGTGCAATTAAACAATCTTGAACACTATTTGCACATACTTCGACTTTTATCATAATTTAAATCTCCTTTTATTACTTTAGTTCTATTATAACATAATTCAAAATAACAATAGAAATTTATTCTTTATATATAAATAAGGATACAAGACATAAAATCTCATATCCTTATTGTTAAACGTATTATACTCTATGTTATTCTTCACCAAAAATTGAAGTTCTAAAATCTTTCGTTTTATCAAGATACGCTTTAAAGATTGCTCGTTTTAGTTTAAGAACTCTACTATTTGTGTCAGGGTATAATTTTGCCACATCATCTTCAGCATCTTTTTGAACCGCTTCGTATATTATACTTCTTAACTTACTAATATTATCAATAGTTACCGTCTCTTGACGTACCCAATTATTAGGATTTATAAAGCTAATATTTGTTAATTTATTGAATTTATTTTCTCGTTCTTTATACATTTCTTTTTTGAAATCAGCCCAAGATGAATACTGGTTATTAAATATCTTATTAAGCACTAATTTATCAGTTACCAATCCTACTTCCTTACCGTATGAATTAATTTTGCTTCCATTAGCTTTTGCTTCATTTTCATATTGGTTAGAAATATAAGGTACCATACCTTCTTTATATCCTTTTGCAGCTAATAGTTCAAACGCCATACGACGACCCATTAAATCACCCGGAGTCCCTTTATCATTACTTAAGGCAGAATATATTGGCGAGAAAAGATTGATTGTATAGTATCCATTTCGTTTATACTCACCTTCATCAATATACCCTCTTCTTGTGATTATATCATTATCTATTAAACTATTGAAAGAAGTTAATTTATTAAGCTCATCATGTTTTAATCTACGGACTACATTTGTTGCATAAACATTATTTCCATCAGGATCAGGTTTATACTCATTCTCTATTTTCCTTAATAGATCACCTTTCTCATTAGGACCTAAATTAACTACTGCTTCTCCTTCTAATTTCTCAAGTGTATAAACTAAATCAAATAAGTTATGCATATATTTACGCAAGTCTTCTGCACTATTGAATCGTTGAGTTGGATCTTTCACTTGTAGTCTATTAGCATTTTCCGCTTCATCATATTTTAGTACAGAATTTATCGTGATTGTTGCATCATCTGGATGATCAGGAGCTTGAAGTAATCCTTTTGCATAAAACTCAGGTCCTAATCCACTTCTTCTTCCATATCCTCCAAGATAAATTTCTCTATCTGAGTTATGCGTCATTTCATGAGTATATGTTACTGCACCAGCCTTATCAAGCATACGATAAGCCATATAATAGAATGCATCGCCTGTTGCATAAGCACCATTAGCATTATGAACTACATTATTACCTGCTGGTCCAAAGAAATGTTTAATTGCAGGATGATTAGTAGAGAAATCTGCTTGGCTAACGTCATTATTATTATCATTTCCAAATCTGAAAGAGTCATATACCAAAATACTTCTAAACAATTTATCTTTATCTTTCAGATCTAATATTTTGTACCAATAATCATAGTGATCCCTAAATCGTTTAGCCGCTTCTTTTGCATTTTCTTCTACAAATTTAGTTAATTTATCTCCCTTAGGATATTCAGGACTTCTATATCTATCATAAGCACCAAAACCTATAGTCGAAATATTCGCTATCATGAACACCATTTTTTCTTCTGGTAAAGTTAATAACGGTAAGACCATACTTTGATATTTCCAAGATGGACTTGTTAATCTATCATATACCCCAATAGAATACTCAGTTCCTTGTTCTGATTGTTTTTCTCTTACTTCCTTAATATTAGATTTTTCTTCTACTATATAAGCTTTTGATTGTTTTTTGAACCAGTCGTTATTAGAAACATTTGGTAAGAACACTTTTCTATAACCTTCTAATGCTTTAAATAAACTTTCAGTTCCATAATTTTTCGATAATAATACATTATATGTAATAACATTATTTTTAGCTAATAAATTGTTAAATCCAGATTTACCTAAATCAATAACATTATCTAATGCAGAACTATTAGATTTACCAAAGAAGTCTAGATGATATAATACTAAATCTTTTGCACTTGCATTATCGTATTTAAAATTATACCAACGTTCTAGATATGTTAAACCTAAAAGTAACGCTTCCTTATTATTCTTAATTTTCTCAATTACATAATTATCTATTATCTTATTGTTATTTTCAGCTACTGCGGCATCTGCAGAAAGAAGTTTTGATAAAGTATCTTTTATATTTGCTTTTGTTTTAACAAATTGCTCGTCTAAGTATAATTCCGTATTTTTAACTTTATCTGAGATATCTAATATTTTCTTAACTGCATTAGAGTCATATTGTACAGAATTCAAGTCAGTTAAAACATTATTTACAATATTACTATAGTCATGCAATAGCGTATTAGGAGTATATAATAATCCTTGACCCTCTATATTATACTCAGCAACTTTAGAGAAATCCTCTTTATATGTAATATTTAATACTTGTGATTTATTACCTTCAAAATGTAACAATAATTTATTGATTTCACGTTTATTTTTATTAATATCAGTTATTACTTCATTATTTTTCATAGGAACAACTGATAAAAGTTTTTTAGTAAATAAATCACTGTTACCCCCTACTAAATTACCATACTTAACTATTGTTTCTCTGTTATAGAAAGGAAGTAATTTTTCAATATTTTTATACACTTGTTCTCTCGACTGTTGATAACCTGCTACTTCATTGTAATTAGTAGTGTATCTTGAAGTAAAATCAAAATCTTCTACTTTAGTGCTGTGTTTAGTAACCAATTCTGCTTTTTTCTCTTTTACTTTATCAGCATCTAATACCGTACCTCTTTGTACATCTGAATCTTTAGTCACAAGTTCATCATCCACTTGAACTACATTTACTACTTTATTACCTTTACTACTATAAGCATAATCTTCTTTCATATTATCAAAATTATCACCAGATATAGCATTACCATTTGTTACGTTAACATCACTTAAAACATTTGATAGTTTACCTGAGTTACTTACATCTTGTGAATCTCTATCCCAAAGATTACCAGCAACTCCCCCAACTTTTCCAAAGTGTCGCACATTGTTAACATTTCCTTCAACATAGCTATACTTAATTGTCGCACTTTTCTCAACAACTCCGGCTATACCACCAACAATTTGATCTCCTGATTTTGCATTAGATGCTATATCAATCGATGCTATTGATTTCTCTATAGAAGCAAGCGAACCAGAAAGTTTACCTGCTAAACCACCAATTTCATACCCTGCAGTTGTATCATACGTGTTAGTTATTCTACCTGTAAAACTGCTATTAGAAATTCTAGAGTTATCTACTTTTGAAACCAATCCACCAATTCCACGTTCACCAGCTATAACACCAGATGAATGAACATTAGTAATTGTAGTACCATTATTCGCTTGTTTCGCTATTGTAGCAGCATCTTCTTTAGAAGAAACATTAGCTTCTTTTATTGAAAGATCTTGAATAGTGGCATTACTTAAAGTATTAAATAACGGTTTTTTCAGGTTATATATAGCGTAATGTTTATCTTTGTTCGCACCAATTAATTTACCACTAAAATCTTTATTAACATAACTTTCTTGACCCTCTGAAAGTTCAACTTCACGAGCATCCATAGTAGCTCCTAAACGAAATGTACCATGTGGATCATTATTCATAGCATCTACTAGATTTTTGAATGATGTATAAACTCCTTTTTCGCTTTTTACTGCCTTAGGTAAGTAATACGTATAATTTTCTAATACATTATTATTTTCATGTTGAATTAAATTTTCTGCATGAGCTACTATTTTATATACTTCTTTTCCATCTTTTTCAGCATTAGAAATTTCAGTAACTGGTAAAATAATATCTTTGAAATTTTCTGACTTAACTTTCATAAAGTATTTCGTCGAGTCACTTGGTACATCGTTAAGTGATGTTACATGTCGATACTTACTACCCTCTTTTGAATAAAGTTCAACAGAAGATATATTTCTAAGTTCTAATTTTTTATCAACTTGCTTTTCTTCTTTAATATCATCTTTTTTCTCATCTTTATGACGCTCTAGAGCATCATAGTTAGGTGTAATTTCTTTTCCTTTTATTATACTTCTAATCCAATCTAATTGTGTCGGAGATAGTATTAATCCACCTGAACGGTTCTCAGCACCATTTTGATGAAGTCCGACCACTTCTCCTTTAGAGTTAAAGATTCCTCCACCACTCATACCAGCTTTTCCACCTTGGTACTGAACACCATAAGTATTATTTGCATATTTTTGTTCCATTTCAACAGTTGTATCTTTTAAGTGAGTGTACTCTCCTCTAGGATAACCATAAACATTTAACTTATCATTAACATTTACTTTCGAGTAATTTTCTACTAAGTTCGCGTGTTGTCTTCTTGTAGATTGAGGTAAGGTAACAACAGCCAAATCATAGATAAATCCTTTTGGATAATCTTTTTGATTATAGAAGTGAATGTCCTCTGATGTGAATGAACCTTTTTGTCCATCAGGCGTTTGCCATTCATATGTATTTTTAGCCTTGTCTCCTCTAAATTCACCCATACTATTGTCTGCAGAATTATTAATGAAATTATGTGCTACAGTCAACAATACATTAGGCGCTATAAATGTAGCTGATCCCGTTCCAGACAATGCTTGATTACCTTTAATAAAATTCATTCTAAGTAGTGCACTGGCATTTTTTGGAACATTATTTATTTCTGCTGTATTGCTATTTTCTACAGTAGGTTTTGAATCTTCTGTTTTCAGTGGCTCTATTTTCCCAGTATATTCTTTTGGTGGCTCGATTTTTTCGGGTTCTACTATCGCTCCGGCCTGCACTCCCGTATACTCTTTTGGTGCTTCTCTTTTCTCTGGTTCGACAATTGCACCAGCTTGCACTCCTGTATACTCTTTCGGTGCTTCCGCTTTTTCTGGTTCTACTATTGCTCCGGCTTGCACTCCTGTGTACTCTTTCGGCACTTCTGCTTTCTCAGGTTCTACTATCGCTCCAGCTTGTGCCCCCGTATATTCTTTTGGCGGTTCTACTTTCTCTGGTTCAACTAATTCTCCAGAAGTAACTCCACCGTATTGTGGCTCTACTTTTTCGGGTTCAACTATTGCTCCAGCCTGTACTCCTGTATACTCTTTCGGTGCTTCTGCTTTTTCCGGTTCTACTATAGCTCCGGCCTGCACTCCTGTGTACTCTTTCGGTGCTTCTGCTTTTGCTGGTTCTACTATCGCTCCGGCCTGCACTCCTGTGTACTCTTTTGGCGCTTCTGTTTTTGCTGGTTCTACTATCGCTCCGGCTTGTACCCCGTTATACTCAGGTTTTACTTCAACAGTAGGTTTTACTAATTTTTCACCTTTTTGAGTAATAGTACTAACTGCCTTTTTCGTTCCTTTTTCTATAATTTCTGAAACTGGTGCTTTTGTATTAGTAGAAATTAATTCTTTGGAAACTTCTTTCCCTTCTACAGTAAATACTCTTATAACTTCAGTCTTTTTACCTACTTTTCCATATCGTTTTACTCTTATTGTTCCTTCAGGCAACTGATTATTATTTTCTATAACTTGATTATATTGTATCGGTGTCTCTACTATTTTATCAGTATATAATAATTCAGGTTTAGTCAGCTTTCCAGCCAAAACTTCATCTTGAGGATTCACTGTATTAACCCCTAATACTTTTCTATCCTCATTTTTATTTGTATTCTCTATTACTTTTTTGTTTTCTTTTTTATTATTATTTTCTGATACTTTTTTATTTTCTTTTTTGTCAGTATTAGTTAGTATTGTTTTAGCTTCCTGTTTATTATCTATTACATTTGTATTTGTAATTTCTTTTAACTGCGGTTGATTTTTATCATTTTGTTGTGAAATAACATTTTCTTTACTATCTTCTTTTATTATTTTAGTTTGAGCTTCATTTTTAATAAAGCCAACAAAACTATATCCAGGAATTGCAGAAATCTCTGGTAACTTATCACCCACTTTTAGGTTATAATCCATGTTGTAAACCGATAATTGTAAGTCTTCCATAGCACGAACAGGTAGCTCTAGAGTAGTTGCTCCCATACTCGTAACTAATAGTATTGATAATATTTTGCGTGTTTTATTTTTACCTTTTGCTACAGCGACCACTAATAGACCTAACATACCTCCTAGAAGCATACTTCCTACTCCATAATTTAAACCAGTATTAGGTAATTTATTAAGTTGTGTTGTTTTAGTTGGTTTAAATACTAAGTAATATGTCTCTTCCGTACTATTTACAACATTTGGTACTTCTTTTCTTATTAGTTCCTTTTCTTTATCAGTAAGTTTATCTTCTCCTACATATTTATAGTGGATAATTGCATTATCTGCCGCCTTCACTATATAATCTTCAGGTTGAACAGTCGACATTAAGAAAAAAGATCCTATCGTCATAGAACAAACTCCAACAGTCAATTTTCTTAACGAAAACTTATTATATTTTTCCCCTAAATATTTTCTCAACTTTATACCCTTCTTTCATAATATGATACTAAGATTAATTTTGTTTATAATTAATACATTAATTGTAAGCTTTTTCCATACTAAATGCAAGAAAACAGACATAAGATCGATGTGTTGATGTATTAGTATTTATTTTTAATATAAAATTTACACAATTATAATTAACACTTTAAATTTATGTTAACTCATACTGTATATAGTCATTTCTTCTTCATAAAAAAACTGGAAGCTACTTAATTCACTTCCAGTTTAAATCTATTTATTTAACATACCGGCTTGCAGTTGGTACATTTTATAATAATTACCTTTTAAAGCTATTAACTCTTCATGTGTTCCAGATTCGATAATCTCACCTTTATCTAATACATAGATGCAATTAGAATCTTGTATAGTAGATAATCTATGAGCAATCGCTATAGTCGTTCTACCTTTTCTCATTTTTTCAAGCGAATTTTGAATCAATTCTTCTGTTTCAGAATCAATATTCGCTGTTGCTTCATCAAGAATTAGAATTTTCGGTTTACTTGCTATAGTTCTAGCAAATGTAAGTAGTTGTCTTTCTCCACTAGAAAAAGTTGCCCCTCTTTCAGTAACTATACTATCATACTTATCTTCAAGTTTATCAATAAAGTTATGTGCATCAACGAACTTAGCCGCTTCAATAACATCTTCTC
The DNA here is from genome assembly GCF_028308085.1 of Gemella haemolysans. Taxonomy (GTDB): domain Bacteria; phylum Bacillota; class Bacilli; order Staphylococcales; family Gemellaceae; genus Gemella; species Gemella haemolysans_D. The sequence continues at coordinate 39,320 of NZ_JAQMFS010000027.1, forward strand.
TTGTTAATTTTTCATTATACATCTTAATATTAGACTCTACAGTCCCATGATATAAGAACGGATCTTGAAGAACTAATCCAACACTGTTTCTTAATTCTTTAGAACTATAATCTTTAATATCAACACCGTCAATTAAGATTTCCCCTCTATCATAATCATAAAATCTTAGGAAAAGATTCATAATTGATGATTTACCAGAACCAGTAGCTCCAACAAATGCTATACTTTCTCCATTTTTTACACTAAAGGAAATATTTTTAAGTACATCACGCTTACCATCATATGAGAAACTAACATTCTTAAACTCAATATCACCTCGAGAAATTTTATAATCAGTTTCTCTTTGTTCTGGCTCATATTCTTCATTATCTATAAGTGTGAAAACACGTCCTGCAGAAATTATAGAAGTTTGAAGAATTGAGAAATTTTGCATTAGTTCAATTAACGGATTGAAAAGTTGATTCGTATATTGAATAAATGCATAAATTATCCCGGCTGTAAAGCCAGCACTTTCAAAACTTAGACCAAAGTATGTAACAATAACCCCATACGCTAACACTTTAAATAATGCCATCGCAGGTCGTAGTAATAGACTATCAACTTTTAATGATTTAGTATAATAACGAAGATGCTCATTATTAACCTCACCAAATTCATCTATTAAACGTTGTTCTTGGTTAAATGCTTGAATTATCTTCATACCTTCGATTGACTCAGACAACTTAGTATTCATCTCACTAATTTTCGCTCGAGAAATTTCTACAAGTTTACTAGATAACTTCTGATACATATACACAGAACCAACCATAACAGGAATGAATAAGATCATATATATAGTAAGTTGCCAACTTAAAGCAATCATCGCAGAAAGTGTTACTACAAACATAAGAATAGTATTTAAGAAACTAGAGAAAATCGTACCAAACATATCCGCAACAGCTTGTGTATCATTAGTTAACCTTGATACAACAGAACCTACTGGAGTCTTATCAAAATAAGACATCCCTAATTTTTGTAAGTTTTTAAAACTATCATTTCGTAAATCTCTTACTATACTATGAGCTACTCTTGCAAAGTAGAATTCTCCTAAAAATGTAAATACTACTCTTAGAATAAATAACCCAAAATAAATTATTAATATATATAACCCTGCTTTAGCAATATTTTTTGTAATAAAGTTATCAATATAATACTGAGCTAAAAGAGGAATTGCTGTCGCTACTATAGAAGTTAGTAATATAAATAATAATGCTAATACCGATAGCCCTTTATATCGGAACATATAACGCATTAATCTAAAAAATGTTTTACTTTTCGACATCTTCACTTCCTCCTTTCAAGTTTTCTTCCATCTGTTGACTTTCATAAGTCTCTTTATACCAACCGTTATTTGCTATTAACTCATCGTGAGTACCTTTTTCAATAATAGTATCATCACCTAAAACAATTATTAAGTCAGCTTCAACAACCGCAGATAGTCTGTGAGCTGTAATAATATTTGTCTGACCACTACGTTGTTCTTTTAAGTTTTCTAAAATAATGTGCTCCGTCTTAGCATCAACAGCAGATAAAGAATCATCAAGAATTAATATCTCTGGATTAATAATCAATGCACGACTCATAGCTAAACGTTGTTTTTGACCTCCAGAAAGACTAACACCTTTTTCTCCGACAATTGTATCAAACTTCTCAGGCATAGCCATTATATCCTCATATAAGCCACAGATTTTCGTAATTTCTTCTACCTTTTTATCATCGATTAAAGGGTTAGCAAAACGAATATTTTCTTTAATCGACATAGCGAATAGTACCTGGTCTTGCGGTACATATCCAATAAGTTTTCTTAAATCACTTAGACTGTAGTCAGCAATATCTCGATTATTAAGTAGGATATTCCCCGACTTAATATTAAATTCTCTTAGTAACAATCTTAGTAAAGTAGTTTTACCTGAACCAGTAACACCTACAATACCGAGGGTTTGACCTTTTTCAATAGCAAACTTAATATCTTTCAATATAGTCTTACCTTCTTCAAATTCAAAGTTGTTGATATTATACTCTAATCTTCCATTTTCAGCTTTAACTTTACTGTTTAAATTAGTATTAACATCATTAACTTCATCTAATAAACTCTCAATACGCTTATAAGATACCTCACCACGTTGTGAGATATTATATAACCAACCTATCGCTTGAAGCGGCCATACTAACATATCAAGATACGTAACGAAAGTAACTAACTTACCAACAGATAACTCTCCATTAGAAACAAATATACCACCAAAAACAAGCGTAAGTGTATAAGATAATCCAACGAAGATTAATACCATTGGATCGAATAAAGAATTATACTTAGCAGCAATAACATTCTTTCCGAATACTTTTTTATTAACTTCTTTAAAACTCTTAATTTCATCGTTACCATAACCGAATGATTTCGTAACTTTTATACCTGAAACACTCTCTTGAACCTTATTATTCAAATCAGAAAAAGATTCTTGCGCTTCTTCAAAACTTTCATAGTTTTTATCACCAATATAATTAGTAGCATACGCTAAAAATGGTAAAGGAATAATCGCTATTAAAGTTAATTTGAAATCTATTAAGAATATCATCGTGAACAGCGTAACTAGTGCAGTAATACTTGCATCAACCGCAGACATTACTCCTCCACCTGCAACCATTGCCACAGAGTTTATATCGTTCGTCGCATGTGCCATTAAATCTCCAGTACGGTACTTTTGGAAGAACGAAGGAGACATTTTTGTAAAATGTTCAAAAAGTCTCGATCTTAAAATACGACCTAAGTTATACGCAGCTCCAAAAATGTAAACACGCCAAACATAACGAAGAGCATACATAGCCAGAGCAGCTAATACTAAATAACCAACATTTAAAAATAACTGTCCATTCGTCAGATTACCTGATTCAATTCTATCAATTACTGTACCGATAACTTTCGGTGGAATCAAGTTAAAAATACTTACTAGAATAAGAGCAATTATTCCTATTAAATATCGTTTTTTTTCTAGCTTCATAAACCAAGCTAATTTTCTAAATAAATACATCTACATTCCTCCTTCTCTTTCTTCTAATTTTGAGAAGACCTCTCCGATTTTTCCACTAATAACAAGATCTGCCATATTATCCTGTGGTGTAGAAGTTTTATTAATAACAATTAAATACTTACCTCTAAAATAATGCAATAAGTTAGCAGCAGGATAAACACTTAATGAAGTTCCGCCAATAATCAATACATCAGCTTTTTCTATAAAGTTAATAGCAGCATTAAATACTGTCATATCAAGTTCTTCTTCATAAAGAGTTACATAAGGTTTTATAACCCCACCACATTTATCACAACTAGGTATTTCTTCAGTCTTAGCTAAGAAATCTTCTAAATTATAAAAAGACTTACACTTCGTACAATAGTTTGCATCCACACTTCCATGTAGTTTCAAAACATTTTTACTTCCTGCTTGTTCATGAAGTGTGTCTATATTTTGGGTAACAATAGCTTTTAACTTACCTTGTTTTTCTAACTCCGCTAAATAATAATGTGCCTTATTCGGTTTAGCATCAGGATAGACCAAATGCTTCTTATAAAAATCAAAGAAATCTACAGGATACTTCACAAACATCGTTCTTGATACGAGCTGTTCTGGAGTAAAATGGCGATTAAGTTCCACGCTAAATACACCATTTGCACTTCTAAAATCTGGAATATCAGATTCTGTAGAAACACCAGCACCACCAAAAAATACAATATTGTCATTTGACTTTATTATTTCTCTTAGTTTTTCTATATTATTCATAATACTACCTCCTTATAATATTATAAAAAGCTATTAAAAGAAGGAAACCTAAAATAAGTCTCCTTCTTTATATAAGCTACTAATTAGTTTCTTTATCTTTTTGAGCTTTTAACTCTTTAATACGTTGTTTACGTTCTTCAATACGAGCTTTTTTCTCTTCACGAGAAGCACTCTTAACCGGACCACGAGCGATATGTTCTTTACTATCATTAGTTACAAGGTTCGTAGGTTCTTGTTTCATCTCGATTTCTTCGTGGCGTTCTACTCTAATACGCATTAAGTTAGTAACAACTTCAACTTGAATGTCATCAATCATGTCCTCGAACATTTGGTAACCTTCAGTTTTGTATTCACGAAGTGGATCAATTTGTCCATATGAACGTAGGAAAATCCCTTTTCTAAGTTGATCCATTTGGTCGATATGATCAGTCCATCTATCATCAATTGCATTAAGAAGAATGTATTTCTCGAATGAATTCATAGTTTCATCACCAAGTAACTCACGTTTCTCAGATAACTCTAAATTAATTCTATGTAATACTAATTCACGAATTTCATCATCAGACATTACATCTGAGTATTCACTCTCGGTAATAGGTTTTTGACCTAGGAACTTCTCGTTAAGTGATTTAATGATTTCTTCTGTTTCTTCTTTTTCACTGTGCGCTTCTAAGTTTTCAGTGATATATGCCATAGTTTTATCAACTGCATCACCGATCATTTCTTGAATAATATCAGTAACTACTTCGTTTTCTAATACTTCATTTCTTTCAGCATACATAATTTCACGTTGTTTACGTAATACATCATCATATTGAAGTACTTGTTTACGTGAGTCATAGTTGTTACCTTCAACACGTTTTTGAGCACTTTCTACAGATCTACTTACCATTCTACTTTCAAGTGGTGTATCTACATCTTTACCCATAATTTTTTGTAATCTATCAGCTCCGAAACGAACCATTAGCTCATCTTCTAGAGATAAATAGAATCTACTGTAACCAGGGTCCCCTTGACGTCCTGAACGTCCACGTAGCTGGTTATCAATACGACGAGATTCATGACGTTCTGTACCGATTACGGCAAGACCACCTAATTCACGAACACCATCACCAAGTTTAATATCTGTACCACGACCAGCCATGTTAGTCGCTATTGTTACTGAACCACGTTGACCAGCTTGTTTAATAATTTCTGCTTCACTTTCATTTTGCTTAGCATTAAGCACTTTGTGAGGTACTCCATATCTATATAATAACTTAGATACTAATTCACTCGTTTCAATAGAGACTGTACCTAAAAGAACTGGTTGTCCTTTGTCATAACGTTCTTTAACTTCTTGAGCTACCGCATTGAACTTAGCTTCCATGTTTGAATAAATATAGTCTGGTGCATCAATCCTTTGGATAGGTCTGTTTGTAGGAATAGTTGTTACAAACATGTTGTAAATATTTCTAAATTCCTCTTCTTCTGTTTTACCAGTACCTGTCATACCACTAAGTTTTTTGTACATTCTAAAGAAGTTTTGGAAAGTAATAGTCGCCATTGTTTTACTTTCTTTTTGAATAGGAACACCTTCTTTAGCTTCGATAGCTTGGTGTAATCCTTCAGAGAAACGACGACCAGGCATTGTACGACCTGTAAATTGGTCGACGATTAAGATCTCTCCATCTTCAGCAACTACGTAGTCAACATCTAAAGCCATTGTGTAGTTAGCTTTTAACGCTTGGTTAATGTGGTGAGTTAAATCAACATTTTTTAAATCATAAAGATTTTTTAATCCAAAGTAACTTTCAGCTTTATCAATACCATTTTCAGAAAGTTGAATAGCTTTAGTTTTAATATCTAAAGTATAATCTCCATCACTTCCATCTTCTTCCTCTGCTTTTTTCAGAGTTTTAACGAAAGCATTCGCTACTTGATAAAGTGAAGTTGATTCTTGTCCTTCACCAGAAATAATAAGTGGTGTACGAGCTTCGTCGATAAGAACTGAGTCAACCTCATCGATTACGGCATAGTTTAATGGACGTTGAACACGAGCTTCAACTGTTTTAACCATGTTATCTCTTAAGTAGTCAAATCCTAACTCATTGTTTGTTGAGTATGTAATATCAGCATTGTACGCTGCTCTTTTTTCTTCAGAGTTTAAAGAGTTTAAGTTAAGCCCAACAGAAAGTCCCATATAGTTATAGAAAACTCCCATTTCTTGAGCATCACGTTGAGATAAGTATTCGTTAACTGTAACAACGTGTACCCCTTCTCCAGCTAATGCATTTAAGTATACAGGCATTGTTGCAGTAAGAGTTTTACCTTCCCCTGTTCTCATCTCTGCGATATCCCCACGGTGAAGTGCGATACCACCCATGATTTGAACTTTATATGGTTTCATCCCTAAAGAACGGAATGCCCCTTCACGAGCTGCAGCAAATGCATCTACTAAAATTTTATCTAATATATCCGGTGTTTCTTTACCTTTTTCTTTTTGTTCTTGGATATACGCTTTAAATTCTTCTGTTTTATTTACTAATTGTTCGTCGCTAAGACTTGAATATTCTTCATCTTTAGCTAATACTTTATCAGCTAATTTTGATAAGCTTTTTACTTCTCTTCTGTTAGCATCAAATATTTTTCCTAAAATAGCCATTAACATTTTCCTTCCGACATATTTTTCTATTAAATGATTTTATAATCATATTATAATTCATCTCTTAATTATAACATTCATTTATCTTTAAAGCAACAACAATAACACGATTTTAAGTTGATATTAACTACGTTTTTTATCTAACTAATAAAGCTAAATGAATTTATATATTTTTTGATTTTAAACATACAAAAATTCTAGTAGAACTCCCTCTTAAAATTCTACTAGAGTTTTTTTATTTGTATTTTTTTAGTAAATTTTCTACTTTCTCAACATATAAATCTCGAACATTTTGAGGCGCTAATATTTCTATATCGTTACCTAAAGAGAAAATCCAACCTAAGAAATGACCACTACACATAACCTCTACTGAAGTTTGATAAATATCATCTTTTTTATGAATAATAATATCTTTTCCAAATCTATCAACGATTGCTCCTATTAATGATTCTTTAAACTCTAAAGTCACTTTTTCTAAAGTTCCACCATACATACCAAATATTTTCTTCGAATAACTAGATATATCTTCTTTTTGAAACTTTTCATGACCCACTCTGTCATCATTAGCAATAACAACATTTCGCATTTTATCAACACGATAATTTTTTATCAGCTCTGTCTTAGCATCAAAAGCAACCATATAGTAATTTTCATCATTCCATACAAGAGCGAATGGACTTACATTATAGACTTCACCATTTTTTCTATCAATCATCTGTTTTTTATAATTCCATTGCCAATAATTAAAATCAATTTTCTTATTTTCTGCAATTGCATTGTGAATTGCATCAACATTGTAATAAATATTTTCATTTATATATTTGTTTTCTTCGAAAGAATATACCTGTCTTTGAATTTTCTGAGCTTGTTTTTTACTCGCTAATTTCTTCAATTTTAAAATCAGGTCTCGTGATTTTTTTACAGTTAGAAACTTACTCGCCTGGATTACATCGATTAGCATCTTCACCTCAGCAAGCTCAAATTCTCTTTCCACTAATGCATAGATATTCTCACGACCATTCTTTTCAACAACAATATTAAATCCATAATCTTGTATTAATTCTATATCTTTATATAGAGTTTTTCTCTCAACAATAATTTCTTTTTTCAAGAGTAAAGTAGTTAATTCTTTCACACTTAAATAAGTATTTTCATCGCTATAGTCTCTTAATATTTCTAATAGGTACAATAGCTTTAATTTTTGATATCTTCCTTTTTCCATAAATTTTGCTCCTTATATACACATATGTATATAATAACAACTATTTACGAATTTTTCTATTACTTTTATGTATTTTCACATCTCTATTAACAACTTCTGCGATTACAGAACCTCCAGTAACAAAACAAACTTTTACAAAAAATTTATCTCCAACTTTATCGTAAATTCTTCCTGCACTTTTCGTACCTTTGGCAACAGTTCTACAAGAATTTCCTACATAGCCAACTTTACCGAAAGTTTTCATCATAACTTTAATAGCTTCTTCATCATAGTCGTTATCAAACTCTTTTTCACAACTGATAACATCTCCCACTTTAAAAATTTTATTTCCAAAATAGTGTTCCATCCCTGTAATTGTAATATAATCATTTTCCATTTTAATCACCTCTTCGTTTTGTGATTTAATTATAACAATCTATCTGTCCATTTTTTTGGACTCTATAAAATTTATTAAAAAAAATTAGAACTTAGATTAAATTTAACCTAAGTTCTATATGTAAGTTATTCTATTATTTGTTTAAGATGCTAGCACAACGTGGACATAAACCTTCTTCGTTTACTTCATCTACGATGTTCCAACAACGGTCACAACGATGTCCTTCTGCTTTAGTTACTTTAACAGTAGCAAGATCATAAGCTACACCATCGTTTTCTTTAACAGCAACTTTACTTACGATGAAGAATTGGTTTAAGTTATCAACAGAGTTTAATAACTCAACTACTTCTGCATCATTACTGTATACTTCAACAGCTGCTTCTAGAGATTTACCGATAACTTTTTCATTACGGCTTTCTTCTAATGCTTTATTCACATCATCACGAACTTCAAGAAGTTTATCCCATTTAGCTTCTAACGCAGCATCTTCGATTACGTTTTTAGCTGGGAAGTCAGTTAAGTGAACAGACTCAGCATCTTCGTATGGCATGTTGTCATATACTTCTTCAGCAGTGAATGAAAGAATTGGAGCAAGTAATCTAACAGATTTACTTAATACTGTGTAAAGAACTGTTAGCATACTTAAACGTTTGTGAGAATCTTCACCTTCGATGTAAAGGATGTCTTTACCATAATCTAGGTAGAATGAAGATAATTCAACGTTGAAGAAGTTGATTAATTCAGTAGTAATACTGTTAAATTGATAGTTTTCATAGTAATCTAATACTTTAGCAACAACTTTTTCGAATTTAAGAACCATGTATTTATCTAGTTCTTCAAGGTCTTCATACGCAACAAAATCAGTCTTATTGTTGAAGCTTCCGTTGAATAAGTTTCCTAGTAAGAAACGGAAAGTATTTCTTATTTTTCTGTATGTTTCAGATACTTGTTTTAATATATCTTTAGAGATACGAACGTCTTGAGTATAGTCAACACTTGCAGACCATAGACGGATAATTTCAGCACCTAATTCTTTACCTACATCGTTAGGAGAAATAACGTTACCTAATGATTTACTCATCTTGTTACCATTACCATCCATTACGAATCCAGCAGATACTAACTCTTTATATGGAGCTACTCCTGATACCGCTACAGAAGTGATTAGTGAAGAGTTGAACCATCCACGGTATTGGTCACTTCCTTCTAAGTATAAGTCAGCTGGGTAAGTTAAATCTTCACGAATTGCACAACATCCTTGGTGAGATGTACCAGAGTCGAACCATACGTCCATGATATCCATCTCTTTAGTGAATACTCCGTTTGGACTTCCTGGGTGAGTGTATCCTTCCGGTAATAATTCAGAAGCTTCTTTGTAGAACCAAACATTTGATCCTTCTTCTTCAAAGATTTTCGCTACGTGTTCGATTAATTCGATATCTAAAATTTCTTCTCCGTTTTCAGCGTAGAATACAGGAATTGGCACACCCCATACACGTTGACGACTGATTACCCAGTCTCCACGGTCACGAATCATGTTATATAATCTTGGTTTACCCCATTCACTGTAGAATTTAGTGTTGTCTACAGCTTCAAGTAATTCACTACGGAATGCATCAACAGAACAGAACCATTGTGGTGTAGCTCTGAAGATAATTGGTTTTTTACTTCTCCAGTCATGTGGGTATGAGTGAGTAATATCTTCTTGTTTTAATAATGCTCCAGTTTCATCTAAGTGCGCAATAATGTCTTTGTTCGCATCGAATACGAATTTACCAGCGAATTGTCCAGCTTCTTCTGTAAGAACACCTTGGTTATCAACTGGTGATAATACTCCAAGTTTGTATTGTAATTGACCAACAAGATAGTCATCAACCCCGTGTCCAGGAGCCGTGTGTACTAAACCAGTCCCTGAATCAAGTGTTACATAATCAGCTAAGATTACTGTAGATGTTCTGTCTAAGAATGGGTGTTGACATAGTAAGTACTCTAAGTCTTTACCTACTAATACTTCACCTGTTTCATAGTTTTCCCAACCGAATTTTTCAGCTAAGAATGCTACTCTTTCTTTAGCTACTAAGTAGCTTTCTCCGTTATATTTAACAACTTGGTATTCAAAGTCTGGGTGAACAGCAATACCTAAATTTGCAGGTAATGTCCAAGGAGTAGTTGTCCAAATAACAAACTTAGTTCCTTTTTCTACTGCACCATTTTCACTAACTAAGTCAAAAGCAACATAGATAGATGGTGAAGTGTGATCGTGGTACTCGATTTCAGCTTCAGCTAATGCAGATTCTGATGATGGTGACCAGTAGATAGGTTTTAATCCTTTGTAGATATATCCTTTGTCTACCATTTTACCGAATACACGGATTTGTTCAGCTTCAAATTTTGGATCTAAAGTTAAGTATGGGTTATCCCAATCACCTAATACTCCAAGTTTTTTGAAGTCAGCACGTTGTTTATCAACTTGTTTTAAAGCATAATCTTTACATTTATTTCTAAATTTATTAGCTGGCATAGATTTTCTATCAACACCATTGTTTACTAATACTTGTTCGATTGGAAGACCGTGAGTATCCCAACCTGGGACATATGGTGAAACAAAACCATTCATATTTTTATATTTAACAATAAAGTCTTTTAAGATTTTGTTTAATGCGTGTCCAATGTGAATGTTACCATTCGCATATGGAGGTCCATCGTGAAGTACGTATGAAGGTTTCCCAGCATTTTTTTCTAAAATTTTGTTGTATAAATCCATTTCTTCCCAACGTTTTAGGAATTCAGGTTCTTTATTTGGAAGATTTCCACGCATTGGAAACTTCGTTTTTGGCATTAATAATGTATCTTTTAATTCTACCATTTTTTCTCCTTTCAAAATAAAAAACTCTTAGTAAAAGTTATAGAGGGCGAAATGTATCCACGGTACCACCTCTTTTAACTCCTACCAAGAGCACTTGTTTGTTCTATTAAAATTATTACACAATAAAGTGATAACTCCTATGCTTCTATAAAACTTTCCACCTACCAGTTTCTCTCTAAAACTCCACATAGTCGTCTTGTCTTTATTTACGATATGTATATTATATTACATCAAGATAAAACTTTCAAGTCTTTTATGTGAATTTAATTTGAAATTATCTGAAAATATCATGAAATTAAAAAAAAGACTTTTAAAAACCTGCTATTAGAAAGACTCCATATGTAGAAGTTCTTCTAATAATTGTTCATTTTCAAAAGTCTAATATTTTTTATACTCTTCGATATGCGTTAAAATTCTCCGCAGCATATTTCAAGGCTTTTTCTCTACTAAGTGATGCAGTCACATTAATATTACTTTCAGTAACCTCTATATTATCAACAACAACTGGTAAGTCAAGTGATTTAATAGTAATAGTATTACCGTTAACCCCTGCGCCACTTCCAGTAAGTGCTTCTTTTAAATATTTTTCTAAAGCAAAATTTGGAATAGGCACCTTACCAATTTTAGCATCTTCCAATATTAAATCTACACTATTATTAGCACCAGTTACTTTTATATTAGTATTAATAATTGTATTCCAAGGTCCTAATTTAACAGGTAACTTTGCTTCAATATGATTATCGACCAGCTTATAGTTTCCATCTAGTAATTCCGAACTGGCTGGTACAGCATTCTTAAATATAGATAGAAATGTATTATTATTAATTTTCAATGATGTTTTAATATTTGAATCAACTAATTTAAGATTTGAAATAAAATCTTCATTTAGATCCTCCAACTTAATCTTAGCATCATGATTTGCTAATTTTTCTGAATTATTTATACTTTCACTTGGTGTTAACGCATATGTTGCTCCACCACCAAAAAGAGCTAATACTATTAATAACGCTAGTATTTTTCTTAATACTTTCATCTTTTAAAACTCCTTAGTTATTTTAAATTACATTATACTATAATATACCGAACTATACAAATCAAACTAAACAAACTATTTTCTCTATAAATATGTATCACTTCATGATTATATTTAATTTAAATCCTTTTCAATTATAATATTTAATAAGTTCACTTGAAATATCCTTTAATATATGTTAGTATATTTATATATGTTAGTATATTTCAATACTTTGAAAGGAGAAGGATAATATGAATACAAAATTTTTCAAAATACTTAGTTGGGTAGCAACATTCACAGCTATGCTAATGTATATATCATATATACCACAAATTTCAGAAAATATACACGGTCATAAAGGAGACTTTATTCAACCTTTCGTTGCAGGAATAAACTGTACTCTTTGGGTACTTTATGCTCTACTAGGAGAAAAACGTGATTGGCCAATAGTTATAGCCAACTCACCAGGCATAATTTTTGGATTTACAGCTGCATTTACAGCTCTATAATATTATTAATAAACTGGCTTTTTTTAAGTCAGTTTTTTTTTTTAATTTATTCCTAATTTATTATTTCAAAACTAGTAAATTTTAATGTACAAAATATATATTTTACGCTATAATAATTAGTAACCTTTTTAGGTAACGAATACATAAAGGAGATGATGTTTATGAAAGAGAAAATTTCTATTAAGAATTTTACTATGAACGTCCTTAATGGTATCGCCCTAGGAACAGTTCTATGTTTAGTACCAGGTGCCTTGCTTGGTGAACTACTTAAATATATAGGTAAGGTTTATCCTGCACTTGCGTTTTTATCATTATCAATAACAATTTCCAATGCTATGATAGGTTTAGCTTCAGGAATTATTATTGGATTATTCTTTAAATTTACTCCAGTACAAAGTGTATCTATAGGATTAGCTACTCTATTTGCGAGTGGTTCAATTATCCCTACTCCAGACAAAACAGGACTTATGTTAAAAGGTTCTGGAGATATCGTAACTATGATCTTTACAGCTGCATTAGCAACAATATTCATCCTTCTAATTGGAGATAAAGCTAAAAACTATGCTGTAATCATCCTACCTCCATTAACACTTGTTATTATCGGAGGTATTGGTAGATATACACTTCCATTCTTCTCTGGAGTAACTAAATTATTAGGAGATGGAATTAAACACCTACTTACATTACAACCTATCATTCTTACTATTCTTATCGCGATTATTTTCGCGTGTCTTGTAGTTTCTCCAATTACATCAGTTGGGGTAGCTCTCGCGATTAATATAGATGGAATAGCTTCAGGAGCTGCAAACCTTGGAATCTGTGCTTGTGGATTCACACTTGCAATAGCAGGATGGGCAGTTAACTCTAAAGGAGTTTGCTTCGCACACTTTATCGGATCTCCGAAAATCTCGATGGCAAATATTTTTGCTAAGCCAAAAATTATGTTACCGGTCGTTTGTAGTGCTGCTGTTTCAGGAGTATTCGCCGCAATACTAAACATTAAAGGTACATCGATGAGTGCTGGATTTGGATTCAGTGGTCTAGTTGGACCATTAGCACACCTTGCGACTACTGACGGAAGTGCTTTAGAAATATTAAAAGCAGCTATCGTCTTCGCACTAATTCCAATAGTTTCTGGTTTCTTCTTCGTAAAACTATTTACAAAAATTGTACCAATTATTAAACCAGAAGATTACAAACTTAACCTATAAAATAATTTGAGATGGGCTGACCCAAAAGTCCTAAATTTTAATAAAGTGTGTATGAGAACTCATAGACGCAGTGGCTTATTGATATCTAAATTCGCTTTACAAAAGCTTTTTAGATATCTAATAACCTGTGCGGGGTCGACTCGACAAAATCGATCTCTACGAAATCACGATTTTTGAGTCGCTCCCGTCTCCTTTTTTTATTTCCTAATCTAATTAAAGCCTTGCATAAATTAATCTCTTAAATTATAATGATAAAGTATTAATTTTTAAGTTATATATATTATCGACAAATTTAGAAGGAGTAGCTATGCTAGATCTTATTCGAAATAAAAAATTCAATGTCTATAAAACATTAAATATTGTAAATCCCCTAATACCTATTGCTACTGATGAAATGTTTTTACGTACAATTTCTGGGAATGATGAGTGTATTTTACACATGTACACACTACCGAACTCAGCAATAATTGGAGCTCCAGATACACGTGTTCCATTTTTCGACGAAGCATTATTCGCTTTTTATAGAAATAATATTATTCCAGCTGTTAGAAATATCGGAGGGCTAGGGATAATTTCAGATAAAGGTATATTAAATTTATCAATCATTATGAATAAACCAAAAGAAAACTTTTCAATTAATGAAGGTTATGAGCTAATGACAGATTTTATCAAAGCCGTCTTCCCAGAAGGTGCTAACAAAATTGAAGCTATTGAAATAACTAATTCATACTGCCCTGGTGATTATGACCTAAGCATAAATGGAAAGAAATTCGCTGGAATTGCTCAAAGAAAGATCAAAGATTCAGTAGTTGTTTCTATATACATCAGTGTATTTGGAGATCAACAAAAACGTGCTAACATAATGCATGAGTTTTACGATATCGGAATTAAAGACCAACAGATAAATTACAAATATCCAAAAATCGATCCGAACTGTATGGAAACATTAGAAAAACTTCTTCATAAAGAGTTTACTCTAGAGGATGTATATGAAAGAGTTGAAAAAGTACTTTATTCTCTAGACTGTGACCAAGTTGAAGGGGAATACACAGAAGAAATGATAGAAGAATACAACAGTATCTTCGAACAGGCAAAAGAAAGAAATGAAAGTTACTTAGAAGGAAAATGGTAACCTCAGCACTTTATGAAGTCAGAATCTAAAATAATAAACATAAAAAAAGCTAGTCAGAAACAAATTCTAACTAGCTTTATTTATATATATTTATAATAAATGTAAAATCACATTTACCCAAAGCCAACTAAATGGCATAACTAATATCATCGCAGGTACCATATCTACAACCGGAAACATCTTAAGTTTCAATATTCTAAATCCAGCTGCAACCATTAAGAAACCACCACACGCTTTAAAGTCATTAATCATTTCAGGTGTTGTCAGTGGAACTATTAAACCAGCTGATAAAAATAATAACGTAAAAATAACAAATTGTGGTACAGCTATTAGAGATACAATATACCCAAGATTACATGCAAAAATAGCAGCTGTAAAGAAATCCAGAATAGACTTCGTAATTAATAAACTAGGATCCCCTGTTATACCTTCACTAAGACTTCCATATATTCCCATTCCACTAGAACAAAATAACACAATAACCGTAATCAACGTAGCTAAAAATTCAGTCTCTGACATAGAAGTATTTGTTTTTGGAACAACTTTCACCATAAGTTTTTGCAATTTTGCACAAGCTCTATATACTAAATCTCCAAGATTAAAGAATAATCCTACCAATGTCCCTATAATAATCGCGAATATTACCGCTGGCATATATTTCATAAGTCCAATTGACGCTATTCCCATTCCCATTGAACAAAGTCCAAAAATCATATTTAATTGTTCTTTATACTTTTCTGGTAACTTATCTCCTAAAAGAGCTCCAGCTATCCCCCCTAAGAATATAGCAATCGTATTAATCATTATTCCTATTGGCATTCTATATATCCTTTCTCTTTAAACTCTCTATCATAAATACTCCTACATCAATAATGTGAAGGTTAGTAATTTTTTCAAGTTCTTTTTTGATATAAGGAAAATGAGTACATCCAAGAACAACTGCTTCTACATTAGTCAATTCGAAATAATTAAACAGTGTCTTAAAGTTGAAATCATCAACTATTTGTTCAGGTTTATTTCCTTCTTCTATCGCTTTAACAAGCTCCAACATCGATAATCCTAATACACGTAGACGTGGATTCGATACATAAAGATTGTTCTCAACACCCGTAAGACCATGAGAGTTAGCCGCCATTACAGCAAGATACTTATACTCAAGACCTAGATTTCTATACATTTGCATAGGAGTAATAATAGAAATATTCATTTTTTCTGCCAATCTATCGAAATCGACAACAGAACTAAGTGAATTACAATATACAAAGATTACGTCGCAACCTTTCTCTTTTAATTCATCAATAATCTTTACAATAATATTTTCACGTTCTTCATCTTCTAACGCTTGAAACGTAGTTTGTTCTACTGGATTATTAGAAATCGGTACTAAAACTACATCATCATAACCATATGAATTTAGTAACTCAGCACCTAATTTCGAATCAATCGGTGTTCCAGCCATAACCGCTATTTTCATTAAAATTCCTCCTACAACTTAACTATTATTTTTGAAAAATCAGCTTTAATTATAAACTTCTCTTCGATGTTTAAAATTAATAGCAATTATAATAAGTCTATCATCTTCTATTCTTGTTATTAAACGATAATCCCCTATTCTGTATCGCCAATAACCTTTTTTATTACCAACCAGAGCTTTTCCCTTACTTCGCGGATCATCAGTATTACTCAAATTTTTTTCAATCCAATTAAATAAAATCTTTAAAGTTTGTTTATCTAATTTTTTTAAATTTTTTTTTATCGCTTCATCAAAAACAATTTTATACATTATAAATCAAACTCTTTCTTTAAATCATCAAACTCTATTAAAGTTATCTCACCTTTCTCCTCACGACTTTCGAAATCTTTTATAAGTTGTAGATCATACTCATCCTCAATCTTCTCAAGTGCAAGTTGCTTAATAGTAGTAGATAGTTTACCACCGTATAAGCCAGAAATAGAATTAAAAATCTGTTCTTCCTCTTTATTCAATCTTAATGTTAAAGTAGTCATTTTTCTCACCCTCTTAATGTGTTACTTTTGTAATACAATTATACACCTAAATTCTACTTTAAGCAATAATAACTCCCTAATATTTATACAAAAAATGACCCCAGGATTTCTCCTGAGGTCTATAGTTATTTGGAATCAGCTCAAAAATTGCGATTTCAGATAAATCGAATTTATTGAGTCGCCTTCTTTATGGGGCTAAATCAATATATTATTTAATATCAATTTTCAATTCATCATCTACATAATCTAAGTGGATTTCCATTCCATCTTCTATACCATGGCGGATTAATTCAACTGAAAGTTTGTTTTCGATTTGACTTTGGATGAATCGTTTAAGTGGACGAGCACCGAATTTCATATCAAATCCAGCAGTCGCAACCCAACTAGAAATATTATCAGTATATGTTAAAATAATATTTCTATTAGCGATACGTGCAACAAGTTCATTAAGAAGTTTATTAGCGATCCCTTTAATATTATCTTGTGTTAATGGTTTGAAGATAATAATATCATCCATACGGTTAAGGATTTCTGGTTTGAAGTATCCGTAAAGTTGGTTAGTAACATTTTTACGAGTTTCTTCAGAAATTACACCGTCTTTAACTTCTTCTAATAGTTCTAATGAACCAATGTTAGAAGTCATGATAATTATTGTGTTTTTGAAATCTACTACTACACCTTTAGAGTCAGTAAGTGTACCTTCATCAAGAAGTTGAAGTAAGATATTGAACACATCTGGATGAGCTTTTTCAATTTCGTCCATTAAGATAATGCTGTAAGGATTACGTCTTACACTTTCAGTAAGTTGACCACCTTCTTCATAACCGATGTATCCTGGAGGGGCACCGATTAAACGGCTAACTGAGTGTTTTTCCATGTATTCACTCATATCGATACGCACGATGTTACGTTCATCATCGAATAAGTTAAGAGCTAATGCTTTAGCAAGTTCAGTTTTACCTACCCCAGTAGGACCTAAGAATAGGAAGCTACCGATTGGTCTATTAGGATCAGCGATACCAGCACGAGAACGTAAGATTGCATTAGTTACACTCTCTACAGCTTCATCTTGACCAATTACTTTTTCATGAATAGTATCAGCAAGATGTAATAATTTTTCTTTTTCAGTTTCAACTAAACGAGTTACAGGAATACCAGTCATTTGACTTACGATAAATCCAATCTCATCTTCAGTAACTTCTTGTTTTAGAAGTTTGTACTCTTCGTGTTTAGATTTTTCTTCTAATTCTTCTAACTCTTGAGTTAATTTTGGTAAAGTAGAATATTGTAATTCAGAAGCTTTTTCTAAGTCATAGCTATTTTGAGCTTGTTCTAATTCTAATTTAACTCTATCAATTTTTTCACGAAGATTTTTAACAGCTGATAATTTTTCTTTTTCACTATCAACTTGTAATTGAAGTTTATTTTGTTCTTCTTTTAGATTAGCTAACTCTTCTTTTAAGTTTTCTAAACGTCTTTTAGATACATCATCATCTTCACCACTTAGGGCTTTTTCTTCTATTTCAAGTTGCATAACTTTACGATTGATTGTATCTAATTCAGCTGGATTAGAAGAGTTCTCAGTTTTAATAGTTGCACAAGCTTGGTCGATTAAATCGATAGCTTTGTCCGGTAAGAATCTATCGGTAATATATCTGTTAGATAATTCTGCAGCTTCTACAATAGCACGGTCAGAGATTTTCACACCGTGATAAACTTCGAATCTTTCTTTAAGACCACGTAGTATTGAGATTGTGTCTTCTACTGTTGGTTCTTTAACAAGAACTTTTTGGAAACGACGTTCTAATGCAGAGTCTTTTTCGATATATTGACGATATTCATTAAGAGTTGTAGCACCGATACAGTGAAGTTCACCACGAGCAAGCATTGGTTTTAAGATATTACCAGCATCCATAGCTCCATCAGTTTTACCAGCACCAACAAGCATGTGAATTTCATCGATGAATAGAATGATTTTTCCTTCTTGTTCTTTAACTTCTTTTAATACAGCTTTTAGTCGTTCTTCAAACTCACCACGATATTTAGCTCCTGCGACTAAACTAGTAAGGTCAAGTTCGAATACAGTTTTGTCTTTAAGACTTTCAGGTACATCACCACGCACAATACGTTGAGCCAGCGCCTCAACAATCGCAGTTTTACCTACCCCAGGTTCCCCTATCAACACTGGATTATTTTTTGTTTTTCTTGATAAAATTCTAATTACATTTCTTATTTCTTCATCACGTCCTATCACAGGATCAATTTTACCACTACGTGCAGCTTCTACAAGATCACGACCATATTTCTCAAGAACTTCGTAGTTGTTTTCTGGATTTTCGTTCATAACTTTTTTACCTCCTCTGATATTATCGATAACAGCTACTAAATCTTTTAACGTAGTTACCTTATCGATATATTTTTTTACTATACTATTTTTCAAATAACTCGCTAGAACGATATGTTCACACGAAATAAATTTATCTTCATATTTCTCTTTATATTTATTAGCTTCTATTAATAAAGCATTCAAATCATTACTTAAGTAACTAGCATAATTGATATTATCTCCTTCTACACTATTTACCTTCGCAATCTCATTATCTAACTCATGAGTTAAATTCACCTTATCAACATTTACTCTTCCTAATATATCACTATATAAATTACTACCAGTAAGTGCCGCTTTTAAGAACATCTCACTCGTAATACTTTGACTTTTTTTATCTGTTGCAAACTCGGAAGATTTCGCTAAGATTTCTTTCACACTATTAGTAAAACTATTAATATCCATTGTAAATCTCCTTTGATTAAATTATTAGATCAAAAGGTATTTTAATTCGGTGACCAGTATCTCCAATGATAGAAACAGGAGATACAATCTTTAAAAGATACACCTAAACATTCAATAAACTAAAAGTTTTATGGAGTATATTTAAGTTTTATTTTTTTGACCTTCTTTGACCTTAAATAAATTATAGCATGTTTGACCTTTTTTGACAATAGTTTTTTTAAAAAAAATTAAAAAAAGAAAAACATCAGTAATATCATAGTATTACCAATGTTTCACGTTAGATTTTATTTCTTAGAGTTTTGTTTTTTATATAGTAATTCAATAGCTTTATTCAATCTTCCTTCTAATGAATCCCTATGTCTTTCATCTCTTTCTATACCTTCTTGTAGAATAAGTATTTCATTTTCGTAGTCTTTAATTTTTCTATACGCCATAGCATAAGAGCGATATAATGCAGGTGCACTATAACCTTTTTCCCTTGCTATATCAAATAATTTTATAGACTCTTTTATATTTCCTGCTTTTCTTTCATCTTCACCTTCTAGATAAAACGGAAATCCTTCATCAAATCCTCTATCCCAATCATCAATATTCTCTATTTCATTTAATGGAATTCTTTCAGATTTTTTCGTTAATACTACTTGATCAATTTTAATCTTTTCTTTTGTTTTAACCTCAACAGTATCATCAATTTCTTTTGCTTCAAGAAGTAATTCATTCATTTCCGCTTCATCAATACTTGTTGAGTTAACTAAATATTCCTCAAAATCATCATCCAAGCCATACTCTAAAATACTATTCCATCTCTCTATTCCTTCATTATAAGAATCAAAAATATAAGCAGACAATCTATCTAATAACATAGAATTCGAAAAGAATATTCTAGCATAATTAATTCCACCTTCTGTTTCAGTGCAATCTTCATTAACATACTTATTGAAATCTATTCTACTCTTATCACATATAATATATTTACCTTTTTTTTGAATTTTAAATCTTAAGAAATTTACACCATTAACTCTAATATCAACATACTTTGAACTATTCCTAAAAAATGAAATAGTTCCAATGTCTACTCCTCTACTTTTTAGAAAATATAGAATGTGTGCACAAACTTGTAAGTCTTCATCTGTTGGTATATTTTTCTTTTTTCTATAGTTTATTGGACCATCTTTACGTTTTAATCTATATAATTCAATCAAACTTATAAATATTTCACCACATGCCATTGCATCGGTAAGAGCTCTATGTGACTTTTCATTACTTATGTTGAAATATTCTTCCAAAGTACTTTGCTTATAATTTTTTATATCTTCTATATATAATTTTGCTAACTGTAAAGTATCCATATACTTCAATCTTAAACTAATTTGACTTCTATTAAAAGCATATTCTAGAAACCCAAAATCAAAATTAGCATTGTGCGCACAAAAAATTATTCCTCTACTAGCAGGAATCTTAACAAAATCATAAAAAGATTTAATAACTTCATACTCACACAGTTCATTTTTTACCATTTCATTAGTAATACCATTTATACTAGTAATTTTTGCAGAAATTGGAATTTTAGGATTTATAAACATGTTAAACTTATTAATTATCTTTCCGTCTTTAAAATGAGCAGCACCAATTTCCAATATTCTATCTTCATATGAACTTAATCCTGTAGTTTCTAAATCCACAGCAATAAATTCATTTATATCACTAATATCTTCAGTTGATGTAATTTTTCTAAAATCAACAACTATGTTTTCAGGTTGTTTAATAAATCTTTTAAAGAATTTAAATATGTTCATTTACATACTTTCCTTTATAATTAACCTTATTATTCCTTCTCACTTACAAAACCATTTTTTTCTAATAGTTCTTTAGTTACTTTTTCTATTCCTGAAGGTTGTGCATAGAAATCAGCGAATTTCTTAGTCCATGTTTTTGTCTCACGTGCTTCAGCGAAGTCTACCATAGTTTGACGGTATTCTTTTAATACTTCAACATTTGATTTAGGAAATTCATTGTATCCTACATTAGCCGCTTCTGGTAATCTAGGTTTAACTTTCTCCGTAGATAACTCTTCATCTTTCACACCGATACTTAGACCACATAGGAACAGAGCATTTTCTGGAATATTTAGTAATTCAGAAATCTTATCACCAAAACCTCTTACTCCACCACAATAAACAATTCCGTATCCTAAAGACTCAGCAGCTAAAGCAGCATTTTGCATCGCAATACCAACATCTAAAGTACCGATAAGTAGTGGCTCATGTTGATTAGTAATATCAAACTCTCCACCTTCAATATCAAACGCTAATTTAATATTAGTATAATCTAAACAATATAGTAAGAACGCAGCAGAGTTTTCAATATGAGCAGCATTACCAGGGGCTTTATCACGAATTAAATCAGCAATTTGTTGTTTAGTTTCACCTGTTGTTACAATAATACTATAGTGTTGACCATTCATCCAGCTAGATCCTTGTTTAGAACTAGCGATAATTTGCTCAAGATGTTCTTTAGGTAGTTCTTTTCCTTTTACAAAACTACGAGTCGTACGATGATCTAACATCGTTTTAATAACTTCATTCATATGTTACCTCCGAAAATTTCTAGTAATAGTAACTTAATTATAACGTGAAAAAGAATAGAATGAAAGGAAATAGGCTTTTAAAAAGTCTGTCTACTCACTTACAATCTATTCTATCTTTTACTGAAACTCTCTTTTCTATTTTAAAGTTAATTAATATTTCTAATTAAACATTTTCAATACACCAAGTAAATGCTTTAGCTACACGTATATCTGAATTACTAAAATGTCCACCTTTATTCCATTCTAATATTGTATTCATATTATCATTTTTTAATAGTTCTTCTTGTTTTCTAATATTATCTCCAACAGCAGACATTACTTTATTTTTTGTCTTCTCTTCACTGTCACCTAAACTTAGGTAAATAGTGTTACTTAATGGCGTATTATTATTCATAAATTCTCCCCAGCCATTAAACCAAACAGAAGGAGAAGCTGCAGCAATACCTGAAAATGTATTTGACTTATACGCACTCCAAAGACTGAACAAACCTGCCAAAGAATAACCACCTAGAATAAATTTAATTTCAACACCTAGATTATATTTTTCTTTAACCGTTGGTATTAACTTACTTTCAATAAATTCTAAAGTGTCTTTAGCACCTGAACCAAAAGATTTATTTCCAAATGCCGGAGGGGCTTCCCAAGGAGAAAGTTCATTATTCCAATCCTCTATTTTAAAAGCAATAAGCGAGAATAGTTCGTCTGTATTTTTTAGAATTTCTTCTACTTCGTTATCCAATACTTTTATATCATGTTCATCAACAGGTTGAATCAATAAGTATTTTGCAGTATCAGTTATATATCCAATACACTTTTTACTATCTATTACAAAATTCTCTTTTCTAACTTTCATTAATTTCTCTCCTGCAACATTTCTTTATACATATATAATATAATCCTCTTCATTTCTCTTTAAACATCGTCTTCTAACTATATTTAATAGTTTTCTAGTATTCCATTAATACTGGATACTTCATAAGAATTCCTATTAATTCTTAACAAAGCTTATTCTCATTTCTCTATCATTACAAAATTTTCATTTTATAATATATTATTAACTCATGCTACAATGATACCATTTTTAGTAGTAATGTCAATAGCTACACCTAGAATATTACTCAAATTTCGCAAACATAGCAAAAGCCTTTGGAATCGGCTATTCCAAAGACTTTTAATTATTATTTTATATATAAATTGCTAATAATACATACTATTTCATTCTTATGTATACACGTCATGTCATAATTTTTACAGTTAGATACTAATATGTATTATTAAACTAATTTTTCGTAACCTTCCTTAATTTTATTTAATAAGACTGTGTCCGTCAATTCTGTTACTTCACTTAAAACTTCGATAACACCTTTTTCTTTAATTAGTTGTTCAAGTTTTACAGATTGTTCATCTTCTTCAGATTTAAATGTAAGAATATATGAACAAGCTTTTAGTAAAGCACTGTTTGATAATCCTAGTTCTTCTGTTTCTCTAATAGGTTTAATAAATCTTTCATTATAACCTAATTTTCTTATAGGAGTACGACAGATTCTAGAAACATTATCTACGATACGTGGATTTTCGAAGCGTTTTATAGTTTTATTTCTATAAGCTTCCATCTCAGCTTTATCAAATCCCCATTTTTTCTCAAGTAATGCACTAGTTTCTTCTAATACAGCGATGAAATCTTTTCTTACGTCAGCATGTTTAGCGCCATCTGAAACTAATTCAATACCTAAGTAATTCGCTATATAACTTAGCGCCGCATGTCCTGTATTTACCGTAAATAATTTTCTTTCGATAAACGGATTAAGATCTTCTACGTAGTGTACTTGTTCAATATTTCTATTACTTTCTACTTTAATTTTATCCGCTTCTATTACCCATTCACAGAATTTCTCTACTTCAACTAGGAGAACATCATCATGTTTTTGAGCTGGTACGATTCTATCTACTGCTGAATTTGGGAAACCTACATATTTATTAACAAACTCTTGTTCTTGTTCTGAAAGATGTTTGAACACTTCTGTTTTTAAAAATTCAGATCCAGAAATCATATTTTCACAAGCGATAATATCTAATAATTTAGTATTATTATTCGCAACTTTTAATTTTAATCCTTCTGCAATATCTTTTGCTATGATAGGTAGAACATTCGGACCTATAGAAGTAGTAATTAATTCTACCTCACCTATAGCTGTATAAAGTTGCTCTTTTTCTTCAGCAATGTTCAAAGCATCAAAATTATTTAGTTCAACTTCTTCAATATTTTCGTCTAATATTCTAATAGTGTATGTATCTCGACGTTTTAAATCATTAACCACATCTTTATTAATATCTACAAAAGTAATGTGATACCCAGATTTATTTAATAATTCTCCTATGAATCCACGTCCGATATTTCCTGCACCAAAATGTAAATTTTTCATTATAATACCTTCTTACTAATTTTTTATTTTATTATTCAACTTCTGATAATAAAGTAATAACTTCCTCTTCAGTAGCTGCGTTTACTAATTTTATAACATTTTCTTGTTCTGAACAGAAGATTGCTATTTTTGATAATAGTTCTAAGTGCTCCCCGTCTTTACCAGCTATACCGAAAACTATGAACACCATCTTATCTTCTGTATCTTCAGGTTTAGCAAATGAAACTCCTCCTGGAATTTGAATTATAGAAATCCCTGTACTTTTAATTGATTTTTTAGCTTCATCTGTTCCGTGAGGGATCGCAATAAAGTTCCCCATATACGTTGATACGATTTCTTCTCTTTCTAACATCGCAGGAATATAATCACTATCTACATATCCATTTTCTACTAAGATTTCCCCTGCTTTTCTAATAGCTTCTTCTTTATTGCTAATTTCTTGTCCTAATCTAATATCTTTTTTTGTTAAATTCATCTTCATTTCTCCTTCAAGTTTTCTTGTTCTATTTCTTATAAGTTAATTATACCTTTAGTTATCCTCCTCAACAATATCAAAGTCGGCGAAGCACTTTTTGCCAAAATAGAGTTATAAAAAATGACAAAATATAAATTAATCATTTAACCACTTTAGTATACAGCTATATATCACCTTCCTTAGCAACAAAATAGCGACCTGAAATTAACTTCCAAGTCGCTATAATAACTAAAATTATAACTGTAAAATATAATTTTTCAATATTAATTCTATCTTTGTAAAAATAAAATCTTTATTCTGACTAGATAGAGCTTTAGTAAATACCTCATCATCTAATATCGCAATACTAATCTGACTAAGTAAGTCGGTAAATTCTTGTTGATTCTGACTGACCATCACTATAAAATTATCAACATTCTGATCACTACCCACTGAATCCTTCATAACAATACGATCATTTAACGAACTAATAATAACAAATGGTTCTTCGATATCATTATTTAGAGTATGGAAAAGAGCTATATTAGTATTAGGAATAACTACAGAACTCTTATTATGTCTTTCTAATAAACTATTAAAGATTTCATCTTTGTTAGTTATATTCAATACTGAATTTGTCAGTATATCATCTAATATCACTTCATAATCATCTAATTTTTTAGTTTCAACATACTCAATATTTTTCAAAATAATTCTACATGCACTGCTAAGTTTATCAATATTGACAATGTTTTCTCTTTTAACAGTATTATTTCTTTTAAAACTCCTACTAGATAATATTTTTTCGCGAATTAAGTTTATATCTTTTTCTTTTAATATAGTCGGAATTAATAAGTAATCGACATCTTGTTCTAGTTCGATTGAAGATATAACTACATCATAGTTATTAACTAAAGATTTAGTGACTTTACTAGGGATTGTATATTCTAGATTTTTTATCTCTGGAATATTCTTTCTGATCTGACTACCTAATATTTTAGAGCTTCCAATACCACTAGCACATATTACTAGAGCACGAATAAAATTCTTTCTATAAATTTGTTCATAACTAGAAGCAAAATGTATAACAATATAACTTAACTCCGTAGAATTAAACATTATTTCATCAAAAACAACTAACAGTTCTGATTTAATTACAAGATATAGCTCATTGTAATTTTTCAATACAAAATCTTGTAATTCATCATTCTCCTCAGTTAAATTCATCTGATGTCTTTTTATCGCCGATTCAACATGTGCGATAAGACCGCTAGAAAGATTTGTATCTTGCATGAAGTCCACATTCATTTTTTCAGAAACATATTTTATCAATAGGCTTATCTTATATACTAGAGTATATGAATACTTATCATTTAAATATGAAAGTTGTTCGATTAAACGACATGTTTTTAATATTTTGACAAGAAATTGAATTATATCATCTGTAATATCGAAGTCAATTATATCTTTAGAAGCAGTTAGTAGTGATTTTATACTATCATATTCTTGTTTCGTAATATTTTCTTTAATGTCAGTTGGATAAGACATTCGAAGAAAAACTACATTTAAACTTATAAGGATCTTCTTTATACTAGAATCAGTATATATTTTAAACACATCAAGATATTTATTTTGATAAAATACCTTTTTTAAAAAATCAAAGTTCAAGAATTTTGTGAATGGATTACTTGATAAAATACTACGGTCATTTAGTCTAGTAAAAAATTCCTCATCACTAATTTCGTTACATAATAATGAAATTAGCAGTACTCTACGATCTACCTCACTACCTTCTATTTCAATACCATGACCTTTTTTTCTAATTAATGTCAGTTTATAATCAGATAGAATCTTTTCGATAGTTCCTATTGCAGTCGCAACAGTATTATAACTTAACATCAGTTTCTCAGAGATATCTTTAATCGAAGTATCTTCACTTAAAATTAAAAAGCATAATATTAAATTCAGTCTAGTTTCTGTTGAATATGCATAATCTTCAAAACTAGCCTCAAATAGTGAAGAATCTAACTCAGATAAATCACCTTTTAGTAAATATTTAGACTTTTCTTTCGTTAAATCTATTCCAAGTTGATTTAATGAACTCTCTAAGTTTTTAATCTCTCTATAAAGTGTTCTTTCTTTTATTTTTGTAGCCTTAGCTATCTCTTTTATACTAAGTGCTTCATCAGTATTTTTCAACAAAACTTGTAATATTAGTTTTTCACGTTCGTTAAACATATGACCTCCATTCAAAAAATATACAAAACATTCTTTCATAATAAAAATATGACTTCCTCTTAGTAATGCATAGCGCCTTATCTAAGAAGAAGTCATAAACACTACCGTCTCTATTTACAAAATATTATATAGTTATTTTTCTATTTTTGCAAATTCTCAACGATTTCATCGTATTTTGGACTGTTTAGGAAATTATCTACAGATACGTGTAGAGCTTTTCCATTCATTTGTTTCGCTCTTGGCGTTAATTCGTTTTGAGTTACGATTAATAATCCACTTTCTTCATTTAGATTTCTAATCGCTACATTTGTTACTTCATAATCAAGTCCAGCTTTTTTCACTTTGTTACGTAGGATAGAAGCACCCATTGCTGAGCTTCCCATTCCTGCATCACAAGCGAAGATGATTCTTTTAACATCAGCATAAGAAGTTTCACTTGCAGTATCAACTGCTACGTCTTGTCCTTTTGATTCAGCTTTCATGTTGCTAACTTTGCTTTGAGCTGATTCTAAATCTCCTTCACCTTTATCACGTTTTAAGATGATACTTGCGATTACGAATGTTACTAAAGTAGATACTACTACCCCAGCTACTACAGCAAAGTAACTTCCAGTTGCTGTTTGAGCAAGTACTGCTAAAATACTACCTGGTGAAGCTGGAGCACGTAGACCTGCACCTAATAATTGGAATGTTGCTGTACCACTTACTCCACCTGCCATTGCTGCGAAGATTAATGCAGGTTTCATTAAGATGTATGGGAAGTAGATTTCGTGGATACCACCGATGAAGTGGATGATTGCTGCTCCTGGAGCAGAAGCTTTAGCAGAACCTTTTCCAAAGAACATGTAAGCTAATAAGATACCTAATCCAACACCTGGGTTAGCTTCTAATAAGTATAAAACTGATTTACCAGTATTTAATGCTTGTTCAGTTGCGATTGGTGTTAATATACCGTGGTTAATCGCATTGTTTAAGAATAAGATTTTTGCTGGTTCGATAAACACGTTAGCAAGTGGTAATAAATGCGCATTAATGATCACATCTACACCAGCACTAAGTGCATTTGTAATAACTTTAACAATAGGTCCAATTCCAAAGAATCCTAAAATAGCTAAGATAAATCCAAGAATACCAGCTGAGAAGTTGTTTACTAACATCTCTAATCCAGTTTTAATTTTTGGTTGAACTGCTTTGTCAAATTTTTTCATTAGGTGAGCTGCGATAGGTCCCATAACCATAGCTCCTAGGAACATTGGTGTTCCACCTAAACCTTTTTCTGTAATTGTCACTGTTCCAACAATAACACCCATAGTAGCAATCGCCGCTACCACTCCTCCACGTTCATCATGAACGTTTTTACCAGCCGAATAAGAAATTAATAGTGGTAATAGGAAGAATATCATCGGTGCAACTAATGCTGCAAGTTTTGCGTTTGGCATCCATCCTGTAGGTATAAATAATGCAGTAATTAATCCCCAAGCTATGAATGCACCAATGTTAGGCATTACCATACTTGAAAGAGCAGTACCGACTTTTTGAACTAAAACTTTTAAACTACTTTTATTTTCGCTCATAAGTATAAATCTCCTTTTTTTTACTTTTATCTTATGAACTCATTATACATTCTGCCTAGTCAACGAACAATATCAAAGTAGGCAAAATGAATTTTGCCAAATTGAAAACGTAACACAAATACTTTAATACCAGTATTTTAAGAAATAATCTCTGCTTGGTAAAAATATTAAAAATAGTTTAAGTTTATGGTTGACAATGGAAGAAAAGAAAATAATTTCATAAAAAAATTCGGACTGATATCGTATCAATCCGAATAAAATTTATTTTACTGAAAATTCTTGGCTACCTAGTTCTATACGATCCACACCTTTATATGCTGTTAGTTTAACTGGTGTAGTTAAGTCTGTAAGTTCATAAGCTACAGCTCCAGAAACTGTTCCACCTTTTTTTATAAAAAATCTTACCTTGTCATTAAATTAAGTAGTGATTCATAGTTATCTACTACATCATATACTACTTCATTATTACTTATTGCTTTAAAGTGTTTTTTAGCACAATAAATTTTTTATTGTTCAATAGTACGTAATTCTAGTGAATCCATACTTCCTTTTGTTTCAGCTATAAAATAAACATGTTTAACGGAACCTTCATTGAAAGCTATAGCCCAGTCTGGATTATATTTCCCAACTGGTGTTGAAATATAAAAACTATTTGGCAATTTAACATAAACAGCAACACTATTATTTATATCTAAATCACTAGCAAACCTTTTTTCATTTGTCATAAACAATATGGTCATATAAATGTTTTTTTAGTTTTCATTGCATTCACATCTAGTTTACCTTTGATTGTAGCATCTGCGAAAATACTCACATCATATTCTTCTTCCATAACATTGTATGTAATAGCTCAATAACAGCAGTTGCCTTCTCCGAGTTTATAATTGATATGGCTTTTAGTATGAATTCTTCTGGATTAAACTTGAATTGTTCAAATACATAAGGTTTTATGCCTTGTAGTATACGAACAACTGCTTTCCTAGTTAAATCCGTACCCTCTACAATTTTTCCTATTAAATCATACTTTACATTAAATCCTACGATTGAATGATCTGTGTAATTATTTGCTTCTTCTCTAACTAATGATTTACCAGCTAATAATTCTTCTTTAGACTTAATTTTATTCATCACTCCACTTTCAACTTTAAATTATAGTTTAGTAATTACTAAATTTTGGTCTAAAGCATTAATAGCTTTTTCTATAAGTTCTTCTGTGTCGAAGTCAACTACATAAATAGATTTAGAATTAGTTTTCTTACACAATTCTTTAAATTCTTTCATAGCTAACTTATTCTCATCCAACTTAAGTTCAACATTATTTTGTCTAGCATCTTCAATTGTAAATAATTTGTTGTCATAAACTGAATCTAGAATAGAAACAATTTCATTCACATACGGCATTAACTCATCATCAAATTCAGCTATACCTGTAGCAACTATAGCATCATTTTTCTTATCATATAAACATATCCGTAGCTCTTCATAATAAACTGGTTTCTTTTTATAAGATTCTAATTTACTAACTGTTAATACCTCATCCTCATGGCATGAATTTATGTAATTTACAAAATCTTCAGTGATAGATTTAGCAAATATAAATTTATCAGAAATAATCTGTTTTTCTACATCATCTAGATAATGAACTTACTTAAAATAGACTTCATCAGTATATGTTTCAAGTAAAATCTGATTAAACTAATTTTCATTAAGAACTTTGATATGAGCAGAAGTTTTAAAGTTACATGTTTTCCAAATTATAAATCAGAGGCATCCGTTGGATTCTCTAAATGTTCTTTTTTCTCCATTTTCACCTCATTAATTGATTTCGCCAGATAAAAAATTATAAAACGCATCTAATTCATCAATAACTAACTGAGTAATTTTGTGCTTAAAGAAGTTTTTCTCATTAATTTTATAATTAGTAAGAGCATTAAACAGCTTATCGTTAAAATTATATATCTTATTTTTTTCAAGAAAATCCTCCAAACAAACACTAGCAAGTTTACTCTTATCACAAAGTTTATAAACAACAAAACCAACACTCATCCTAAAGCGAAGCATTACGACATGTTCAATGTCAAGTATACTTTGAGACATCATGGATATATAATGCAAAGAAACAGGATATCTAATATATGGGATACATTCGTATTCCATGCATGATACAATGATACCTAATGCTTGTTGTATAAATCCAAATACAAGCATAAAAAAGTTATATGAGTCTGACCTATTAGGATCTACCATATATTTTGTATCTATCAAAGCAATCCTAAATCTTTCTTTAAAATCTAACATTACATCATCATCTTCAGAAAACATTACTAATCTTCCAATATCGTCACGAGCGAAATGAATAATATCATCGATACTGTTACATTTTTCAAAATATTCATTCAGACTATAAATGTTATTAAAAAGACTAACAAATACTTGTTCTCCAACTTTCTCAAAAGCTTTTTGGTCATTCGATTGATTAAGCAGTCTCAATGGCAATATAAGAATTTCATTATGAATATTTTCTAGCACCTTTAGATTATCTTCTGCAGTCACACTTATTTGTTTGTATAAAAATTCAGCATCCTTCCCTTTTGACATTTCACTTCGTATTAATGAATATTTACTCAGTGGATCATCTAGAATATGCTTATTCCCCATCAGAAGAAATGGTAAGTGCTCATTATCATCAAAATCCATGAACGTAGCAGCTGTGAAGACATAACTGTTTTTACCTGGTAACCAATTCTTTAGATACAGCTTTACCACTTCTATACGTCGTAGCCAAAACAAATTTATTTCATCTAGTGCTTCTGGAGCATAGGTACTTTTAAATTTTGGTAAAAGTGATACAAGTAAATTCTTATATTCTATTTGAATTAAATGAATTTTATTTAATAATAGGTTTGAGTTCATAGTTTATAACCTCATTTAGTAGCTGTTCTGGTATACCATAAAGTTCATTTAGAAATAATATCGTTTTATTCATAATCATCACGCAATCTGGTAAAACCGTCTTTAGCACTATCTCATCTTCAATATCTGGAACACAATGATATTTATGAGCAGGATTATTACACTTTAAAAGCGATGATTCACGAATTGCCCCCCATAAGCCGTGTTCAAAAGAAGAGTCATAATCATAATATAGACCAAATAGACTCTTCTCATTAACACTTTCAGCCTTAGACCTTATATTTTGTTTATCGAAGTATCTTGTATCCATATTAATAAATTCCTCTCCCTTAAATTCATTAACTAGTGTCTCAATATATTTTTCATCAAAGTGAGATTCTTCCAAGCAGTCACTTTCTCTGCGTCTGGCCAAAACTAACTTGTACAATCCCATACCATATAACTGATAATCACGCCAGATATTTTCATGAAAGGCTTCATTTTTCTTTAGATATTTCATCATAATATAATCTTCTATTAAAACACGTATACAACTTCTTCCAGAGATGGAATTAAATAATTGATGTCTATATATCTCTTTTAAACGCTTATAAGAATATGTTGCTATTCCAAGCAAAACATTCATTTTTTCATCAAGCATATTAGATGCAATAAGCAATTCTGAAAGATAAACAAATACCTCATGTAAACTCTCCATGTATGCTGTTATACTTCTATTTTCCTCTGGAAAATTAATAACAAATATATCACATTCTGTCATTTCACTTACACACCTCCAAAAACCTTTTAAATATTCAGAATCGGTATTTTCAAAAGTTAAAATCATCATTTCTAAAGAACGAACTGTAGATCGAGCCATCCACATTATTTCATCAGTGTGCTTTGATGCTGGATATGATATCAGTAGATTTACTTGTTCTTTCAATAGATGCATTTTCCCCGAAAGTAGATTGAAATATACTGCTACAAATCTTATATCAGTTGCTTCATTAGACTGATGATCCATTATTTCACTCATAGTCTCAACAATTGCTTTACATCTATCTTCAATACCTTGTTTATAACTATAAAAGTATTTAGCAAAAACTGGAGCTTGACTATCTGTAAGAAAAATAGTTAACGGTGAAATTGCATCCTTAACTCCTAAAGAAATAATGTATTCATAGATCTCCTCTTGTATATTCGTATCTAGCTTTAATATTTGTGACAATCTTACTGTGTATAAATCTGGAGCTACGTTATGAATTTTAGAAATGATATAATATGATTTTTTCAATCCTTCTTCTCTACCAAAATATTTCAAAATCAAACCAATCCAAATATACTCAGGCATTCTACCATATGTCCATGATTTTTCATCCTCTAATTCTTGCATCAACGGCAAAGAATTTAATGGTGTTATAAACCTCCCCTTTTCAAAAGTATGTTCAGATAATTTACTATTTCTCATCAATATGCTCTCTCCTTCCTTTCTAATTTTCAAATACTTTAATCAAAGATTATATGCATAATTAACCTAAAAAATACATCGATTCATGTTTTATTTCTCTAGTAGAGGGCTTACCCCCCCGTGTTCGTCGCTACTATTTGCCGCTGTCATAATTAATACACTAGACCTAGGTGGAAAGTCGTATAGTAATATCAACACTTATAAATCATAATTTATCTATTAATTACTTAAAATAATTATTTCTTTCCCTCTAATTTTAGAATCTCTCCTACATTATTTCTATTAATCTTTTTCAATTCAAGCATAATTTAATCCCCATTGATTTTTTAATTTGAATATGATATTTATTTTTATAATTATAAAGTAATTTCGTAATGTTTATATCCTATTTTTTAGCATTTCTACCGAACTTCCTACTTAATAAACTTCGTTATTTTACCTTCTTTTTTGTATGTTTCTACTGCTTTTGCTACTCTCTCGAAGTCACGTCTTAAGCTATAAGAATAGATATCTCTGAATAATCTATATCCTAGTTTTTCATTTACTTCGAATGCTAGTGTGTATAGTTCAAATGTTTCCATTGAATCGAAGTTTTCGTGTGCTTTTACTACATCTACTAATATGTCGTCACAATGTTCGACTAATGCTTTTTCTAGTCTGTCATTTAGAAATTTCGATTTTTCTAGAGTATGTTTATACATTTCTCTTGATGTAGTTGAGAAGTCCGCTACTAAACTTTCTCTATCTAGTTTATCATACAGTTCATATCCTAACTGTTCATTTACATCTTTTGCGATTTCTACTAATCTTTCTTCTGATACTGGCTCTAAACTATATGCTGCGTTATTAACTTCCGATAATGCATTGTAGTTTTCTTCTATCGCTTTTTGTAATAATTCTAATTTCATAAAGATCCTCTCAATAGTATTTTTTTCATTTATTCTTACATAATATTATAACATATTTATTATGAATTATTTTATCACTTATTACTAATATTTGTTCTTTATACACTCCCCTGTTAATTCCTTTCTACACCATATATTTTTCATTTAAACGCCTCTTGAAAAATCTTTAATTCTACGTTAAAATTAATGTATTAACTAAGGAGAGTTTGAAATGAGTGAATCGAAAATAATGTTAACTATCGATGATGAATTAAAAAATGAAGCTGAGGATTTATTTTACAGCCTTGGATTAAATCTAGAAACTGCTATTAGCATGTTTCTTACAAAAGCTGTTAATGAAGGTGGAATACCTTTTGAAGTGAAACAAACAAAATACGTTGAAAGTCCAGATTTTATCTCTAGTCACTTCACTATTAAATCAGCTGTATATGAGATTAATGAATACATTAAAGATAGATTCAATGAAGAACCTTCATTTTATCTAGCATGTGAAAATAGAGGTCTTACAGATAATGAAGCTAGTAAATTATTCATTCTATTTTCTAATAATACTGAAGAGATTGATCAAGAAGAGTTCACAGAAAAAAATATTGATAACCTAGTAGAATTATCAACAATCGCCTTCCCTGCATTAAGACGACTATCTGATGAACAACTACGTGATATCGTGAATGCATATATCACAAACTACTATTTAATTAGATAATAAAAACTAAATGATGAACTTTTAGGAGTGATTTTAAAATCAATGAGTATAGATTTTAAATCACTTCTTTTTTTATTTAACTATGTAATTTTGCAAAACGTAAAATTGTATTGGTAGTAGACTTTCAACTTTTACATTTTTCACCTCAAATT
The DNA here is from genome assembly GCF_028308085.1 of Gemella haemolysans. Taxonomy (GTDB): domain Bacteria; phylum Bacillota; class Bacilli; order Staphylococcales; family Gemellaceae; genus Gemella; species Gemella haemolysans_D. The sequence goes on from NZ_JAQMFS010000027.1 coordinate 74,313, forward strand.
GGAAGTTCACTTCCAACTTTTGTCTTATTCGCCTTAAATTGGAAATAGACTTCCAACTTTTATATTTTTCACCTCAAATTGGAAGTTCACTTCCAACTTTTATCTTTTCCCTCTGAATTGGAATTAGAGTTCTAACTCTATTTATTTATTCTTTATTCCATTTCTTCAGATTTTTATTTTTACAATCACTTTATTTTCTGATAAACTATAATTGGAAATAAATAAAACACTTACATTTATGTAAATAAGAGGAGATTAAAATGGGAAAATTTAATAAAAAAATTGTTTCAGTAGCTTCAATTGCCGTAACATTACCCGCATTAATAGGTAGCTATGCAGGTTATCAAAAATTACGTTATAAACGTAGTGCTAAAGCTGGTCTAATCGAGTTATACCTTGGTAATAAATATAAGAAACTAAGAGATATTGATGAAACTAAAAGATTAGAAAAACAAAAAGAAGATAATATTGAAGAAACTGTAAATGTATATGAATTCGATACTAAATCTAAATTTTATACTAGAATTGTTTCTGACAGACAAGTTTGGCATTTAAACAGTTTTAATAATTCTAATTCTACTATTTTCTATATTCATGGTGGTTCTTACGTTCATGAATTTGTAGATATACAATGGGAGATGGCTGATAAAATTGCTCAAGAAGCTGATGCTGAGGTTATTATTCCTGATTACGGACTAGCCCCACTCTATACTTATAAAGATAGCTATGAACTTCTAACAAAATTATATACAGACTACGTTGCTGAGAATCCAGATAAAGATGTCTATATTATGGGAGATAGTGCTGGTGGTGGCTTAGCTCTAGGATTAGTTCAAGACTTTGTTCGAAATAATATTAAACTACCAAAAGGCCTTATTTTACTAAGTCCATGGGTTGATTTAACTATGTCGAATCCTGATATTAAAAAATATATCAAAAAAGATCCTCTACTACACGTAGATACTCTACTAGCTGATGCCAAATCTTGGGCTGGTGATGCAGACTTATCTGATTGGAAAGTTTCTCCATTATACGGTGAGATGAAGAATTTACCAGAGGTATTATTATTCTCAGGAACACGTGAATTATTATATCCTGACATAGCATTATTATCTGAAAAACTTCGTGAAGCAAATGTTAAGACTGAATTCGAAATTGGTAAAAACTTAAACCACGTATACCCTGCCTTCCCAATACCAGAAGCAACTAAAGCCATTTCTAAAATTGTTGAGTTTGTGAAGAGTAAATAGTAAAAATTAAATACAAAAAAGATGTACTCAAAATTATGATTAAAAAATCTATTTTTGAGTGCATCTTTATTTAGTATTATTCTCAACATTTAAAACTATTTTTTAAATTTAAAATATAAAATATTTCAAGAATTACAATCGCTTATTTTCTATTTATACTTAATAGTTTCTTCTGCTATAGCATTCGTTAATAATTGTGAAAAATTAATATTATATTTTACTGCAACATCATTAGCCCATTTAGGAATAGACAATGTCTTTTTAATTAGCGTGCTACTATCTAAATATTCTCTCAAATCCACAACAACCATTGATACAAAGGATTTATTAAGAACATAATAATCCTTCATCTCAGAATCATCTTTAAAAGGAAAATCATCTTCTATTGACAACTCATTTATATTACTTGACTTAGGTAATCTTTCTCCATCTTCCAAATAATCACTAAGGGCTAATCCTAAATAATCTGATGCCATACTAATTGATTCTGCTATACCTATCCCCTGTGTTCCACTTCCTTTTAAATCTGGAAAATAAACATTATAAATCTCTTTTTCTTCACTTTCTTTGTTAAAATAAAAAATTGCTGGATAACTTACTAACATTATATCACCTCATTAATTCGGAGCTGGATTATAATAATCCAGCATCCTTTAATATACCCTTCTCTGTGAATTTATTCAATTCACCTTTCGGGATAATGATAGGTCTCTTCTGTCCAGGTTTTTTCATTTTTACATGAGATCCCTTTCCGCCTTTACATAAAGTAAAACCGTACTTTTTCAACAGTTTAACCATCTCTTCTTGTGTCATCGGCATAATATTTAACCTCCTGACATTTTAACTATACTACGTATTTATACGTATGTCAATTATATTAATCCTATTTTTCAAAATATATTCTACTTAAATTGAATATTTTCAATTTTCCACTTTTTCATCTGCGAATGTCCATTTTTATTCCCTAATGTCCACTTTAAAACCGTTAAAGTCCAGTCTTACTACCTAATATCCACTTTTTTAACCATGAAAGTCCAATTTAACTTCCCAATGTCCACTTTTTTTGGGAAATATCCAGTTTTATTTCCCAACATCCGCTCTCTTTTTCTATTAAAATATATTTTTCAAACTAATTCCTGCTCTATTTATATTTAAGTCGATTACCAATTCAACAAAAACTCGAAACAAAGATTTTTCCTTGCTTCGAGTTCGTTTTTTATTTTCGTTATTATCGTTTTGCGATTTCTTCTAATAACATTTTGTTGATCATTTGTGGGTTGGCTTGTCCTTTTGAGGCTTTCATGATTTGACCTACTAAGAAACCAATCGCACGGTCACGACCGTTTTTGTAGTCTTCGATAGATTTTGGATTGTTATCTAATGCTTCGTTAACCCAAGCTAATAATTGTCCGCTATCTGATACTTGTACAAGACCTTTTTCTTTAACGATTTGTGCAGCATCTCCACCGTGTTCGATAAGTTCTGCGAATACTTTTTTAGCGATTTTACTTGAGATTGTTCCGTCAGTGATTAATTTAATCATTCCTGCTAAACCTTCTGCAGTTAATGCTGTCTCTTTAAGTTCTTTTTGTACTTTGTTTAAGTATGCATTCACATCTACCATTAAGTAGTTAGAAGCTAATTTTGGATCTGCACCTAAAGCTACAGTTTGTTCGAACATATCTGACATTTCTTTTGTTAATGTAAGAACGTGAGCATCGTATGCTGGTAATCCAAGTTCTTCTTGGTATCTTCTTTGACGAGCATCTGGAAGTTCTGGAATAGTTTTTCTTACTTCTTCCATCCATTCATCAGAGATAATCATAGGTACGATATCTGGCTCTGGGAAGTAACGATAATCGTCTGAACCTTCTTTAACACGCATAAGTTTAGTTGTTCCTGTTGTTTCATCGAAACGACGAGTTTCTTGGTTGATTACTCCACCTGAAAGGATAACTTGTTCTTGACGTTTTTCTTCGTACTCTAAACCTTTTTTAACGAAAGTGAATGAGTTTAAGTTTTTAAGCTCAGTTTTTGTACCGAATTCATCTTGACCGTAAGGACGGATTGAGATGTTCGCATCACAACGCATTGATCCTTCTTCCATCTTAACGTCAGATACTTCGATGTATTGAATGATTGAACGTAATTTTTCTAAGTAAGCATATGCTTCTTCTGGAGTTCTGATATCTGGCTCAGATACGATCTCGATAAGTGGTGTCCCTTGACGGTTAAGGTCAACTAAAGAGTAACCATTTTTGTGAGTTAATTTACCAGCATCTTCTTCAAGGTGAGCACGTGTAATACCGATACGTTTAGTTTCTCCGTTTACTTCGATATCAATCCATCCGTTTTCCCCGATTGGTTGGTCAAATTGTGAGATTTGGTATGCTTTCGGGTTATCTGGATAGAAGTAGTTTTTTCTATCGAATTTTGACTCGCGAGCTACTGTCATGTTAAGCGCCATTGCTGCTTTCATTCCCCATTCTACCGCTCTTTTGTTTACTACTGGAAGTACCCCTGGGTATCCTAAGTCGATAACGTTTGTGTTAGTGTTTGGTTCTGCACCAAAGTGAGCTGGAGATGGTGAGAATATTTTTGAATCTGTTTTTAATTCTACATGGACTTCTAGTCCAATTACTGTTTCAAAATGCATCTTGTTTCTCCTATTATAATTCTATTTTTTTATCGTGTAAGTTGTAGTGTTGTTCGAAGTTGTACGCTACATCATATAGTGTAGATTCTGCGAATGGTTTAGCAATAATTTGCATACCGATTGGACGGTTACCTTTGAATCCACATGGAATACTGATACCTGGTAATCCAGCCATGTTTACTGGGATTGTTAAGATATCGTTAGCATAGATTTTAATTGGATCTCCTACTTCTTCTCCAATGTTGAATGCTACTGTTGGAGCAGTTGGTCCAATGATTACATCGTATTCTTCGAATACTTTGTCAAAGTCTTGTTTAATTAGTGTACGAACTTGTTGTGCTTTTTTGTAGTAAGCATCGTAGTATCCTGAAGATAATACGTATGTTCCTAACATAATACGGCGTTTAACCTCAGCTCCAAATCCTTCTCCACGTGTTTTTTTGTAGATTTCTTCAAGGTTCGTTGCGTTTGGACTTCTAAATCCGTAACGAATACCATCGAAACGAGAAAGGTTTGAACTTGCTTCAGCTGAAGCTATGATGTAGTAAGTTGAGATAGCATAGTCTGTGTTTGGAAGACTTACTTCTTCAACGATTGCTCCTTGGCTTTCTAAGTATTTAACACCTTCAAGAACGGCTTTTTTAACATCTTCATCGATTCCAGCACCGAAGTATTCTTTTGGAAGAGCGATTTTCTTACCTTTAATGTCTCCAGTGATGATTTTGCTGAATTCTGGTACTTCTACAGGTGCACTAGTCATATCGTTAGCATCTAATCCTGAGATGATTTCTAATACACGAGCGTTATCTTTTACTGTACGAGTCATTGGTCCGATTTGGTCTAATGAAGAAGCAAATGCGACTAATCCAAAACGAGATACACGTCCGTATGTTGGTTTTAATCCAACGATACCACAGTATGAAGCTGGTTGACGTACAGAACCACCAGTATCACTTCCTAGAGTGAAGCTAACTTGTCCTGCTGCTACCGCTGTAGCTGAACCACCACTTGATCCTCCTGGTACTGCATCTAAGTCATGTGGGTTACGAGTAAGTTTGTAGTAAGATGTTTCTGTAGAACCACCCATTGCGAACTCATCCATGTTTAATTTCCCTAAAAGAATTGGGTTTTCTTTATTAAGTTTGTTCATTACTGTTGCATCATAAATTGGATTGAATCCTTCTAAGATTTTTGATGCACAAGTTGTTTGAATATCTTTTGTAATGATGTTATCTTTAATTCCCATTGGGATACCGAATAGTTTACCTTCTGCGCATCCTTCTTCTTGAGCACGGTCTAACTCTTCAGCTTGTTTTAATGCTACTTCTTCAGTTACTGTAATGAATGAACCTACTTTTTCATCAGTAGCTTTAATTCTGTCCAGTGATTCTTTTACTAAATCACTTGGTTTAATTTCTTTATTTTTAAGTTTAAGTTCTAAACTTTCAATTGATTCATGTAATAAACTCATTAAATTATCTCCTTGTTTTATTCAATAATAGTAGGTACTTTGAATTGTCCTGCTTCAGTCTCGTGAGCATTTTTAAGAACTTCTTCTCTATCCATTCCTGGTTTTGCAACATCCTCACGGAAAACATTCACTAAGTCTAAAACGTGATATGTTGGTTTTACATTTTCTGTCGGTGCGCTGTTGATTGTATTGAATAAATCTACAACTTTTTCTAATTTTTCGATGTACCCATCTACTTCACTTTCTTGGATTTCTAATCTAGAAAGATGAGCGATGTGAGCTACTTGTTCTTTCGTAATTGTTGTCATAAGTGCCTCCATATTTTTTCAATTTTAACTACTAATATTAGCTAAACCTTATATATATTGAAAATAAAAAATCGCCCCACATAGTTATATAACTACATGGGACGAATACTAATTTCGTGGTGCCACCCGAATTCATATCAGTTTCCTGATACCTTTCAATTTATATTCGGTTTTATAAAGAGTGTTGCTTATTTCAATCATTATTATTTAATCTTTCAGCCTATGGATTAAACTCTCTTCTAAAAAAACATGAAATAAAAGTCTCTTTACTAATATTTTATATTACGGTTTACTTAGTCTATATTATACTAATCGACCATTATTGTCAAGGATTTTATTAAAAAAGCACTATGGAGCCATATTAATTTAAATTTTTTGTATTTAAAATAAATTTCAATTTTATCATAAAAAAAGCACCTATTTCCAGGTGCTTCCAATATTCCTATTTGGACGTTCAGTAACCTCGTCATCTCAGGTACCCTCTCGGGTGCGGCAGGAACCTTTCTGCCCTCAAATAGTACTGTTATAAATTATAACATAATTAAGCACTATTAGGCTACAAATTCTCATATATTCACTTAATTCCCATTAAAAGTATTTCTTTATTATTCATTTATTCTAAATAGTCGCAGTAGAAACATCTAATCTTTTCCTCTCCTTGTTCGTTAAGATTAGTGTTTCTGTTGGGAGTGACTCAAAAATCATGATTTCGGAGAAATTGATTTTTTAGAGTCACCCCTGCACAGTTTATTAGATATCTAAAAAGCTTGTATGAGCGTATTTAGATATCAATAAACCACTGCGTCTTTGTTATTATTATTCTCTATTATTTCATTTTTTACTATATTTTTTAATATATCTACCCGATAAATATTTCTTCGTGAATTCTACACTCGAAATATAAACAACTATCTCACCTTTTTATTTGCTTAAATATTGAAAATGGTATAATATGTTGTAGGTATGTTAAATGGGAGTGACTCAAAAATCGTGATTTCGGAGAAATCGATTTTGTCGAGTCACCCCCGCACAGTTTATTAGATATCTAAAAAGCTTTTATAAAGCGTATTTAGATATCAATAAACCACTGCGTCTATGAGTTATCATATGAACTTTGTTAAATTTTATGACTTTTGGGGCAGTCACTTATTTTGGTCTTTTCGATCAAAAATATAATGAAAAAAATTTAAAATATTTGTGAGGTATAAGATGGAAAATTGGGTTGAAATTACAATTCATACTACTAATGAAGCTAGTGAAATAGTTGAGTCTATTCTTTTAGATTATGGTTCAACTGGAGTTGCTATTGAGGATCCTACTACTCTTGAGGAAAACTTACACGATGATTTCGGTACTATTGTTGAACTTAGTCCTGCTGATTATCCTGAAGTTGGAGTTGTTGTTAAAGGATACATTAACGAGCTTAATTTTGATGAAGAAACTTTCAAACGTTTCGAAGCTGAGCTTCTTGCTTTAGGTGAAAATATTAACATTGGAGATTTCTTCAAGATTGAAACTACTATTATTCAAGATAGCGACTGGGAAAATTCTTGGAAAGATTATTTCGATATTCTTAATATCGGTGAAAAGTTCGTTATTGTACCTACATGGCGCGAATATGAAAATACTGAAGATAAATATATTATAAACATTGATCCAGGTATGGCATTTGGTACTGGTGGTCACGAGACTACTTCTCTATGTATTAAAAACCTTGAGAAATATGTTCAAAGAACTGATAATGTTATCGATGTTGGTTGTGGAAGTGGTATTTTAAGTATCGCAGCTAGCTATCTAACTGATGGTAATATTAAAGCTGTTGACTTAGATAAACTTGCTGTCGATGTTTCTTATGAGAACTTCGCTTTAAATAATCTTGAGAAGAGAATCGAAGTTGATCAAGCTAGTCTTCTTACAAAAGAAACTAAAAAATATAATATTATCGTAGCGAACATTCTTGCTCACATCATCGAGCTTATGATTGATGATGCGTATAACTTATTAGAAGATGGTGGTTACTACATCACTTCTGGTATTATAGAAGAGAAGAAAGATGAACTTCTTGAAAAAATGTTAGAACGTGGTTTCAAACTTGTTGAGGAAACTTCTGATAACGGATGGTACTCATTCGTAGTAACTAAATAATACAAACCTACTCTTAATTTTATATAGAATATATATGAAATTAGGAGTTTTTTTTAATATTACTATGAAATATGTTAAATTTATTTTATAATAGTAATGAAAGCACTTTAAAAGGAGAGATGTTATGAGTAATAATAATTCAAAGCCAAATAATAATAATAATAATAATAATCAAAATCAGAATACTAATCAAAATTATAGCAACTATAATCAAAATGATTATAACGAACAAAATAGCTATAATAACCAATATCAAAATTATAATAATCAAGGTTATCAAGAGGGGTATAATAACCAGTACCAAAATTATAATGAACAAAGTTATCAAGGAAGCTATAATCAACAATACCAAAATTATAATAACTCGAATCAGCAATATCAAAATAATCAACAGTACGATTATTCAAATCAAAATTACCAAACTAATAATCAATATAATTATGGTAATCAACAAAATAATAACCAACAGTATCAAAATTACTCAGGTTCATCAAATAATCAACAATACCAAAACTACAATAATGCAAATGGCCAACAAGGTTACAATCAACAATATCAAAATTATAACAATCCTGGTCAATATCAACAAAATACTCAAAACAATGGACAGTTCTATCAAAACAATAATAGACCAAATAATTCACAAGGATTTGATCCTAATAAGAAAAAGAAAAGTAAACTTGTTCCTATAGTTTCTAGTATTCTTGGCATTGTTCTACTTAGTGGTGGTGGATTATACTACTATTCGAAATCTACTAATAAACCTATCTCTAGCATTTTTTCTTTTGGGAAGAAATCAGATGAAGAACTTTATACTCCTGTTCTTGAAAAATATAAGAAAGCAATGGACTCTGGTGAGGTGAAATCTGATTCTGAGGTTAATAATTTCGCAATCGAAAATTATAATTCAAAAGGAAAAAATAAAGATTACATCAGGTATGTATATTATGATATTGATGGTAATGGTAGAAATGAATTACTTATCTGCGATAAAGATAATCTAAATAGTCCTTTTGCGATATATTCTTATGATAATAGTAATAAAGTTAATTTAATTTACCAAGTTGAATCTGGTAATGATATTTCAAAATCTGTATTCTATAATGATAAATCTATTTGGATACATGATACTACGAACAACAATGACACATATGTTGTGTATAAATTGAAAGATGATGGTTCAAAATTCGAAAAAGTTCATGATATTAACTCTGCCGAGTATAAAAAAATTAACAAAAAATTTAAAGATTCAATTTCTTCTGAAGAGTTTGAATCTAAAGATGAATTCTTCAAAAAATATGCAATCCCTACTGATAAGATTGATTTTTCTAAATTGGGATATAAAGCATTATATTACTACAATGATCCTAATGCACAAGAAGAACAAAAAAATAGTGATAAAGAAAAACAAGAAAACAAACCTGAATTCACTAATTCTCAACTTGCCTTAATCGGTAGAGCTCTTTTCTATGACTCTATGGACTCACTTAAATCTCTACGTCTAGATTACGATACTGGATTCACGATGTCAGAACATAATGGTATTTTAGCCACTTCTTTAGGTACAGGTGGAAGTATCATACAGGTTGTAAAAAATGATACTGGTATTGATATTAGAGTTCTTGATTATGATAAACCAGCTGCACAACGTGATTTTAAAGTCTATAAATCAGTAACATACAAAGAAATAAAAGAAAAATTATCAAAAGAAGATATCGATAAAATTAACAAAATAATTGAAGAATATAAACACACTAGAAATTATGAAAAAGGACAATTTAATATTAAAGATTAATATTGCATCTTCCTTACCTGCTATTCGGGTGAGGATTTTTTTCATATATTTTCTTATAATATTTTGAAAATAGTTAATCTTATTTTATAATAGTAATTAAATGAAGTTTATAGGAGAGTTTCTATGAGTAATAAAGTTAAACAAGATAACAATAACAACAATAATAACTTTGATAATAAGCAACATCTAAATAATAATTTAGAAAGCCAAGCTAATTATGGCCAACAATATCCTAAAAATATAAATAACCAACAATATCAAAGTAATAACAGCACACCTAATGGTCAACAGGCCTATAACGGTCAATATCAGAATTTTAATAACAATAATAGGTCTCGTCAACCATACAATAACCAATACCAAAATCAATATAATAATGGACATATACAAAATAATAATTATAACAATCAAGGTTACTATCAAAACCCTAATATTCAATATAGTCAACCAAGATTTAATCAGGAGAAGAAGAAACGTTCAAAATTTGTTCCAATAATTTCTAGTATTCTTGGGGTTATTCTAATTAGTGGTGGTTTATATTATTATTCAAAAACCACAAATCAAAATTTAACTAGTATTTTCTCGTTTGGTAAAAAGGAAAAAGAGAAAGACATTTACTCACCTATTCTAAAGAAATATAAAGAAGCTATGGATAGCGGAGAACAACAGTTTGATTATGAAATTAATAATCGTGTAATTGAACGATATAATGCGACTTCTAAAAATAAGGATTATGTAGAGTATAGTTACGATGATATTGATAATGATGGAAAAAATGAGCTTCTTGTTTTCGAAAAAGATAATTATGCTAGTCCAGCAGCAATTTATTCTTATGATGAACAGAGTAAAATTAATGTTATTTACAAAGCTGAAACTAAATCTATTCAACCTACAACTTTCTACAAAAATAAATTAATAGTAGTTCAAGACAATGAAGGTTCTAACGATAGATACACGATTTATCAGTTTAAAGATAATGGTCTAAGATATGAAATGGTTCATGACATAGACTTCGGCAAACCAAAAGATTTAAGTGGAAAATATAAGGATTCTATTACCAAAGAAGAATTTGATTCTAAAGATGAGTTCTTTAAAAAATATCCTCTTTCAGGTGAAAAAATTGAATTTTCTAAGTTAGATCATCAATCTGTTTATAGCTCTATTAATGAATCTAGTAGTAGCAATAATAACGAAAAAGAGAAAGAGAAAAAAGTTGAGGATAAACCTAAATATACTAAAATGCAACTTGCTTTAATCGCTCGTGCTATTATGGCTGGTTCAACTGATCCTCAAGTAGGAACATTAGATTATAATACTTATTTCTCTATTCGTACTTCTAAAAATGGTGTTGTTTCTGACTTTAGCACAAGAGCAAGTGTTGTTAATGTTAATATTCGAGAAAACGACATTCAGATTATAGTGGTTGACTACTCTTCTCCAAATCGAATGTACGATGTTGCTAAAACTGTAACTTATAAAGAGATTCAAGATACATTCAAAAAAGAAGATATGGATAGAATAAATAAAATTATTGAGGAGTATAAGAAAACTAAGAGTTATGAAAATAATAAGATTGAGGAATAATGGATACTAACATAAGTATGTTACATTATTAAATAAAAATATTATGAGGGAGCGTCTCGATAAAATTGATTTCTCTGAAATCATAATTTTTGAGGCACTTCCTCTTTTTTTATAACTTTCAAATAATACTTTGAAAATACTTAATCTTATCTTATAATATAATTGAATATATTTATCCGGGAGAAACAAAATGAGTAAAAATAATGATAACTACAATAATCAACGAAATCCTAATCATAATAATGTAAATAGCGAACAGCAAGGTTATAACCAAAGCTATTCAAACTACAATAACCAGCAAGAATTCAATCAACAATATCAAAACTACAATAATAATCAACAATACACTAATTATAATAGTGTAAATAATGAGCAGCAAGGTTATAATCAGCAATACCATAACTATAATAACGGACAACAGGGATTTAATCAACAATACCAAAACTACAGTGATCAACAAAATCCTAATTTTATGAATGTTCCTCAAAATCTTAATAATAACTTTAACCCTAACCATAAAAAACGTTCAAAGTTTGTTCCAATCATATCAACTATACTTGGACTTGTATTAATTGGTAGTGGTGGTTTATACTACTATTCAAAAACTACTAATAAATCTATCTCTAGTATTTTTTCTACTAGTAAAAATGATGATGAAATTTACGCTCCTATACTAGAGAAATACAAAAAATCTATGGATAATAATGAATTAGGAGAAAATTCTGAAGTTAATAAGTTCGCTATTAAAAATTATGATGAATATGGTAAAGAGAAAAATTATATAACTTATAGTTATTATGATGTAGATGAAGATGGTAAAAATGAATTAGTTATTGCTGAAAAAGATAAACCTAACAGTCCATTTGCTGTTTATTCATATAATTCAAACAAAATTATAGTACTATATCAAGCTGAGTCTAGAAATGATATTCCTCGTGCTAATTTCTATAAAGATAGAACTATATGGATTCACACAAAAGAAAAAGACTTTGATAGATATGTCGTCTATAAATTAAATGATAAAAAAGATAAATACGATAAAATACATGATATTACAATATCTGAGAAAGAAAAAAAAGATGGAAAATATCTTGATACAATATCAAATAATCAATTCAGTAGTCTAGAAGACTTCTTAAAAAATAATAAAAAATCAAATGATAAACTAGACTTCTCAAAATCTGATTATAGATCAGTATATACTTACAATGAAAATAAAAATAATTCTTCAGAAGATAACAAAGAAACATCAAAAGTAGAATACACGAATTCACAACTTACTTTAATAGGACGAGCTCTTCTAGCGAATTCAACTAACTTTGATGAAATTACTATTAACTATGAATCACCATTTATAATGTCAGAAGATAATGGAAAATTTTCATCAAGTATGGGAACAGGTGGCAGTACAGTTCAGGTTATCAAAACTAATGATGGTATAGAAATACAAACACTAGACTATGATAAACCCGTTGATCAACGTGATTTTAAAACAGTTAAGAAAGCAACATATAAAGAAATTAAAGAAAAAATTACAGAAAAAGATTTAGAAAGAATAAATAGTATGATTGAGCAATATAAAAAAACTAAAAGTTATCAAGAAAATAAATATAGAATCAAAGATTAAGACACTTTTCTTCTATTAGGTCATTAAAAAATAAGAACTCCTAAGTAGAATTTCTACCTAGGAGTTCTCTTTATATATTTTTAATTAGCTTTTGGTAATTCAATAGCATTCGCTGTTGAACCTTTTGTTAACATATCATTTAAGTTATCATAACTGATTTCAATCATGTTTGATAAAGCTTCATCTGTATTAGAACCAACGTGTGGTGTAACTAATACTTTCGGATATAAGTCAACTAATTCTCTAACTACTTGATCTGAGATGTCGTCTCCGTTTTCGAAGTTTTTGAAGAAGAATGCTGCTTCATTTGCGAATACGTCTGTTCCGAATCCATCAAGTTTACCAGATTTAATAGCTTCTAAAATAGCTGCGTTATCTTGTAATTCTCCTCGAGCTGTATTGATTAAGATTGCTCCATTTTTCATTTTCGAGATAAATTCTGCATTTACCATCTTATCATTTTTTCCTGGGAAGTATGGTACGTGTAAGCTTACGATATCACATCTTTCTAATAAGTCGTCCATTTCAACAAATTTAACTACGTGTTTTGCTTCTTCACTTTGGAATACGTCAAATCCGTAAACATCAGCACCCAATCCTTTAAATAGTTTCGCTTCAGTTAAACCGATTTTCCCTGTTCCGATGATACCAACTTTACAGTTACGAATTTCTTTACTGAACATTGTTCCATCTACACGGAAGTCATATTTTGATGTTTTGTTAACTGTGTGAGCAACGTGTCTTAGTAATGACATCGCTAATGTTAAAGATAATTCTGCAATTGCGTTTGGAGAATATCCTGGTACACGAGCAACACTCATATTGTAATCAGCTGCTGCTTGAAGATCGATGTGGTTGAATCCTACTGTACGAGTAAATACATATTTAATTCCGTACTCGTTCATTTTTTCAATATTAGTTCTATCAGCAACACAGTTACCACGTAAAATTACGGCATCCATTCCTTCAGCTGTATCAATATTATCGTGATTTAATAATTCTTCTACAAGTTTTAATTCAAAATTATATTTGTTTAGTTTTTCAAAAAATGGTACTTCATTTGGTCTAACACCATAACATACAACTTTTAATGTCATTTTCATTTCCTTCTTTCTTTTTTTTTTATTATTAAAAACTAGACGAGACTGCTTATCGGCAACCCCGTCTTTTCATTATTACCGATTATAAAAATCTATCTTTTATATTAATGGAAAATTCCAAGTGAACCGATAATTTGTACAATTACGATCCATACTGGAGTAAGGATAACTGCTCCTAATGTTCCAAGTAATGATGCATTAGATGCTAATACTGCATCTTTATCAAAGCTAATAGCATACGCAGCTGCTACTGTTGCTGGAGGTGTTGCCATCATAACTACGATTGTTCCTAAAGCTGTAATGTCAACTGGTAAAACGTGTGTTACAGCTAATACCGCTAAGATTACGATATTAATAGCTGGAATAACGATAAGTTTAACAGCTGTGTAGTACCAAGTTGGTTTGTTTGATAGTGCATCTTTAAATGATACTGAACCTAGTGTAGCTCCGATTGCTAACCATGCTAATGGAGATGCTAAGCTAGATAAGTATGTTAAAATTTGCTTGAATTGTGGTAACGTTTGGTCAAGTCGTAAGAATGCATATTCTTTAACAACTGTTTGTCCATCTTTTACAGTTGATACTGCAACTTGCGGTAAACTTCCTTGGAATAACCAGATGAATAAACCTAGGAATGTTGCGATAACGATTGGATTTAAGAACATTGTCTTAACATTTTTCATCGTCATTTTTAATCCACTCATTTTAATATATCCATATGAGTATAAGAATATACGATATCCAATGTTAAAGATAGATGCGTAAAGTGTTCCAGTTGGACCATAAATAGCTGTTACTATTGGAATTCCGAAGAATGTTGTTGATCCAAAGATAGAAAGAACACGCATTGTATCTTGTTGATCACCTTTAAATTGCATGAATAAAGGTTTACTAATAATAATTAAAACTATGTATACTAAAATACCCCAAATTAATACATTAAGACCTTGTTTTAAACTCTTTTCATTTATATCAACTAAGAACGAGTTAAATGCAAGGGCTGGTAATGAAACTGTAAGTACTACAGAAGTAAGTACTTTCCCGATTGAATCATTAAATACACCCTTTTTACGTAAGAAGTATCCTAATAATATAATAGCTATACTTGAAATAATAGCGGTATTAATTTTTTGATTCGTCAATGTTTTAGTAAAAACATCTAAATAATTCATAACTGTATAAACTCCTTTGAAAAATTATTTTAGTGTACTAATACACTTCTAAGACTTTTTAAGTGTATCATTATATAATAATTTTTCCAACTTTTTTAAACTATTCAAAGTTATTTAATTAAAATAAAAATAACTAGAAAAACCTAAAATAAGCTTTTTATAAAACTTAAATTAAATATTTCTAGTTATTTTTTATATTCCATTATCATAGATAATGTTTATTTTTTTGTCTTTTCCCGCGGCTATTTTTACTAATATAATGTCCGCATCACATTGATACAGTTATAACAATTTATCAATCTTACTATCAGATACTACCGTAAATACTGATACAGGTCTTCCTGATGTGTAGTACTCAGCATCTTCACTTAGAACATTGATATTAACAAGATGATTTAAATATTTTCTAATTGTAATTCTTGAAATATCTAAAGCATCTGCTACTTGTTGTGTTGTAAATCCTGTTTCTTGTTCTTTGATATTTTCTAATACTTTTTTCAATGTTATTCTAGATAGACCTTTTGGCAAGCTGTCTTCCTCTTCCTCTACTCTTCCAGAATTTAAGTAATCGTCGATTAAGTCTTGATTAATTTTCTCTTTAGATAATAGTTTCATATAATCTTGAACTTTATCTATTGCTTGAGAAAATCTTTCATATGTGAATGGTTTTACTAGATAATCTACTACCCCATTTGTTAACGCTGCTTCAACTGTTTGAACATCGTTTGCCGCTGTAATCATTATTATTGGATAACCTTTTAATTCCGGTAAAAATTCAATACCTTGTCCGTCTGCTAAATAGTTATCTAAAATTATTAAATCAGTATCAGAATTTGCTAGAAACTCTTTCGCTTCCTCTAATGTTGACACATGGTTTAGGTCATTAGATATTTCTTTTCTTTTAAAATATTCTTTGTGTATCATTGCTACCATTGGATCATCTTCAATTATTAGTATTTTCAATTTTTTATTCCTCCTCGATTGATAATTCTATTGTAAATGTCGTTTTTCCTACTTCACTTTCCACGTCTATTAGTCCGTTATATTTTTTAACGATAGTATCAACGGCATTTAATCCATATCCTCTATTTTCTCCTTTAGTCGAATATCCTCTTTCAAATACATTCTCCAATTTATCCTTGCTAATACCACAACCATTATCATACACTTTACAAAGTAATATATTTTCTTCGGTATTTAAGTATAGGTAAACTATAATTTTCCCATCATTTTCACCTGACATTGATTCCATCGAATTATCAATTAGCACTCCTAGTATAATTAGTAATTCATTATATAACTCATCTAATCCTTCTTTATTTAAAAGCATTGAATCTGAATCTATTAATAGTGATATACCTTTTTGTTTTGCTTCTCTGACTTTCGCCAGTAGGAATCCTGCTATAGATGGAACTTTAATAGTTTCTGAAATATAACCTATTTTTTCGTGATAATCATCTTTTAAATATGCTATATATTTCTCAACTTCATCGTAAGATTTCATCTCTATTAAGCCATGGAGTACATGAAGTTTATTCATGAAATGATGACTCTGTTCACGAAGACTATCATTATATTTCTCAGTACCACTTAGCTCTGTGATTAATTTTTTCATTTCACTTTGGTCACGTAGAGTAATAACAGCACCATATAATTTATCATTTTGATAAATTGCATTTCTATTAACTAATACTTCTATATGGTTTAATACTATCAACTCATCACGACTGCTAACTTTGTCTTCTATTATAGATTTAAAGAATATTTGATAAAGTTCATCAGGAATAATTTCACCTTTTTTAACTTTTGAATACCCTGCTTTATCTAATAACTGATTAGCACTACTATTTTTCACAATTATTTTTTTATTTATATCAATCCCTATTATAGCTTCAGAAACATGATCTGATATTAGATTTTTTTCAATATAATTATATGCAATTTCTTCAGGTTCATAGTTTAGTAACACGCGCTTCAATCGTCTACTATACATTATGGCCATAATTATCGCAAACACTATACCTATCATTAATGAAAATAGAATTTTTTCTTGTGAATGTGCGATTTGTTTCTCTACTGTTTTCTTCGTATAACCAACACATACAACACCGACATTTTTACCATCTTCATCTTTAATAGCTGTAAAAAATCTTAATCCTTCCCCTAAATGACCAGATTGTTTACTATAGTGATCTCCAGCTGTAAATGTTAAACTGACATCTTCTATATTAGAAAACTTTTCACCTATAAACTGTTCCTTTGGATGACTATACCTTGTAAAAGTCTCGTCCATGATAACAACGAAGTCTGTTCCTGTTTCTTCCATTACCCTATTTGCAAATTTTTGAATCGCTAATGTTTTTCTATGATGTATAATATCGTCTTTTACCCGATAATCACTAGCTACTACTTTCGCAGTTGAATATATCTTTTGACGAATAATTTCATTTTCTCGTTGTTTTATATATTCTCTTACAAAAAAAGAAGTTACCAATAGGGATATGACTACCAAACTCGTCATTACTAACATTAACCTAGTTAATGTTCGTTGTTTTTTTTTCAAGTTTTTATCACTCCTCATATATTTTTAAAACTTTCTCTTGACATTATTAATTATAAGGTAAAATGCCTATATTTTCAAGCAAACACTACTCTTTTAAACCTTAGTTATACTTTAAAATATCAATATTATGAAAATATCTTTTAATAATGTAAATTTTCATTTTTATTTTACATAATTTATTTTTTATAACATTTTTATCTCACTACGAAATCAATATATTTATTGATCTCATATAATATATTTAATAATTTACTATATAAAAAAATTTTAATCTAATTTATATTATTTTTACTTGAATAATTATGTATACTATGCTAGTATTTTAGTAATGCGAATTTTGCAGTAATTAGAAAAATTATATTATTAGGAGGTTCTTAATGGAGAAGGACGCAAAAAAGATATTTTGGTACACTCTAGCCTTCATGGCATTCTCTACGGTTTGGGCGTTCGGGAATGTTGTTAACGGATACTCTGAATTCGGCGGATTAAAATCTATAGTTTCTTGGATTTTAATTTTTGTTATATACTTTATTCCGTATTCATTAATCGTTGGTGAGCTAGGTTCTACTTTTAAAGATGCAGGTGGAGGTGTTAGTTCTTGGATAAGTTCTACACATGGTAAATTACTTGCTTACTATACTGGATGGACAATGTGGGTAGTACACATGCCTTACATTTCACAAAAACCATCTCGTATTATCGCAGCATTTAGCTGGACAGTATTCCGTGATAATCGTATTAGTAAAATGAATATCACATATTTACAAATTGCTTCACTAGTAATTTTCTTAATTGCTTTATTCTTAGCAGCTCGTGGAGTTAACTTAATTAAGAAAATGGCTATGTTAGCTGGATCTTCAATGTTTATTATGTCATTATTATTCGTTGTTATGGCTATCACAGCACCATCAATTACTGGAGCAAAAACATTTAAAATCGATTGGTCATTAGATACATTCATGCCAACATTTGATATTAAATACCTTACTTCGATTGCCATATTAGTCTTTGCAGTTGGTGGTTGTGAGAAGATTTCACCTTATGTTAATAAGATGAAAAACCCTTCTAAAGACTTCCCACGTGGAATGATCGCCTTAGTTGTTATGGTTTGTACAACAGCTATCTTAGGTACATTTGCCCTTGCGTTAATGTTTGATACAAATAATATCCCTAAAGACTTACTTACTAACGGAACTTACTATGCTTTCCAAACTTTAGGTAATTATTACGGTGTTGGTAACTTATTCTTAGTTATCTATGCAATAGTTGATTTAATCGGACAAATTTCTGTTGTTATTATCTCAATCGATGCACCACTTCGTATGTTATTAAGTAGTGCAGACGAGAAATATATTCCTAAGAAATTATTAGTTAAGAACGAAAATGATGTTTATGTAAATGGTCTAAAACTTGTAGGAGTTATCGTTTCTATCTTACTAATTATCCCTATGTTCGGAATTAAAGAAGTTAATGATTTATTCAGATGGTTGGTTAAACTTAATGCTGTTACTATGCCATTACGTTACCTATGGGTATTTGCCGCATATATCTTCTTGAAAAAATCAGCTGAAAAATTCCAATCTGAATACAAATTTGTTAAGAATAAATTTGTAGGTATGGGACTTGGGGCTTGGTGTTTCTTCTTAACTGCTTTTGCTTGTATTTCAGGTATGTATACACCAGAAAGTACATTCCAAACAGTTATGAACATTGCAACTCCAATCGTTCTACTTTCATTAGGATTAATCATGCCTTACTTAGCAAGAAAAAATAACAAATAATATCTATTAAATAAGAAGTAACTTGAAACATTAGTTACTTCTTATTTTTTATTCTCTTTTTCTCTAATATAATGTGAAATTTATAATTTTTATAGTTATTTTTAGATTATATTTCCCCTCCAATTCTTGATTTTCTTTAAAAAACTTTTTATAATATTAATTATAAGATAACAAGGAGAAATGTTTATGAATAAAAATAATAATAATTCGCCAACTAACAACAATAATCAAAATGATAATTATGAAAATTATAATCAAAATAGTGAACAAAATTATAATGAATATTATCAAAATAATAACCAATATTATAATCAAAATTCAAATCAATACTTTGAACAAGATCCTAATCTAGGAAACTATAATCAACAGTACAATAATTATAATCAAGAATATAACAACTACAACCAAAATTATTATAATAACCAAAATTATAACAACTATAATCAAGATTATAGTCAATATAATTCTCAAGGTAATTTTGGACAAGAACAATATTCAAATGATTATAACTACAACACTCAAAATACAAATCAGTATTATAATAATTATCAACAAGATAATTCTCAGAACTTCGGTTATTCTGAACAAAGTAATACACAAAATAACTACAATCAAAACTATCAACAAGATACTTTTAATTATACTCAACAAAATACTAATGCGCAAACTAACTATGAGCAAGATTATCAAGTGAATAATAATCAGAACCTTAACTATTCAGACCAAGATAAAACACAAGTAAACTATAATCAAGGTTATCAACAAAATAATACTACAAGTTCTTATGGTAGTTACAATCAAGCGTCTGCTTCAAATGAACAAAAAGCTGTTGAAAATTATAATGTAAATCAAACAAGATCAAATAATACTGATTCGCAAGTAAATACTCAAACTTATAGTTCTACTCAACAAGATTATTCAGGAAATTATCAACAAAATTCTTATCAAAATCAAAACATTCAAAATAGAGAGAATATCCCTCCTATTCCTCCAGTTATGAATCCAAAGAATTTAAACAATTCTCCTAAACAACCCAAGAAAAAATCAAAAAGGAAATTAGTCGTAACCATCTCATCTGTACTAGCTTTACTATTACTTGCTGGTGGTGGATATTATTTTTACTCTAAACATTCTAAACCAAAAGTAGTAAACGAGAATGAAATATATGGAACAATTATTCAAAAATATAAAGATGCTATTAACAATCCTGACAATGCAGATAGCTCTATTAATGTTGAAGCATTAAAAGCTGCTCTTAAAGAGAAGAAAAATGATGATTATATTAAATATGTTTTCTACGATATCGATGGTAATGGTAGAAAAGAACTTATTATCTCTAGAAATGATAAACCTAATAATCCATTCGATATTTATACATTTGATAAAAAACATAAAGTTATAAGATTATTTAATCCTGAGACTATCGACAGTGCTATTCTTAATAAACTTGGTGTTGATGGTTCTAATAACAACTCTGGTTCAGCAGTATTTAAAGATAAAACTATAAGAATTAGAAAATTTGATAAAGATACAGGAGAATATAATTTCTTAAAATTCTCTAAAGATAGAGATAAATTAGAAAAAACAAATGTCATTACTTTCACTGGT
Organism: Gemella haemolysans; assembly: GCF_028308085.1. Taxonomy (GTDB): domain Bacteria; phylum Bacillota; class Bacilli; order Staphylococcales; family Gemellaceae; genus Gemella; species Gemella haemolysans_D. The sequence goes on from NZ_JAQMFS010000027.1 coordinate 95,373, forward strand.
CTAGATACTGATGACAGTAAATACAAAGACATTACAAATAATAAAGAATACAATTCTAAGAAAGAATTTAATGATGCTTTCCCTATTTCCGAAGTGATGAAATTTGATAATGAAAATTGGCAATCAGTGAAAAAATTCGGAGAAAGTTCTTCTAACGATAACAATGATAAAAAAGAAGAGAAAAAAGACAATAATCAACGTAAGAAACCTGATAACTACGAAACTGCTTATGCTAGTGTACTAAAAAATTATAAAGATGCTATAAGTAGCGGTAAAAATGATGCTAAAGATGTTAATACAGTAGCTATCACTAATTATAAAGTTTTTGGTGAAAAACAAGTTGGTAATAGCTTCCTAAACTACGGATTCTTCGACATAAATGGTGACGGAATTGATGAACTATTGCTATTCACTGAAGATAGTAAGGATAAACCAAATGAGTATAGTCCAATGGATGTCTATACTCTAGACAAAGATAATAAAGTAGTACGTATTACACCTGAAAGAGTGAATGGAGAACGAATAACACTTTCAATAACTAAGGATAAAATTTTCCAAGTATATGGTTCAGGTGGTGCAAAAGTCCATGGATATACATTCTATAAACTAAACAATGATGGTTTAGCTCTTGAAAAAATAGATGCTTTTGATTTCGATGCTGAAACTAATTCAAAAGTTTATAAGAGATCATATCCTTCTGGTAAAAACGAAGAAATCCCAGTAAATGATTTTAGAGATAAAATGGTAAATCCTAATAATAACATGAAATTTGATTTCGGAAAACGTAAGAGTATTTTCGATTACAAAGGATAAAATATAAAGGGGATAACAAAAAAAAACTAAAATTTAACAAAATTCATAGGATAACTCATAGACGCAGTGGTTTATTGATATCTAAATTCACTTTATAAAAGCTTTTTAGATATCTAATAAACTGTACGGGAGTAACTCTAAAAAATCGATTTCTCAGAAATCTCAATTTTTGAGTCACTTCCTTTTACTTAAGGTAAGTTGTAAATTATAGTGCTGAAATTAAATAAAAGAAGAGGGGCTCTAAGTTGAACCTCTCTTCTTTAGCTATTATTCTAAACCTTCTACATAGCTATACGCGCTTTGAGCTGCAATAGCACCATCAGAAGCTGCTGTGATTACTTGGCGAATTTCTTTTACTCGAACATCACCAGCTGCAAAGATTCCTGGTACTGCTGATTCTAATCTTTCGTTAGTTGGAATATAACCAGCTTCATCAGTAATTCCTAAATCTCTGAAGTCTTGTGTTTGTGGTAACATACCAACATAGATAAACACACCATCAGCTGGAATTGAACTTTCTTCTCCAGTTTTTACATTTCTGATTTCAATTGATGAAACTTTTCTTTCACCTTTGATTTCATATGCTACACTATCCCATACAAATTCGATATTTTCTTTAGCAAATGCTCTATCTTGAAGAATTTTTTGTGCACGTAATTCATCACGTCTGTGAACTATCGTAACTTTTGCCGCTAAATTAGAAAGATATAAAGCTTCTTCTACCGCTGAATCCCCTCCACCGATAACTACTACTTCTTTGTTTCTAAAGAATGCACCGTCACATACCGCGCAGTAACTTACACCTTTTCCTGAGAACTGTTCTTCACCAGGAACATCAAGATTTCTATGCTCTGAACCTGTCGCAATAATTATTGATTTAGCAACATATTCTTTTTCTCCTGCAACAACATATTTAAGTCCGTCTTTTTCACCAACTTTTGTAATATTACCAAAAGCAAATTCTGTTCCGAATTTTTTAGAGTGTTCGAACATTTTTTCTGATAGTTCAGGACCTGTTACCATTTCATATCCTGTGTAGTTTTCAATTTCTTCTGTTGAAAGCATTTGACCACCTGGATATTTTCTTTCTAACATCAACACTGACATATTCGCACGTGATGCGTAGATTGAAGCTGTCATACCTGCTGGACCTGCTCCAACGATAATTAAGTCATAAATTTTTTCTGACATATTTTCCACCTTCTTTTTTATGATTCTCTATACAAAATCTTCTTATCTTTGAACTTTGTATTAAGCACTATTAAGTATATCAAACTTCCTACCACAAATACTAGCGAAAGGACTTGAGATACTCTAAGACTTCCGATATAAAGTGAGTCTGTTCTCATTCCTTCTACAATGAATCTCTCTACTCCATATAAAATTAAATATGCAGCAAATACTTCACTTTGAGCTAATTTATTACGTATTAATAATAGTATTACTAGTGCTATTAAACACCATAAACTTTCATATAAGAATGTTGGTTGACGATATGCACCATCAATATACATGTTCTCAATAATGAAGTTCGGTATAAATCTGTTTTCTAAATATTGTTTAGTAACAATTTCACCGTATGCTTCATGGTTGAAGAAGTTCCCCCAACGTCCTAACATTTGTCCTACTAATAAGCTTGGAGCTATTATATCTAATAGTTTGATTATTTTAACTCCTCTTCTTCTCGCAAAGAAGTAAAGAACTATGAATCCTCCTATTAAACCACCGTAAATGGCTATTCCACCATCCCAGATAGCTATCATACTACTAAAGTCTCCAGCGTAATACTCCCATCTAAATATTACATAGTAAGCACGAGCAAAGATAAATGCTATTGGTAAAGCTATTAGTAATAGGTCTAACATTGTATCCTGTTTTAATCCTCGTTTAGTCGCTTCTCTATCTGCAAGCAAGTACGCAAAAAATACCGTTGTTGCAATTATTATTCCATACCAATATACGGGCTTTGAAAATAGATGAAATGCAACTGGATCTAAGAAACCTAATGTCATTTTAGTTCACCCCATTATTCTTATTATTTTGTTTTATTTCTTCTGCTAATTTTGAGGTAAACTCTTTAGCAGTATTGATTCCCATTTGATTTAATCTGTAGTTCATGGCAGCTGATTCAATAATGATGGCTACATTTCGTCCAGGTCTTACTGGGATTGTTTTCTTTTCTATTTGTGAATTAAGAATTTCTCTACGTTCATCTCCTAATCCTATACGATCGTATTGTTTTTGATCATTCCATGTTTCTAGGTGAATATTAAGTTGTAATCTTTTATCACTTCGTACCGCACCAGTACCGAATAATGTCATTACGTTTATAATACCTAAACCACGAATTTCTAATAAGTGTTTTATAAGAGTTGATTCACAGCTTCCTATTAAGAAACCTTGTTCAATTTCTTTTATATCAACTCTATCATCCGCTACTAATCTGTGTCCACGTTTTATAAGCTCAAGAGCTATTTCACTCTTACCTATTCCACTTTCTCCTGTTATTAATACTCCAATACCATAAACTTCGATAAATACACCATGAACTGAAGTTGTAGGGGCAAAAACCTTTTGAAGATAATTAGTGATATTCCCCATTAGTTTTGTCGTATCTTGTTTACTTCTTAATACTGGAGTATCATATTTATCTGCCGCTTCTTTAAGTTCTTCAGGAACTTCCAGACCACGTGAAATTATAATACATGGAGTTATTCTTGTACAAAGCATACGCATTCTTGATTTTTTTTCAATTTCTGGAATTAGTTTAAAAAATGATAATTCACTAGTTCCTAGAATTTGTACCCTCTGTGGTGAATAATGAGAGAAATATCCTGCAAGTTGCAAGGCTGGACGAGATAACTCTTCTGTTGTTATCTCTCTATCTAATCCTTTTTCACCACTAACAATTTCTAGATTTAAAATTTCTACAAGATCTTTCGTTGTAATTTTTGGCATAATTATTATTTCCTTTTATTTATTTTTGAATGTTCTAATTATTATCTTTCTATCGTTTGTATTTAATATAAAATTAAATAGCATAATAATTATCACCAAACCAAATGCTGTCCAAAAAGACATTATCTCAAAATGTGGTGATAATATATAAGAAACTAAATACACTAATAACGTCCTTACCAATAGTGAAAAAAGTCCAAAACTAAATATTGTTATCATTATACTAATCAACAATAATGGTCGAATTAGCACAAATAAAATCGTAATAAGCAATGCTCCAAGAAAACCATATACTGGATGATCAACTCGTAAACTTCCTTTAGTCAAACCAGAAAAGGCAATTACAATAAATGTATTTAATATGACCTTTTTTATTATAGGCCAATATAATATTTTAAATATCTGCATATTTTTCCTTCTTGTTTATTATTTAAATAAAGTAGAAAGTGAGAAACATTGTCCTCACTTTCTTAAACATTATTTTTTAGTAATTATTTTGAAAACTCTTCTGTAATCTGAGGAACTACTTGTTTTTTACGAGATACAACACCTTCTAGTGTCATAAAGTCATTTTCAAGAGTTTTTCCAAATGCAGCAGCTACTTTATCTTGTTTGTCACCTAATACTAATACTTCTGAATCTGAAGTTAAGATATTTGTGATTACAAACACGTATGCTGATAATCCTTTAGAATCTAATTCTGCTTTAATAGCTGTTTCTAGTTCTGCTTTTCTTTCTGCTACTTCATTAGCATCTACAGTATTAATTTGAGCTACTACAAGTTTATCTTCACCTAAAACGAACTCTTTAGCATCTAGTGAGATTAAAGTTTCAGCAGTTTTATCAGTTGTTGAAGCACCTGCTTTTAACATAGCTAATCCGTATTCTTCTAAGTTAACTTCTGCGATAGCTGCTAATTCTTCTGCTGCTACTTTATCACGTAATGTGCATGTTGGTGATTTGAATAATAATGAATCAGAAATAATAGCTGATAACATTAATCCTGCCATTTGTTTATCGATGTGAACACTTTGTTCTTCATAGATTTTTTTTAGGATTGTAGCTGTACATCCTAGTGGCTCTGCACGGTAGTAAAGTGGAGCTGCAGTTTCGAAGTTAGCAATACGGTGGTGGTCGATTACTTCACGAATTACCGCTTTTTCAATTCCATTAACTGATTGTTGGAATTCATTGTGGTCAACTAAAATAACTTGTTGCCCTTCTGCTACTTCTTCAACTAAACGTGGTTCAAAAACGTTGAAATGCTCAAGTGCATATCTTGTTTCATCATTGATTTCTCCAAGTCTTACAGCTTCTGTATCCATTCCTTGAATTCTTTTTAAGTTGTTGTATACGATACTTGAACAAATTGTATCAGTATCTGGATTTTTATGTCCAAAAATTAAAATATTTGTCATTTTATAACTCCTTATTTTCTTATTTATACTTAATTATATTTTACCTTTTTTTAGTGATTATTTCAAACTTATTTTAATAAATTATAAGCTTTTTTTCGCTAAACTTAAGTCTACGTGACAGTATCCTGTAGGGTTTTTTTCTAAGTATTTTTGGTGATACTCTTCAGCATCGATATAGTTATTTACCGCTTCTACTTCTACAGCGATTTTCTTAGAATAATTTTTTTGTTGTTCTTCTATAAACTTAACAGCTTCGTCTCTTGTTTCTTCATCTACGTAGTAAATACCAGTTCTGTATTGGCGACCTCTATCTCCACCTTGCTTATTAACGCTTACTGGATCGATAATTCTAAAGTAATGACGAAGTACATCATTTAATGGTAATACTGAGTTATCATATGTTAAGTAAATTACTTCTGCGTGATCTGTAGATTTAATATTTTGATAAGTAGTTTCTGCAGTCTGACCATTACTATATCCAACTCTTGTAGATAAAACTCCATCAAGTTGCGCAAAGTAACCTTCTACTCCCCAGAAACATCCACCTGCTAAATATATTTCTTTTTTCATGGTTTAGTTCCTCACAATCTTAAATCAAAATTAAATTTTATTAACTATAATTATACTATAAAACGCTAACTTTTAATATAATAATGCACTTCTATTGTATACTAATTACATCAAATATTTGACATTCATAGTGTATTTATATAATTTTACAAAAATAAAGACAAGTACATAACAAAGGTTGTACTTGTCTAGTATATATATGTTTTATCTATTTATTTTCTATTCTGTAGTATGAGTTTCTTCAAACACTCTATGTTCAACTCTATAATTATGAAATATTGCATTTAATTCTGCTCCGATAATTAGTATATATCCTGTAATATACAACCAAATAATAAACGCCATAAATGCTCCGATTGTTCCATATGTTTTAATATAACTAGAAAAATGATCTATGTAGTATCCGAATAGTCTACTTATTAAAGTCCAAGAAACTGTCGCAAATATAGATCCTGGTAAAATACTAATAGCTTTTAGTTTTAAGTTTGGTCCCATTATATATAAAAATACAAATACTATAAATGTAAATAGTATCGGGAAACTATAATTTAAAACTGACCATAAATTATAAAATCCTTCATCTAGATTAAATTTGTGGAACAATAAGTATGTAAGTTGTTTTCCAAATACTACAAGTGCAAGAACTACGAACATTCCTACTAAAAACAACGCTGTAATCACTACACTAATCAATTTTGTTACTATCCATATTCTTCCATCTCTAACTCTAAAGGCATTATTAAAAGCAATAATTATTCCATAAATACCACTAGAAGCCGACCATAAAGTAAATACAATCCCCACTGTGATAATCGTATTGTTCTTATTATTTAATACTTCAGAAATCATATCAAAAAGATAATTACCTAGGTCCCCAGGGGCAAAGTTTTGAATCTTTTCTAATAGAAATTGTTGGTCAATTTTAAAATATGGAGTTAAAGCTAACGCAACAATTAACATGGGGAATAATGATAAAATAAAATAATAACTTAAATTTGCAGATAGTAATGATATTTCATCATACATAAGACGATAATACATTTCTTTTACAAATTTTTTTATTGTTAATTTACCTTTTGGATTATCATCATAAAATGAATAATTTTTTTCTGGTATAAACATAATCTTATAAAATAAATTTAGCTACAGTCTTTGCAGCTTTATAATACATTGGTAATGAAGATACTGAAAGTATGTTTAAACCTCCAACAGGAAACTTAGATTTTCCTGTTACAACATATCCTTTTTCTTCTAAATACTTTTTAGCTTCTTCTACTTTTGCACGTTCTTCTGAACTAAGATTTTCTTTTTTGTGAAATACAGTAGCTGCTAATGCTCCTGCACCTACTAGTCCTAACAATAATTTTTTACCCATTAAAATCTCCTTAAAATTTAATTTTAAATTTTTGACAATATAATAATATTTTAAACCATTTAGTTAAACAAAGCAACAAATATTATAATTTTCTATAACACTAATTGATATACATTAAATCATACCTCTCTCTATTAGAAATTAATTAACATGTAATAACAAAACATCCTAACCTCATTATTTGAGATTAGGATGTATGTATATTATTTAGATTTGCTGTTTTCTTGAAGTTGCTGTACTATTTTCTTATCATAATAATCGTTCAAATTTTTCAAACTATACATTTTATTTATGTATATTCCTATAATACTAAAGAGGACTGTTATTACTAACAAGGTTACTAATAGTGAGGCGACTATGGCATTTGCTTTTTTATGATTTATTCTAAAGTTCATAGTTTACTCACCTTCCTTATTATGTTCATTATGATCATGTTCTTCATCTTTATTTTTATTTTCTTTTTCCTCTTTAGCTTTTTCTGCTTTCTCTTTCTTTTCTTTTTCTTTCTCTTTGTCAGTTTTTTCATCTTTAACTTTTAAAAACATCTCTCGTTCGTGATCACTTTTATCAACAATTGAAACATGTATTATGTCATTTTCTTGTGATAAAGAATAACTCTTCATATTTTTTAAAACAAGAATATATCCCGCAAAGTTATTAGAATCTTTGAACTTATCTATATATATTCTACCACCTCTAAAGTTTATCCTTACATCCTCTACATCATCTTTACTTTTCATTAAGATGTAATTACTTTCTTGATAAACTTTAGCACTATTGTTATACGTTTCTAATATTTTCTTATGAGCAAGAGCATATTCGTAATTAGAATAATCTAGAAATCTTTTTGAAGTCATCATAGTTGTTTGTATTATTAACATAAGTAGTAAAGTTAAAATTATTAATAGAAACAGTGATACAGTTAATTCTAGCAAGGTAAAAGCTTTTTTATTCTTAACTATAGCTAATTTTTTCACCAGTATGTTCATCCTCTATTCTAGCTGATTTTTCATCTACACTTATGTAATAGTCACCTCTTGTCACTGTGAACGTGTGATCTTTGTAGTGACTACAAATCTCCTCATATAATATTTCCTTCATTTCTAATTCTTTTTCTATCTTATTTAGATTTGAGTATTGGCGAACCATATTCGGAACCAAAAACACGAATAATAATGAGCATATAAACAACGCTCCTATCATTTCAACAAAGGTAAACGCTTCTTTGTTATACTTCATCCAGTGTTATGTATCCAGTATCTAAATGAACAATAATTCTATATCTACTATTATCAAACTGTACATCTACAGTATTTGCCTTAGATACTAGATTTCCCTTCCTGTATTCAAATGTAACCGAGGCTCCTCCTAATTTTGGTTTTCCTACTCTTTTAATTTTTTTCCAATGCTCATGATCATCATAAAATGTATCGTATTTATCATCGTTCACAAAAAAGATGATGAATGTTCTTCTTTCATTCAAGCTTCTTGTTTGTACATTGTATATTTCAGAAACAAGCTCATTAACCGCTAATCTTTCTTGATATTTTTCATAAGTGTTTATTGATATTCTAGATAATATTATTACTATTATACTTACAATCATTAATACAGCTAACATTTCTACCAAAGAAAATGCCCCGTTATTTTTGTAATGTTGCTTTACCATTGGCTATTACTATTTTTTTACCATTTGGTGCTGTACTAGCTTTGTCTGCTGGGCCATCTAAATAATGTTTTTCCACTAGTTTTTCGAAAGTAACATCTTTATCTTTTTCATTAATTTCATAAGCTGTTACTTGGGATTGGACTGTTTTTTCATAAGCTTCAGAGCTTTTATCTTTTGCAGTGTCTATATTCTTAGTAATATTGGGTATTATAAGAATTAGAAGTATTGCGATTATAAATAGCACGATCAACATCTCTATAAGTGTGAACGCTTCTTTGTTTTTTAACTTTTTAATAATATTTTCCATATATTCCTCCTTATCTAAGAGAGCTAGCCATATTAAATATCGGTAAAAGAATAACCATGTACAATCCGACAATAACTACGGCTAAAATACCAAATAAAATAGGTTGTAACTTTTTCAAGTTTTTATCTAACGATGTTAGAAAAGTATCTAGCATCAGTTCACTAAATAGTTTTAATTCTTTATCAATCAAACCATTATTTTTTCCATGGCTTACAAATTTCCTCATAGACTTATCAAAGTATTTAATCTTTCCGATTGCATCCTCGAAGCCTATACCTTGATCTAACTCATTTAAAATATCTTTAGAAAAAAGCGTCAAGTAATAATCATAGTCTTCTTCAACCATTACTTCTAAAGCTGTTTTTAAAGAAAATCCACTCATAAGAAATAAACTTAATTCCATAGAAAATCTGTAAGAAAAATATAATTTAGAATAGTTCCTTACTTTAGGAATGTATAAAAGAGATTTTAAAAATAGGTTTGGTTTATATTTAATTGTATAAAAGGTATATCCTATACATATTAGTATAAGTAAAAAAATAATTGAAATAATTTTTGGAATGTAATATAGTGATTTGATTAATATAATAGTTTGGAGATCCATCTTAATATTAGATGAAGTATAGATGTTCTCAAATTGTGGAATTACTAGCGCATTAAACACCATAATTAGGCATATTAATGTGAGTGTTAAAAAAAGTGGATATCGTAGAGTTTTTATTACCTTTTCTTGTTGTATTTTTTTTATTTTTAGATATGTTTCAACTTCGAGTAACATATCTTCTATTCGACCATAATCTTCAGCAAATTTTATTTTACTAACAATTAGTTGTGAATAACCAAGATATCCCAATATATCGGATAATTTACTTCCGTTAGAGAGTTTTTCTTTTATCTTTTTAATTTCGTCATCAGCAACTTCATATTGAATAAGTAAAAATTCTAAAGAATCCTCTAGCATGTATCCATGATCAATTAATTCATATAGACGTTTTATAAAATATATTTTATTCTCTTTGTCTAGAGCTTTTTTAATATCCCCATTTTTCTTTTTCATCAGTAGTGATCAATCCCTTCTCACATGCTAATTGAAATTTTTGCTCTAAAGAGTTTGTGATAATCTTATTATTATCTATATAATCATGAATATCTTCTTTTTTCAATATTTCGGTTACTAATCCTCTTTTTCCATTTGTTAAGTTGACCAATCTTTGAGAAATAATACAAATTATGGTCTGCTTAATATCTTCTAGTGACAGGTTTAAATCTTTCAATCGATTAATTACACCTATAGAATTTTCTGCATGAATTGTACTTAATACTAAATGACCCGAAAAAGATGAGGTAATAACTTGACTCGCTGTTTTAAAATCTCTGATCTCACCGATTACCATTGCATCTGGATCACATCGTAAGATAGATTTTAAAGCATTATCATAATTTATTCCCGCTTTTTCATTCACTTGCATTTGTATTAAAGTTGGTATATTTTTCTCTACAGGATCTTCTACAGTAATTACCTGTTTATCCCTATTAGCAAGTTCACTTGCTAGTTTATACATTGATGTTGATTTTCCGCTTCCTGTTGGTCCTGAAAATAGTATCAAACCATAGGCTCTTTTAGAAAGATCATTTATAAAGTTATTATCTTCCTCAAAGATACTGTAATCAACATCTTCTAATTCATTAATAAAAATCCTCACTACACATCCTTCATTAAGTTCACTTAACGGCAAGGTAGAAACGCGTAAAAAATAATCTTTTTCGTTATAGTTATAAACGAAACGACCACTTTGAGGTTCTTTATTTCTTGAAATATCTATGTTGGCATTAAATTTCAACAAAGATATAATCTGTTCAATCTCCCTATTGGTAAATTTTTCATATTTACTCAGGTGTCCATTCACTCTGAGTTGTATAAAGGAATCCCCTGATATATGTGGGTATATATGGATATCACTGGCTCTTTTTTCTATCGATTCGTTAATTATACGATTCATTAAAAGCTTTACATCAATAGTTACCACCCCATTTCCTAAAGAAAAGGAAAATATAGGCTAAGTATTACTACTTAGCCTATATTTAAAAACTATTAATTTAACTTACTACATTATAACTCTATAGCCTAAGTATTTGAGTCTGTTATAGATTTATATTTCTAGAAAAAGAATATCCCCTAAATCTTCTCAAAACTTCTTCTACTAATTTACAATCCTCACTATCAAGTGACTTAATCATATCAATTACTTCAAAGTGAGTATCTGCCAACTCATCTGGTTCCCCTTTTTCTGTTTTATACCCCACAAGTTCATCTATAGAAACGTTATATAGTTTCGCAATAGATACTAGTGTCGCTACATTAGGTTCGTTTCTACCGTATTCCCAGTTAGCATAAACACCATGAGATGATAACTCTAGTTTATCTGCTACAGTTGACATAGAGTAATTGTTCATTTTTCGAAGTTTTTTCAAGTTTTGTGCCAGTAATGTTCCTTTATTCTTCAAAGTAATCCTCCTTTCTCATCTATAACTATTATACCTTTTTTTTTATAAAAAATCAAATTAAATTATAAATTTTCGAACCTTTTTTTTATACTAATATAAAATACAGTTTGTAAATTATGTGTAATTTTTACAGAAATATTAGTATAAACTCTGATATGTCAACCTTGATAAAAAATAAAACAACGCTATAATTAGCGTTGTTTTCATTCTTTAAATAGGTTTTTCAACAGTTAATATTTTTATATTTTTTAATAAAGTTGTATAAACATAATTGGCTGCTATAAGTCCAGCTACTGATGGGCAAAATGCGTTAGAAGCAGGTGGTATCTTAGCTTTACGTATTTCAGAATCTTGTTTTCCAATTTTTTCTATGTATTCTTTGTTAGCAATTGTTGGACTTTCTGTAGAAAATACTACAGGTACTTTTCCACGAACTCTCTCTTTTTTCAGTTTCGTTCTTATTACTTTTGCTAAAGGACAAACAGTAGTTTTACTAATATCTGCAATTTGAAATTTAGTTGGATCTATTTTATTCGCAGAACCCATTACACTAATTACTGGTATATTGTTAGCTAAACAATATTTTATTAAATGTATTTTAAAAGTTACTGTATCACAAGCATCTATCACGAAATCCAGTGGTTTCTCATAAAATATTGGATAAGTATCTTCTGTGTAGAAGTCTTGAATAGCTATAACTTCACATTCTGGATTAATAGCTAAAATTCTTTTTTTCATCTCTTCGACTTTACTATGTCCTACTGTTTCTGTAGTAGCATGGATTTGTCTATTTACATTAGTAATATCAATATTATCTTTATCCATCAGTACTAAAGAACCAACTCCAGAACGAGCTAATGATTCAGCAGCAAATGATCCTACTCCTCCAACTCCTAGTATACCTACTCTTTTGTTTTTTAATATTTCTAAACCTTCAGTTCCTATTACTAATTCATTTCTTGAAAATTGATGTAACATTTTATTCTCCATATTCTTCTAAAATCAAATAATAAAAAGACTGGAAATTATAATAACCAGTCTAAAAAAAACCAAAACGCCGTAGATTCTTACCTAAATTGGTCCTGATATAATCAGGTGGGTACGATAGCCTTACTTTCTAAAGTCTTCTCAGAGGAAGCATTTTATACTGATAAGCGATTTTCGTTCCCGTTCAAAAAGTGTTAGGCCCGAATGTGAGGTAAGTCATACAAGCGCTTTAGTTTTATATTTATATTTTACCACAGTTAAACTTGTAAAACAACCTCAAAATTTGTATAATCATGTGTTTGTTTTGTGTATTTTAATTCAAAACCTTATTAGTAAAAGGTTTCCATAAGATAAAAATATTTAAAATATTTTTCTAATATTAATTTATTTTAGACTTATTTTATTTAATGTATTTATTTTATTTTAAAAGTTTTTTCAGAAACTTTCCTGTATAACTTTCATTATTTTTTATTAGTTTTTCTGGAGTACATTCTGCTAGAATTGTTCCTCCTCCTACTCCACCTTCTGGACCAAGATCTATTAGGTGATCACAACATTTAATAACATCTAGATTATGTTCAATAACTACAACAGTATTCCCACCATCAACTAACTTATCAATTATTTTAATTAATCGACTAATATCATCAATATGTAAACCTGTTGTCGGTTCATCTAGAATATATAATGTTTTTCCAGTTGATTTCTTGTAAAGTTCACTCGCTAGTTTTACCCTTTGAGCTTCTCCCCCTGATAATGTTGTCGCACTTTGTCCTAATCGTATATAATCTAAACCGACATGAACAAGGGTTTCCAATTTATTTTTTATCTTTGGAATATTTTCGAAAAACTCGTATGCTTCTTTTATCGTCATATCGAGTACATCACTTATACTCTTACCTTTATATTTAACTTCTAAAGTCTCTCTATTGTATCGTTTTCCTTTACATACTTCACACGGTACGTAAACATCTGGTAAGAAGTGCATTTCTATTTTTAATATTCCATCTCCACTACAAGCTTCACAACGACCACCTTTTACATTAAAGCTAAAACGACCTTTTTTGTATCCTCGTAGTTTTGCTTCATTTGTACTAGCGTATAAATCTCGTATATCATCGAATACGCCAGTATAAGTTGCTGGATTACTTCGTGGGGTTCTTCCGATAGGACTTTGGTCTATATCAATAATTTTATCAATATTACCATCAATTCCTTCTACCGATTTTACTACCGTTGTATCAATTTCTTCTTTATTAAGAACATTTTTTACAGAATTAAATAATATCTCATTAACTAGAGTTGATTTTCCACTTCCTGATACTCCTGTAACTCCAATGAATTTACCAAGTGGGAACTTCACATTAACGTCTTTCAAATTATTCTTTCTAGCTTTTTTAATGACTATATTTTCTCCATTACCTTTTCTTCTTTCAGTCGGCACTGGTATTTTTTTACGTCCTGATAAATATGCTCCAGTTATAGAATTTTCATTAGCCATAATTTCTTCTGGTGTTCCAACCGCTACTACTTGACCACCATGTTCACCAGCCTTAGGACCAATGTCAACAATATAGTCACAAGCCATCATTGTATCTTCATCATGTTCAACTACTAATACTGTATTCCCTAAATCTCTCATAGATAACATAGTATTAATTAGTTTTTCATTATCTCTTTGATGTAAACCAATTGACGGCTCATCTAGTATGTATGTAACTCCCATCAGTTTCGAACCAATTTGGGTCGCTAAGCGAATACGTTGAGCTTCTCCTCCTGACAATGTTCCTGAAGATCTATCTAATGTTAGATAATCTAGTCCTACATCATTTAAAAATTGTAATCTTGCTTTAATTTCTTTAAGTACTAATTTTGCGATAGCATAATCTTTTTCACTTAATTTTATATTTTGGAAAAATTCATAGCTATCTTTAATAGACATCTCACAAATTTCTGCGATGTTTTTTCCAGCAACGTAAACCGATAATATCTCCGGTTTTAAACGTTGACCTTTACAGCTACGACATGAATCCTCTTTAATATACTTAGCCATAGCTTCTCTCGTCGCTCTAGTCATTCCTGATTTGTAACGTCTAAGGATGTTATTCGCTACACCTTCAAAATATACTATGCGTGTACGCATAATACCTTCATCATTAATATACTTATGAGTAATTTCTTCTTGATCGTTTCCGTATAATATAATTTGTTGTTGTTCATTTTTCAAATCTTTAAACGGAGTATCCATATCTATTCCGAAGTGCTCACATGCGCATTTTATTAGACTTGGATAGTATGTAGATGTTGCATTATTATAAACTAAAATTGCACCTTCATTTATTGATAAATCTTTATCAATTATTTTATTAATATCAACGGTTTCATGCATTCCTAATCCATCACACTCAGGACATGCTCCTTGAGGATTGTTAAATGAAAAGATACGTGGTTCTAAATCACCTAATGTGAAATCACAATGTTTACAGCTATATTTTGTTGAAAATAACTGAGTAGTTTCTTCTTTCACATCATCTACTTCTACTAAATCATTGTTAGATAGATTTAATGATGTTTCTAACGAATCTGCTAAACGAGTTTCAATTCCTTCTTTGATTACTATTCTATCAATAATTACGCTAATAGAGTGTTTTTTATTTTTATCTAATTCTGGAAGATCACCCACTTCATATAGCTCTCCATCTATTTTGAATCGAATGTATCCGTCTTTAATTAATTTATCTATTAATTTTTTGTGTGTACCTTTTTTATCTTTTATGATAGGTGCCACGATTTGTATTCTGCTACGTTCTGGCATCTGCATAATCGCATCTACGATTTGACTTATTGAACTACTTTCTATCTTCTCATGATGATTTGGACAATAAATTTCTCCTATTCTTGCATAAAGCAAACGTAAGTAATCGTAGATTTCCGTTACTGTCGCAACTGTCGACCTTGGATTTTTCGATGTTGTTTTTTGATTTATTGATATAGCTGGTGATAAACCTTCTATAAGATCAACATCTGGTTTTTCTAAATTACCAAGGAATTGTCTCGCATAGGCGCTAAGACTTTCTACATATCTACGTTGTCCTTCTGCATATATAGTATCAAATGCAAGCGAACTTTTACCACTACCACTTAATCCAGTAATAACAACAAACTGATCACGTGGAATTTCTAAATCTATATTTTTTAGATTATTTTCTCTTGCTCCTTGTATTACTATTTTGTTTTTCTTTTGCATATATTACCTCAATGTTTCTATACAATCAAATTTTATTATTCATTGTAAAATCAATTTTGTGTCCTATTTTTTAGACTCATTTAATTTTACATTAACTCTCTTATTATAACATAAATATAAATGAATATTAAAAAAGAAAGTTTCAATGAAAATACAAAAATTTTGGAATAGTCTTTTAATCTTATAAATAGATATCAAAACATATTAAATTTATAATGAAAAAGATATGAAGCTCTTTTACTGATTTGTTCAATAAAAGAGCTTCATATCAAAAACGTTATTTTAATCCTTTAAAACTATCCATTTTTATTTTTTCCTTACTTATTCCAGCGGATTCTAGAAAATTTTTCATAGTCTCAACATCATCAGGTTTGCCTGATAAAAGATATATTGCTCTATTTCCATACTTATCTACTACCTTTTTAAGTTTATCTTGACTTTGTTCTATACTTCCACTAGTTTCATAAGTAAAATCTTGTCCTTTATTAGATAACTCTGTCAACTCTTTATTAAAGACCTTTACCCTATTATCTAAATGATTTAGTATAATCGAACGTTTAGAACTCCATTCTTTAATAATTGGTCTAATCGCTGCAATACCAACATCAGATGCAAAACACACAATAGGTTCTTGACCATTTACAACCTCTAAGTTTTTATCTAACCAACTAACGTCAACTTTTTCACCAATTTTTAAATTAGTTAGTTCTTGTTTAAACTTACTTCCACTATTTCGAGTCAAAAGAACAATCTCATTTTCATCTGGATTAGATGCAATAGTAAGCCAACGGTTATTTTCCTTTTTATCTTCAATATTAGGAACTGTAACTTTTATATATGAACCTGCATTCCAACTCATATTATTTGGCTTTTCAAATCGAAACACATAAAGATTATCACTTACATTATCTATTGATTTCACAGATATAGTTTGACTACGTCCAAGAAATACGAATATTCCAGACATTATTACTACCAGAATCGCCGCTATAATAAAAATAATAGTTAACATTTTTCTACCTCTTTTCATTTTCTTCCTCTTTCTTAAAATTATAGTTAATATGATGTAGCATAAGATACAGTAATATTACCCAAATTTATAACTCTATTTAAAATACAATTTTTTATAATGAATATTTTCTAAAATTCATTCATTTTTGTTTTAAAAGATAGTGACTCATATATCGAAATTTCTTAAGAAACACGATTTTGTCGAGTCACTTGCCGCATTAGTTTATTAGATATCTAAAAGCATTTATAAAGCGAAAATAAATATCAATAAGCCACTATCTATGTGTTCTCATGTGAATTTAGAACTTTTGTTGCTCCCCATTAAATAATCCTTTTACAAAATAAATTGCTAATCTTTCTGTTGTTTCACTAACATTAGGAATATCTTTTTCCGTAACGTTCATATCTATATAGTTAAAAAGAGTATAAATTTTCAAAATCTCTTGAATCTTTTCTTGAGAATACCCTTCTGTTTGCAATCGATTAGTAAAATTTTCAACTAAAAATTTATAGAATTGATTAGATGCCTTACCTTCTTCTGATGAATAATAGTTGTGTAATTCACTAGAAATAGCAGGATTGTACCACTCTGATAAAATCTTATTAGTTGATATTAAACTTCTTGATTGACCAAAAAGTTGTTCTGTTAGCTTAACTACATCACCTTCCCAATCGATATTGTTTATCATCAGTTGTCGAATACGATTATTTTCTTCTATATAGGTATCTAAAAAAATTGTTTCTTTACTATCATAAAAGTTATAGAAAGAACCTACTGCCATTTTTGCATGTTTTGTTATTTCTGAAATTGACGTTGCTTTGTACCCTTTTTTAGAAAATACCTGATATGCCGCTTCTTTTAAAATCTTTTTTTTATCCATTATAATCACCTCTTGTTCAATGAATGAATTTTTATTTTTATTCATTCATATTTTATCAAATATCCACTTTAAAGTCAATAGTATAATACAATGTAAAATACTTCGTTCTTTAGAAACTATTGAGCTTTTATTAAAGAATTACTTAATTTGTCTATAAAAAAAATAGAGTTAGAGAAAAATTAATTCTCTATAACTCTATTTTTTTGTTACAAGTTTTTTTAAACATTACTTTGTTTTATGTTACGCTATATTATCCATATCATATAGTTTTCTATACTTATCATTTGTTGCGTATAGCTCACTATGAGCTCCATCCATTTCTATTTCTCCATCTTTAATGAAGATTATTCTATCCATATATTCGATAGAGTTTAAATGATGGGTAATCCATACGATTGTTTTATCTTTACTAGATTCAAAAATTGTAGTTAATAATTCATGTTCAGTTTTTGGATCTAACCCAACAGTTGGCTCATCTAATAGTAGTAATTCATTATTTTGAATTATACTTCTAGCAAAAGCGATACGTTGACGTTCTCCACCTGAAAATCTACTTCCGGTTTCGAATACATTAGTATCTATTCCGTCTGGTAAACTTTGAAGCAATTTAGATAATTGTGCTTTTTCTAAACTATCATTAATTTTATTTTCAATTTCAGAATCTTCTACACCTGCATCTAAAAGAGCAAGTTTTAAATTTTCTCTAATAGTCATATCAAATAAATATGGTTTCTGGTTTAATAGTGAAATTTCTGTACCTAACATTTTTTCTGTTGGTTTTTTATCTAGTACAACTATTTCTCCTTTATAGTCAGTATATGTCCCAGTTAATAGTTTTACTAATGTAGATTTACCTACACCACTTCTTCCCAATATCGCTACTTTCTCACCTTTCTTAATTGATAGTGATAAGTTGTTTAATATTGTTTTACCTTCCTCATATTCAAAAGATAAATTTTTGACATCAATAATATTACCATCAGAATTTTTCGCATCAGTTACTTCGATTTGTTCATCGTCTTCTTGATCGTAAAATTCTTTAACACGATTGATCGATACTTCGTAACCTGGTATATGAGCAACAGCTTCACTCGTCATTACAGCAACACTAAGAACAGATAATACCATCATACAAAATGATGCAATATATACATTTTCGATAACATTATTTATCGACATATTCCAACAGCTATAAATCATTAAGAATGCTGTAGCACCAGCAAGTAGGTTTACAAAGTTTTCTCTTAAGTGAACGAATGTTTTAATTTTTCTTTCACGTTTTAGCAGTTTTTCTTCTTTTACTTGATAATCATCCATAAATTCATTTACTTTATTAGAAGAAATCCAGTCACTTAATCCAAAAATTGCACTAGTAAAATCACGATATAAATTATATTTAGCTTCTTTCATAATTTGGAAGTTTTTTCGTGTGATTGTTAATGACACAAATGGAACTACAAATATTATAAATAATCCGAATAAAGATGCTAAGATTGCATAATTCATATCATATCCAAACATAACTGTAATAAATATTACATACAATACTAATGAGATTATACTTGGGAAGATTGTTTTTAAGTAAATATTTTGCATATTTTCAATATCTTCTGAAATAATACCAAGTAAATCTCCAGATTTATATTCTTTCTTAAGTTTTAATGCTTTAGGTTCTAAAATTCTGTACACTCTACTACGCATTTTTTCAATTATTCCTAATACTAAGTTATGACTTACTAATCTTTGAATATAAGCAAATGTTGATTGCGCTAGCGAGAAAGTTCTAGTTAATACAGTTGGAACTTGTAACATTAGGATATTTCCTATACGTAATGAAGCTTTACTAATTAAGAAGCCTGATACATACATTAACGCTGCTCCACTAATAACTGACATTAATCCTAAGAAGATTATTCCACTCATGACAGCTTTATTCTTTTTAAGTTCTTTTCTTACTATTGAATTATTTTTCACTATAGCTACCTCCTACTAGATTAGCTTTTAACTGATCAAATCGAGGTGAATTTTTAAATTCTACGACTTTCTCGAAATCACTAACCCTTCCTTGTTCTAGATTTAACACATAATCTACATTATTTAACCAGTGTAGTCTATGTGTAGCTATAATAACTGTTCTACCTTTAAATAACTCTAGCAGTTTTTCTTTAATTTCGAACTCTGTTTCAATATCCAGGTGACTAGTAGGTTCATCTAGAATAATTATTTCTCTATTACTTATTAAAGCTCTAGCAATTGCTATACGTTGTGCTTGTCCACCACTTAGCTCTTGTCCACCTTCACCAATGTTAGTATCAAATCCTTGTGGAAGAGTTGAAATTAATTTATCTAATCCTACTAATTTACTAATTTCTTTTAAGTACTCTTCACTAACATTTTCATCAGTATAGAATAAAATGTTATTACGAATTGTATCAGGGAATATATATGGAAACTGTGAAATATACGAAATATTATTTGACCAGTGTACATTTTTTAGATTTGTAACTTCGTCATTAATTAATATTTCACCTTCACTTTGTTCATTAAATCCAGATAATATTGAGATTAATGAAGTTTTACCACTCCCACTTTGTCCTACAAGACAAATTTTTTCACCTTTGTTTATAGATAAAGTTATATTATCAAGAATTTTCTTCTCGTCTTTTATTAAACCTATATTTTTTAGTTCAATACTATCCACACTCTCAATAGAAGATTTCTCAGATTTATTTTTCTCATTATCAATTATCATTCTGTTAATATCTTCATAAGCCATTTGACCATCGAGTGTTGCGTGATAATCTGTTGCAGCTTGTTTCATCGGCAGGAAAAATTCAGGTGCTATTAATAACACCGTTAATGATGGCAATAGTACTGTACTACCATCTAATAATAATATACCTAATCTAACCGCTAAAAGTGCAATTGCTATAGTTGTTAAGAAATCTAATGCGAAGCTATTTAAAAATGCCACACTTAGTGTTTTCATTGTACTTTGACGATATTCTCTATTTTTCTTCTCCATTATCGGTAAGTAATTTTTACTTACTCCTAAGAATTTAAGTGTTTCCACTCCTCGAATTGTATCAATAAAGTTATTAGACAGAGCTCTATATTTTTTATACTGTCTATTTGCCATATCTCTAGCATTAATTCCTAGCAGTATCATAAAAATAACGATAACTGGGATTACAGATATAATCATTAATGCAGATACATAATCTGTATAAAATATAAAAATAACTACTAAGGTTGGTATGATTGCTCCACGAATTTGTTTGGATACATTCAATTCAAAATACTGTTTTACTTTTCCAATACCATCAATTGCTAAAGTTACTAATTTTCCTGATCCTTCTCTTGAAGTAAAATCAGGGCCTAAATCAAAATAACTTCTTAGAAGTTTTTTTCTAAGTTCTTTTTCGAACTTGATCGCATGGTTTTCTGTGAAATATTGTTGTAAATGTAAAAATACTATCCTAAATATAAAACCTATTAAAAAAAGAACACTATCTCTAACAACATTATCATAATTTTTATCAAATAACCCTACTATAGCTTTTGATAAAAAAGCAGCCTGTATAATTATACAAGCTGCTTCGAATATTGATAATATTAATAGTGTCAATGTAAGACTTTTTTTAACAGGAAGTTTTAATTTTGCTTCCTTTTTTTTCATTGACTAATACTCCAATTCATCTTCTTTAGTTAGTCGTTTTCTAAAAATAGAATATGACCAAACTTGGTATCCTAAAACGAATGGCAATAGGAATAATGCAACTATTGTCATAAGTCTTAGTGTGTATACTCCACTAGCAGCATCATAAATAAATAGTGACTGACTAACATCATTGCTGTTTATAATAGCACGTGGGAACATACCAGCGAAGACACTTAGAGTTAGGAACGCTAAAGTTCCAGATGTACTTAAGAATGCACCTAAGTCACGACCTTTAAAGTTTAAAACAAATGATAACACGAATAATGCTACCGCTACTAATGCTAATACTAAACCAACATAGTAGTTTGTTGTGAAAATATCTGTTTTAAATAATGCCCAAATTGCGAATACTAATGTTACTACTGCAGCGAATGGGAATAATAATGCTGATGTAGCACGAGCTGCATTTCTTAATTCTCCTGTAGTTTTAAGAGCTAAGAATTGTGCTCCGTGAACTAACATAAGAAGTAACATCATAATTCCACCAAGAATAGTAAATGGTGATAATAATCCTAAGAAACCGTCAACTAAGTTTTTCTTATCGTCTAGGTTTGCTCCTGTCATGAAGTTAGCTACTGCAACTCCCCATAATACTGGAGGAAGTAAGCTACCAACAAACATTGCTATATCGAATGATTTAATCCAAGCTCTATTATCTCCTAATTTACCTCTAAATTCAAATGATACGCCTCGTAGGATTAACGCTATAAGCATTAATACAAATGCGATGTAGTATCCACTGAATAATTTACCATACCAGATAGGAAACGCTGCGAACATCGCTCCACCACCTGTTAATAACCAAACTTCGTTTGCATCCCAGAAAGGACCAATTGTATTGAAGTAAACACGTTTATCTTCATCAGTTTTACCTAGTACTTGAGCTAGTACCCCAACTCCGAAGTCATATCCTTCTAACACGAAGAACCCTGTAAATAGTATTGTAATAAGTAAGAACCATATATTTGGTAAAGCTACTGACCAATCCATACTATGCTACCTCCTTCACAGTTGTTTCTTTTTTGTTCATTGTATATCTGAACGCTACAAATTGTGCAATACCTAAAATTGTGTATAGTACACAGAATACTAATAGTGAGAACAATACTGATGATGCTGAGTTTGGAGAAACTCCAGATTCAGTAGCCATCACTCCGAAGATTAAGAAAGGTTGACGACCCATCTCTGCCATAATCCAACCACAAGCAGTAGCAACTTCAGCTACTAGTAAAGTCCATGGCATAAGTTGTAAGAACCAACGTTTTTTAATTTCAGTTCTCTTGAATGCATATATAGTACCAAGTAACGACATTAAGATTAAGATACCAACTGAACCAGACATAACTCTAAATGAGTAATAAATTGTTGGTACGTCTGGTGTGTAATCGATGTGTTTTCCGACTACTGGATAGTATTTCTCATCCATTTCTTTTTGAAGAGTTTTCATACCTTTAAGGCTTCCTTCAAATTTATCATATGCTAAGAAACTTAACATACCTGGAACTTCAAGGTAATGTTCTGCTTTCTGTTGTTTTTGATCAATTGTTGCTAAAACTGAGAATGGTGCTGAATTTCCTGTATCTTCATACAGAGCCTCAGCAGCTGCAACTTTCATAGGATATTCTCTTACTAAGTATTGCATTTGAGAATGTCCAGTCCAAAACAATCCTAATGAACCGATTAAAGCAGCTACGATAGATACTTTAAATGCTTTTCTAAACACTGCAACTTCTTGTTTACGAACCATTTTCCAAGATGCAATACCTGCAATTGTAAATGCTCCTACAGTTAACGCCATTGTTACTACGTGAGGGAATTGGTTCCATAAATATGGGTTTTTAATGATTGCTAAGAAGTCAATCATCTCTGCTTTTTTACCAATTACGTTGTTCTCAACGTATTTAACACCAACTGGGTGTTGCATGAATGAGTTAGCTGATAAAATCCAGAACGCTGACATAAGTGTTCCGATACTTACTAACCAAATACACATTGCGTGTAATTTTTTGTTAATTTTCTCCCAAGAGAAAATCCAAATACCGATAAATGTAGACTCAAGATAGAATGCAAGTAATGCTTCTATCGCAAGTGAAGGTCCAAAAACATCCCCTACGAATGAAGAATATTCAGACCAGTTCATACCAAATTGGAACTCTTGTAGGATACCTGTAACAACCCCAACAGCGAAGTTAATTAGGAATAAGTGACCAAAGAACTTCGTAATTCTTTTGTAATGTTCATCGCCAGTTTTAACATAAATGCTTTCAAAAATCGCGATTAAGAACACCATACCAATAGTAATTGGTACAAAGAAGAAGTGGAACACTGTTGTCGCTGCGAATTGTATCCTAGCAAGTAATAGTGGATCCAACATAGATATACCTCCTTTAAAAATATTAAATTATATTTAGTGCAAATATTTATATTATTATTGTATAACATAGTCTTTATTATAGCAAAACAAAAATGATAAAAAGTAGCACTTTTCCTACTTTTTACCATTTTTCGTTCACATTTTGTTCACAAATTACAATAAAATCAATATTATCGCATTATTATACTTTATATTTTTAAATTTTTTTCTTATTTTAATTGTGAGTTACTCCCAACATTAGACTAACGATTAATATTATTAAAACTAATATACAAATTCTTACGAATCTGAAATCTTTTTCTTCAATATAAACATAAAGTAACCCAAAGATTCTCAGTACTGGAGTTAATATTAACAAAAAGATACCAAACATTAAATACGAATGATAATTTAATGTAGTTAAACCTTTTAGCATTTCTGAGAAAGTATATCTTTCAATAGTTAGTACACCATCCACTCCATATATAAAGCTAAGCACTATACCTGTTATAATAAAGAATGAACTAATGAATACTCCAGTCTTTAAAATATTAGAAATAACGATATTTATATCTTTTTTCTTTTCCATATTAAAGCACCCCCACCCCTTTTAAGAACATATTAACTATGGTAAATAATAAGATCGGTAGGAATATATATCTTATATATTTTGCATCTAATCTTTGCATTACCTTTGCTCCAGTTCTAGAACCTATTAAAGTTCCTATAGCTATAGGAGCTGCGATTGCTGGATTTATTGTCCCATTAAAGAAGTAAATTAAAGCACTTGCTGTTGCTGTAACACCCATCATAAAGTTACTCGTAGCTGTACTTACTTTTATAGGAAGTTTCATATAACTATCTAATGCAACAACTTTGAACGCTCCACTACCAATTCCAAGCAATCCACTAGCAAAACCTGCTCCAAACATTACTAGTGATCCTTGAGGAACATTAGTAACATTATATGCTACGGTTTTACCTGTTGCTTTATCATAATATGTTGAATTTAATTTATATCGATCAGCATATTTATCATTTTCTACTTTTTCTTCTTTTTTCACCTTAGTTATTAATCCTGTTTTCTTCAACATACCATAAAAAGAATTCAACAGAATTAACGAGAAAAAGATATATAGCAACTTAGAAGAGAATATTCCTGCCATAAGGGCTCCTACAACTCCTCCTGCTGTAGTGAAAACTTCTAAAAGCATACCAACTCTCATATTACTCACATGATCTTTCACAAATGCTATTGCTGAACCACTACTTGTCGCAATTACCGCAATGATACTTGCACCTATTGCATATTTAATATCTATTCCAAATAAGATTGTTAATGCTGGTGTAATAATAATTCCACCACCAAGTCCTACTAAAGAGCCTAGAAATCCTGCTAAAACTGCTATTATCATAAACTGTATTATCTCAATCATAATTTCTCCTTCTAATCTTTAGAATATATTACTAATACATTTGAACTTACTTCCAACTCAATAGCTTTTTCATTAGCAAATTCGTTACTCGTTGCATTAGGACGATTTAAAGTCAAGACTAAATTTTCTACTTCATATTTAGAATTTTTTATAGACATCTTCGTATTCTCATAAATTGGAACTATTGAGAAATACTTATACCCTTCAATTTTTTCAAAAATATTTTGTCCACTATGTGCTATAGTTATTATATTATTATCATCAATAATTTTTACTTTAACATTGTTATATTTTTCATTATTTAGAAGTAAAATATTTCCAAAGAAGTGATCAAGTCTTCTGCCTGTTGCTCCATATATATCTATTTCTTCTACTGAATCAAATAGTTCTAGTATATTTTCTAAAGCAAAGTCAGCATCAGTTAAATCTTCACTATGTTTTACTCTAAAGTACTTAGATTTTTGTTCAACTTCTTTTCTTTGTTCAGAGTTTATTGAATCAAAATCTCCGCAACTTAATAATGGATTTATACCCTTATCAAGTAAGTACAATGCTCCTCTATCTACTCCACACCATAAGTCAGATAAAGGTAATTCTTCTGGAAATACCCCACCTAACATTATGCTTATTTTTTTTGTATTCATTATTTTAACAACTCACCTAATGTTTTTTCTTTATCGCTTGCTCCAAATAAAAATGATCCACAAACTAATAAGTCTGCACCTTTATCTCTACAAGCTTTCGATGTTTCTACATTTATTCCACCATCTACTTCTATTAAGAAGTTATAATTTTTTTCTTCTCTTATCTTAGCTAATTCTTCAATTTTCTCAAGCATTTCTGGAATGAACTTCTGACCACCAAACCCTGGATTAACAGTCATAATTAGAACATAATCTACTTTTGGTAATAAGTATTTAATACTTTCAAATGGTGTTTGAGGATTTAATACTATACCAGCTTTTTTTCCATTATTCTTGATTACTTGTATTAATCTGTCTGCATGATTTGTAGCTTCTATATGAAAAGAAACCATATCGCAACCAACTTTACAAAATTGTTCTACATAATTTTCTGGATTAGCAATCATTAGATGACAATCAAAAACTTTGTCTGTTTTAGGTCGGATTGCTTCAATTATTGGAAATCCAAAAGAAATGTTAGGAACGAAATTCCCATCCATTACATCTATATGAAACATATCAATTCCTATATTTTCTAATTCTTTAATATCTCTTTCTAAATTAGCAAAATCTGCTGATAAAATTGAAGGTAAAATTTTCTTCATCTTATCTCTCCTTTATATATTTTCTTTTTTGATTTTGTTTTTCTGTAAATAAAACTTTATAATCTTCATAGCGACTTTCTAATATTTGTTTACTTTCTACCGCTTCTTTGACACCACATTGAATTTCCTCCATGTGATTACATGGTTTAAATTTACAATCATAGTCATGAAACTCTCTAAATAAGTATTGTAAATCTTCTTTTTCAATAAATGTAATATCAAGTGAAGAAAAACCTGGTGTATCTGCGATATAAAAATCATCAATTTGATAAAATTCCGTATGTCTAGTCGTGTGTCGTCCACGTCCTAAATGTTTCGAAATTTCTCCTGTTTCGATATCAAGGTGTTCTGCTAGTTTATTAATAAATGTAGATTTTCCTGCACCTGATTGACCAGATATCGCTACATACTTATTAGAAATAACTTCTTTTAATTTATCGATATCTTCTTCAGAATTCGTAAATACTTGATATCCTATTTCATAATAATAATTCATTATTTCTTTCATCTTTTCTAGTTCATCATCTTTTAATAAATCTAACTTAGTAAAAATGATAATAATATCTACATCACTATTTTCATTTAAACAAATTGTTTTATTTAGTAGCTTACTTGAAAACTCAGGATCTTTAACAGATACTACAATAATACTATAATCTATATTCGCAACCTTAGGTCTTAGTAATTCATTTTTTCTTTCTAAAATTTCTACTACATATCCTGTATTATTATCACTCATTTGAATTTTTACATCATCACCTACTAATGGTGTGATATTCTCATTTCTGAAATTTCCTCGTGCACGACACGTAACGATTTCTCCAGAACAATTTACATAATAAAATCCACTAAGCGCTTTTAAAATTTTTCCTTCTTTTGTCATGTTCCTCCTATACCTTTTTGGTATTTTTTGTAACTATTTGTTTAGTTTCGCTTTTATATCTGCTTTAGTTTTTTCTGCTAGTCTTAACATTTCGATAGAGTGTTCTTCAGAAAGTTTTGTCATAGTGTCTCCTGACACCATTCTTGCTACTTCAGCAATCTTCTCTTCTTCTGATAGTTCTCTAATTACAGTTAATGTTCTCTTATCTATTATTTCTTTACTGATTAGTAAATTTGTATCTGCTAAGGCTGTGGTTTGAGGTAAGTGCGAAATACAAAGTACTTGCGAACCTACACCAAGTTGATACATTTTTTCAGCCATCCTTTGCGACACTCTTCCACTTACTCCAGTATCAATTTCATCAAATATTATCGAAGTAGCTTCTATGCTTCTTGAGAAAATTATTTTCAGAGCTAACATTACCCTTGAAAGTTCCCCACCTGAAGCAACTTTAGATAAGGATTTTAAAGGTTCTCCTAAATTCGCACTAATTAAAATCTTAACATCGTCTTTTCCTGTTGTTGAAAATTCTTTTTCTTTGAAATCAACTTTAATAGTACTCTTTTCCATGTATAAGAATTTCAACTCATCTTGAATAAGTTTTTCTAGTTTTAGCGCTGTCTCTTTTCTTATTGAACTTAACTCTTCGGCTAGAGTCGTCAGTTCTTCTTCGATTTTTTTACTTTCCTCTAAGTAGTTTTCAAAGTTCTCTTCATAGTTTTCCAACTCATCTAATTCTTCTTTAATCGTTTCTGTAAAGGTAATAAGATCATTAAGTGGCTTAGAGTATTTTTTCTCTAATGTTTTTATTTTATCTAATCTAAAAATCAAACGATCTAATTTTTCCTCATCATATTCAATTACATCTGTATAACTAGAAACTTCATATTTTAAATCATCAAGAATATAGTATAAATTTGTAATCTCTTCATATTTTTCTTCAAAGTTAGAATTATACCTACTTAGCTCTCCTAGATTAGATCTAATTTCTGCAAGTTTTGATATTACTCCATACTCACCATCAATACCGTCTGTAATACTATGAGCAAGGGTATTTACCTTTTCGAAGTTCTCTAAGTAATCGATATCCTTTTCAAGATCTAAATCTTCGTCTATTTTAAGTTTCATCTGACTTAATTCTTTATACTGGAATTTTAAGAAATCCACTTTTTGAAGAACATCACTTTCTTGTTGTTTTAAATTATCGATTTTTTCTTTGATTACTTGGTATTCTTTAAATTTTTCTTTATATTTTAAATATGCAGGTTGAATTTTTTCTCTATTAAATGAATCTACCAAATTCAGGTGATTTTTTTCTACTAATAATACTTGATTATCGTGTTGTTCATGAATATCTAATAAATGAGCAGCTACTTTTTTTAACGTAGATAGATTAACTATTGTTCCGTTAATTCTACACACACTCTTTCCACTGCTGTAAATATCACGACGAACTACAATAACCTCATCTTCAAGATCTAAATCAAGTTCATTAAAAATTCTCTTAACTTCTTTACTCTTAGGAAAATCAAATACACCTTCAACACTCGCCTTCTCTTCACCATAACGAATATAAGACGTCGATGTTCTTTGACCAGACAGTTGTGAAATTGCCGCTAGAATCATTGATTTCCCTGCACCAGTTTCTCCACTTAAGACAGTTAAACCATTTTTAAGTTCTATAGTAGCTTTTTCAATTATTCCAAATTGCTTAATATTTAACTGAATTAACATCGGCTCCTCCTCTATTTAAAGTGATTATGAGCATTATTTACAATATGCTCTATATTGATTTTACTATTTTCCACTTCTTTATCTGCATTATATTTTAGAAGCATTAAGAATTCAATATTCCCTTCTCCACCTGTTATTGGAGAATAAGATAGATTTGTCATACTAAATCCAACACTATTTGCTAATAGCAATACTTTTTCTACGACTTCTAATTGAACTTTTTTATCTCGAACAATTCCACCTTTTCCTACCTTATCTTTTCCAGCTTCAAATTGAGGTTTTACAAGTGCGCAAACTTCTCCACCATCTTTTATTATTTCAGCAAGATTTGGGAGTATTAATGATAGTGATATAAATGAAACATCAATTGAAGCAATATCAATTTCATAGACATCAAAATCTTCTTTAACGGAATGTCTGAAGTTAGTTTGTTCCATTACTTTTACACGTTCATCATTGCGTAGTTTCCACACAAGTTGATTAGTACCAACGTCCAATGCATATACAAACTTCGCTCCGTTTTGTAATGCGCAGTCTGTAAATCCTCCAGTTGATGAACCAATATCAATCATTACTTTGTCTTTCACATCAAAGTTCAACTCATTAATCGCTTTTTCTAGTTTAAGTCCTCCGCGACTAACATAAGGCATCTGTTTACCTTTAATTCTAAGTTCCGCAGTTGATTCAACCTTCTCCCCTGCTTTATCAATTCTAATATTATCATTATAAACTATACCAGCCATAATAGCTCGTTTTGCTTTTTCTCTTGATTCAAATAATCCTTGACTTACGCAAAGGACATCTGCTCTTTCTTTTGCCATAGTTACCTCTTTTTTATTTACTAAGTGTGCATTTCAAAATAAATATTAATTTTAAAATTTACACAGTCTTTCCTTTTAATTTTATCATATTAATCGTATTTTATCTATGAGAATGGTACGTTTATATATACTTTATATCTAAATTTAAATAATATTCCACTTATTTTTGAGTGATTATTTTATAGTCTAATAAAAATAAGAGCAACCTAAGGAAAATTTTCCTATTAGGTCGCCCTTTATATTAATATTTTATTTTACTTTTTTTATGTTCCAAATATCTTTAGCATATTCAGCTACAGATCTATCTGCAGAGAAGATACCAGCATTAGCAGTATTTACTAAACTCATTTGTCCCCATTTTTCTTTATCTTGATAAGTTTCAGCAACTTTTTCTTGAGCTGTAATATAACTTTCAAAGTCAGCTAGACACATATAGTTATCTTGAGTTAATAAGTAGTCTACGATAAAGTTGAAGTTCATACCACCTACAGTCATAGTTCTAATGAAATCTAATGTTTCTTTAATTTTTACTGAATTATTGTAGTATTCCCAAGGTTTATATCCATGAGCATATAACGCATCTACTTCTGGAGTTTCTAAACCGAAGATAAAGATATTGTCATCTCCTACCGCTTCATGAATCTCTACATTAGCTCCATCAAGTGTTCCTAATGTTAAAGCTCCATTTAGCATTAGTTTCATATTTCCTGTTCCACTTGCCTCTTTTCCAGCTTGTGAAATTTGTTCACTAATGTCAGCCGCTGGAATTATTTTTTCTGCTAGTGTTACTTTGTAATCTGGTAAAAATACAACTTTTATGTATTCACGCACTAATTCATCACATTCAATCATTTGAGAGATTGAGTGGATAAATTTAATAATATTTTTAGCCATTTGGTATCCTGACGATGCTTTTGCAGCAAAAATAAATGTTCTAGGTACTGGACGTAATCCATTATATTTAATCTCTCTATATAAATATACGATGTGTAATGCATTCAGTAATTGACGTTTATATTCATGAAGTCTCTTAACTTGTACATCAAAGATAGACTCTGGATTTACAGTTATACCTGTTGTATTTTGAATGTAAGTAGCAAGTTGTTCTTTTTTAATTTTTTTAATTTCTAGAAGTTTATCAACAACTTTTTTGTCATTTTTATAATCATTTAATTTACTGATTTTAGATAAATCTTTAACGAAGTCATCACCGATTAATTCTTTCAGATATGATGCTAGTTCAGGGTTTGCCTGTCCTAACCATCTACGATGAGCTATACCGTTAGTTACATTTCCAAATTTAGTTGGATATAATTCGTTAAATGCTCTAAATGTTGATTCAACAAGAATGTCACTATGTAATTTCGATACTCCGTTAACATTATGACTTCCTACTATTGATAAATTAGCCATTCTTATTTGATTATCATAAATAATTGCTGTTTCTGCTAATGTATAATCTTTACCTTGATCAATTACCCATTGACAGAATCGTTTATTAATTTCTTCAATAATTGAGTAAATACGTGGTAATAATGGTTTAAATAAATCTACAGACCATTTTTCTAACGCTTCCGCCATAATTGTGTGGTTAGTGTAGGCAAAAGTTTTAATTGTAATTTCCCAAGCCTTATCCCAAGAATAACCATATTCATCAAGCAATAATCTCATTAATTCTGGAACTCCCATCGCTGGGTGAGTATCATTAATATGTAATGCAACGTGTTCACTTAAGTTTTCTAATGTTCCAAATTCATTATAATGATTTTTTACTAATTGTTGCAATGAAGCACTAATAAAGAAGTATTGTTGTTTAATACGTAATTCTTTACCTTCATTTGTGCTATCTGCTGGATATAATAATTTAGAAATTGATGAAGCTATTGCTTCTGCTTCTGAAGATTTTGAATATTCTCCGCGTTCAAACAGTTTCATATTAAATCCTGTTTTTGCTTTTGCTTCCCATAAACGTAATGTATTTACAGTTTTTGTTTTATATCCTGAAATTAATAAATCATATGGTTCAGCTTGAATTGAAGTATAATCTTTGTGTTCTACAGTGAATCCATTTTCTGTCATTTTTTCTTCAACATGTCCATAGAACCTAACCTCAATTTCCTCGTCATTTCTATAAACAAGACCATATTTCCCTAAATCTAACCAATAATCTGGGAACTCCTGTTGCCAACCATTGTTAATAACCTGCTTGAAGATTCCATATTCATAAAGAATAGAAAAACCTGTTACTGGATAATCACTACTTGTTAAAGCATCTAAATAACATGAAGCAAGACGTCCAAGACCACCATTCCCTAATCCTGGATCTGGTTCGATATCATAAATTTCATCTAAATCGAAGTTATTGTCAGAAAGATATTCTTTGATTTCTTTTTCGACTCCAAGATTAAATAAATTGTTTCTTAAAGTTCTACCTACAAGAAACTCCATTGACATGTAGTAAGCACGTTTTTGCTTTGTTTTCTTTAATTCTTGTTCATACGCAAATTTTTTCTCAGATAATTTTTCTCTAACAGTGCTCATTAACGCTTCATAAACTTGACGTTTACTCGCTGTTTTTATTGTGATCCCAAATTGTCTTTTTAAATATTTTTCTATTCTGTGTTCTAACTCTTGTTGTTTCATTAATCTCTCCTATAATCCATCTCGTTAGACGATTTCACTGTACATATTTATATATTGTAGTGCTGATTTTTTCCAACTTACATCTTGTTGAATTGCATTCTTCATAATTTTATTCCAAATATGACGTTCTTGATAATAACAATACGTTGCTCTATAAACCGCATCTAACATATCATATGCATCGAAACTTTCAAATGTAAATCCTGTTCCTGTTTTTCCATCGAATGGTTCAACTGTATCTCTTAACCCACCAACTCTGTGAACAATCGGTATAGTAGCGTATCTCATTGAAATAAGTTGAGATAAACCACATGGTTCAGTTTTAGATGGCATCAAGAACATATCACAAGAGCTATATACTTTTGATGATACTTCTGATGAGAACATAATTAAACTTCTTACTTTATCATGACGACGATATTCTAACGAACGAAGTGCATCTTCATAATGACGATCACCTGTTCCTAAAATCACAAGTTGAGCACCTGTTTTTAAGATTTCATCAGCTACATGAAGAACTAAGTCAATTCCTTTTTGGTGAGTTAATCTAGTAACCATTCCAATCATAGGGATATTTTCATTTACTTCTAACGCTAAATCTTCTTGGAATTTTAATTTGTTCTCTACTTTATTTTTTAATGTTTTAACATCAAAGTTCTTATAAATGTTTTTATCAGTTTTTGAATTAAACTTATCAATATCCAAACCATTAATTATGCCGTGAAGTTTTCCTTGCTCTATTCTTAGTATATCATCTAAACCATATGAGAAATATGGATCTAGTATTTCATGTGCATAAGTTTCACTTACCGTATTTATTCTATCAGCCAATTGAATAGCACCTTTCAATAGGTTTAAATCACCTTTGTATATAAGAGCATCAAAATATTTATTATCTAATCCAAAAAGATTACCCATTTCATAAGGATTGAACTTTCCTTGGAATTCAATATTATGGATAGATATTACACTTTTAATATTTTGATAAAAACCTTCTCCTCTTGACTTAATATCATCTAAGTAAATTACAGATAAAGCTGCATGCCAGTCATTAGCATTAACTATATCTGGTTTATAATCAATATGAGGTAATATTTCTAATGCAGCTTTTGAAAAGAATGCAAATCTTTCACCATCATCATCTTGACCATATACACTATCTCTATTAAAATATTGTTCGTTATCGATAAAATAATAAGTTACTCCATTTACTTGCGTTTCAAAAATTCCACAATAAACTGTTCTCCATCCTAAATTAATAAATATATGTTGTTTATATTTTAAATCATACTTTTGTCTATCTATTGAAGAATACAAAGGCAGTACTACCCTTGCTTCTACATTTTCATCTTGAAGTGCTTTAGGTAATGATCCTATAACATCTCCTAGTCCTCCAACCTTTACAAATGGTGCCGCTTCAGCTGCCACGAATAATATTTTCATTATTGTTCTCCTTATTCGTTATTTATTTCATACTAAAAGGGTTAGTTTTAGATGTAGTCTATCTGTTTATTATACTCCTTTTCCTTCCGAAAATCGAAGGTTTTACAAATATCTCCCACATTTTATTCTAACCCATATTTTTATTATACTACTTTATTTTTTTCTACAATAACTTGACAATTTTCAGCTCCTTTTAATTCCACTCTTTCGGAAACAGTAGCCGACTTATCTAAAATTACATAATCTAAGTAAGCTGATTTTTTAATAACACTATTAGGCATTATAATAGAATTTTTAATAACTGCACCTTCTTCTATTACAACGTCCCTAAATAAAATACTGTTTTCAACTATACCATTAATTTCACAACCATCACCTAGAATAGAATTTTTCACGATTGCACCTTCTCCATAAGTAGTTGGTACACTATCTTGTACTCTAGTTAAAATATCAGTACCTGATAAGAATAATTCATTCATCTTATTAGGATCTAATAAATCTCTATTAAAGTCATAAAACTCTTGAACACTATTAATTGTTCTTGTATAATTCTTGATTTCATATCCATAAACATTTAATCTATGGAAATTCTTAGTAATATAATCTAACAATAAATCCTGCCATCCATATGTCATCCCTTTTTTAACAAGTTCTTTAAACATCTCTTTAGACATTATGTAAATTTTAACTTGCGTAGGGCACACTTGATCATATCCATCATAATGATATAAACTATCATATACTCTATCTTTTTCATCAAAAATAATTTGTGATTCACGTTGTTGAGGTTTTCTATACGTATAAGCTAATGTAATATCAGCATTTGTAGATTTATGATATTTAAGCATTTCTTTAAAATCGATATTTCCAACAATATTTCCATCTGCCAATATACAATATTCTTCTAATAAAGTATCTGCATATTTTGCCGCATCTCCCAATGCTTCGATTTTATTTTGTGCAACTCTATTTGATTGATGGTTTGACATCGGTGTTATAAATTTCAACCCACTATTTTTTCTGTTTAGATCCCAGTCTTTCCCCCAACTTAAGTGATCCATTAATGACTTATAATGGTGATTTGTCACTACTGCTATATTAGATATCTCAGCTTTAACTAAAGAAGATAACATGAAATCAATCATTCTATATCTTGACGCAACCGCTAAAGATGCTAGTGTTCTATTTCTTACTAATCCTTGCAGATCATCGTTACGATAGTTATCCGCAAATAAAATACAAAACGCTCTTACCATATTATTTTCCCTCTACTTTCCTATTCTCATTTACAACTTCATCCCTACCGATTACTGTTATTTGTTCTTTTCCTAGAACAATTTCTCTATTACCTACTTCTACATTTTCTTTAACTACTGAACCTTCTGAAATAATTGAATTATAGACTTTAGCTCCTTTTTCAATAACTGCGCCTTTCATGATGATACTTCCCACTACTTCAGCACCTTCTTCGATTCTAACTCCTGAAGAAATTATAGATTCTGAAATAGTTCCATATACAGTAGTCCCATCTGAAATCATAGAATTTCTAACATTAGCACTATGTCCTAAATATTGAGGCATAGCACCTTCATGTCGATAATAAATTCTCCATAATTTATCATCAATATTAAAGTTTTCTTTATTTTTTATTAGATCCATATTTGCTTCCCATAAGCTCTCAATTGTACCTACATCTTTCCAGTAACCATAGAATGGATAAGCATAGATATTTTTTCCTTCGTTCAACATCATTGGGATAATATTTTTACCGAAGTCTTTTTCACTATCTGGGTTTTCTTCGTCACGAATTAAATATTCTCTTAATTGTTGCCAACTGAAAATATAGATTCCCATCGATGCCTTAGTTGAGATTGGATTTTCTGGTTTCTCTAAAAATTCAGTTACTTTAAGATCAAAGTTTGTGTTCAATATTCCAAAACGACTAGCCTCTTCAATTGGAACATTAATGTGTGCGATTGTTAAATCTGCTCCTTTTTCTTTATGGAAATCTAACATTTCTTTATAGTTCATTTTATAAATGTGATCTCCTGATAAAATAAGAACATATTCTGGGTTATATTGCTCTATATATTTAATATTTTGATATATTGCATTAGCAGTTCCTTTATACCATTCTCCAGTTTTTCCTGCAGTATAAGGTGGTAGAATAGATAACCCTCCATCCATTCTATCTAAATCCCATGGTTGACCATTCCCCATGTATGAGTTAAGTTCCAAAGGCATAAATTGTGTTAGTACTCCTACAGTTGAAATTCCAGAGTTCGCACAATTAGAAAGTGGAAAATCTATAATTCTATATTTTCCTCCAAAAGGTACAGCCGGTTTAGCCATATCTTTTGTTAATACTTGTAATCTTGTACCTTGTCCTCCCGCTAGTAGCATTGCTACAACTTCTTTTTTTCGTGCCATTAAGTTGACCCCCTTCTTCAAAACTTGTTTATTTCTTTTCTATATACATTGTCGCATAAGGCGGAATGTTTAAACTCAACGTATATTTAAATTCATTTTTTTCTTTATTAATTGTTTTAAGATTTCTATTTGATACTGCGATACCATCGTATTTTTTAGCATCAGAATTCAACACAATCTTGTAACTTCCCCAAGTATCTACCCCAATTTCATAATTTTTCAATACTTGATTTGAGAAATTACTAACCACTAAGACTTCTTTACCTGATCTATCTTTACGAGAAAAAGCAAAAACATTGTTATTATTATCATCTACAACATGCCATCTAAAGCCATCCCAATCACTGTCGTTTTCCCATAGTGCTGGCTTAGTTTTATAATACTTATTAAGTTCTTTTACATATCTATGTGTAAATACATGCTTAGGATATAACATTAATAACCAATCAAGTTCTCTTTCTTCATCCCATTCGATAAATTGAGCAATATCAATTCCCATAAATGCTAATTTTTTCCCTGGATGTGCATACATATACCCTAAAAATGCTTTTAAGTTTGCGAATTTATCCTCGTATGGAACAGGACTCTTATCTAAAAGAGATTTTTTCCCATGTACTACTTCATCATGTGAGATTGGAAGAATGAAATTTTCAGAGAATGCATAATGCATTGAAAATGTAAATTTGTTGTGTACTCCTTTTCTAAAGAAAGGATCTGTTTCTAAATAATCAAGACTATCATTCATCCATCCCATATTCCATTTGAAGTCAAATCCTAAACCACCATGTTCAACAGCAGCAGTTACTTTTGGATAGCTCGTTGATTCTTCTGCTATCATACTTACACCTGGATAATTTTCTTTTACGTATAAGTTAAGATTTTTTATAAAATCTATTGCTTCTAGATTTTCAAATCCACCGTAAATATTTCTAGCACATTTGTCTTCATCTCGGCAATAATTTAAAAATAACATAGAACTAACCGCATCGACTCTTATTCCGTCTATGTGGTAATCTTCAATCCATGATACTGCACTTGATGTTAAAAATGACTTAACTTCATTACGTCCATAATCAAACACCCTAGTACCCCAACCTTCGTGCTCCATTTTTCTCGTATCAGAATATTCATAACATGGTGTTCCATCAAATTCATATAATCCATGAGCATCCTTTGTAAAATGTCCAGGAACCCAATCTAGTATTACCCCAATATTATTTTGGTGACAAATATCAACAAAATACATAAAATCTTCCGGTGTTCCATATCTTGAAGTTGGTGAAAAATACCCTGTAGCTTGATATCCCCATGATTTATCATATGGATACTCTGTGACTGGTAATAACTCAACATGAGTGTAATTCATTTCTTTTACATATTCTACCAGTCTATGTGCTAATTCCCTATAACTTAGTTCTTTTCCCTCTTCGTTGTGTTTCCAAGATCCAAGATGTACTTCATAAATATTCATAGGCTGATGATAAGGTACCGTCCTATTATCCATCCACTTTTTATCTTTCCATTTATATTCTGGTAAAGTATAAACTTTTGATGCTGTTAACGGTCTAGTTTCAGCATGCTTAGCATATGGATCAGCCTTCCATAACTCAACCCCACTATGTGTAACAATTACATATTTATAAGCATCAAACTCACAAACACCAGGAACTTTAATTTCATAAATTCCTCTATCATTTATTTTTTTCATTTCATATGTATATGGATACCAAGAACAAAACTCACCTGTAACAAAAACTCTTTTCGCGTTTGGAGCCCATACTCTAAAAGTACAAGAATCCCCATCTAAAAACGATCCTAAAAATTTATGGCTATGGTAATTAGTTCCTTCATGGAATAAATATTCTGCCATATTATTATTCACTAAATACCCCCTCCTCTACAAAAGTAAACGTTTTCTTTTGATTTTAAAAAAATTTAATTTTATAAAAATTTCATAAAAAATAGTTTAAATTAACACTAATTTTTTCTTTATTTTTTATACCTATAGTATAACATATGAAAGCTTTTATGTAAATGTTTTCTTTGCTATTTTCTTATAAATTATTATCTCGAATTTAATGCTTTAATACTAATATAATTCTATTTTTTTAAATATTAACATTTACTTTTAAAAATATTTGTATTAAAATTAAGTAGATTATTTTTGTAAAACAAATTGATAATGAAAATTTTATGTTTCGGAGAAGAAAAAATGATTAAATTTAATCCTATAAAAAATAAATTTCCTAAAGGAGCAATAAATAATATAGAATCTTTCCACTTTGAGGTATTGATTAAAGATGATTTCTATTTCAATGATTTCAAAATTATTATAAAAAATGAGTTTACAGGTGATATTATATCTAAAAGTCTGAAATTTAAAGAAAAGTCTGAAAATAATTATTCCAAATATTTCGTAGAATTTGAACCTTTTAATATCGGCCTATACTTTTATCATTTTGAAGTTCACTTTGATAGTTTTTACGTATATTTAAAAAATGATAGATTAAATGCTAAACTTGTTAATAGTAATGATGAACTACCTGACTGGCAACTTACTGTTTATGATTCAAACTTTACAACACCAGATTGGTACAAAGGTTCAATTATGTATCAGATTTTCCCTGATAGATTTAAACGAAGTGATAAATATACCGCTACAATCGCAAAAAATGAAAATGTAAGAATTAGACATGAAAATTGGGACAGTATTCCACACTCATCTATTACTCATAAAAATTATGGTGCAAAAGATTTCCTAATGGGAAATCTACTTGGAATAGAGGAAGAAAAAGATTACTTTAAGAAATTAAATATAGAGAGTATTTATTTAAATCCTATTGTTGAAAGTCCTGAAAATCACCGATACTCTACTGCTGATTATTTTAATGTTGATCCGTATTTTGGAACTAATGAGCAATTCGAAAATTTCTGTAAAGATTTCAAAAAGGATAATATTAAAATTATTCTAGATGGTGTTTTTAGCCACACAGGTTCTGACAGTATTTATTTCAATCGATATAATAATTATGACAGTATTGGTGCTTATAACTCTCAAAATTCACCATACTATTCTTGGTTTAATTTTATTAATTTCCCTAATGAATATCACTCTTGGTGGGGATTTGACAATTTACCTACAGTTGTAAAAGAAAACAAAGAATATAGTGATTTCATCAATAATAAAGATACTGGTGTTATTAACTTTTGGCAAAAATTAGGAATTGCTGGTTGGAGACTTGATGTTGCTGATGAATTTCCTGATGAATTCTTAGATAGAATTCGTGAAAGTGCAAAATACTATGATAAAGATTCCCTAATTATTGGAGAAGTTTGGGAAGATGCAACTAATAAAATTTCTTACAATACACGACGACGATATTTCTTAGGTGATCAACTAGATAGTGTAATGAACTATCCATGGAAAAATGCTATTATTAATTTCGTAAAATATAAAAATGCAGATGATTTTACCCTTGAAATACTAAAATTGGTAGAAAACTATCCTCGTCCTGCCCTTGATGCGGTGATGAACTTACTTGGAAGTCATGATACTGAGCGTGTTCTTACAATGTTAGCATTTGATAATCCAGAAGATATACCTGTTCATGAACGACCAACATATAAAATGTCAAAAGAACAATATTACGAAGCAAAAAATCTATTGAAATTTGCTAGTTTTATACAATTTACATTACCTGGTGTTCCTTGTATTTACTATGGTGATGAAATTGGAATGTATGGATTTAGAGATCCATATAACCGACTAGGATTTTCTCATAATAATAAAGACGAAGATTTACTAAATCATTATATCGAATTGTCAAAATTTAGAAATGAAAATAAAAATGATTTTATTACAAATTTTGAATTTATTTATACTAATGAAAAATGTGTTGCTTACAAACGTAATCACATTCTTTGTATAATAAACTTAGATTCTAAGGCTCACTTTATCGAAGATTATTCTGGTGAAAAAATATTTGGAAACAATGAAATATATCCAACACCATTTGGGACAGTAGTAGCTCCTAACAGTTATGTTGCAATAAAAATTAAATAAAATAAGGGATCGACCCAAAAGTATTAGATTTAAAAAATAGTTTACATAAATACTCTTAGACGTAGTTGTTTATTAATATCTAAATTCGCTTCATAAAAACTTTTTAGATATCTAATAAAATGTAGGGAGGGACTCGACAAAATCTTGTTTCTTAAGAAATCACGATTTTGTTAAGTCACTCCCTCTTCGTTTTACATCCTTATTTAGGATTATATATACTTGGGAGTACGTAAAAATAGACACTAAGACTGATTCAATCTTAGTGTCATTTTTATATTATCCAGAGTTTCTAAGTCCAGTAGCAACTCCATTAATTGTTATATGAATTGTATTAATTTGAGATTCTGGTAACTTACCTTCTCTAGAACGTTTGATTAATTCTACCTGAAGTAAATTCAAAGTATTAAAGTATTGTAACCTATTTTCTAAACTTCGAGTTAAGTATGTATTATCTTCTAGAAACTCTTTATGTTCTGAGATTTCTAGTACTACTTGTTTAGTTAAGTTCCATTCTCTTAAAATTTCTTCATATACATTTTTAGTTTTTTCATCATTACAAAGATTTGCATATTCTTTTGCAATATCCATGTCTGATTTCGACATAACCATATCAACATTTGATAGTAATGATGTGAAGAATGGCCAGTTTTTGTACATTTTACGTAATTTTTCAATATTCTCTTTATCTTTATTAATGTAATTTGAGAACGCTGTTCCTACTCCATACCAACCTGGAAGCATGATTCTACTTTGCGACCATGAGAATACCCAAGGAATGGCTCTTAAGCCACCGATATCCGTAATTTTTTTACGTGACGCTGGACGCGATCCAATATTTAAACTTGAGATCTCTTTAATCGGTGTTGCTTCGAAGAAATAATTGTAAAAGTTTGGATTTTCAAATACTAACTCACGGTATTTATTATAACTATCATCAACAATTTCATCCATAATGATTTGAATTTCTGGAATATCTCTTATGTCAGTATTCACTTTATCAGCATTCATTCTTTGAATTACAGCAGAGAATAGTGCTTCTAGATTATAATAAGCTGCATCACTATTTCCATATTTAGCTGCAATGATTTCACCTTGCTCAGTAAGGCGGATTCTATCTTGAACACTTCCTAAAGGTTGTGAAATAATCGCATCATAACTTGGTCCTCCACCTCGACCTACAGTACCACCTCGACCGTGGAAGAATGTAACTTTGATATTGTGTTTCTCACCAAGTGATGAAAGTTCT
Organism: Gemella haemolysans; assembly: GCF_028308085.1. GTDB lineage: Bacteria > Bacillota > Bacilli > Staphylococcales > Gemellaceae > Gemella > Gemella haemolysans_D. The sequence continues at coordinate 137,175 of NZ_JAQMFS010000027.1, forward strand.
TGTTGAGCTTTGTATAATGACCATCCAGATGATAAATATCCACCATCTTTATTACTATCTGAGTATCCTAACATTATCTCTTGGTATCGACCATTGTCACTCACCCATTTTTTCACTATATCTAAGCTTAAGTATTTATCCATAACTTCATATGAATTTTCTAAGTCTTCAATAGTTTCAAATAATGGTACGAGTTGTAACCTAGCAAAATCGCTACCTACTAATCCAACTTCTTTTAGCATTATTGCTAGTTCTAATAAATCTGATACACTAGTTGTATGAGATATAATGTTTTGTTTAATAACATTGTCTCCAAGTCTATCTTTTAATTTTCTAGCTGTTCTAAAGATAGCAAGCTCTTTTTTTAATTCTTCTGATTGTTTATCTACATCATTAATACTTAGAGGACGTGGATCTTCTTCTAATTGTTTTAATAACAATTTACATTTTTCATCTTCACTTAGAGAACTATAATCTTTTTCAATATTTGCACTTCTTAATAATTCCGCTACAGAAGCTTCATATACACTTGAATCTTGACGCATATCTATACTTGCTAAGTAGAATCCAAAGATTTTCACAACATTAAGTAATTCCTCAAATTCTCCAGTGATTAATATTTCACCTTTATTTTCTAATAAAGATGTTTTTATTACTTCTAAATCTCTAATAAATTCTAATGATGTTAAGTATTTTTCTCCTATTTCCTTGTCATTAAGTAAGAATTCTTTAGTATTTTCAAGTTTTTCTTTAATATAAAATATTGCTCTTCTATATGGTTCTTTTTCTCTATATACTGATGAATCATTAGAACGGTTAGCTAATTCTTCTAATTCTTTGCTTTCTTGAATATATTGAGTCGACATTGAGAAAGTTCTGTATAGACTTTCTAGTTTATCTAAATAGTAATTTGAAATAAGTTCACACTGCTTCATAGCTGATAAATTAAGTGTTTCAGCAGTTACAAAAGGATTTCCATCACGGTCTCCTCCAATCCACATTCCCATAGTTATTGGAGTTTCATTTTTTAAATCTATATTATATTCTTCTAATAACAACTTATACTCAGTCATTAATTTCCCAATAGCTTTTATGAAAGATAGATTATAGTATTCTAGCACATTAGTAATCTCATTTGCTACTTTTAGTTTTTTCTCACGAATAATATCACTTTGAATTAATATTTCAATATGTTTTTGAATTGAATTTTTCCATTTTCTTTCGTTGATTAGGCCATTTTTTACATCTCTATGTTTTCTCAATAATGAGTGTAATTTCTCAGTTAAATCAAGAATCGTCTTACGTTGAACCTGTGTAGGGTGCGCTGTTAACACAGGTACAACATTAATGTTGTCTAAAATATTTTCATCTTTAATATTTTTAATTGAATCAGATAACTTACCTATATAAGACTCACCTGAATTATTTTTATAGTTTACCTCGTAAGCTAAGTCAACATCTTCGGCAATATTTATTAAAAGAGGTAACACTGAAAAGAAATTTGCAACAATTTCCATTTCCTCTTGTGTTAAATCTTTAATAATAAGATTTAATTTTTCATAATTTTTCTGATCTGCTAATGATTTCAATTCTACTATCTTTTGAAAAGTTTCTTCTGAAATTAATTTTTGAGTTGCTTTCAATAACATTTCAGTAAGAATCTTAATCTCCTCTTGGATAATATTTTCATTTACATTGCTTTCTAGTCTTGTTTTTTGCATCTAGTTACTCCTTGATAAGATTTTTACTAATAAAGTTTATTTTATCAGTTTTAACTACATACTCCATTATAAAACTTTTTTAGAAATAACACAATGAATTTTGACCATTTTTTTCATTTTCTCATGTATTTTACTAACTTTTTTTGTTTTTTTAATTTTATTGTTCTTATTTTGTTTTATCAAATAATGTTTTATATTATCTCTAAAAATTCTAATAATATTCTAATATTCACATGATTTATCATTCTAACAACTAAAAGATTAAATCAGTAGTTGTTAATTTCTATACATAAAAAATCGAGGAATTTGAAAGTAAAATTTTATCAATCTTAGTCTCAATAATTTCCTCGATTTATATTTTATTATTCTTCTTCGTAAATTTCTTCTTTCGCTGCTAATGTAACAGTTGCTACTTTTTGGTCATCAACAAGATTAATTACTTTAACACCTGTCGCTGTTCTTCCAAGTGTGCTAATTGTTGAAACATCTATTCTAATAATAATTCCTTGGTCAGTCATAATCATTAAATCTTCATTTCCTGCGATTGATTTAACCGCTACAATCTTACCTGTTTTCTTAGTAACTTTAGCAACTTTAACACCTTTTCCTCCACGGTTAATCACATTGAATTCCGTAGATTTAGAAATTTTACCAATACCATTTTCTGTTACTGTTAAAATTTTCTTAGATTCATCAACAACTTCCATTCCTACTACATAGTCATCTGGAGACAGTGTAATACCTTTAACACCACGACTTACACGTCCCATTGTACGAACTTTTTCAGCATTAATTCTAATCGCTTGTCCATTTGCTGTAACAATCATAATATCTTGATCATCAGTAATTCTTTGAACATCAATTAGTGAGTCATCTTCATCAAGTTTAAGAGCAATCTTACCTTTCTTAAGAATACTTGCGTAATCTCCTAATTTAGATTTCTTAATGATACCATATTTAGTTGAGAAGATTAAGCTTGTTCCCTCTTCTTGAAGATCAGAAATTGCAATAATAGAATTTACTTTCTCTTCTTTTTCAATTTCTAATAAGTTAATGATAGGTATTCCTTTAGATTGTCTACTCATTTGGTTAATTTCATAACCTTTAAGAGTATAAACCTTACCTTTATCTGTAAAGAATAGAATATGATCGTGAGTTGAACAACTTAGCATATAAGCTACATTGTCCTCATCATTTGTAGTCATACCATTTACTCCACGTCCACCACGACCTTGAGACTTATAAGTACTTGCAGCAAGACGTTTAATGTATTGGTTATGAGATAAAGTAATAATAATTTGTTCTTTTTCGATTAAATCTTCATTTTCGATTTGATCTACTTGTCCTTCAATTATTACACTACGACGTTTGTCTCCGAATTTTTCTTTAACTTCTAATAACTCGTCTTTAACTATTTGAATTACACGTTCCGGTTTAGCTAGAATATCTTCTAAGTCAGCGATAAGTTCCATAAGTTTACTGTATTCTTCCTCAATCTTATCGCGTTCTAAACCTGTAAGTCTTTGAAGACGCATGTCTAGGATAGCTTGTGCTTGAATCTCAGTTAAACCGAATTGATCTATTAATCCAGCTTTTGCTTCCTCAGCAGTTTGAGATCCACGAATTAAGCTAATAATTCTATCAATATTATCTAAGGCAATTCGTAATCCCTCTAATATGTGGGCACGAGCTTGCGCTTTTTTAAGATCGAATTTAGTTCTTCTAACTACTACTTCTTTTTGGTGCTCAAGGTAGTAATAAAGTACTTCTTTAAGATTTAATAACTTAGGTACTCCATTTACAAGAGCAATCATGTTAACTCCAAATGAGCTTTGTAATGGTGTTAATTTGTATAAATTGTTTAAAATTACGTTACTGTTAACATCACGACGTAATTCAATTACAATTCTAATACCTTTTAAGTTACTTTCATCACGAAGGTCAGTAACTCCTTCAATTTTTTTATCACGAGCTAATTCAGCAATTTTTTCTACTAATTTAGCTTTGTTTACTTGGTAAGGAATTTCTGTAATAATAATTCTTTCTTTACCATTTTTCATTTGTTCAATTTCAGTTTTACCACGCATTATTACAGAACCACGTCCTGTTGTGTAAGCTTTAACTATTCCACTACGACCTAGTAAAAATGATCCTGTCGGGAAATCTGGTCCTTTTATCTTAGACATAAGTTCAGCAATAGTTATTTCAGAGTTATCTGCTAATGCGATTACTCCATCGATAACTTCCCCTAAGTTGTGTGGCGGAATATTAGTCGCCATACCAACTGCAATACCACTACTTCCGTTGACTAGTAAGTTAGGTATTCTTGCTGGTAATACTTTTGGTTCTTGTTTAGTACCATCATAGTTATCTTGCATATCAACTGTATCTTTGTTAATATCACGAAGTAACTCAGAAGCAATTTTGCTCATTCTTGCTTCCGTATAACGCATCGCAGCAGCTCCATCTCCATCAATAGAACCAAAGTTTCCTTGTCCATCTACTAAAGGATATCTACTGTTGAAATCTTGCGCTAAACGTACAATTGTACCGTATGTTGCAGAGTCACCATGTGGGTGATACTTCGCCATTACTTCCCCTACAACGAAGGCACTTTTTTTGTAAGGTTTATCATATGTTAACCCTAAGTCATTAAAAGCATAAAGTATTCTTCTATGAACTGGTTTTAACCCGTCACGTACATCTGGTAAGGCACGTGATACAATAACACTCATTGAATAATCTAAGAATGAATTTTCAATTTCAGTCGTTATGTTTCTTAAGGTAATATTATTTTTATTATCTTCCATGTTCTATCCTTTCTTTCTAAATGTCTAAGTTTATAACATTTAGAGCATTATCTTCGATGAATTTACGTCTTGGTTCTACTTTTTCACCCATCAATGTATCAAATGCTGCATCCGCTCTTTGAGCATCATCAATACTTACTTGATACATTAAACGATGTTCTGGATCCATTGTAGTATCCCATAATTCCTCCGCATTCATCTCTCCAAGACCTTTGTATCGTTGAACAGTGTACTTTTTATCTCCAGCATGTTCTTCAATATTTTGTTTAAGTTCTTCTTCTGTATGGCAGTAGAATTCTTTTTTACCTACTTTTAGACCGTATAGAGGTGGTCTAGCGATATATACATATCCTGCGTCGATAAGTTCTCTCATATATCTGAAGAAGAATGTTAATAATAATGTTCTAATGTGACTTCCATCGACATCGGCATCGGTCATGATAACAATTTTATGATAACGAAGTTTATCAATATTTAATGTTTCCCCTATTCCCATACCAATAGCTGTAATTAATGAACGTACTTCGTCATTAGATAATACTTTATCAATTCTTACTTTTTCTACGTTCAGAATTTTACCTTTTAATGGTAAAATAGCTTGGAATTTACTATTACGTCCAAGTTTTGCACTTCCTCCCGCAGAATCCCCTTCGACTAGGAACAGTTCACATTCAGCTGCATCCTTACTTGAACAGTCAGCTAGTTTCCCTGGAAGGTTTGTAAATTCTAATGCATTTTTACGACGTGTAGATTCACGAGCTTTCTTAGCTGCAATTCTTGCACGTGATGCTTGAAGTCCTTTTTCAACTATTATTTTTGCTATTTTTGGATTTTCTAATAAGAATCTATCTAGTTCTTCAGAGAATAACTTATTAGTAATTGTACTCATCTCTGAGTTTCCTAATTTAGTTTTTGTTTGCCCTTCAAATTGTGGATTTGGGTGTTTAATTGAGATAATCGCAACAAGTCCTTCACGAACATCATCACCAGTTAGTGACTCTTTGTCTTTTATAAGTTTATTTTTCTTTCCGTAAGAATTAATAATTCTCGTAAGAGCTGTTTTAAATCCACTTTCGTGAGTTCCACCCTCATGTGTATTAATGTTATTAGCATAACTTAATACATTATTAGAGTATCCTGTGTTATATTGCATTGAGATTTCAACTTCTTTCCCATCCATCTCACCATGCACATAAATAGCTTCGTGTAAAGCATCTTTATTTTCATTTAACATTTCTACGTATTCTAATAATCCACCTTCATAATAGAAAGTCTCTTCTTTTTCTTGTCCTTCTCTTTCATCTTTAAGTATAATTGTTATACCTTTATTTAAGAAAGCAAGTTCTCTAATACGTGTTCTTAAAATATCGTATTCATATACTGTTGTTTCTTGGAAAATTTCTGGATCTGCCTTAAAACGAATAGTCGTTCCAGTTCTATCAGTATTTCCTACCACTGTAATTCCTTGAACTACATCTCCTCGTTCAAACTTCATTGTATAGATTTTCCCATCACGATAAACTGAAGCTTCTAGATTCGTAGATAAAGCATTTACTACGCTGGCACCTACCCCGTGAAGACCACCCGATACTTTATATCCGCCTCCACCGAATTTACCTCCGGCATGAAGTACTGTAAGAATTACTTCAAGTGCTGGTTTTCCAGTTTGTTCTTGAATATCTACTGGAATACCACGTCCATTATCTTCTACTCTTATCCAATTTCCTTTTTCAATTGCAACTGTTATTGTGTCACAATATCCGGCTAAGGCTTCATCTATAGAGTTATCTACAATTTCCCAAACAAGGTGGTGTAGACCTTTACTAGATGTAGAACCGATATACATACCTGGTCTTACCCTAACGGCTTCAAGTCCTTCAAGAACCTGAATCTGATCGGCATTATATTCTTGTATTTGTTTTTTTTCTACCATGATTTTTCCTTTCATTTTAGTAAATTTATAAAATAAATTTTCTAGATTAATTCACTAATATTTCCATTTTCTATTTTGAAAACTTTAGCTTTTTTTAATAAATCTTCTTTAATATCTGATATCGAAGGTGTTGTAATGAATGTTTGTACATTTTCATTAATTGCATCTAATAATTTTAGTTGTCTATTCTTATCAAGTTCACTAAGAACATCATCTAAAAGTAAGACTGGATATGTACCCGTTTTTGATTTAAGATAATTTATCTCAGCTAATTTAAGTGATAATACAATGCTTCGTTGTTGTCCTTGTGATGCATACATTTTTGCATCAAGATCATTTATATAAAATCCAAGGTCATCTTGATGCGGTCCTATTTTAGTACTTCCACGCATTATATCATCAAAGGATTTTTTCATCATAACTTTAGTTAAATTCTCTTCAGTAAATCCTTCCTCCGTTACATCAGCTATATTAAGGGATTCTAGAACTGAACTTTTATATTTAATCGTTAATGATTCTTGGCCATTAGATATATTCATCATATTTTTATAGGTCAATTTTGAAATATCTTGAACAAACGATACTCTTTCTTTTGTTATATATATAGCGACTTTAGCTAATTGAAAAGTAAGGGTCTCTAAATATGCAAGAGATATCTCATCCTTTGGATTTTTTCTCATATCTTTTAAATAAGAATTTCTCTGTTTTAATAAATGTTGATACATTAGATAATACTTATGATAAATACGTGAGAACTGATAAAATTCTCTATTTATAAACTCTCTTCTAAGTGAAGGGGATCCTTTTACTAATTGTAAATCTTCTGGTGAAAATAATACAACGTTAAGCTCTCCTACAAAATCAGTTAGTTTATTTTTTTTTACTCCTGCAATTTTAGCACTTTTACCTTTATTACTTATACCTAACATAATATCGAGATTCTTATTATTTTTATTAACTACACATGACATTGCAGTGGCAGTTTCACCAAACATTATGCATTCACTATCGCTTTTTGTTCGATAACTGCGTCCAAGCGCTAAGCAAAAAATAGATTCTATAATATTAGTTTTTCCATTCGCATTGTTTCCTACTAAAACATTAAGCGAGGGATGTACATCTATATTCATTGATAAATAATTTCGAAAGTACAGTAATTTTAAACTCTTAATTCTCATTAATAATTATGAATTCATTTCCTTCTAATTTAATAATATCGTTTGAATATAATTTTTTCCCTCGTCTATTTTCTAATTCTCCGTTCAACTCAACTTCTACATCTTGTAAAAAGTACTTAGCCTCTCCTCCAGAACCTATGAAACCTTCTAACTTTAAAAATTGTGCTAACGTGATATATTCACTATTAATAAAAACTTCTTTCATTTTACACCTCCTAAGTATTTAAAAATGAAACTATATGTATATAAATATATTTTATATATTTTAATTATACCAAATTTCTATGTTTTTTTCAACATTACTCCTATTATTTTATTATTATGTAATTCAAAAATAACTATATATATCAACTATTTTAAAAGATTACAAACGATTGTAGTTCACATAAAAAACACCATGATAATTAATAAATTTAAAATACAATTTTTTTAATGTCATTATAAAAAAAATAGTATTTTAATACAGAAATTTATTTTTTAAAATGAATATATTGAAATCGTTTTTCTTTTATATTTATTACCTATATTGTATAATAAAGGTGAAAAGTATATTAAATTTCTGAAATAAAGGAGGGTATTTTATGTACAGCATTGAGAAATTAGAAAAAATACTAAATGAAAAAGTGTATTCTATCGAAGAAACAAGCTATGGAGTTACTAATAATAATTTTATAGTTACTACTGATAAAAATAAATACTTCTACAGAACTTCTAAAGATTCAACAAAAATAGTTAATAAAGATAATGAAAAAGAAGCTCTTAAACTACTATCAAATGAACCGTACTTTCTAAAACCAGTTTATATTAATAATGATAATTTAATTACTGTGTTTCAGCCAAATCCTAAAACATTCATTTCACAAAGAAGTTTGTCAAATATTGTAAGAATAGGAAAACTTTTAAAAGAGTTTCATTCAAAAAAATTTCAAGCAGAAAATACTTTTAATCCTATTGATCAATTTAATAGTTACTATAATCAAATCGATGAATTGCCCTATGGATTAGATGATTATATGTATATAATAGATGAATTTAAAAAACTATACAAGGCTGATAGACTATGCCATAATGATTTAGTTGAAGGTAATTTCCTCTTCACTAAAGATGCATTATATTTAATAGATTTTGAATATGCTGGATATAATGATTACTACTTTGATATTGCGAGCTTCATCTCAGAAAATGACTTAAACTATGAGGAAACAATAACCTTCTTAAAAGCATATTTTACTGATGAAGAATGTAATTATGATAAATTAAAAGTCTTCTTGAATTTTTGTGATTTACTTTGGTATACATGGGCTACACTGTTATATGAAAAAAGAAATGAAGAAATATATAATGAAATAGCTAAAGAGAAGCTTCATAGATTAAAGAATCCAAGAAAAATAGTCTATTAACTAATAAGTTTGATAAAAACTCAAGATAAGAATTGAATTCCTATCTTGAGTAAAATTTTATATCTTGAATATATTAAAAAAAAGGTTACTTACAAAATTATGCAAGTAACCTTTTTATCAACTTTTATTATTTAGCTAAAGCTGCTTTAGCTTGTTCACAAATGCTTGTGAATCCAGCTGCGTCGTGGATAGCGATTTCTGATAACATTTTTCTGTTAATATCGATTCCAGCAACTTTAAGTCCATTCATTAGACGGCTGTAAGATAATCCGTTTAATCTTGCAGCTGCATTAATACGAACGATCCATAATCTTCTGAAGTTACGTTTTGTTTGACGACGGTCTCTGAAAGCATACATTCCTGATTTCATTACTTGTTGCTTAGCAACTTTGAATAATGTATGTTTTGAACCAAAATATCCTTTAGCTAGTTTTAAAACTTTTTTACGGCGACGACGAGTCACAGTTCCACCTTTAACACGTGGCATATCTAATTCCTCCTTATGTATAACTTAAATAAGTATTTACGCTATAATTAATCTTCTTTAATATTATTTAACTAATAAAGTTCTAATACGTTTGTAATCACCACGAGATACTAATGAAGCTTTACGTAAGTGACGTTTTTGTTTAGTAGTTTTTCTTGAAAACCAGTGAGAAGTATAAGCACGGCTACGTTTTAATTTACCGCTAGCTGTTTTTTTCACACGTTTTGCTAAACCACGGTGAGATTTCATTTTTGGCATTATCAAATTCCTCCTATATTAAACCTTTATTTCTCTTTTTTTGGTGCTAGAACTAAGAACATACTGCGACCTTCCATTTTAGGTTTTTGTTCGACAGTAGCTATATCGCTAGCCTCGTTAGAAAAGTTTTCTAAAACTTTCTGTCCAATTTCTTTGTGGGTGATTGCTCTCCCTTTAAAACGAATAGAAACTTTAACTTTGTCTTCTTTTGCTAAGAATTTTCGTGCATTTTTCAACTTAGTTTCAAAATCGTGCTTTTCAATTGTTGGAGATAATCTTATCTCTTTTGTTGTTACGATTTTTTGTTTCTTACGTGCTTCTTTTTCTTTCTTCTGTTGTTCAAATTTGAACTTACCGTAGTTCATAATTTTAGCAACTGGTGTTTTAGCATTTGGAGCTACTAGAACAACATCTAGGTTCATACGCTCTGCAATTTGCATCGCTTCTACCTTAGTTTTAACTCCTAATTGTTCTCCATTTTGGCTAATTAAAAGAAACTCTTTCGCTTTAATACCTTCATTTACTTGTGCAGTATCTTTACTAATGATCAGCACCTCCTATTTATAAATTCATTAAATACTAAAAGCATTAAAAAAAACTGAGTGTAAAACACCCAGCATAAAATTCTACATTTCATCTACATTAACCTGTACAATCAAAATTGGCAGGTGAGAAACGGGTGCTTCTACTTTTGTATTCAACATTATTTATTTTACATATTTTTTCTAGATTTGTCAATAGGAATATAATATTTTTTTTATATTCCTATCAACTTTTATCTATTTCTTATTAAATAGAACCTAATTCTTCGTGTAATTCTTCTTCAATTGGTCTACTTAATTCATTATTAACTTCAGTTTCTAATACTTTTTCTGCTTTAATATCAACATCATTATATCTTGGCATTCCTGTTCCGGCTGGAATTAGCTTACCAATAATAACGTTCTCTTTAAGTCCCATAAGTTTATCAACTTTTCCTTTAACAGCTGCGTCTGTAAGAACACGAGTTGTTTCTTGGAATGAGGCTGCAGATAAGAAACTTTCTGTTTCTAATGAAGCTTTAGTGATACCTAGGATTACAGGTTTAGCTGTAGCCATGTTACCTCTTGCTTCAAGAATTTTTTTGTTTTCATCTGTAAATTTGTGAATATCTACTAATGAACCTGGAAGTAAATCAGTATCTCCAGCGTTGATTACACGTACTTTTCTTAACATTTGACGTACCATAACCTCAACGTGTTTATCACTGATTTCTACCCCTTGCATACGATAAACTTTTTGTACTTCAGTTAATAGGTAACTTTGTACTGCTTCTAGACCTGCAATTGATAGCAATTCTTTTGGTTCAATAGAACCTTCTGTTAAAGCTTGACCACGTTTAACTTTGTCATCTTCTTTAACTAACATACGGCTTGCACCATAGTCTTGGTATTCTCTTTCTTCACCGATTTCACTTAATACGTAAATTCTACGTACGTGGTTATTATCGATTTCTACTTTTGTAACTGTTCCATCAACTTCTGAGATTAATGCTTTACCTTTAGGATTACGTGCTTCAAATAACTCTTGAATACGAGGTAAACCTTGTGTGATATCGGCACCGGCAACCCCACCTGTGTGGAACGTACGCATTGTAAGCTGTGTACCAGGTTCTCCGATAGATTGAGCGGCAATTGTACCAACTGCTTCTCCAACTTCTACTTTTTCACCTGTTGCTAAGTTTTTACCGTAACATTTCTCACAAACACCGTGACGTGAGTTACATGTAAATGCTGATCTAATAACAACACTTTCGATTCCAGCTGCTTCAATTTCTTTAGCTGTATCTAATGTAATTAATTGACCATCTTCAACGATAACTTTTCCAGTCTCTGGGTGAACAACAGTTTCTTTACTGTATCTACCTTCAAGACGTTCTTGTAAGCTTTCGATTTCATCTGTTCCATTTTTAAGTGCTGCAACTCTTAATCCACGAGATGTACCACAGTCGTTTTCACGAACGATAACATCTTGTGCAACGTCTACAAGACGACGAGTTAGGTAACCTGAATCGGCTGTTTTAAGGGCTGTATCGGCAAGACCTTTACGCGCACCGTGAGAAGAGATGAAGAACTCTAATACTGTTAATCCTTCTTTAAATGATGAACGTACAGGCATTTCCATGATACGTCCTGATGGAGAAGCCATCAGACCACGCATACCGGCTAACTGTGTAAAGTTTGACGCGTTACCACGGGCTCCAGAGTCACTCATCATATAAATTGGGTTAGTAGCTGGAAGAGAGTCCATAAGTTGATCTTGGATAATATCTTTTGCTTTAGCCCATTGAGCAATAACATTTTGATATCTTTCTTCTTCTGTTAATAGACCACGTCTATATAATGTTGTGATTTTATCAACATTAGCTTGTGAGTCTGCTAAGATTTCATATTTGTTAGGAAGGACGAATACGTCACTTACCCCTACTGTAATACCAGCTCTTGAAGAATATTTGAATCCTAAGTCTTTCATTCTGTCTAACATCATTGAAGTTTCAGTAATGTGGAATCTATTGAAGATTTCAGAAATGATTTTTGATAAGAATCCTTTTTTAAATGGTGTTGCTGGTTCTTTTTCAGCTATATAAGCTTTTAATCCACCTTCTGTTAAGTCAGATGGTGCTACGAAATATTTATCAGGAGTCGCTGTTTCTAAGTTTTCCTTAGTAGGTTCATTTAAGAATGGGAATCCTTCTGGTAATATATCGTTGAAAATTACTTTACCAATTGTAGTAACAAGTAATTTTTTGTTTTGTTCTTCTGTAAACGTTGGGTTTTCAAAAGATTTAGCTGCGATACCTACACGAGTGTGAAGGTGAATATATCCATTTTGGTATGCAATTCTTGCTTCATCAGCATCTTTGAAAATCATACCTTCCCCTACTGCTCCAGGTCTTTCTAGTGTTAGGTAGTAGTTACCTAATACCATATCCTGAGATGGTGTAACTACTGGTTTACCATCTTTAGGGTTAAGGATGTTTTGAGCAGCTAACATTAGCATACGTGCTTCTGCTTGAGCTTCTTTTGATAAAGGAACGTGTACGGCCATTTGGTCACCATCAAAGTCGGCGTTAAACGCTGTTGTTACAAGAGGGTGAAGACGAATAGCACGTCCTTCAACTAAGATTGGTTCGAATGCTTGGATACCAAGTCTGTGAAGAGTCGGGGCACGGTTAAGTAATACTGGGTGCTCACGAATAATATCTTCTAAGATATCCCAAACATGATCTTCCATTCTTTCGATTTGATTTTTAGCATTTTTAATGTTATTAGCTAATTCACGTTTAACTAATTCACGCATAACAAATGGTTTGAATAATTCAAGAGCCATTTCTTTAGGTAATCCACATTGGTACATTTTTAAGTTTGGACCAACTACGATTACTGAACGTCCAGAATAGTCAACACGTTTACCTAATAAGTTTTGACGGAAACGACCGTGTTTACCTTTTAACATATTAGATAATGATTTTAATGTTCTATTACCAGGACCTGTTACTGGACGACCACGACGTCCGTTATCGATTAATGCATCAACTGCTTCTTGTAACATACGTTTTTCATTTTGTACGATTAGCCCTGGTGCTTTAAGTTCGATAAGTTTTTTCAGACGGTTGTTACGGTTAATTACACGTCTGTATAAATCGTTTAAGTCACTTGTTGCAAAACGTCCACCATCTAATTGAACCATTGGTCTTAATTCTGGTGGAATAACTGGTAACACAGTCATAATCATCCATTCTGGTTTATTTCCAGAGTGTTTAAACGCTTCGAATACTTCAACACGTTTAATAATTTTTACAACTTTTTGACCCGATTTATAATTACTTTCACTTAATTCTTTAAGTTCATTTTTAAGGTCTTTAAGTTCTTTTTCAATATCTAACTCAGCTAAAAGGTCACGAATAGCTTCAGCTCCCATTTTAGCTACGAAAGAGTTTGCTCCAAATGTACTACGTGCTTCACGTACTTCACGTTCAGAAACGATTTGTTTTTTCATGAAGTCAGTTTCACCTGGATCGATAACAATGTAAGAAGCAAAGTAAATTACTTCTTCTAATTGTCTTGGACTAAGGTCAAGTAGAAGACCCATTCTACTTGGAATACCTTTGAAATACCAAATGTGGCTGACTGGGGCAGCTAATTCTAAGTGCCCCATTCTTTCACGACGAACTTTGGCTAAAGTTACGTCAACTCCACATTTATCACATTTTATATTTTTATATCTTACTCGTTTGTACTTTCCACAAGCACATTCCCAGTCTTTAGTTGGACCAAAGATTCTTTCACAGAATAGTCCATCATTTTCTGGTTTTAAAGTTCTATAGTTAATAGTTTCAGGTTTTTTAACCTCTCCATAAGACCAACTTCTGATTTTTTCAGGAGAAGCTAAACTAATTTTCATATATGCAAAATTATTTACGTCTATCAAGGAGCATACCTCCTTTATTTTTTTGTATAAATGCCTTGAATAGTTCTTTGTGATTGATTGTCAAATTTTTATTATTCTTCATCTGTATCGTCTTCTACATCTTCATACTCATCAGTATCTGACATTAAAAGACTTGCCAAAGCTTGATATCCTGAAGTTTCTTCTTCAGCATCTTCTTCTACATCTTCGTATTCATCAGTATCAGATAGAAGTAAGTTTGCTAAACTTTGATATCCTTCTTCAGCACTTTCTTCAGAAGCTTCTTTTGTTTCTTTAGCTTCTTCTGATTTTTCTTCGTTGTGATCATGGTTATGTGATTCGTGGAAGTCAATTGTATCTCCTAAATCGATATCACCCATATCTACTTCGTTATCTTCATTATCCATTACTCTAAAGTCCATACCTAAGGCTTGAAGTTCTTTCATAAGCACTCGGAATGATTCAGGAACACCTGGACGTGGAATGTTTTCACCTTTAACGATTGCTTCATAAGTTTTAACACGACCGTTAGTATCATCTGATTTGTATGTTAAGATTTCTTGAAGAGTATATGCAGCACCATAAGCTTCAAGTGCCCATACCTCCATCTCACCAAATCTTTGTCCACCAAATTGAGCTTTACCTCCAAGTGGTTGTTGAGTTACTAATGAGTATGGTCCAATTGAACGTGCATGAAGTTTATCATCAACCATGTGGGCAAGTTTAATCATGTACATTACCCCTACAGATACACGGCTGTCGAATGGTTCACCTGTACGTCCATCATAAAGAACAGTCTTAGCGTCTTTAGCCATTCCAGCCTCAGCAACCGTTGACCAAACATCTTCATCAGTAGCTCCATCGAATACTGGTGTAGCAACGTGGATTCCTAATTGTTTAGCAGCCATACCTAAGTGTAGCTCTAATACTTGTCCAATGTTCATACGAGATGGAACCCCAAGTGGGTTTAACATTACGTCAACTGGTGTACCATCTGGTAGGTAAGGCATATCTTCTTCTGGTAAGATATTTGAGATAACCCCTTTGTTACCGTGACGACCGGCCATTTTATCCCCTACACGGATTTTACGTTTTTGTACAATGAATACACGTACAAGTTCATTTACACCGTTAGGTAATTCTGCACCATCTTCACGTTTAAAGATTTTAACATCAGCAACTACTCCATCTGCCCCGTGAGGTACACGTAATGAAGTATCACGTACTTCTTTAGATTTAGCTCCAAAGATAGCATATAATAATTTTTCTTCTGGAGTTTGTTCAGTTAATCCTTTCGGTGTAACTTTACCTACTAAGATATCTCCATCTTTAACTTCAGCACCGATTCTGATAATTCCTCGTGCATCTAAGTTTCTAAGTGCATTTTCACCTACGTTAGGAATTTCACGAGTAATTTCTTCAGGTCCTAATTTAGTATCACGAGCATCAGTTTCGTATTCTTCTACGTGGATAGAAGTATAAACGTCATCTTTTACAAGACGCTCACTCATGATAACAGCATCCTCATAGTTATAACCATCCCAGTTAACGAATGCTACTACAAGGTTTTTACCTAAAGCTAATTCTCCTTTATCCATTGATGGACCATCCGCAAGGATATCTTTAGGTTCTACTCTATCTCCAACTTTAACAATTGGTTTTTGGTTATAAGCTGTAGAGTGGTTAGAACGTACGAATTTGTGAATTACGTATGTATCTAAGTCACCTTTAATCTCTTTACCTTCAAGTGTTTCAATGCGACGTACTTTAATTTTCGCTCCATCTACGTATTCTACGATACCAGGATATTTAGCAATAACAGCCGCTCCTGAGTCACGTGCTGCAAGGTGCTCCATACCTGTACCAACAAATGGTGCTTCCGTAATCATTAGAGGTACTGCTTGACGTTGCATGTTCGCTCCCATAAGTGCACGGTTAGAGTCGTCATTCTCTAAGAACGGAATACATGCAGTGGCTGCAGATACTACCTGTTTAGGCGATACGTCCATGAAGTTCATCATTTCACGAGGTTTAACTGTGTTATCCCCTCTAAAACGACATACTACTTCTTCATCAACGAAGTAACCTTTTTCATCAACATTCGCAGTTGATTGTGCTACTACGTATTTATCTTCTTGATCAGCAGTTAAGTATTGTACATTTTCAGTTACGTATGGACGCCCTTCTGCATCAAATTCAACTTTTCTATATGGAGTCATAATGAATCCAAACTCATTTATTCGTGCAAATGATGAAAGTGAGTTGATAAGACCTATGTTTGGTCCCTCTGGTGTTTCAATCGGACACATACGACCATAGTGTGAATAGTGAACGTCACGAACTTCCATTCCTGCACGTTCCCTTGTTAAACCACCAGGTCCAAGTGCAGATAAACGACGTTTGTGAGTAAGCTCACTTAGTGGGTTTACTTGGTCCATGAATTGTGAAAGTTGAGAACTTCCGAAGAACTCTTTAATAATTGCTGTAACTGGTCTTACGTTAATAAGTTGTTGTGGAGTGATTTCATTAGTATCTTGAATACTCATACGTTCACGCACAACACGCTCCATACGAGAAATACCTACACGAATTTGGTTTTGTAATAATTCACCAATACAACGTAGACGACGGTTACCAAGGTGGTCAATATCATCTACACGACCGATTAATTCAAATTCAAATCCATCGTTATTTCTACGGTTTCTAATTAATAATAGGTAGTAGTTAATACTTGCTACGATATCAGCAATTGTTAATGTAAGAACATCTTTATTAGGTGCTCCATTACCAATTACATGTAATACTTGATCATCAGTTAATTCATCAATATCGAAGTCATTACCTACTTTTACTTGGTTTACAACTTTGAATAATTGTAATTTTAAGCTATCACTTCCATCAAGACTTTCATTCATATCGAATTCAACTACGTTAGCTGTAGTACCTAATTCTTCATAAATTCCATCAATGATTTCACGTGTTAACTTAGTACCTTTTTCTACTAAGATTTCTCCTGTTTCTGTGTCAACGATTGGCTCAACTAGAATTTGATTTTCTAGACGTTCTCCAACGTGAAGTTTGTTGTTTAATTTGTATCGTCCTACTTTAGCTAAATCATATCTTCTTGGATCGAAGAATCTACCATGTAAAG
The DNA here is from genome assembly GCF_028308085.1 of Gemella haemolysans. Lineage (GTDB taxonomy): Bacteria > Bacillota > Bacilli > Staphylococcales > Gemellaceae > Gemella > Gemella haemolysans_D. The sequence goes on from NZ_JAQMFS010000027.1 coordinate 154,562, forward strand.
TAGCTTTAGCAGTCTCTACGTTAGCCGGCTCACCAGGACGTAATTTATCATAAATTACTTTTAACGCAGTTCCTGTGTCTAAGTTTTCATCTTTTTCTAATGTGTTTAATAGTTCTGCATCTTCACCGAATAATTTAATAATTGATTCATCAGATTCAAAACCTAACGCTCTGATAAGCGTTGTTAAAGGAATTTTTCTAGTTCTATCAATACGAGCATAAACTAATCCTTTAATATCTTTTTCAAATTCCAACCAAGCTCCTCTGTTAGGAATAACAGTTGTTTTATAGGCATTTGGAATATTTTTAACTTTAAGTTTGTCATCTTCTGTAAAATATACAGAAGGCGAACGTACTAATTGAGATACAATTACACGCTCTGCACCATTGATAATAAACGTCCCAGTTTCAGTCATCAACGGTAATTCACCCATAAATACTTCTTGTTCTTTAATTTCGTCACGTTCTTTATTGATTAAACGTACGCGCACTCTTAAAGGTGCTGAATATGTAGCATCACGTTCTTTAGATTCATCTACATCATACTTAGGTGTTCCTAATTTATAGTCGATAAATTCTAAACTCAATTTATCATTGTTACCTTCAATTGGTGATACATCTTTAAAAACATCTTTTAGACCAGTTTCTAAAAATTTATCATAAGATAAGGTTTGAATTTCAATTAAGTCCGGTAAATCAATTACCTCTGATATTCTAGCATAGCTACGTCTTTGTCTGTGCTTACCAAATTTAACTTTTTGCAACTGTGTCACCTCTCAGCTTTTCTCTTAAAAACTAAAAAGAAAATATATACATTTTCTCTTACTTACTTATATAATTTAGGCAATTCTATCCAAAAGAAAATAGAATTACTTGCAATATATCATTTTATCATAGTCATAGCAAGTTGTCAATTATTTTACGGCTTTCAGTATATAGTAGCCTTTATTTTTAGTAACTATTTCTACTCTAGAAAAAGTCTCTTCTAATAATTTTTTACAACTAGCCATTCCTTGTTTTTTTTGTATAACCACCCAAAGCTCCCCCTGAGCATTTAGATGTTCATAACTATCTGTCATTATTTTATGTACGATTTTTTTCCCAGCTCTTATCGGTGGGTTTGTTAATACTATATCAAAGTTTCCTTCGATATTATCAAAGGAACTACTTTCTAGTACTTCTACTTCATTATTTATGTTATTAAGTTCAATATTTTTTTTTGATAGTTCTAAAACCCTATTATTTACATCTACCATAGTAAACTTAAACGTCGGATATTTTTTTGCTAAAAATATAGATATAACTCCATAGCCACATCCAATATCAGCAACTTTAGCATCTTCCTTTTCAGTATTAAAACTTTCTAACATCGTTTTAGTTCCAAAGTCAACATTTTCTTTTGAAAATACCCCGTTATCTGTATAGAACTTCAAATTCTCATTTGCTATTGTTGAGTTGATAATTTTTTCACGACTTTCTGTCGTCGGATTATTTGTATAATAATGTTCCATAATAAAGACACCTCTTAAAATGAAAGAAAATAGTATATCCCACAGTTAGACACTTGAGATATACTATTTTTGTTATTATCATCGTATCAAATATTCTCAAATAGAATATTATTGTTTATTTACATCTATCTTTTTATCTACTTAGATTAGAAATTATTTAACTTCTACAGTTGCTCCAACTTCTTCTAATTTAGCTTTGATTTCTTCAGCTTCTTCTTTAGAAACTCCTTCTTTAAGTGTTGCTGGCGCACCATCAACTTTTTCTTTAGCTTCTTTTAGTCCGTCTCCAGTGATTTCACGAACAACTTTGATTACTTTAATTTTTGAGTCTCCAGCGCTAGCTAAAACTACGTCAAATTCAGTTTTTTCTTCAGCAGCTCCAGCAGCAGCTCCACCAACTACAGCTACAGGTGCAGCAGCAGTTACTCCGAATTCTTCTTCAATTGCTTTTACTAAGTCGTTTAATTCTAAAACTGACATTTCTTTGATAGCGTCTAAAATTTGCTCTTTAGTCATTATAAATTTCCTCCGATTTTTAAATTATATATTTTTAATATTGTTGTTTATTAAGCTTCTTGTTCAGCTTTTTGGTCTGCAACAGCTTTAACAGCTAAAGCAGTATTGCGCATTGGCGCTGTTAATACAGATAGTAACATTGAAAGTAATCCTTCGCGACTTGGTAATGTAGCGATAGCTTTAATTTCAGATTGATCTGCAACTTTTCCTTCTATAACACCAGCTTTTAGTTCTAAGTTTTCGTGTTCTTTAGCGAAATCGTTTAAAACTCTAGCAGGAGCTACAGCATCGTCTGTTGAGAAAGCAAAAGCATTTGGTCCAGTTAGAACTTCGTCTAATCCTTCAATTCCTGCTTGCTCCATCGCACGACGAACTAATGAGTTTTTATAAACTTTTAAAGTTAAACCTTCGTTACGCATGTTGTTACGTAATTCTGTTACTTCCGCAACGTTTAATCCACGGTAGTCAGCGATAACAACTGAAGAACTTGATTTAATTTCTTCTGCGATTTGATTTACTAACTCTTGTTTTCTCTCAATAGCTTTTGACATTGAACTTCCTCCTAAGTAGATTTATCAATTTCAGTACCATTAAAAAAACCTTCTTGCATGCGAGAACATACAAAAAGGCACATAAGTTTCTTTTCGAATTTTGTCCTCGGTAGGTTAATTAAGGATTTCTCCCCCTACTGTCTACGGTACATTTTCAACTGACTTAGTTATTTTAATATATATAATTTCATTTGTCAATAGTTTTTTTAAAATTTTCTTTTAAAAAACTATTTTAGAACATTTTTATCTTTCTTATTTATTTAATCTGTCACTACAATATTTCTCTATTGCTTTAGATGTATACTCTGCTACACCTTCACCAAATTTATCTATATTTTTTTTGAATTCTGGGTTATGAACATATCCTTTCCCTATATATGAGAAGACTTCTATACTACAATCAAAAGCATATTCGTTCATATTATTATATAAATCTTCTACCTTAGATTGTACTTCTTTTTCTGCTACATCTACATTTTCATCTTTGAATTTCGCCATCGAACGAAATACTTCATTAAATTCCTCGGTTACTATTTCTTCTCTTCCACTTTGACGCTTTTTAGATTCTTCAATTGTATCTTTACCATATTTTTCTACTGCTTGATTTTCATACTTATTTAGATCCTCTTTTTTAAATCCATTAAATTTTTCTTCTATTGTCATTGTTTTTTCTCCTTTATAATTGCTAATTGTTTTTTCTATATTATGTAAAATCACTTCAAACTTTTCTTTTTCTCTTAAAATTAATTCACGTTGTTGTTCAAGTATTTTTAAATTATCAAAATCACCTTCAAGTAATTCTTTTATATCATTTAACTTAAACTTAAGAAATCTATAGAATAATATTTTTTGTAATTTCTCTAAATTTTCCTCGGTATAATCTCTATAACCGTTATCTAACTTTTGAGGAATTAGTAAACCAATTTCATCATAATATTGTAATGTTCTTGCACTTACTCCAGTAAGTTTCACAACTTCATTTATCCTCATAATCATCCCTCTATAATTTATAATATTTCACTAGTGATATTCTTATTATATACTATGACGTTACGTGAGAGTCAATAATTTATAATAAAAAAATCGCTAGGAATTTTCCTAACGATTCTATATAAATATTATTCAAATACTTTTTTAAGATCAATCGCTTTATTTAAAGCTTCAGTAATAACAATACCGATAACCATAACGATTACTTGTGATAAAAGAAGTGATCCGTAGATAGCTGTAAATGCACCAAACTCGAATGGTACTCTAGCTGAATTATCACCACTAAAAATAGTAATTTCATATGCAATAATTGGCATACAAATAACTAGGTATAAAATAATATTAATGATGTGTCTAGCAATTCTATTTTTTACAAATTTAAAAACAAAAATACTGATTGCTAAAGCTAATCCTGTTCCTAAAGTTCCAAAGAACACATCTACTATACCAAGTGGACTAAAGATATTAGCGATTGCCACTCCTAAAGTAATTGGGAACCAATATTTTTTGCTAAACACTACTAATTGTGAAAGTGATTCACTTATACGAAATTGGATAGCACCGTATGAAAATGGCGCGATAGCTAATGTTAATACAACATAAATCGCTGCGATTAACGCTTGAATAGTTAAAACTTTAACTGTATTATTTCTCATTATATCTCCTTATCTTGTTCAAGAGAAAATAAAAAAGTACTGATTTGAGAAACCAGTACTTCAGGTTTTTTTTATAGATGGATCTCTCAAACATCTTTTATTATAATAAAGTCAGAAGACAAATAACCTTACCTATGTAAAATTAAATATCAACGTCATATATACTAACATACATTATAGTCATTAGTCAACCAAAATATAAAAAATTCTTAAAAAATAACTAATAGCAAAAAAAAGTATAAAAATACCTTGCATTTACAATTTTAATATGTTAAAATGAGGTAGTTGTATCTAACAACACTTAATTCATTGTAATTAAGAATATTAATTAATATTTCTTAGTAATAAAAATAAGGACCAGGAGGTGAATCGAATGCCAAACATTAAATCATCAGTATTAAGCGTAAGAAAAGATGCTAAAACAAACGCTGCTAACACAGCTAAAAAATCTGAAATGCGTACAGCTATTAAAAAAGCTAAAGTAGCTAAATCTGAAGGTGCTGCTAACGCTGCAGAGTTAGTAAACCTTGCTTACAAAAAAATCGATAAAGCTGCTAAAACTAATTTAATCCACAAAAACGCAGCTGCTAGATATAAATCAAACCTAGCTAAATAATTTAAAGACTACTCAGACTTCTGAGTAGTTTTTTTTATTTCCACAGAAAAAAGAAGAACATAGACATGTTATCTACATCCTTCTTTAAAATTAATACTATCTATTACAATTTTTTATGATTCTTTCAACAGCTTCTTGTATATTTTCTGGACTAGTAGCAAGATTAATTCTTACATAACTATTATACCCTTTTCCAAACCAATGTCCAAAGTCAATTGCTAGTCCACATTCATCTTGAATGAATTGTTTCGTGCTTTTTCCATTTAAAACATTCTCAAGGTTTAAAAATACTAGATATGTTCCTTCCAATGGATAAACTTTAATTTCTGGTACTTTTTTAGCTAATGTATCATGAATTAAATTATAATTGTGTAAGATTGTTGCTTTTAATCCTTCTACCCAATCTTTTCCATCTCTATAACCAGCTTCAAGAGCTATTTGCCCTAATAAACTTGGCTCTGCTCCTAGATTTTCTTTACTAAATTTATCAAATTGTTCACGAACATTACTATCCGGTATTAAAAGTGTCGCATGTACTAGTGAGGCAAGGTTAAAAGTTTTTGATCCTGAATTAGCTACTATTAAACGATTATTATATCTACCACCTTCTAATGCTAATGCTGAAATTTGTTTATGATTTCCATATGTGAAATCTTGGTGGATTTCATCAGATAATACAAGAACATCGTATTTTTCGCAAATTTCAAATACTCTTCTCTGCTCTTCTAATGTCCAAACTCTTCCGACTGGATTATGAGGTGAACAATGGATATATAACTTGACATCTTTTTCTCGAATCTCTTTTTCAAAAGTCTCAAAATCTATTTTGAATTTACCATCTTCCTCTAGTAATGGAGATTCTACTAATTTTCTACCACTATTTCTAATAGAATTAGCAAAAGGATAGTATACAGGTGGCATAATAATAACCGCATCTTCTTTTCTAGTATACGCCTGAATCACCCATAATATAGCTTGAACTATACCCGGAGCAAATCTTATCCATTGTTTATCTACTTCGAAATCGTATTTTTCTTTATGCCAATTTTTATATTCATTATAGTAACTTTCTGGTAATTTAGTATATCCAAATACTCCATGTGCAACACGTTCACTCAACGCTTCTCTAATACTTTCGGGAGTTTTGAATTCCATATCAGCTACCCATAAAGCTAGTAATTCAGGATCACCAAATCGTTCTTCCAAAGCATCCCATTTTAAACTATTTGTATCTCTTCTTTCAACATAGTATTTTTTTACAAATTCTTCTACTCTAGTCATTTTTTCTCCCCCTATGCTTCTAATGCTCTTAGAAAATCTTCAACTAAATCTTCAGCATCTTCTACACCTACAGAAATTCTTAGTAAATCTGGAGTAAGTCCATAAGATAAACGTAATTCTTCTGGTATATCAAAATGAGTTTGAGTAGTAGGATAAGTTACTAACGTTTCTACACCACCTAAACTCTCAGCAAAAGTAGCAACTCTTAATGAACGTAAAAATTTATCAATTTTAGTAGCATCATTTAATTTGAAACTTAGCATAGCTCCTTTTTTCGGATATAATACTTCTTTCACTTCAGGATGTTTCGCTAATTCTTCAGCTAATTTTTTAGCATTTTTTTCTTGTTGATTAAAACGAAGTGGCAATGTTTTTAAACTTCTAATGAATAACCAGCTATCAAATGCCGATAAGACAGCTCCAGTTGTATTAGAAATCCACGCTAATCTTTCTCCAATTTGTTCATCATTTGTAATAACAGCACCAGCAAGTATATCGTTGTGACCTGTTAAATATTTAGTTGCTGAATGAACAACAATATCAGCTCCCATAGTTAGTGGCTTTTGTCTTAATGGTGTTAATAAAGTATTATCAACAATTAACAACGCATTTTTCGATTTAGAAATCTGAGCAACCTTCTCTATATCAACTTCTTGCATTAATGGATTAGTTGGTGTTTCTATAAATACCGCTTTTATATTATCTGTGATTTTATCTTCAAGATCTTTTTCATCTGTGAAATAAACAAATTTCTGTGCACCTTTACGTTCTAACTCATCAAAGTATCTAAAACTTCCCCCATATAAGTCTCTAGACACTAAGAATTCACTATTTAAATCAAATAGTTCAAAAACTAGTTGAATAGCACTCATCCCTGAACTAGTCGCTATCGCACGACACCCTTCTTCAAGTTCACATAAACCTTCTTCTAAAATTGTACGAGTTGGATTTTTAGTTCTCGTATAATCATATCCTGTACTTTCTCCTAATCCAGGATGAGCATAAGCTGTCGATAAATATATCGGCGTTACTATTGCTCCAGTTACCTTATCTTTTCTATTTCCTAATTGAGCTAATTTAGTTTCTATTTTCTTCATTAAACAATACCTCATTTTATTTTTCTATTTTAACAATATTATTATATCACTATATTAAATTATAATAAACTAATTTATCTGAATTTTTTGTTTTTTATGAAATATTTTTCATTAAAAGTTTCTTAATTATCTGAATAAAAAATAAATGATTATCTGAACTTGTTTCAAATAACCATTTATTATGTAAATTTAGATATCGATAAACCATTTTAAAAATTTAAAATATTCAGGGTAACTAGTACTCAAAAAATTTATTTTTATTTTAATTCATCTATCAATTTATTAATATAAAGATCTAATATTATGTATTTATCCATATATGAAGATTTTAATAATTTGTCATAATCAGTTGATAATATTAATGTTTTCATAATTTTATCAACGCTATAATTTCTGATCCCTTGTGCTGCCAACTGCACTCTATACGGATGAACACCTAATTCCTTAGCTATATCTTTTTGTGAATAATGCTCATTTAGAAGTACTTTCACCTTATAATACATTCTTAATTGGCCGCTAATTAAAGATAGCAAGAATATTGGTTCTTCTTTTTTTAATACTAATGAATTATATACAACTCTCAATTTAGCATAATTTTTCCCAAATAATTCATTGGTTAAGCTGAAAACATCATACTCTAAACTTCTAGTTGCTAATAGTTCTATATCATCTCGAGTTATTATCTTCTTCTCGTCACAATATAAAAGTAGTTTTTCCAATTCTTTTTTTATATTTGCAAAATCTAAACGAGTGTAATTTACTAGAAATTCCGCATCTACTTTAGAGATTTTCATATCATGCACTGCCACTGTTTTCACAATGTACTCTGAAATCTCCTTCTCATTAAAGTTAGAAAATTCTTTAACTTCTCCTGCTTCTTTAATCATCTTTATTAATTTCTTTCTACTATCGATCTTATCCGATATTTTTAAAATCAACACAACTTCTTCATTGATATTCTCTAAATAATTCATCAATGCATCAACATTATGTTCTACTTTAATTTTTTTAGGTTTCGCTAATAAGAAATTACAATTCTCAGCAACGACAACTTTTTCATTCCCAAATAATCCACTACTTCTGCATTCATAAACTAAAGTTTCTATAGTATTTTCATGCATATTAATTTTTACATAATTAAATTCATCTAGTTCTTTAAGATATTTTTTCGCTATACTTTTCTCATAATCATTAATAGCTTCAAAATTTTCTCCATATATCACATAGATATTTTTCATCAATCATCTACCTCAATCTCAAATTCTCTATCCTGATTTTTCACCTTTACTTTTTTATCATAATAAAAAACAGATGTACTACCAAATTTCATCTCAGTTCCATTATTCAAAACGATATACTCTACTTTTTTATATTGAGCTATATCTTTTAATTCTAATAATTTTTTAGTCACACTATCTACTACTATAATCTTATTCACTAAGTTATTTGCTAATAAATTTGTCGCATATTCACTTTTATTTTTTTTAGCTGAAGTAAGTAATAAATAATTGATTCTATCCTTACCTTCATAGTTCATAAGTGAATCATATTCACTCATTATATCATATTCTCTATCTTTTTTTCTGTAATCTGTATAAAAATTTTTCATATTACTAGATGTATTTATTATCATATTATTACTATTTTCTCTAATGTAATAAATATTTTCTTTTCCTATTTTTAGCTCCTCTATATATTCTCTAGGTATATAACTCGAAATAATTAATAATATAGCGACTGTCAAAACTCCGGTTGCAGCACGCAAATATTTAAATCTGTTCAATTCTACCATAATATATACAACTACTATAAAAATAACAATTATTATAAATATACTTTGCTTTCCAATTCTTAACGGTTTTACATATAAGAATATTTCTTGAAGTTTATCGAAAATAGTAAAGGTAAAATTTAATAACGGTTTACACAGAATATTAAATATAGGAATACTTATTAAAAATATAATATAACTTATCAATACTAACGGGAACAATACTATACTGAATATTGGAACTAAAACTATATTACTTAGTACAGAAATATAAACTATAGTATAAAAATTATAAAGTAATATCGGCACACTTGCCAATGTAGAAATAATACTAATCCTCAAAGACATATGTAGTTTATTTCTAGAAGTTTTAATATAACTTTCTGACATCAATAAACTAAATGTTATAAAGAATGATAATTGAAAACCTATATTAAAAGCATATAACGGATTGTAGAATAATAAGATTAAAAATGTAAGAAGTAAACTATCCAATTTATCAATACTTTTTCTTCTGAAAATTATATATAATATAATCATAAAACCTGCTCTAAGAACAGATGCACTAGCCCCACTTAATAACATATATAACGGAATTATAATTAAGATTATTTTTTCAATATAATCAACACTTACTTTAAGTTTTAATAAAATAAAATATATTAATGATATTAGTACCCCAATATGTAAGCCAGAAATTGCTAATAAATGACTAGTACCTAAGTTTTTAAAAGAACTAATTTCATCTCTCAACAAATAACTTTTATCTCCAAAAATTAAAGCTTGAAAATACCCACTCTTATCAAAGGTAAGTTCTCTATCTATCTTCAAGGTCATTTTGTTCCTAAAGGTTTTGAATTTAAAAAGAAGAGAATCTAAATGCTTAACCTCAGATATTTCATTAATAGAAACTTTTTTAAAGATTCCTCTATTCTCGTTATACTTTTTATAATCAAACGAATAAAAATTAGTTTTACTTGGAACGTCTTCTATATTAGCAACTACAGATAATTTTCCACCCCAAAATTTTTCTTTAAAAAATTTCTTCTCTTCTTCACTCTTAATTTTATAGTTTATTAGTACATCCTCATCTCCAATACGTCCAATTCCCGACATATAATTTCCATTTACATTTAAATTATCAGAAATCACTAGTTCAAGATTATTATTTTCAACATTTTTCAAATGAGAAATATTAGTTTTTTGTTCATATGCTCCGCGAATAAAAAAAGCTAAGAAGACTATTAAACAAATAATAGTTTTCCTAGCATTAAGATTTTTATTTTTCCAAGTTATTAGTAGAAAAATAACAATACATAGCATAGATATCATTAAATTATAATTTAATAATATCGCCCCTAATGCTAGTAAAGAAAGTTGTAAGTATATCATTACTATTTATCTAGTAACCTTTCTACTACATTATTTACGTCATAATCTATTTTTCTTACGACAACGCCTGATTTTTCTAATAACTCTCGAGCATATTCATTATTTCTATAATCATTTGCATAGCAAATTTCTTTTATCCCTGCTTGAATTATAGATTTTGTACAATTCAAACATGGAAAGTGTGTAACATAGATTGTTGCACCTTCAGTTCCAACACCAAATTTAGAACATTGTAAAATAGCATTTATTTCGGCATGAATCGTTCTAACACAATGCCCTTCCACTACTTTGCAACCAACATCTATACAATGTTCATCACCTTTTATTGAACCATTATAACCACCTGAAACTATTCGTTTATCTTTAACTATTGTCGCTCCAACAGATAACCTGCTGCAAGTCGATCTAAGCGAAAGCAGGTGACTTTGAGCCATAAAGTACTCATCCCAACTAATTCTTTGCATAACTATACCTCTATTTTATCTTTAATTTTCTCAAAAGTAGCTTTTCCTATTCCTTTTACTTTTGTTATATCTTCTTTCTTTTTAAAATCCCCATTTTTTTCTCTATATGAAATAATTGCTTCAGCTTTAGTCTTTCCAACTCCTGAAATTTTCATAAGTTGTTCTTTATTGGCAGTATTTATGTTAATCACATCTCCACTAGATGAACTAGTAACACCATCGGATATTTGTTTTGGCTTTTCTCCATGTTTAAGAACATAAATAACCATCTGATCTTTAACTTTTTGACTTAAATTCAAAGTAGAAGTATCAGCATCTTCTAATAAGCCACCAGCTTCTTCAATTAAATCTTTTACCCTTTTATCCTTCGTTGTTTCAAATACTCCAGGGTGTTTAACCGCCCCTTTTACATCAACAAAAATTTTGGAATCTTGTTCTTCTTTTTTGTCATCCTTACTTACTTCTGAATTTTGAGAATTAGAAAAGGTTACATCATTATAGTCCTCTGTTTTATCATGACCAAAATACAAAAGTCCTCCAATTATAACAAGTAAACTACAGAGTAATGCCAAAACAATCGCCTTAACATTTTGTTTAAAAAATAAAACAACGCCTTCTTTATTAATTTTCATATTTCTCCCCCCTAGTACTAATATTATATCATTAAATTTATTATAATAATACTGAAAACTTAACCTTCTTATTATTTATAATTTATGCTATACTAAGGTAAAAATAAACATTATCATACAATAGATAGGAGAGTTACTATGGCTAACGAAATGAATTTATTAAATTGGACATTCTTCAGAGAAGTTGCTATCCCGCAAGATATTGCAAACTTATTGATAAACGGCGAACAACCAGTTGCTGCATTTGCAACAATAAGAGATGTTGCAGTATTTACAGATAAAAGACTTATTGTAAAAGATGCCCAAGGACTAACAGGAAAAAAAGCAGAAATCTATTCTCTACCGTACTCTTCAATATTAATGTGGTCAACTGAAAATGCTGGTAAAATCTTCGACTTAAATGCTGAAGTAGAACTTTGGACTAAAGTTGGAAAAATAAAAATTAATCTAAAAAAAGACATCGATATTCGAAGATTCGATACACTATTAGCTCAATACATACTATAGTCTTATTACTTAAAATTAAAAAACTAAAAATCCTAAAAATTAGAGTTTTTCTCTAACTTTTAGGATTTTATTTAAATATTACAGTTGAAGTTTATTTCCGTCTTTATATACTTCGTCAATAATTGCTCCACCTAGACATACATCACCATCATAGAAAACAACCGCTTGTCCTGGAGTAACAGCACGCACTGGCTCCTTATAAACAACTTTTACTTTGTTATCTTCTAATACTTCTACTTCTACTTCAGTATCTGGTTGACGATATCTGAATTTTGCTGTACAAGTGAATTTATTAGGTTGTGGATTTTTCGTTGTGAATGATAGTGAACTTGCTAGTAAGCTATCTGAATATAGTTTTTCATTGTGGAATCCTTGGCAAACATACAGTACATTATTTTCAAGGTCTTTACCACATGCAAACCATGCTTCACCTTCAGTATCTTTAGTTCCACCAATACCTAATCCATGACGCTGACCGATTGTATAGTGCATTAAACCAATGTGCTCTCCACGAACATTACCATCTAAATCAACCATTTTACCACTTTGAGCTGGTAGGTATTGAGATAAGAATTCTCTAAAGTTTTTCTCACCGATGAAACAAATACCTGTTGAGTCTTTTTTCTTCGCTGTAGCAAGACCCGCTTCTTCAGCAATCTTACGCACATCTTTTTTCTCAAGTTCTCCTACAGGGAATAGAATATTTTTGATTTGATGTTGTTTTAATTGAGATAAGAAGTAAGTTTGATCTTTATTATTATCAACACCACGTAACATTAAACGTTCTCCATCAACATCTTTAACTCGTGCATAATGTCCAGTCGCCACGTAGTCAGCACCTAAGTCTTCAGCATATTCTAAGAAAACTTTAAATTTAATTTCTTTATTACACATAATATCTGGGTTAGGTGTACGACCTTTTTTATATTCATCTAAGAAGTACGTAAATACTTTATCCCAGTATTCTTTTTCAAAGTTAATAGAGTAATAAGGAATATCTAATTGTTCACATACTTTAATTACATCTTCGTAATCTTTTTCCGCAAGACAAACTCCTCTGTCATCTTTTTCTTCCCAGTTTTTCATGAAAACACCGATAACATCATAACCTTGTTGTTTTAAAAGATATGCTGTTACAGATGAATCTACTCCACCACTCATTCCAACTACTACTTTTTTGTTGCTATTCATTATTAGTTCCTTTCTTTTATTCTTTTCTCTAAAGTTACAATCTTTTCAATAACTTCATCAATTAATTCTCTGCTAGTATCAAATCCTACACTAATTCTAACAGAATGTGCAGCACGTTCAATATTATACATTTCTGTAATTATACGACTTCCTTTAATGTTCCCTGAACTACAAGCTGATCCACCAGAAATATAAATGTCTCGAGCATCTAGATACGTAATAAGTCGTTGTGCTTCAATATTTTTAAAGTAAATATTTAATATATTCGGCAATGAATTCTCTATAGATCCATTTACTTCAAATTCAACTTCATTTTTTTCAAGTTCTGAAATAAAGTAGTTCTTCAATTCTCTAAGAGTTGGAATTGAGTTTAATGTCTCTGATAAACAGTCATTAAGAACTAATATCCCTAACAAATCGGTTGTACCGGAACGAAGACCATTTTCCTGACCCCCACCTAAAAGTAGTGGTTCAACATCTCCATCTTTTGCATATAAAAATCCAAAGTTATTAAGAGAACCTAATTTATGAGCTGAAGCTGAAGCAAAATCTAATCCTAATTCTTCCACATCAATTTCTACTTTACCTAAAGCTTGAACAATATCACTATGCAATAGTATATTTTTATCCGCAATAAGTTCTGAAACCTCTTTTATAGGATTTAGTACCCCTGTTTCATTATTTGCTAACATAATTGAAATTAATACTGTATTAGAATTAATCTTCTCTTTTAATTCATCTAGAGATATAGCTCCACTTTCATCTACTGATAATTCATGAACTTTAAATCCAAATCTTTCAAGTCTCTTGGCACTAGCTTTAACAGATGGATGTTCTATAGATGTAATTATTATTTCTCCAGTTTCAAATCTATTTAATACGTGATTAAAAACTGTATTATTACTTTCAGTACCACCTGAATTAAAAATTATTTCATTACTGCTTGCATTTAGAGTATTAGCTATTTTTTCGCGTCCTTCACGAACTAGCCTATTATTTTTCTTTCCTAGAGTATGGCCACTACTTGGATTAGCATAGATTTCTTTTAGTATATTCATATTCTTTTCTATGATATCAAAATGTTTTCTTGATGTTGCTGCGTAATCTAAATAAATATTCGCCATATCATCGCCTCCTAATATTAATCATATTATATTTTAACATAAATAATGGTCAAATAAAATCAATACCACTTTGTAACATAGAAATTCATAAGTTATAAAAATTATTAATCCCTTTCTTATCAATATAGAAAGGGACTAATATTAATATTATTTGATTTTTTCTCTTAGTTTACTTATGACTATTATTAATATTGCCAATACTCCTGAAACATACAACAATATATTTTGTTCCTCTAAAATAGGAGTATTAATCACTCGTGGTTGAGTGTATACTAAATAACAAAATGTCATTGGATAAAATAGAAGTTTTGCAGATCTTGTAGCACTAACTTTCTTTAATACTCTAACACTACTTACAATCGGAACAGTTATCAGAATATACATCCAATCAATTGGTAGTTTTCCGAAAAAGTAAGCAGGTATGATACAAATAAAACTTATGAAAGCTATTATTTTAAAAATTATTGTATATACTGTATACATAAAATCCGCAGAATTTTTTAATTTGAATAAGCCATTAACAATAATTAAAATAAAAATATAAGTACCTATAGTAAGTTTAATTTCATTACTAATATTGTAGTTAGACCCTTGTGTAATAAATGTAGAAATATTCATATATAAGTACATTATTATAATCGGAATATATGTCCAAACATACGCTAGGAATTTACTATTTTCAAAATATGGTACTTCCCATTCCCAGATGTACTGTCTATCAATTACTTCAAGAATAAGGGCATCTAAAAATGTTCCTGCTATTAAATTAAAAAGAACATCTTCAAAATTTCCTCGTGCTAACATTAACATTATAAAATTAACGATTACAAACAATCCGACTCCCAAGAAACCTGCAAAATATAACACTATCATTGCTGGTGTATTTTTAGAAGCACTCTGTCCGTATCTATTAAGATATTCTGTATTTTCTGCTACCAAATAATTATAAATATTTGAAATACTTGAATTATCTTGTTTATTTTTTAATATCCCAGCCAACAGCGATCTTACTGGGAAAAATTCAATTTTTGTAAAATCTATATTGCAAATTTCTGTCCAAAAATCATCATTCATTTCTGAATCCTTAGAAACTATTTTTGACAGTTCTCTCATACTTTTTAAATCATTAACGTTTTCTTTCAACTTATCAACTAAAAGTAATGCTTGTCTACGACTTTCTTCTAGTTTTTCTTCACTAATTTTATTCACTCTTCAACTCTCCTATTCCTTAATAGTTATTTAAAAAATAATTTTCAACATCTTCTAACATTTTTAACCCTAACTCCTCAAATTCTTTATCTTTAACACGTTTGGTATAGTTTAAAATACCTAATGCCGAGATAAAAATCATGCAGTACTCTAATTCCTCAGAAAGAACTTCCTCATTTGAGTGTTCATAATAATATTTTAAAAATAGATCTTTTTTTAATTTATCATTATCTAAATCTTGATAAAAATATTTAATGAAATCTAAATAATAACTAGCATATTTAACTCTTTCAAAATCTATTAATACTAAATTATCGTCTTTTCTCATAATATTTCTAAGACCAAAATCTCCATGAATTAAAACTAGTGTTTTTTCATACTCTTCGTCTAATTTACTAATATTTTTTAGAAACTTAGAATGAAGCTCACTTATTTCAGTATATTCTTTTCTATCAGCTAATCTATATACATTTTTTTCTAGAACTTTTTCCAATGAAATTTCTTTGTCATTTTCAATTGAGAGCCAATTTCCCCTATGAAAATCAGATATTAGCTCTGCTATTTTTATTATATCTTTATCATTCACGCTTTCTTTATTCAGTGGAATAAAGTCTTCATATTTCAATACAAGTGCAGAATATTCAGGAAAATCTAATAAAAAATTACCTTTATTTCTTAAAACTTTATACTCTAGTTTATATTTTAATGGATCTTTAAAAATTTTAACGAATACGCGTTGTCCTAATCTTTTAGAAAATCCAATAAAATGCCTATTTTCAGAAATATGATTTATTTGTTGTAAGTTAGTATCTAATAATTCTTCAAGTTTTCTTTTCATAATTACACCAAAATATTTATAAAAAGGGATTGACTCAAAAATCATGATTTTAAAAAAATCAATTTTGTCGAGTCAGTTCCCTTTCTAATGCTTATCCTCTAACTTCTTCTAAGTCTAATGTTGACTTCGCATTTAGCGTTAACGGATTAGCAAATATATTATTTTTATAATAATAATATCCTGCCGCTCCCATCATCGCCGCATTATCACTACAATAACTCATTTTTGGAATAAGTACTTCTACTCCTAATTGTTGTTCTAGCTCTAAGACTTGCTTACGAAGTTCGCTATTACCTGCAACCCCACCTGCTAAAATCAACTGTTTAACACCTAGATTCGCAATAGCTTTCTTAGTTTTTGCGATTAAAACTTCTACTACCGCCGTTTGGAAACTGCAAGCTAAATCTTCAGGTACGATCTCCTCACCTCGTTGTTTTGCATTATGTACAAAGTTAATTACCGCTGACTTCATACCTGAAAAACTAAAATTATAATCGTCACTATCAATCATTGCACGAGGGAATTTATACTTATCTTCGCCCAACTTAGCAAGTTTGTCTACTTTAGGACCTCCTGGGTACTCAAGATTTAACTGTCTTGCTACCTTATCGTACGCTTCACCTACAGCATCGTCATGAGTAGAACCGATTATTTCAAAATCAAGTTCATCTTTCAAATAAACTAGTTCTGTATGTCCTCCACTAACAACAAGAGCTAATGATGGATAAACTATATCATGGTCTATATTACTAGCATAAATATGTCCTGCAATATGATGTGCTCCTATTAAAGGTTTATCTAAAGCATAACTTAATGTTTTCGCTACATTAACACCAACTAATAATGAACCTATTAATCCAGGTCCTTGTGTTACACAAATTGCATCTATATCGTTTAAAATAATTTTGGCTTCTTCCAAAGCTTCTTCAACAATTTGCATTACTACTTCTATATGCTGTCTACTCGCTATTTCAGGAACTACCCCTCCAAATTGTTTATGTGTTTCAATTTGACTACTTACTATATTCGATAGTACTTCTTTTCCATTTTCAACTACAGCTACACTAGTTTCATCACAACTTGTTTCTATAGCTAAAATAGTTACATTTTCTAAATTTTTATATTCTTTCATTACTAAAATCCCTTACCATTACAAAAGCATTTTCTCCATTGTTTTTGTAATAATTTTTTCTCATATCGACTGTTGTGAATCCAGATTTTTCATAAACAGTTATTGCAGGCATGTTACTTACACGAACTTCAACAATTGCTTTTTTTACACCTTTTAGTTTTAAAAGTTGCATTACATAAGTGAAGAAAATTTGTCCTAATTTTTTATTTTGATGCGGTTTGTCAATAACTATCTTATTAACTTGATATTCATCAGCAACAAGCCAACCACCACAGAATCCAATAATTTCACCGTCATTAAATAATCCGTAATACTCTGAGTTTTCATGTTCCAACTCAGACTTAAACATTTCTTTCGTCCAAGCATCTTCGAAATTATCTACATCTATTCTTGATAATACATCTAAATCATTAACGTCAACTTTATTTATTTTTATCATTTTCAAGTTCCCTTTCTGCTTCAGTTTTTCTTAAGTATTGTGGTTTCATATTATAACAATCCACATCTTCTAATGAATCATAAATTTTAAAAACATTAGCCGCACGAACCATATCATTATTTTTTGAACCTTCTAAAAGAGAATCACTTAACTTTTCTATATCTTTACTAATATAAACAAATTCATCACTTTGAGATGATAAAAAGTTATTAATTTCTTCAAGAGAGTAGTATCCTTCTTCCAGTACCTCTACTAATTTTCCTTCTTCATTTTTATAAACTGCACCAAAAACATTTCCTCGACGAGCATCAATAAATGGAACTAGTAATTTGTTGCTATCAAACTCTAACAAAGCTTGTAACTTTAAAGAAGATACTTTCTTCAAATTAATCTTCAGTGTGTATGCTAAAGTTTTACAAACAGCAGCGACTACACGAATTGCTGTATACGATCCTGGTCCTTCACTAGATATAATTTCAGTTAAATCCGTTTTTTTCTTATCTGCTTCTTTTAAACAATTATCGATTTCTTCTAAAATCACTGCTGATAAATTATTACTACATACAAAGTTTTTTTCAGCTAATACTGTTTCATTATCAAAGCATGCAATTGAACATACTCCATTAGAAGCTTCCACTATTAAACTTACCAATTTTCACGAATCCTCTCTTCAATTTTTTTATATTCACCACTAGAAATAATTTCAACTTCTCTGTAATCTTCTACTAAGCGAATATTGAAAATTAATCTTTCATTAGGTAAGAATTCTTCAATAAATTCTCCCCATTCGATAATACTAACATTATCTTCAAAGAAAATATCTTCAAATCCTAAATCTTCATCGCTATCTTCTAAACGATAAGCATCAATATGATATAATTTTCCATTAGGATATTTATATTCTTTCATTATATTAAAAGTTGGTGAATTAACTACACTTTTTACTCCTAAATATTCTGCTAAATATTTCGTAAATGTTGTTTTACCTGCGGCTAAATCACCATTTAACAAAAGTACTAATCTATCTTCTATACCTTCACTAACAATTTTCGCTAAACGTTTAGTATCTTCTAAATCTTTTATAACTATTTTTAACATTGTTAAACCTTCTAAATTTTTAATTTATTTACCATCTACTATAATACCATATTTACCAGTATATTCCAACAACTAACAGCGTAATTATTAGCACAAAATAACGCCAAGACATCTCTATCTTAGCGTTATTGTGACTCATATAATCTGTTGTTAAATCAAATATTATTTTACTACTCTTACTCTTGAAGTTCTTTCAATTGGTGCAGCTTCTTGTAATTTTTCACCAAATGGCATTTGAGCACGTAGTACTAAGTTAGCTGGAATATCCCATTCTGAAGCAACTTTTTCATCAATTACTGGGTTATAGTGTTGAATGTTAGCTCCAACTCCAGCTTCTGCTAATGCATTCCAAACTGCAAATGATGCAATCCCTGTTGATTGTTCTGACCAGATTGGGAAATTATCAGCATATGATGGAAATTGTTCTTGAAGACCTTTCACTACATCGTGATCTTCGAAGAATAAAATTGTTCCATAAGCTGCAGCAAAACTATCGATTTTTCCTTTAGTAGCTGCTTTAGCTTCTTCATTTGGTAAGAATTTTTCTAATTCTCCAAAAGTAATATCCCAAAGTTTTTGGTGATTTTCTCCTAATAATACTACAGCGTGTGCAGTTTGTGAATTAAATGCACTTGGTGAATACTTAACCGCATTATCAATAATTTCTAATACTTCTTGTTCTGAAATTGGTAAGTTTTTACCTAACGCATATACGCTTCTTCTATTTTGATATAAACTTTTTGCTTCTGTCATTATTATGTCCTCCGTTTTTTAGCTATTGCTAAACTTCATTATTTGTTTTATAATTGTTATATATATTATTATAATATTTACCCAAAAAATAACAAGTACGTTTTTTTACAATAGTAAGTATCTTTTTAGATAGAATTGTATAATATCAACGAAATTTTAAGGAGATTTTTTATGGAACAACAAGAACCTTTTGGAAAATGCCCCTTTTTTACAACTCAAAAAATATTATCTGGAAAATGGACAATTCTTATTCTTCATCTTCTAGAAGATAAAAGTGTTAGATTTAATGAGTTACAAAGATCACTAGGGACAATTACTCAAGCAACATTGACAAAACAATTAAAACAATTAGAACAAGATGGATTAATAAATCGTAAAGTTTATGCTCAAATACCACCAAAAGTTGAATACAGTCTAACGGATATTGGTAAAAAATTCCAAGCTGTACTAAATGAATTAGAAATTTGGGGGAATGATTACATCAATTACTTAAAAGAAACTAGAGAAGCTGTGTAAAGTTATGGATAAGCTAAATGAAATTAAAACAAAACTTCATTTTCTTTCAAGTGAACAATTAGATATTGTTCATAGACTTATTTCTTCTTGGAATATTAAGGACAATAAAATTCAAACAGATGAAAATCTTGTTAAGAAAATTTATGAAAGTACAATATCACCTATAGAAGATCCACTAAAGAATTATTCAAAAGAAGAACTTTTAGAAGAATATGGAGTATTATTTTATAATCAACAGAATATTGCAGATTCAAATTTCGGAGAAGTTTCAATAGAATATAATTACGATGATAGTGATGATATAACTTCTCCATTTATTAATAATTCTATTCAAACTAAGGACTTTCATATTGAAGAATACGCCAATAACAATATTAAAATAGATAATTTGATTTCTGAATCTTCTGATGCTGATACAAAGACTACCACATCAAACATTGAAGTCGATGACTTCGATCCCTTATTTCCAGATACAGATTTCGATTCATTAACCGGTCTAAACAAAAGTAAATACGATGATTTAGACTTTTCAGCTTTAATATCGAAGAAACCTAAATAAATATAATTCAAGAAATAACTCTAATTTCAATTGATTAGAGTTTTTTTATTATCAATTTTTAAAAATTCAAAAAGAGAAGCAGATTTTTCCGCTTCTCTTTTTTTGAAGAAACTATTTTTCTTTACGTCTTCTTATTGCTGATAGAGCTATTCCTAAAATTGCTAATCCATAGCCAGCTATAGAATTACTTTCTACCCCAGTGTTAGGAAGTTTTTCAACTTTAGCTTTTTTAGAAGTATTATTTGAAGTAACAATATCTTGAAGTTTATCGTTTGATTCACCATTTCTTATATTGTTATTTTCATTTCCTCTATCATCAGTACCATAATTATCATTATTATTACCGTTATTATTGTTGTTATCCACATTATTCGGATTTGTGTTATTTTCTGTAACACGTTGTTTTTCGATTACTTTTACGGGAACATTAACTGTAACTTTTTGTCCATTCGGTAATTCTATCTCTACTGGTACCGCTGTTTTTTCACCTGGTGTTGTAGTTGTTGGAATTTCTCCTACTTTTGTAATTTTCCATCCTTCTGGAAGATCTACATGTTTTTTAACATCATCTTGAGTTATTGGAGTTCCTACTTCTACAACAATTGGTGTTACGTTTGGTGTTACAATCACAGGCACATCTACTGTAACTTTTCGTCCATCTGGCAATTCTATCTCTACAGTTACTGAAGGTTTATTACCTGGTGTTGTAGTTGTTGGAATTTCTCCTACTTTTGTAATTTTCCATCCTTCAGGAAGATCTACGTGTTTCTTAACATCATCTTGAGTTATTGGAGTTCCTACTTTCACAACTATCGGAGTAGTTTTTGGTGTTACAATTACTGGCACTTTTACTGTAACACGTTTACCTCCTGGTAATTCAATAACTACAGGTATACTTGGTCGTTCACCTGGAACATCTGTTGAAGGTTTATCACCGATACTTATAACTTTTCCACCTTTTGGAATTTTCACATGTTTTTCAACATCCTCATTAGTAATAGGTTCCCCTAGTTTCTTAACAATATCTTTAATCGGAGTTACATTCACCGGTACTTCTACTTCTATTTGTTTTCCGTTAGGAAGTTCAATTTTCACTTTAACAGTACCTTTATCTCCTGGAGTATTAACTTTCGGAATTTCTCCTACTCCAATAATTTTTCCACCTTCTGGGACTTTAACATGTTTTTCTATATCCTCTTTAGTTAGTGGTGTATCAGTAACAGGAGTTTCAATTCCAGTGGCAGGAGTTACAGTTATAGGCACTTCCACTGTTATTACTTTTCCATTTGGTAATTCTACTGTTACTTTCACCGGAGTTTTCTTACCTGGTGTTGTTAAATCTGGTATATTTTCTACTTTCGTTACTTTTCCGCCTTCTGGTATTTTTATACCTTTTGTGTAATCCTCTGGTTGTAATGGTGTTTTTGTAACTGGAATTTCTAAACCTTTAACAGGTGTTACATTTACTGGTACTTCTACTGTTATTACTTTTCCATTTGGCAATTCAATAGTTACTTTCACTGGAGTTTTCATACCTGGAGTTGTTAAATCTGGTATATTTTCTACTTTTGTTACTTTTCCACCCTCTGGAATCTTAATACCTTTAGTGTAGTCTTCTGGTGTAAATGGTGTTGTCGTAACTGGTGTCTCTATTGGTTTCACCGGTGTCACATTTACTGGTACTTCCACTGTTATTACTTTTCCGTTTGGTAATTCTACTGTCACTTTAACTGGAGTTTTCTTACCTGGTGTTGTTAAATCTGGAATGTTTTCTACATTCGTAACTTTTCCACCTTCTGGGATAGCAATTCCTTTTGT
>NZ_JAQMFS010000028.1 GCF_028308085.1 Gemella haemolysans
CAGTGTTATTTACTAAGTATTCCCATTTTGTACCTACTAGTTGAGAATAAGGTATTATGTGTTGGTGACTACCGTGTTTAACTATAAATCCAAAACTATTTTTTCCTATGATGTCATTTTCACCTTTAAAGATATATCCATCGCTTGTTGGAGTAGTTATTCCTGCAGTTGATGCTGGTAACGAACTGTTAGTTTCTACTTTGCTTGCTTGTGATAATTGAGAACTTGATAGCTCGCTTTTCTTAATATAGTGGAAATGATCGCCATGACGGACTACATAACCATCTGCAGTTTCACTTACGATATCTTTAGGGTTAAATGTATAGTGATCTCCGCTCTCTTTAGATTCATTAGCTTCTCCATGGTGATGGTGATGTGCATGAGCTGAGATTTCTTTAGCAGTTTTTTCATCGACAATATTACTTTGGTTTATTCCTTCTTTAGGATAGTAGTAATATTTACCGTTAACTTTTATAAC
>NZ_JAQMFS010000029.1 GCF_028308085.1 Gemella haemolysans
TATACGAAAAAGTTAAAACTAGTCACAAAGATAAAGATGGAAACGAAATTCCAAACTACCCAACAGAAGATGGAGATCAACCGAAGAAAGATATTCCAGGATACCGCTTCGTAGAGACTAAGAAACTTCCAAACGGAGACATCGAGCACGTATACGAGAAAGTTACAACTCCAGCTCCAACACCAACTCCTGTAGTAGAAAAATCTACAACATGGGTAGATGAAAATGGAAACCCATTAAAACCAACTGAAGAAGGAACTAAAGATCCAGGGTCAATCCCAGGATATGAATTAGTTAAGACTGAAGTTGATAAAGATGGAAATGTACAACACATCTTCAAGAAAGTTTCACCACGTATTCCAGCTGAAAACAGAACTACAATCTGGACAGATGAAAACGGAAACCCATTAAAACCAACAGAGAAAGGAACTTTAGAATCAGGTAAGATCCCAGGATACGAGTTCGTAAGAACAGTTGTTGATGAAAATGGAAATGTACGTCACATCTTCAGAAAAGTAACTAAACCAGTAGAAAAAGTTGCACCAAAAGCTCAACCAAAACGTTTAGCAAACACAGGAGCAACAGAAACTAATACTGGATTAGCAGGATTAGGATTAGCTATTCTTGGATTAGCTGCGGCTGCAAGAAGACGTAAAGAAAAATAATAGGTTGAAAAACTTAACTATAAAAAGTATATAAATAAAGATGCCTTAAAGTTAGATTATTTATTCTGACTTTAGGGTATCTTTTTGTACTTTAATATTAGATCATATATAGGGGATTGTGATTAAGGATGTAGAAAAATAGAGATTAATTGTTCGGTATAATTCATTTTCTTAAATCATTATATATTTTATAGAAAATCTATAATGAATAAATAATACTATTCTGTTATAAAAAAGGAGCTAAATTTTTATATATCAGATGCCTTGAATATAACAATTTATTTTGATAAAATAATAAATATACGTAAAGTATACAACCAAAAAGTCTTGTTTAAAAAGTAAATGGGGGATGATTTTATTGAGGAAAAATATTAATGTAAATAATAAGATATTAAAATATTCTATTAGAAAATTATCATTCGGTGTAGCTCCGATAGTTGTTGGAGCATTAATGTTCGGAAGTTATTTACCTAGGCAAGAGGTGTCTGCCGCCGATGTTAATTTTAAATATGTAGAAAAAACTGAATTGAATGAAAATGAGAAAAATTTAATAAAAGAGAGTATTCCGAAAGAATACAAAAATGAGGATACATATTATCTAGTATATGAAAAAATAGTTAAGGACACATCTAAAACAGAGATACTACCTAACACAGGGAATAACACCCTTCCTATGGCAGGATTAGGAGTAGGTACAGCATTTCTTGCAGTGCTATTAATTAGTAAAAAATATAGAAACAAAGTCTTAAGTGTAGTCTTAATAGGAGCACTGGGACAAAGTGTCATAGTTCCATATCAAACTTTTGCTTTAGAAAGTAAAGCTTTAGTGCAATACAATAAGTTAACTGATGTTAATGGAAATATAGACTTAGAAAAACAAGTTATTGATATTCCTGGTTATAAGTATATGGGATACTTCACAAGTGAAGATTTAAAATTTGAAGTTTCTGAGATGAAATCGTTAGAAAATAATTCTCAAGAGAAAAAGGATGTTAAAAAACCGGTTCAATCACAACAACAAACACACTCAACAAAGCCAGTACAACCAATAAATACTATTGAGCAACCTAAAGCTAAACCAGTACAACCGACGAATACTGTTGAGCAGCCTAAAGTTAAACCAGTACAACCAACACAACCAGTAGTTCAAATGGGTCAAGAGCCTAAAGAAACAGTTAAACCGCAAAAACAAATTGAAAAAACACAACCGGCGAAGACTGTTGAGAAACCGACTTATACAGAACCTGTCAAAGTAGAGCAACCGCAGGCTAAACCTGTTCAACCAACTGTAAAACCTACTCCAGTACAACCAACACAACCGGCTAATGTAGAAAAATCAGTTCAAACACAACCTGCAACAACATCAGAACAACCTCAAACTAAACCAGAGCAACCAACTGTAGAACATACTCCAACACAGCCAACACAACCTGTTCAAGTAGAAAAACCAGTGGTATCGACTGGAGGAGATGAAGTAAAAGCATTGGTAAATGAAGTACCAGAGTACACTCTTCCGTTAGAAACAAAAGGCACACAAGAGGAAGGACATGAAGGAGAAGCATTAGTGCAGCCTGAACTTCCAGAATATACAGGTCCAGTAGCGTCTTCAGGAGGAGAAGAGGTGAAAGACTTGGTGCATGAAGTACCAGAATATACTCTTCCGTTAGAGACAAAAGGAACGCAAGAAGAAGGTCGTGAAGGGGAAGCGTTAGTACAACCATCTCTTCCAGAATATACCGGTCCAGTAGCGACAAAAGGAACGCAAGAAGAAGGACATGAAGGAGAAGCGTTGGTGCAACCAACTCTTCCAGAATACTCAGAAGTGATAACGACAAAAGGAACACAAGAAGAAGGACATGAAGGAGAAGCGTTAGTGCAACCAACTCTTCCAGAGTTTACAGGTAGTGCAAAACTAGAACCTGCTGTAGAAGAACGACCTGCGCTAGATCTTGTAACTAAGCATCGTACAGAAAAAGAAACTCTACCTTATGAAACCGAGGAAATCTTAGATCCTATGCTTCTGAAAAATCGTCGTAGAATCGAACAACAAGGTCGAGATGGAGTTCGCACGATTGAGTATGAGGATTATCTGGTGAATGGAAAAGTTGAAGCGACTAAAGAGTTATCACGTACGCAAGTAGATCCTGTAAAACAAATTGTGAAGTTAGGAACACTTGTTAAGAGAAAACCTACAGTAGAAATTACTAATTTAATAAAAGATGAAAGTAAGAAGTCAATAACTGTAAGTTATAACTTAACAGATCCTACTTGGGCTTATGTTTCTGCGAAAGCTCAAATTTTCAATGGTGATAAGCTTGTAAAAGAAGTTGATATCGAAAATACTAACAAGGAACAAGTGATTAAAGGATTAGATTACTATACTCCATACACATTGAAAACTAAGTTAACTTATAACCTAGGAGATTTTGACGAATATAGTACGGAAGCTTCAACTAAGAACTTTAATTTAGATTATAAAAAACTAGAAATTAAAGATATCGATTCTGTAGAATTATACGGAAAAGAAAATGGTCGTTACCGTAGATATCTAAGTTTAAGTGAAGTACCAAAAGATACAACGAATTATTTTGCAAAAGTTAAATCGGATAGATTTAAAGAAATGTATCTACCTGTTCAATCTATTACGGAAAATGCAGATGGGAATTATAAAGTAACAGCAGCTGTAGATCAACTAGTTGAAGAAGGATTAGAAGGGTATAAAGATAATTATTCATTCAATGTAGCTAAAACTAAAGCTGAACAAGATGGAGTTTATACATCGTTCAATAGTCTTGTAACTGCTATGCAAGGTAATATGGCAGGTGTCTTTAAGTTAGCTTCAGATATGACTGCTGATGAAGTAGGTTTACCTAATAATAAGACAAGTTACTTAACAGGAGCATTCACAGGTAAGTTAATCGGTTCTGATGGAACTAAATCTTATGCGATTTATGATCTTAAAAAACCTTTATTTGAAACATTAAATAATGCTACGGTAAGTGATTTAGATCTTAAGAATGTTGATGTAGATAGTAGAGAAAATGCGGCAGCTTTAGCGAAGACTGCGAATAAAGCTACTATTAGTAACGTTTCTGTTGAAGGTAAGATTGCTGGTAGAAAATCTGTGGCAGGATTAGTAGTTAGTGCATCTAATACTGTAATAGAAAACAGCTCATTCACAGGAGCTATCGTAGCGAACCATGCTAATACTAGTGCAAATTATGCAGGTGGAATCGTTGGTAATATTTCAGGATATGAATCTGTAATTGATAGAGCGAAAGTAGATGCCCAGATTTCTACTGCAGCGCGTAATAGTAACCAAAATGCCGGAGGTATTGCAGGTAAAGTTGATGGTGGAGCGTTGATAAACAACTCTGTCACATCTGGTAAAATAATAAATGGTAATAACTATTCAAGAATCGGAGGAATCGTAGGTTCTACTTGGAAAGATGGACGTATTAACAATGTAGTCAGCAATATGAATGTTGGTTATGGTTATGCTATTACTGGAGATCAGTACGACGGAGCTGATATAGTAAATGCTGGAACTTCTGTTAATAATAAAAAAGACGATAAGTACGCGACTAAATTAACTAAAGAGCAAGCAGACCAGAGAGTAGCTACTTATGGAATAACTACGACTCTTGAAGATACAGGAGAATTCTTAAAAACTAATATTCGAACTGTAGATTATACGAAATTAAGTAAAGCTCAAGCAGATAGAAAAGTAGCTTATAATAATATCGAAAAACTAATGCCGTTCTACAATAAAGAATTAGTTGTAAATTACGGTAATAAGGTAGATAAAACAGATAAATTGTATACTACAGAATTACTTGATGTTGTACCAATGAATGGTAACAATGTAGTAACTGATATTAATGGAGCTAAAAATACTATTAATAGGCTAATGCTTCATTATAAAGATAATACTGTTGCGTATTTAGATGTTACTTTCAAAGGAAGTTTCGAAAATAATCAAGTGTTGGAATATAATGTTGCAGGAAAAGAATATATCTTTACTCCAGAAGCCTTTGTATCTGATTATACGAAGATAATTAATAATGTATTACCTGATTTACAAGGTGTGACTTACAATTCAGAAGCTATGAAACAGGTTCTTGGTGTTACAGATAATGCGGCTATAGATAATTTATACTTAGATAGAGAGTTTGAACAAGTTAAAGCTAATATTTCTGAACACTTAAGAAAAATCCTTGCTATGGATAAATCTGTGAATACTATGGGTAATGGTGTAGTTGAGTATGTAAGTGAGAAAATTAAAAACAATAAAGAAGCGTTGTTATTAGGTCTTACTTATATGAATCGTTGGTATAATATCAATTATGATGATATGAATACGAAAGATTTATCTACGTATAAATTCGACTTCAATGGTAATAATGCAACTTCTACATTAGATACACTTATTTCACTAGGAAATAGTGAGTTGGAAAACTTACGTGGTGGAAATAATATGGGACTATATGGAAGTCTACTTGCTCCGTTAAAAGGAGAAGACACAGTATTTGACTTCGTAGAAGCTTATCGTAAATTATTATTACCTAATAAAACAAATAACGAGTGGTTTAAAAATAATACTAAAGCTTATATAGTAGAGACTAAATCAGATATTCCAGAAGTTCGTAAAAAACAAGAAGAAGCGGCAGTAGACAGTAAATATTCATTAGGTGTGTATGATAGAATATCATCTCCTACATGGAAGTATCGAGGAATGTTATTACCACTATTAACACTACCAGAAGAAAGTGTGTATGTTATTTCGAATATGTCTACATTATCATTTGGTGGTTATGAACGCTATAGAGATACTGTAGATGGTAGTGTGCTTTCTGGAGATGCATTACGTCAGTATGTTCATGGAAAAGTTGATCAAGCTGCTAAATGGGAAAGAGATCATTATGATATCTGGTATAACTTGTTATCTTCTGAATATAAAGAAAGATTATTCCGTTCAGTTCCAATTATTGATGGATTTGCGATGAAAGATACGCAAGGAAGAAGTTATTGGGCGACAGCCACAGATAAGAATATAGATTCTATTTATAATTTCTTTGGACCAGCAGGAAAATGGTATGGAAATAGTCCAGCAGCAGGAGCCTATGCTACCGGTTACGAAGTACATTACGTAAGTGATAGATTATTAGATAAATATGGAACATCAGTTTACACTCATGAGATGACTCATAACTCTGATGGGCATATTTACTTCGAAGGCAATGGTCGTAGAGAAGGTTTAGGAGCTGAATTATACGCGCTAGGATTATTACAATCTGCAGACAGCTTAGAAAAAGATGCTATAGTGTTAAATACGCTATACAAAGGGGATAAAGATTCTCTTACAAGGTTACATGCTTATAATCCGACAGAACGATATAAATCTGCAGCAGATCTTCAAGAATATGTTCATGGAATGTATGATGTTCTATACACATTAGATGCAATGGAAGCTAAAGCTGTAGTATCTAAATCGAATGATGTTAAGAAAAAATGGTATAGAAAAATTGAAAACTTCTACGTAAAAGATAGTAAGTATAAAAAAGATACTCACGCAGGAAACTCTGTTCGTCCGTTGACGAATGAGGAAGTAGCGAAGTTAACTTCTTTAGAATCATTAATAGATAATAATATTATTAATCGTCGTGCGTATAGAGATAATAGTCAATACGTAAGAAATGGATACCATGTGGTAAGTATGTTCTCTCCTATTTACGCAGGGCTAAGTAACTCAAAAGGTGCTCCTGGGGATATTATGTTTAGAAAAACTGCTTATGAGCTTCTAGCTGAAAAAGGATATCAAAATGGATTTATTCCATATGTATCGAATAAATATGCAGAAGAAGCTAAACAAAAAGGTAGTGTAGCGTACTCGGATTGGTTAAGAAAAGATGTCGGCTTAGTAACTGATGATTTAGTATTAAGTAAGGTATTTAATAACCAATATAAATCGTGGGCTGATTTCAAAAAGGCGATGTTTAATGAGCGTATAGCTAAACAAGACAGATTAAAACCAATAACAATTCAATATGAATTAGGTGATGCTAAGAGTACAAAAGAAGTAACTATAACGAGTGCCGCACAGATGCAACGAATGATTGATGAAGCGGTAGCGAAAGATATTACTAATATTGATCGTGCAACAAGCTATGTATCGCCAAGTTGGGTTCACTTATTAAAACAAAAAATCTATAATGCGTACCTACGTACTACAGATGACTTTAGAGAATCAATCTATAAATAATAGAATTAATTATGGATAATGGATAGTTGAACACACGGGGTTGCCCCAAAAGTCCTAAATTTTAAAAAAGTGTATATGATAACTCATAGACGCAGTGGTTTATTGGTATCTAAATTCGCTTTATAAAAGCTTTTTAGATATCTAATAAACTGTGCGGGGGTGACTCGACAAAATCGATTTCTCCGAATCGATTTCTCCGAAATCACGATTTTTGAGTCACTCCCATACAAAAAAATTCTAAGTAACAAATATCGATGTTACTTAGAATTTTTTGTTTATTATTTTGCTGAATTCACAATAGCTTTATTATTCTTGTTGTTGTAAGAGATGTAAGTAAGAGTTAAGAATATTATTCCTAAAACAACTAGGATTAATATAGAGTTGTTGTAAATTCCATCAGTTAAACCACCAAGAACAGCGTGGCGAACTGCCATGTCACCGTAGTAAACAGGTGTGAACGGAATTAATCCACTGTATAGAGATGGTAACATTTCTTTAGGGAATAGTGGTGTAGTTAGAACGAATTGTAAAGCTACAAATCCGATACTAATAGCATTACCAACTTTTCCGAACGTGTATGATAAGAAGTGTGTTATTATCATAAACACGATACCTGAAAGTATTAATCCGAAGAAGTACATTCCGAAGTTTTGTATTCTAAAGTCGAATAATAATTTCATCACTACAACTTCGATAAGTGTAGCTAATGCTGCGAATGTAGACATTGCTGCAAGTCTTGAAGTGAATAGACTGTTTGTTGACTCTCCGTATTCTGCTTTACGAGCTGGGAATAAGATGTTAAATGCCGCAGCTGCGATTAGTAGTCCAAATACTAAGAAGAATGGTGCCATTGCGTTACCGTAGCTAGTTTCTTCTGAGATGTCGCTAATATTAGTTTTGATTGGGTTAGACATCATGTCTACGTTTTTATCTCCAGTTTTAGCTGCAGTAATTCTATCAGCTCCACTAAAAAGTTTATCTGCTAATAAACCAGATCCGTCTTTAGCTTTATCTAATCCTGCGATTAACTCAGGAGCTTTAGCTTGCATTATTGTAAGAGCACTGTAAAGTTTATCAGATCCCGCTTTAGCAGTGTTAAGTCCGTTAAGTAGTTCCGGAGCTTTAGCCTGCATAGAAGTAAGTCCACCGTGAAGTTTGTTAGCTCCATCTTTGGCGTTATTAACTCCATTAATTAATTCCGGAGCTTTAGCTTGCATAGCAGCTAATCCGTTAGAAAGTTTTTCAGAACCAACTTTCGCAGTGTTAACTCCGCCTATTAATTCCGGAGCCTTAGCTTGCATTATTGTAAGAGCGCCAGAAAGTTTTTCAGAACCGACTTTAGCACTGCTAAGTCCGTTAAGCAGTTCCGGAGCTTTAGCTTGCATAGCAGCTAAACCATTAGAAAGTTTTTCAGAACCTTCTTTAGCAGTATTAACTCCATTAATTAATTCGGGAGCTTTAGCTTGCATAGCAGCTAATCCGTTAGAAAGTTTTTGTGAACCTTCTTTAGCAGCGTTCACTCCGTTAATTAATTCGGGAGCTTTAGCTTGCATAGCAGCTAGTCCGTTAGAAAGTTTTTGTGAACCTTCTTTAGCAGCGTTCACTCCGTTAATTAATTCCGGAGCTTTAGCCTGCATAGCAGCTAATCCGTTAGAAAGTTTTTCAGAACCTTCTTTAGCAGCGTTAACCCCATTGATTAATTCCGGAGCTTTAGCTTGCATAGCAGCTAGTCCGTTAGAAAGTTTCTCAGACCCAACTTTTGCACTGTTAAGTCCGTTAATTAATTCCGGAGCTTTAGCTTTCATATCTGTTAGTCCTTGATATAATTTTTTACCACCGTTATCAAGTTCTTTAATACCGATGCTTAATTCCGGAAGTTTAGCTTGAAGTTTGTTAAGCCCTGCATTAATTTTTGCATTTCCATTAACTAAAGCATCAATACCACCAGCTAACTCAGGAAGTTTCTCGTGCATTATACTGATACCACCACCTAATTTATCGAATCCAGCTTGTAGTTCTGAACCTTTAGCTGCAAGTGTTCCAACACCTTGTGCTAGTTCACCTGTAGTCATTGATGTAGTAAGGGCGCTTACACCGTTAGTGTAGTTTGTTACTCCATCTTTAAGTTTTGGAGTTGCATTAGCAAGTTGGTTAAGTCCGTTTGCTAAGTCCCCTGTTGTTAGAGAAGATACAGTAGCATCTACTCCACCTTTATATTGATTGAATCCTGCCATAAGGGTAGGTGTTTTTTCGTTCATTATAGTTAAACCAGCTTTTAATTGACCACTACCAGCAGAAAGTTTACCGACAGCGTCTTTAATGCTAGAAAAACCACTAATTGTTCCCTCAAGTTCAGAAGAAAGTGTATTTACATCGAATTTATCAAGTTGAGTTTGGATGTAATTTAATCTTCCTACACGATATTTCATACTTGAATATTTTGAGTTTGCGCTAGAGACTGCTGAAGAAAGTTCAGCTTTAATCTGGCTATTGTTGTTACTGCTGCTATTTTGAACAGTAGTAGTTGGTTGAGCAACAGGTGCTGGTGTAGCAGCAACATCGTTACGAGCTGCGGCAAGGATACTTGCTTTTTGCTCAGGTGTTAATTGCATTGATGATAATGTTTGCTCCAAGTTTGCGAAATTAGTAGCTGCAGGAGTTGGAGCAGGTGCTGCTGTAGTTGTAGTAGTCGTAGTAGATTGTGTTTCTATACGATCTACAAGAGTTTTTATAGATTCCAGTTGAGAACCTAATTCTGCAAAAGCACTGTTAAGAGGATTGAAGTGTGTTCTATAAGTAAGTTTTAATCCTTTTAGTTTATCTAATGTTGAGTTTAGATTAGATTTTTTAGCGGCCAAATCACTGTCGCTTGGTAAGTTGGCGTTTAATGCGTTTAATCCTGTGTTTAGCTTATCAGCTCCATCTACAAGTTTTGGAGTACTTTCAGAAAGTTTAGCTACCCCATCACCTAATGCAGCCCCACCTGCAGTAAGTCTATTAAGATCATCTTTTTTAGCTGCAAGTCCAGAGTTGATTTGTGAAATACCGTCTGATAATCTATCGATTCCATTGTTTAATGTAGTACTTCCGGCATTAAGTTTTTCTAAATCTTCTTTTTTAGCTAGTAATTTTTCATTAAGTGTAAGAACGCCGTTAGTATATTTTAAAAGTCCAGCTTGGAATTCTTTGCTTCCGTTATATAGAGAATTGAAACCAGAAGTAAGCATAATACTTTTAGCTTTGAATGTATCGAAACCGACAGTAAGTTTATTAGAACCTTCAGTTAGTTCGTTTACACCAGAGATTAATGCGTCTTTTTTATCGTTTAATGAACTTAGACCTTCTGATAATCTTCCAGCTCCACTTTGTAATTGAGATACTCCATCACCAAGTTTAGCTCCACCTTCACTAAGGCGAGAAAGTCCGTCAGTTAGACGTTTAGAACCATCAGAAAGTTCGTTAACTCCATTGTTAAGTCTTTGTCCACCTTCACTAAGGCGAGAAAGCCCATCGGTTAGACGTTTAGAACCACTAGAAAGTTCATTGATTCCATTACCAAGTTTAGACCCGCCATCGCTAAGGCGAGAAAGTCCATCAGTTAGACGTTTAGAACCGTTAGAAAGTTCGTTAACTCCATTGTTAAGTCTTTGTCCCCCATCGCTAAGGCGAGAAAGTCCATCAGTTAGACGTTTAGAACCATTAGAAAGTTCATTGATTCCATTACCAAGTTTAGACCCGCCATCGCTAAGGCGAGAAAGTCCATCAGTTAGACGTTTAGAACCATTAGAAAGTTCATTGATTCCATTACCAAGTTTAGCTCCCCCATCGTTAAGACGAGTTAGTCCATCAGTTAGACGTTTAGAACCGTCAGCAAGTTCGTTAATTCCGTTGCCGAGTTTAGCGCTGCCATTGCTAAGACGATAAAGTCCAGCAGTCAGTCTCCATGATCCTTCAGATAGTTGGTTAATACCACTGCTAAGTCTTAGACCGCCATCGCTGAGACGAGTTAGTCCATTAGAAAGTCGACCAGAACCGTCAGCAAGTTGGTTAATGCCACTGCTAAGTCTTTGCCCTCCATCGCTAAGGCGACTAAGTCCATTAGAAAGTCGACCAGAACCATCAGTAAGTTGGTTAATACCACTGCCAAGTTTTTGTCCGCCTTCACTAAGTCTTCCAAGTCCGTTGTTTAGTGTATTCGAAGCATCGGCTGCTTTATGAAGAGACTCTCCAATCTCAGAAAATTTACCGTATAAAGTAGCTGTATAAGTTTTTACAACTTGATCCTTAACTGTGTTTGTTAGGTTACTTGCTACAGTTTCCATGATTTTCTCACCATTTTTACTTTT
Source organism: Gemella haemolysans (assembly GCF_028308085.1). GTDB lineage: Bacteria > Bacillota > Bacilli > Staphylococcales > Gemellaceae > Gemella > Gemella haemolysans_D. Next base: position 11,274 of record NZ_JAQMFS010000029.1, read on the forward strand.
CGTAAAATTGGTAGTAAAGTCGATATTCATTTTTTCTGGATTATCGTTTGATAAAGATGTAGCATTTTTAGAAAAGTTCTGTGGAATTGTAACTACCATATAGTAGTCTCCTTCGCGTAGTTCTTTATCAGCTGTATCTTTATCGACGAATTGCCAATTTACTTTTTTATTTTCTTTTAATTTATCGACCATTGAATTCCCAACTTCTAGAGTTTTTCCATTAAAATCTACTTTTTGGTCTAGATTAACAACCCCGACTTTCATATTTCCGGTGTTGTCATATGGATTCCAAACGGATTTTAGGAAGGTTCCTGAATATAAAACAGGAACTAGAAGAACGGTAGCCATGGTAGCTTTTAACCCTTTACTCTTTAAAAGGCTACTAAATTCTTTTTTTATCATAATTCCTCCTAAGAAATTTCGTCGGCGAAATTCCATTATATTGAATTTGATGATATGGTTTCATATCACTTAAGATATTTTACAACCTTATATACTAAAAGTCAAAATATTTTATAGTAATAGTGAAATTATTATATTTAATATTAGAGTATATTATATATAATGGAGATAGAGATTATAACTGTTAAGTGAATTTTATATTTGATAAATCACTGTAATGTTAAGTTTTCATGGAATAATGAGAATATTATGTAACCTTATAAAGATATATATATTAATTAAAATAATTTAGTTAATATATACCATAAAAATCCTAATTAACGAAAAAAATAGTTCGCTATTTTAAAAGAGGAATGTTTAAAAAATTATATTTATAGAGAAAAAAACAATTATTATAAAAGATATGTAAAAAAGGCAGTTATTTCTCTGATAGAGGATAACTACCCTTTAGGTTATATTGTTTATACTGTTGCGTGAGCAATTTTATGTTCTAATAAATTTTTAAAGCAAATTTGTGCATCTTTTAAGTCTTTTGGATCTGGATGTTTTTTAGATTCTTTAACCATATCGACAAGATCCGGTGTAACCTTATGAATAAAGTTTGGGTCATGCCAAGTAAGGATTTTGAAAACTATCATAACCTTCGGATCAACTTTACCTTGGCAAACAAATGTTTCGTGGATTCTATTGTTTCTTTCTTTCATAAATGCGATGTAATTGTTAATAGAATCATCAGCGTGATAATGTTCACGAGGAACACCGCAAGTTAAGAATAGAGCGACATCTTTTCCATGTATCTCTTGTTGATCTACAAAACGTTGCATATTTTTATTAGCATTTGTTTTATCCGTCCATGCTCCTAAAATATAAAAGTCGTATTCTTTCTCTAGCTTTTTTCGTTGTTTTTTTATGTCGAGTAAATCTACTTCCCCTTGATCTTTTATCTGTTCATAGATAGCCTCGGCTACTTTTTTAGTATTTTTTGTTTTGCTAGAATAAGCAAGTAAAATTTTCATAATTTAGCCTCCTACTTAGGATATGTAAATAATTATCCTGTAAGTTGATTCCGTATTTATTAAATCTATATAATTATTATATCAAAAATAATTATCGATTTAAATAGCTAATTGAAAATCATAATCAATTATGATTTTGTTTTTAAAAAAATCAAAATAAATTGAAAACTTAACCTGAGAAAGTACTATTTACAACGTAAAAATAAGAAAAAATTAATTGTTTATGATAAAATACTTATTAAGAAATATTGCGAGGATGGATAGAAATAGTAATGGATAGATTGTTTGAAGTATCAAGTTATGCATCATTTATAGTGTACCATATAGAAGCGATGGATAAAATCAAAGTTCCCAAAAGAGTGATACGCGAGTATATAAATCTTCAAAAAACAGTGAACAATTTTCCGACAGAGTTAAACTATATATGTAGTTTTTATGATGGAAAAACTGGAAGTAGCGGAACTTTGTTTGAAAATACTGTAGAAGGGAATTATATTTTATCTTATACAGGTACGAATTTCTACTTTGATAGACAAAAAGATATGTATGCTGATGTTGTAGGGATTTGTTTAGGTCAAGGGGAACACTTAACGCCGTGTTACAGATTTTACACAAGAATGAAGAAAAAATATGGTAATGATATCATACTAACTGGTCATTCTTTAGGTGGAAGTATTGCGCAACGAGTTGCAATTGAGTACGATGTGAAAGAGAGTGTAGTATTTAATGCTGCACCTATATATCTAATTGGTGGTATAGATATTTTTATGGATAAAGAAGTTGATGGAGAATTGTACGCTAAACGTATGAAAAAGTATCTTAGAAATATGAAGAAAATCGCTATTAAGAAAGCTACTTTTACAGGTTCTGTTAAGAGAATTGTTTCGGAGTATGATGTATTTACGCGTATAGCTGAGTTACTTTCTATTGGTTATTATGTGGGTGATGAAATTATAGTTAAAGAAGCGGGAATGCACGGGATTAAGAGCTTTTTAGATATATATAATAAATCATTTGGAAGTTCTTTTGAAGGAGAAGAAAATCAAGACGGATATTTATCTTCAGAATATAAAGATTTTGGTTTGGCAGAGATAGGTATATTAAGTAATTTTTCTGAAGAACGGATAGTAGAGTTAGAAAAACAATTAAATGTGCTTCTTACTAGTGATACTGTAATCTCTAATTTGAATAAGAATCCATACAATGTTAACTTCGAATTTTTCATAAAAGCTATATTAAAAAATATAGAGAAAGACAAAGAAAAACAATAATAGATTCCTTGTCTGACGTTTTTGTCAGATGAGGAGTTTTTTATGTATGTATAGTGGCAGGTGCATATATTTTATAAGTTGTTATAAAAACTTTATGTTTTCTCGTAAGTGATAGAGTGTTAATCGCTTGCTTAAAGTTGTAACTTATTAAAGAAAAATGATATAATATAGATAGCTATATGCATTCTTGCAAATTAGTAAGAATATATAATAAAACTTAGTATGAATCTAAGGAGGAAGATGATGGCAGAATATAAAATACTAGTAGTCGATGATGAAGAACCGATTGCTAATATACTAGATTTTAATTTAAAAAAAGAAGGCTACGATGTAATAGTTGCTAATGATGGAGAAAAAGCGGTGGAGCTTGCTTTTAGCGAAAGCCCTGATTTGATTCTATTAGATTTGATGTTGCCGAAAAAAGATGGAATGGAAGTATGTAGAGAAGTACGTGCTAAAAAGAATATTCCAATAATTATGCTAACAGCAAAAAATAGTGAAATAGATAAGGTTCTAGGATTAGAATTCGGAGCTGATGATTACGTAACTAAACCCTTCTCAACACGTGAGCTTATGGCTAGGGTTAAGGTAAACTTACGTCGTGTTACTAAGCAACAAGAAGAAGTTGTAGAAGAGAAGAGTGGTAGTGACCTTGTAATTAAGGATATTGTAATCTATCCAGAGGCTTATGTTATTAAGAAAAATGGAGAAGAAATAGATTTAACGCGTAGAGAATTTGACTTATTTTATTACCTTGCTCAACACCGTGGTCAAGTTTTAACACGTGAGAACTTACTGCAAACAGTATGGGGTTATGACTACTTCGGAGATGTTAGAACAGTTGACGTGACTGTGAGAAGATTACGTGAAAAAGTAGAAGATGATTCATCGCAACCAGAATATATAATGACACGTCGTGGTGTTGGTTACTTTATAGGTGAAGAGTAATGAGTTTTTTCGGTAAGAAATTTAAGAAAAGATTCTTTTCATCAATCCGAACTAAGTTCGTAATAGTATATGTATTAGTTAACATAATTTCGTTACAACTAATCGGATTATTCTTTACAACACAACTAAGAAACAGTAATATAAACACATTTGAACAAAATATTATCGAACAAGAAAAGATATTGAATTACCATATTCGAGAGGAACTTGATAAGGTTAATATGAAGAAGGGTGAAGAGTCAACTGATTCAGAGAATAACGCTAATCAAGATTCTACAAGCAATAATCGAGATTCAAAAAGTGGAATAGTAAAACTAGTTAGTGAATTTAATATCCAGAAATTACTACTTGTAAATGTTATTGATAATAATTCGAAAATTTTAGCGAGTTCATCAAAAAATGGAAATGATGACTATCTTGCTAAAAGATCTTTTGATCCACTTGTTAGTCAAGTTATAAAAACGGGTGAGAGTACTAAACAAATTCAGTATAATGCTGATAGTAATAAGCGTGTATGGATTTATGTGAGTCCTGTAAAAAAAGATAATGAAGTTATTGGTGTAATATCACTTATGGCAGATATAGAAAGTGTTTATCAAGAGGTAAATAGTATTTCGAGAATCTTTATAGTAGGTACTATATTATCGATATTAATTACTACTGTAATAGGGTTTGTCGCTTCTAAAACCGTAACGAGTTCTATTGAAAAAATGAGTTCTCAGGTTAAGAAGATGGCTTTAGGAAATTATGGTACTGTAGTTGGTATAGATACAGATGATGAAATCGGTGATCTTGCTAAAGTATTTAACCGGATTTCTAGGAGAATCGAAGAAGAGCAGGCTGTAACGGAGACAGAACGTAGGAAGCTTGCGACTATTATCGAGAGTATGATGGATGGAATTATTGCAACTGATAATAACGGTAGAATAATCCTTATAAATACAAGTGCTGAGGATATGTTAGGTGGACGTGATGATGAAATTTTCATTGGAAAAGATGTTCTAAAAATTCTTGATATTACAGAATATGAAAGTATTGAGGAAATATTAGAAGCTGAGGATAGCCTTCTTGTTAATGCGTCTAATGATAGTGATGAATTACTATTACGAGCAGAAATCTCTAAGATAGAAAAAGAAGATAAAGAAGATTTAACTCAGATGTCAACTGAGCTAGAAGGATATATTATTGTTCTTTATGACGTAACAGATCAAGAGCGTCAAGAAAAAGAACGTCGTGAATTCGTATCAACTGTATCTCATGAACTTCGTACACCTCTAACTACGATGAACAGTTATATCGAAGCATTAGAAGAAGGTGTATTAGAAGATAAGGAACTGGCTCCTCAGTTTATCGATACTATTCATAAAGAAACTACTCGTATGATAAGAATGGTAAATGAACTTATGCAACTTGGGAAAATGGATATTAAAGAAGAGCATTATGAAAAAGAGTTCATCGATATAAATAAAATGCTTGAGCAGATCACAGATAGATTTGCACTAACACATCCAGAAAAGAATTTTATAAAACATATTTCTAAAACGCCGATATTTGTTGAAGGAGACCAAGACAAACTTACACAGGTGTTTGACAATATTGTTAATAACGCAATAAAATATTCTCCAAATGGTAAGAATATCACTATAAGAGTTAGACAGAATTATCACCATAATAGGGTGAGTATTTCTATAAAAGATGAAGGGGTAGGAATACCTTTAGTACATATAGATAAAATTTTTAATAGATTTTATCGAGTTGATAAAAGTAGACAAAGAAGTATGGGTGGAACTGGTTTAGGATTAGCTCTAGCTAAGACTATAGTAGAAGCTCATAAAGGACGCATTTGGGCACAAAGTAGAGAAGGTTATGGAAGCATAATTTTTGTAACATTACCTTGTGAACAAATAGATGACGAATGGTTATAGAGGTGAGTAATATGAGAAATAGAAAAAAGGAAACTGTAAAATCAGTTGTTTTAGGTATACTTGTTTTACTAAGTTTAACTTTATCTTATCTTATTATTACTTATCAACCAGATTACGAAATTTTTACGAAAAGATCTACTCAGAAAACAGTTGATTCAAACAAAAATAATCTTCTGAATTTCCTTATACCTGATAGTGTGGTGAAAAACCATGAAGGAACAAGGGAAGAAGCTGTAATTCAAAATACAATAACAAAAGTAGCTAGCGTAGAAGGAGTCAAGGAGAAGAAAGTATTAAAAGAGTTACTGTCTCTTCTTTCAGATAGTGAGAGCACGGAATCTAGGGTGAGAAACCGTAACATAGAAGATATTACGACTAATAACGTTGAAAAAATATTGATAAATTATCAAGTTACTTTAGACTCAGCGCTGCTTAAACCGTTATTCTTTTCTGAGGACAATTCAAACGTAAGTTTAGAGTTTGATACTATAGTTATATTAAAAGATAGACCTAATATGATTTATCTATATAAAAAAGATGATAAAAACTATCTTCAAATTACTTTGAAACAAGATATATATGAGAAGATAAATAGTAAATTCAATGAGAAAAAGCAAAATTATGCGAAATATAGTTTGAATAACAAATTTATATATCTAAAAGAAGGCGATGAAGATAATGTTATTGATGAATATAGCGCTGAAGATGTCAATTTAAATAAGCTGGCGAGGGATATTTTTGAGAAAAAAGATAATCTTAGAATTAGTAATGAAGATGAAGTAACTGATGGATATGGAATATTAAGATCTATAAATAATAGACTGGTATATACAAATCCATCTAATGAAGGTGGACGTGAAGTAGGAGCTACTATTGCTATAAATAATACTATTAGTTTCTTAGAGTTAGGTTATGTTGGAGATACTAATTACCAACTAACAACAGCTTTAGATGGAATTAGTATTTTCCAAGAAGCGTACAAGGACTCTATAGCTTTTAGTAAAGATGGTTTTGCTGATATAATATCAGAAGATAACAGTAGTGGAATATATAAACTGACCTCACCGAAGAAATTGACTAAGACTTACCTTTCATCGAAAGAAGCAGAATTGTATTCTGTAGAAAAAACAGAATACGTGATAAACTATCTTTATGAGAGGGTTAACCTAAAAGAAATAGGTGATATAGTTTTAGGATATGATAAAACTTACAATAAAGAAAGAAACAGTTTCAGTTATACTCCTACATGGTATGTGAAGTACAATGACAGATATATGAGTTTCAAAAAACTAAAAGAAAAAATAGACAAGGGAGAGAGACTATGAATTGGGGCAAGATGAAAACATTATTTATTTACCTATTTGTCGCTTTAAATGCAGTCTTATTAACTTTTTATGTCTATACAGTTCAAAAGAATAAAACTGAAATAGTTCAAGAAAAAGAAATAATAGAACGATCTATGAAAAATGATAATATAACTGTCGAAGAAAACGCCACAAAACGTGATAATCTAGGTTATGTTAATGTAACTATTTCGGATTTGAAAGATTATAAAAAAGAAGAAAATGGATTGAAGATTGAAGTTGAAAATGTAGATAAAACATCAACTCTAAAGGTTAGTTCAGAAAATGCTATAAGTAATGTTAATAAAGGCAGTTATAGAGCTGAATTAGACTCATTTTTACTTGAAAAATTGAAGTTGAGTGCAAATTATGTATTCTCTAGTTATAATTCTAATAAAAATGAGGTTATTTATGAACAACAGATTGATAGTTTCAGAGTATTTTCAAATAAAAATGCTAGAATAGTTTTTGAAGTTGAAAGTAATGGAGATATCAAGCGGTTTACTCTAACAGGAGTTTCTAACATAAGAAAAGATAAAAACGAAACCTTAGTTACATCTAATCAAGCTATAAACAGGCTGTATCATGAAGACTTGATTCCAAAAAATTGTAGAGTTCGTACAACTTTAGGATATTATACTTATATTTCGCAAACAGAAAATCAAGTATTAATACCGACTTGGAATGTTGAGATAAGTGATAAGGATGGACAGGTGAGTAACTATTATGTAGATGCTATAAACTTGAATATTTTAAATAGAAAAGGACAAAGTTCATAGATAGGTATAAAAAAAGCTATCCATCACAATAAAGTGGTGGATAGCTTTCTTTTAGATATGTTATTAGTCTGCTAAGTAAGCACGTAACATCCAAACATTTTTTTCTAATTGAGTTTTTAGACCTAGTGCTAAGTCAGAAGTACCTTGATCTCCTTCTTCTTCAGCTACTTCCATAAGGTGAGTTAAGTCGTTGATTAATAGTTCGAAATCGTGGAATACAGCTGCAACCATTTCAGAAGTTGTTTCTTGTTCAGTTGCTTCTTTAATAGTTGCGATTTCTAAAGCACCTTTAAGTGTAGAAACTGGGCGACCTCCAATTGCTAATAATCTTTCCGCAACCTCATCTAAAGATTCAGTCGTGTAATTATAGTAATTTTCAAATACTTCGTGTAGTGTGTAGAAGTTACGTCCTTTTACATACCAGTGGAAGCTGTGTAATTTTGTGTATAATACTGTTAAATTTGCTACAAGTTTGTTTAGTTCTGTTGTACGTGTCATATTAAATTCTCTCCTTTATATTTTGTAATTTATGCTTAAATTATAGCACCATGAATACGTGATGTAAAGTTTATAGACTTATAATAGTTATTGAGAATTATTATCTAAAATAAAGGTTGATTTGACAATGTTTTCCGAGGTGAAAAATTATAAATGATAATCATTATCGAATATAATTGTTGTATTTATGTAGTAATAAGTTGAAATTAATCTAGTGAATTGTTAAAATAAAGCAGAAAGGAGTGCTTTTAATGGCGAAGTTATGTATATTTTTAATAAAATTGTATAGAAGGTATATATCTCGTTACACAAGACCAACATGTAGATTTTCACCGACATGTTCGAGCTATGCGATGGAAAGTTATAAGAGATTTGGCTTTTTTCTTGGAACATACTTAACTATAAAGAGACTTTTGAAATGTCACCCTTTCTATAAGGGAGAGTATTTTGATAATGTTCCTTTATTTAAAAGAGAAATATTTAAATTTAATAGAAAAAAATAAAATAAAGAGGTAGCTGAAATCAGCTACCTCTTTATTGGGCGAAATTGTTAATTTTGGATAAAAATTTGGAATGTTGATTGATCTGTTGAAAAATAAATAAGGGGTTGTTTCAACAATATAACAATTAAAATATTATTTAATTAGAGTATTCGTAGATAAATCCTCATAATTATCCACAAATATTAATTTATATTGCAAAAGTGAGGTAAATCCTCATAATTATCCACAGATGCAAGAGATAATGTTATTTATCAATGCTATTTCCAGCATCTAACCATGCGGCAATTCCGCCCGGAAATCTATAGACATTTTTATATCCTGCTTCTTTAGCTAATGTTGCCCCAACATGACTTCTTTCACAAGAAACAAATCCACAGTAGATAACAATTTTTTTATCTTTATCAGTACCTAAAGTTTTTAAGAATGTTTCTTTTTCTTCTGGTTTTAAATCTTTCATTTCTTTAGGTAAGCCAGCATTTACAGCACCTTTGATTTTTGTTTTTTCAAAGCGATCGGAAGGAATAGTGTTGATTAAAATCATATCTTCTTTGTTGTCGATAGATTTTTTCAATTCATCAGCGCTTATTAAATTATAATCCCCAGTTTTTGTGGCTTTAACAAGTTTGATGGCAGCTTTTTCTACCTCGTTTTCTTTTCCGTCTTTCGCAGAACGGTTAAGACCATCGCCACTACTGCAACCTACTAAAGATACAGAAAGTAATATGCTCGATAAAGCTAAAGTTATTTTATTTCTTTTCATAAATTTACTCCTCCTTTAATTTTCACTTTTATTATAACACAAAAAACGGTAACTATAAATTAATTATATAATAAAATTTAATTATATTAAGATAAGTGATAATTGTTATTACAGTGTTATTTATATGTAAACTAAAAAATATACAACAAAATATATAAAAATTGATAAAAAATTAATATATTTATTAATTTGATTTATAGAAGATATAGACGATTTTGTTTATATTTTTTATGTAAAAAATAACTCTATTACTAGCTAGTAGTAACAGAGTTATATCTTTTTTTTGTATTTATTTATAAAATATTATTTTTTGCTGAATATACTTTTAATGAAATTGAAAATTTTATCCTTACGACTTGTTTCTTTATTGGCTAGTATTTTTTTAACGAAGTCAGGCATTTCAGGTTTTTCGCCGTCTTTTTTGTTAGCCAGCATTTTTTTAACGAAGTCGGGCATTTCAGGTTTTTCACCATCTTTTTTATTGGCAAGCATTTTCTTAACGAAATCAGGCATTTCTGCTTTTTCTTTATCCATCTCGTTAAATGTTGTTTGTTCTGGATTATGATAGATAAAAGGATTATCTTTATTATCATTAATTGTAGAAACTAGAGCTTCTATTAAACGAGAGTCGTAGTTTGGCATTGGTGGTCTATGATATGCTACACCAAATTCTTCGCAAAGTTCACGACATTCAACATCATTATCAAAAAGAACTTCAATATGTTCACTTATAAAACTAAGAGGTACAAATATATAGTGATTTGGATGCTCTTTTTGATCTCTTAAATATTCTAGAACATCAGGTTTAATCCATGGCATACCGATATCACTCTCGCTTTGCCATGTGTTTGTATAGTTATCTTTATCAAGTCCTATTTTCTCTGCTATAATCTTAGTCATATCGAAGATTTGGTCAACATAAGGGTCGTTATATTTCAAAGCAATCTCAGGTACACTATGTGCAGAAAAGATAACTTTAAAGCTATCATTTTTAACTTCTGTATCGATAATTTTTTTGATTTCATTAGCCCAAAATTCAATTAATTTTTCTTCTTTATACCACGATTTTATTATATTAAATTTGATTTTATCACTCTTAATAAATCTTTCATATCCCATAATAGAATAGAATGAATAATGAGGTTCTAAAATTAAACAAATACATTCTTCAATATCATCTTCTTCCATTTTTGAAATTACATCCGGGATATATGGAGAAGAGAATTTATTTGCGAAGTATACTTGATATTCATCTCGTACAGCTTCTTTTAACAAATTAACTTCTTTAAGTGTTATTTCTTGAAGGGGAGAACCTTCGATGCGAAGATAGTTTTTTAATAATAAGTTGATTTCATCATCGTTAGGACGAACTCCTCTTCTAATATTCGTAAAAAATTTAGCTACGCCTTCAAATGTATAATCCTCAGGTGTTCCATATGTCATAACTAAAATAGCTTTTTTCATTATTTAACCTCTCATAATTGTATAGTTATATACGATTATACCACTTTTTGTACTAAAACACACGTGTTTTTATATTGTTACAGAAATTATTATCAATTACAATATCATATTAATTAAACTTAAATTGCTTAGACTGTTATATTTGTGAAGAAATTATGGCGAGATTGATGGTAAAAGGAAGCAATGTATAAAGTACAAGAAATCATAAAAAAACTATTGCAAAAACCTTAGAAAAGTTATAATATATAAGATAACTAAAAAGTGCACTAATAAGAGAGTTTTAAAATCTCCGATTGGTAGTTGTAAAAAGGAGGATGTGTTTAAGTGAGAAAAAAAATATTAGGAGCAATAACATTTATGGCTGCTGTAGGTGGAGTTATTTATATGAAAAATAATCCTAAGTACAAAGAAATAATTAGAGTCGTAAAAACTGCAGATGCTCGTGGTTTTTATGAAAAAATAATATTAGAAAAAGATAAATTGGCATTTACTGCAAAGTCGAAAATAAAAGATTATAAGATTGATTATGAGAGTATAAGAAGTGTTGGAGAAAAAATTTATGCTAGATTAATAGTTAATAATGATGAAAAATTAAATATTGATACGGTACTCGATGAAAAAGACACTAATGTAGAAGAAGTAGCTCACTCAGAAAAATTAGATAAACTATTGAGTGAATAAGATAGTTGTAGGGTGTAATAATAATTTTGAAATAAAATATTCCCTAGGAAATAATAAAAAAGGAATCCTCCATTACAGTAAGGTGAGTGTAATGGAGGAATTTTTCATGGTTAAATTAATTATTTAGTTTTATTTTTATGCAAAACGACTGCGAATACTTGTTGGTATTGATCTATAAACACTCTTAGTAACGAAGAATAAGAATGTTATTAAAGCACCTTTTAATAGGTTGAATGGAATAATACCAGCAGTTACAATAGTTTTCACATTAGTTACGATATCAGCTAAATTCATGATATATCCATATGCTGGAAGTAACACGAAGTAGTTAAGTAATGACATGAATAATGTAATAGCTAAAGTACCTAAGATACCACCGATGATTGTTTTTGTAGTACCTTTTTTGTAGAAGAATACGATAATGCTAATGAAAGTAAATTCTACAACGATATTAGCGATTGATCCGATAGGTTCATGTGATAATAATGCGAAGTGTAGGAAGTTTTTTAAGAATGACACTAAAAGTGCATCTTTATAACCTAATAATAACAACGCCATGAATAGCGGGATAAACGTGAAATCAAATTTTAGAAATGGTGGCAAGAATGGCACAGCAAAACTAAAAAAAGATAGAAGTAGAGCAATAACTGCAAGCATTCCACTTAAAACAAGTGAATGAACATTTTTTTTGTACATATTAAATCCTCTTTCCTATCTTCATAGGCAAAAAATAACCGCAATATAATTTTTAAAAAGGCGTCTTTAAAATCTGTATTAGATATAAAAAACACCACTTTAAAAAATTTAAAGCGGGACTGAAAGGTATGAAAAATAAACATCGCACAACACACTGTATGACAAATATACATATGTAGTAAGGTTATATGTGCAAGTTTATTAATTCTATATCTTCTATCATCCAGACTGTACTGTCGGTTTTGGAATTTCACCAAATCAGCTTGCGCTCGCGGACTTTAACCGCCGGTCGGGAATTTCACCCTGCCCCGAAGATAATTTAATTATTTACTATAGATTTATTATAAACCTAAGACTAAAGTTTGTAAAGAGAAAAGGCTTAACTTTTTATAGATAGATAAAAGTAGGGAGTGACTCAAAAATCGTGATTTCGTAGAAATCGATTTTGTCGAGTCACCCCCGCAAAGTTTATTAGATATCTAAAAAGCTTTTATAAAGCGAATTTAGATATCAATAAACCACTGCGTCTATGAATTCTCATAGACACTTTGTTAAAATTTAGGACTTTTGGGTCAAGTACTACTTAAATTATTTATTATTCTACTGTTACTGATTTAGCTAAGTTACGTGGTTTATCCACATCTAAACCTTTAGTATAAGCTGCATAGTATGCGAATAATTGTGTAACAACGATACTTGCGATTGGAGCAAGATCTTCATTTACGTTAGGAATAGCATAATCACCTTTACGAGCTAATTTTTCTAATGTAATGATTAGAGTATTAGCTCCACGGCTAGCTACTTCACTTACGTTACTACGTGTATTTAAGTCTAGTTTAGCGCTTGTAATAAGAGCCACTACTGGTGTTCTTTCTTCTATAAGAGCGATTGTACCGTGTTTTAATTCTCCTCCGGCAAATCCTTCTGTTTGAATATATGAAACTTCTTTAAGTTTTAAAGCTGCTTCACATGCACTATAGTAGTCAATTCCACGTCCGATATAGAATGCATTACGTTCAGTGAATAAGTTTTTAGCTAAGTCTTTGATAGTTTTTGTATCATCTAAGATTGATTCGATTGCTGAAGTAATTACTGATAACTCTTGCTCAATATCAAATTTAGGCTGTCTTGAAAGTTGTTTAGCTACTTCGTAAGCTAGTATACTTAGTGTTGCGATTTGAGCAGTATATGCTTTAGTAGAAGCAACCGCAATTTCAACACCTGCGTGAAGTAATAATGTATAGTCACATTCACGAGATAGAGTTGAAGCATCAACGTTAGTAAGTACTAAGAATTTATAATCTTCATTTACACTACGTAATTTTGTTAATACTGCACGAAGGTCAGCTGTTTCTCCTGATTGAGAAAGGAAGATAAACATTGGTTTTTTAGATAATAATGGTACGTTGTAAGCAAATTCTGATGCTAGGTGTACTTCTGTTGGGATACCAGCCCATTTTTCGAAGTAGTTTCTTCCTACTAAACCAGCGTTATAACTTGTACCACATCCGATGATGTATAGTCTATCCGCATCTTTTACGTTGTTAATAATTTCGCTGTCAATATTTACATCATGTCCATCGAAGTAGTGAGAGATGATGTTACGCATAGCTCCTACTTGTTCATGAATCTCTTTAATCATGTAATGCTCGTGGATACCTTTATCAATTTCTCCAGCGTTTAAGTTAGTTGAGAAACTTTCACGCTCTACGATATTACCTTCTTTATCTTCGATAGTTACGCTATCTTTTTTCACGATAACAATTTCACCATCGTTGATTTCTAAGAAGTTGTTAGTGTACTTAATCATTGCTAAAGCATCACTACCAACATAGTTTTTATTTTCTTCTCCTAGTCCAATAAGAAGTGGACTTTTGTTTTTTGCTACATATAATGTATCTTTATCTTCTGTGTCGATTAAACAAAGTGCATAAGATCCTTGTAATTTAGATACAGCTTTTTTGAAAGCTTCTTTAGTATCAAGACCACGATCGCTATAAACTTGTACTAATTGAACGATAACTTCAGTATCAGTTTCAGAAACAAGTTCTACACCTTTGAAAAATCTATCTTTAAGTTCTTGGAAGTTTTCGATAACTCCATTGTGAACTAAAATAAAACGTTTGTTGAAGCTTTGATGTGGGTGAGAGTTAGTTGTGTTAACTCCACCGTGAGTAGCCCAACGAGTATGACCGATACCTAATTCTAGGTGAAGACCTTCAGGTATTAAGGCTTCTAGGTTTTTAATACGACCTACAGACTTAGTAACGCTAGCTTCTCCGTTAACAACCCCAGCAATACCAGCTGAGTCGTATCCACGGTACTCAAGACTGCTAAGTCCATCGATTAAAAATTTAACTCCATTTGCTTCTCCAACAAATCCTACAATTCCACACATATTAAAAATTCCTCGCTTTTTTCTTTATTTAATTTAATTGTCGTTTCATAGAAAGTACTATGAAAATTATATTCACTCAAAAATATTATACTCCACTTAGTTTATGTTAACCTGAAAGAAAGTATTATGAGCCAAATAGAGAGAGGATAATGATTTTGAAGGGTGGTTTTTTTACGTCATTCTTCCTTAAAAACCAAGTTGCTGTTGCATACGATATATCTATGAGTTAATCGTTAGGTTTCTTGAATCAAAAAGATGATAAGAAACCTTATCGAGTAACTTAGACAACAGCTACTCAAAATATAAGGAATGAAATGACGAAATATTTTGTTAGTAGCCACTGTAACTATTTCGTCGTCTCTTTGTTCCTAGAAATAGTAAGATCTACCCCAGCAGTGGCAACTAAAGTTTTTGTCGTCATTCTTCCTTAAAAACTAAGTTGCTGTTGCATACGCTGTACCTAAGTATCTTGTCGTCACTACGTTCCTAAAGATACAAAGGTACACCCCATTGTACATTATCTAACGAAACTCTCTGGTTCCGAAAAAGCATCCGCCGAATTTTCGATAACTTTTTTCCTCGTCAACTAAGCTCAATTTAACCTTTAGAACTTAGTTCGGGCGCTATAATTATAAATTCAAATTACCTCCTAGTTATTTAATCGTCCATATTATTATACTAGATGAGAAGTGCATTGTAAACTGAAAGGATAAATTTACATAAACTCAGATATTAAAATAAAGTATCTAAAAATTTAACCTTAATTTTTAGAATTACTGAAATACAAACTTGACTAATAAAAAAACCTACTTACTTTTTTCAGTAGGTAGGTTTTAATGTTATTAACGTTGTGAATTAGTAGCTACTTCCTTAGCATTTTTCACTTCATCAGGAAGGTTGATTTCTTTAACGTTATTCACGTTAGAATATTTGATGATTTGTTTAATTTTCATCGTAGTTGGGTTTGAAGTATCTTTAGTTGCAAGTTCCATTGTTACTTCGTTGTTAACAGGTGTGAAGTCTTTAGTAACTACAAGTTTAATAGAAACGTTTTTGAAATCAACGTTGTTAAATGCACTAGCAGTCACTTCGCTTCCTGAAGAAGCGTTAGCAACAGCAACCATAAGATCTTTGAATTGGTCACCATTTCCTGTATATGTTAGTACGTAGTTTCCATTTTCTTCAGTTTTCTTGAAATCTTTAGCGATTTTTTTGTAGAATTCTAAAATTTGGTCTGAATTAGCAATCTTTTTAAGATTTTCAAATTGTGCTGTTATATTGTTGTTTGAACTTTTAACCCATTCGTTTTGTCCTGTTGATTTTGCATAAGCAGTTCCATCTTTGATGTATAATTCTAATGTTTGGCTTTGTCCTTGAGCTTTCACATCAGTAGTTGCTTTCATTGCAAGTGGATCCATGATTAATGAACCAGATACAGTATTTTCAATTGTTTGGTTTTGTTCACCAACTAAAATTTCAGATTGGTTTGTAGCTTCGAAATCTGTACTCTTAATATTTTTAGATGATTCTACTGATTTATTGACGATTTGTTCTGCGGAAGTTCCCATGCCACAAGCAGCAAGAGTAACTGAAAGAATAACCGTTGCAATAAGCAATAGATATTTTTTTAGTGATTTTGTCATGTGTCTCTCCTTAACATTAATTAAAATAGACTAGTATAAGGAATCTATTTTTATAAATTTATTTTTATAGCATTATTCTATCATATTATAGTCGATATTACTATATTATAAACCTATTTTTAAAATATCTGTAATAAATAATATAGGTCATAAATAAGGAAACTATTTTTATCCAATATTTTTTGTGAAAATAATAAATAATCTATTGACTTATATCAATGATTGATATACAATTATATCGAAGATAGATATATCGATGATGGATATAGATACAGAATATCTCTAATTAAGTTAGGAGGGATAAAATGGCAAAGTTAAGCCCTTATGAAACGGGTGAACTAACGGATAGTATATTTTTCACACTTCTAGTTTTAACAGAACCTATTCATGGTTATTTAATAATGCAAAAGGTGGCAGAAATTACTGACAATAATATTATTATCGGACCTGCGACAATGTACACAACTTTAGGTAAAATGGTTTCTGTAGGCTGGATAGAAGATAAGGAAATTGATAATTCGAAAAAAGAATATCATATTACTCCAAAAGGTATGGAAGTTTTGGAGAAAAATTTAAAACTGCGACAGTTTTTACTAGATGTTGCTAAGAAGTTTATAGGTGGTGGGAGTGATGAGTAAATATAAGGTGATACATACCTTTGCTTTAACAAATAAGAGACTCATGAGAAAGTTGGAAAGATATAGTGCTAAGGGCTGGCATTTTAAAAAGTTTCTAGGATTCTTCATTTTACTAGAAAAAGGAGAAAAAATTAACTACAAATACGAACTGGTATATGATAAAAAGTTCGATTCTGAACGTGAAGATTTCTATAAGTTTAACGGTTGGAAAGTAGTTAGAAACAGTTTTTTCTGGCAAATATTACGTGGTGAACCTTCAGCAACTACACTATATACAGATAATTTGAGTGAAGAATATATGTGGCTATATAGAATAAGATTTAATGTGAAAATCATGTTAGGGTGTTTTCTTATAGCTTTGGTGACGCACATAATAAATAAATTTATAATGCCATCTGAAGTAATAGATTTTATTACAGGAATGTCTTTTAGCTTTGCTTTAGGACTAGGTGCTGTAAATATAGCATTCTTTATAAAATATTTATTTTTGAAGAGAAGAAAGGATTGAATTTATGAAGTATAAATATGTTCCGGTATTTATAAGCTATGACAAAGTAGCGGATAAAATGAATCGCCTTGCTGCTAGGGGATATGAATACGATAAAGAGGCTATAGTGGCAATCAGAATGAAGAAAGTTTCGGAGATTAGTGATAAGCAATACAAGTTTATCTTTGATAAAAACTTTACACCTGAGATAGAAGAGTATTATAAAGCAACTGGTTGGAAGCTTTATAAGTTTCAAGTTTATAATTTGTTTAGGCTAGCTGAAGGGACTTCGAGTTCTTATCCGATATATACTGATACCGAGACGGAATTAGAAATTGTTAAATATAGATTGTTAAGATTTATAGTTTTATTTATTTTAATAAATATAATAGGGGTATTGTATTTTACTAATATTAAATGGGTAATTAATAGTGGAATACCTGATGTGTTAGCCATGTTAATAGGTGGATTAATAGGTGGTATATTTGGTTACTGTATAAGTGGACTTGGAATGTTTTTACCGAAATATTTCAAGTTAACAAAAGAAATAAAAAATAATGTCGAATAAAAAAGGAATTTAACTTTTAATAAGTTAGGAAATGAGGTAAGGGCTATGATTTTAGAATTTAAAAATGTAGAGAAGAGTTTTGGTAATAAAAAGGTTCTTAAGGGAGTTAGCTTCACAGCGAAAAGCGGGGTGGCTAACGGATATTTAGGACGAAATGGTAGTGGTAAAACTACAAGTTTTAGAATTTTGTTAGATATATTCAAGCCAGATAAAGGTGAGATTTTATTAGACGGAAAACCTCTAGATCACAGTAAGGTGAAAATTGGATATTTACCAGAAGAGCGTGGAATGTACGATGGTGTTGGACTAGTAGATCAGCTTACGTACTTCGGAATGCTAAAAGGTATGAAGAAGAAAGCAGCACAAACAGAAGCGAAAAAATGGTTAGAGTATTTCGAATTAGAAGATAATAAACAAGCATTAAAAACATTATCTAAAGGTAATGCACAAAAAATTCAAATTATTCAAAGTGTTATGAATGACCCAGATATTCTTGTTTTTGACGAACCATTCAGTGGACTTGATCCGGTGAACGTATCGAAGCTAAAAGAAATAATTACAGACTTTATCAAAAAAGACAAACTAGTTATTTTTTCATCTCACCAAATGCCAGTTGTAGAAACATTCTGTGAAGACATAAATATACTAGAAAAAGGGGAAATTACTTTAAGTGGAAATCTAGATTATATTAAAAAACAACTAGGACATGGAAAAATGATCTTGAGTGTTAGTAACTTAGGAAAAGAAGAATTGCTCGCTAATCTAAGATCTATACCATTAGGTATCGAATACTCATTAGTACCAGAGGGAGTACTTCTTGATTTTAAAGAAGAGGGATCTAAAAAAGAACTATTAGCAAAACTTGCAGGAAGCAGCTTTAATATAGAAGAATTTAAACTTTATAAACCATCGTTAGAAGATATATTCAAGGAACAGGTAGGTAAGTAGTTATGAAGAATTTTAGTACAGTATTTAATTTCGAGTTAAAACAATTTTTCGCAAAGAAAGCGACAAAAGTTATTATGGCAATATACTTCGTTATCGCTATAGGTATAACATTTGTACCATCGATTGCGAACAGTAATCTTTTCAAAGGTGATAGCAACGATAATTTCAATCGTAGTGCATATGTTGTAAAAGATGCAAATATTAAATTAGAAGATCTAAAAGAAGCTAAAAAATATGATAGTAAAGAGGCTTTAGAAAAAGACATTAAAGATAAAAAATTAGATGAAGGTATCGTCTTAACTAAAGACAGTTATGAATATTTATCTAGACAATCTATCTTTAGTAAAGGTAGCAGTGAATTCAAAGAAGCTTTTGGAAAGAACGTAGAAAAATTAGTCTATAAACAAAATGGTTTAGATTATGATAAAGTAACTAACGTGAAATCACATCTACCTCAACCTGTACCTGTGAACGTAAGTGGAGATTCTGATGCTCAAACTCAGGCTGTGAATGTAGTGGTGGTTTATGTCCTTACATTTATTGTCTATATGACGGTAGTTCAATTTGGTAGTGTAGTTGCAACAAATGTTGTTAAAGAAAAAAGTAATAGAGCTATGGAACTATTAGTAGTCACTGTAAATCCTAGAACGTTAATTTTAGGAAAAGTACTAGCTTTATCAATTGCGGTACTTATTCAAATGGGCTTAATCATAGGTGGTTTATTTGCAGGTCTAAAAATTAATGGTTCTAGATATAGCGATAATATTAAACATATTATAGAAAACGTAGACTTGAAAGTCCTTGGTGTCGGACTAGTGTTTGCTTTAACTGGATTCGTAATGTTTATGTTTATGTACGCGGCATTCGCTTCACTAGTTAGTAAGATTGAGGATGTCAACGGAGCGATAACTTTACCGATGTTAACATTTATGGGTGCATTCTTCGCAAACTACTACATTATGGGTTCAACAGGAGATACTAAAATTGCAGAGATTTTATCATATGTTCCATTCACATCATACTTTGTAATGTTTACACGTTATGCAATTAGCCACGTTTCTATTCAAGAATTAGGATTATCTTATGGTATATTAGCTTTAACTACATTACTTGTAGCATTTGCGAGTGTTAGAGTATATAGACTAGCAACATTAAGATATGGTCAAAAATTAAACTTCTTCAAATTATTATTTGGGAAATAGGAGAAGTCAAAATAAATCAACACCACATAATAGATTATCTAGTATGTGGTGTATTTTGTATATCTGAGTTAACTATTTATAACTTGAGTTATAGTATTATTTATTCATTGCACTTATTTCATATTTATGTTAAAATAAAACTATAAAGAGAGAGCCGTTTTAAAGACGGTGACTCTGATTAATTATAGTTGAAAATAACTGTCTTAACCGTTCAAAGTTTTAAAGATGGTTATTTTTTATTGTCTTTTTTTAATGCCATAATGCACGCACTAACTATTGAAACAATTAAAAGGTTTATTCCAATAATTGTTTGTACAATTTCATATGCCGACAACTTGCTACTCCCTTCTTCAAGATTTTAGTGTATGCGGACATAACACCAACTCCTTTCATAGAAAAGTAGCCACCATCTTTGTAGAAAGTATTATACTCTCCAACTTCTCTCTCCGATTTTGATTATATCAGATTAATTAGTGATTATCAACGATTTTAAGAAATTAATAGGATTATTTTAATATTGTTAATAATAGTAAAAATTATATAAAAAAGATAATTACAAAGGAGATAGTTATCATTTACAAAATTAATAAAATTTAAATATATAAAATTTAATTATATATTTTAAAAAAATATTATTTTCAGTAAATTTGAATCGGCATTCAAAAGATTCAAATTTTGAGTCTTTTCTTTTTTCTTTTTTTCTAATAAAAAGGTATAATATAGAAATGAAAAAATTATAAATAAGGAGGTTACTCTTATGAGTGAGTTGAAAAGAACGATAGGTTTCATGCCGGCTTTTATGACTGTAATAGGTTCAGTAATTGGAGCAGGGGTGTTCTTTAAGGCAGCTGTAATTTATAAAACTACAGGGACGATGAGTCTAGGGTTGCTTGCTTGGGTTCTTGCTGGAATTATTACTATCTGTGCCGGTCTTACTGTTGCAGAACTTGCGGCATCTATTCCTGAAGTAGGAGGGATGGTCGTTTGGATAGAGAGAACTTATGGGAAAACTGCAGCATTCTTATTAGGATGGGCTCAGTCGGTAATTTATTTCCCTGCGATGATTGCGGCTCTTGCTGTTATTTTCTCTACACAAGTTTTAAACTTATTAAATTTAGATAAAGCGTGGCATCTTCCTATAGCCTTTGCTGCTGCAGCGTCGTTAATGTTTTTAAACTTTCTAGGTGGAAAAATTGGTGGGGTAATTCAAACAGTAGCTACCATTTGTAAATTAATACCATTAATAGTAATTATTGGATTTGGATTATTCCAAAGTGATTCACAGCCGCTACAATTATTACCTATAGAAGCGGGGAAAGATATTTCATTTGCTAGTGGACTAGGTGGAGCTTTACTTGCTGCGATGTTTGCCTATGAAGGGTGGACGAACGTAGGAAGTATGGCAGGAGAGATGAAAAATCCTAAAAAAGATTTACCAAGAGCGATTTTCTTAGGACTTGCTGTTGTTATGGCAGTATATGTACTTATAAATGTTGCTTACCTTATGACTTTACCATTAGATCATGTTGCAGGTAATCAAACTGTAGCCAGTGATGTAGCTGCGAAGTTGTTCGGCGGTATTGGTGGTAAAATTATCACTATTGGAATATTAATCAGTGTATATGGAGCAATTAACGGATTCTCAATGGCTGGAATTCGTGTACCTTATGCAATGGCAAAAAGTGAACAAATTCCATTTAAAAATGTATGGACGAAGTTAAACAAAGGTGCTGTACCGGTGAATGCAGGATTATTACTTTTAGTAATAGCATTCTTAATGATGTTAACTGGTAGTTTTGATATGTTAACAGATCTATTAGTATTTGTAATGTGGTTCTTCTATACAGCAACATTCCTTGCGGTAATTATACTACGTAAAAAAGAACCAAAATTAGAAAGACCATATAGAGTACCCCTATATCCAATTGTTCCTATAATAGCAATTCTAGGTGGGGTGTATACTTTAGTAAGTACTCTAATTTCACAAACATCATTAGCTGTGGGAGGAATAGCCTTAACATTAATAGGACTATTATTCTATACAGAATTACATAAGAAATTTAAAAAATAATAAAAAAAACATCGCATATTAGAAAACCTAGTATGCGATGTTTTGTTGTTATTTGTTTCTATTTTATGAATTTATTTTTTCAGAATATGTTTAATTTATGAATAAAATTTACTATTATTAACAAGTTGAAAACATTGATATAGCAGCTCTCATAAATAGTTGATTATATATATTTAATTTGATATAATCAAAATCGGAGAGAGAAGTTAGGGAGCAGTATAGTTTCCGATGAAGATGGTGGCTACTTCAGTTTGAAAGGGGATGGTGCTATGTCCGCATACACTAAAATCTTGAAGAAAGGAGTAGCAAGTTGTCACCTTACGAAATAGTACAAACTATTATTGGTATAAATCTATTGATTGCAACAATAGTTGGAGTGTGCTTAACAGCGTTCAAAAATGACAATAAAAAATAACCATCTTTAACTTTAGCCGGTTAGATGGTTATTATTATAACTAACTAATTAAGCCACCGTCTTTTAAGTTAGTCGTTTATTTTTCAAAGTAGAAGACTGAAGAAAAATATTACGAATAATTTATACTACGACTACTATAATTTCTACGAACATAGTGAGTTAAGAAATTATTAGTAAAGTCAGTGCAAACGGCTCTCTCTTTTATGATTTTATTCTAACATAAATATCTAATAAGTTCAATGAATAAATAAGGCAATAGTTAAATTTATTGAAATTTGCTGAAATTAGTAATACTACTAAAGTAAATAATATAACATCGCATATTAGAAAACCTAGTATGCGATGTTTTGTTGTTATTTATTTCTATTTTCTAAGTAGTCTGCAATTGCAGCTACGTCTTTGTCTCCACGCCCAGATACGTTAACGATAATTAATTTATCTTTATCTAGTTTTGGAGCACGTTTGATCACTTCTGCAAGAGCGTGTGAACTTTCGATTGCTGGGATAATTCCTTCTGTTCTAGTTAATAGAAGTAAAGCATCAACAGCTTCATCGTCAGTTGCACTTACGTATTCAGCACGTTTTGCATCTTTTAGGAATGAGTGCTCAGGTCCGATACCTGGGTAGTCTAATCCTGGAGAGATAGAGTAAACAGGTTTTACTGAACCATCTTCGTTGAATAATGCGTAAGTCTTCATACCATCAACAACACCAACAGTCCCAAGAGTAAGTGTTGCTGCGTGACGATCTGTATCAAGACCACGACCAGCTGCTTCAACCCCTAGTAATGCTACTTCTTCGTGAGGGATGAATTCAGCAAAAGCACCGATTGCATTAGATCCACCACCTACACAAGCTACTACTAAGTCAGGTAGACGTCCTTCTTTTTCTAAGATTTGGCGTTTTGCTTCTTGACTGATAACTTTTTGGAAGTCTTTTACAATAGTAGGATATGGGTGAGGTCCTACTGCAGATCCTAGTACGTAGAAAGTATCGTCGATGTTTTCAATCCATGCTTTGAATGCAGCGTCAACAGCTTCTTTAAGAGTTTTTTCTCCTTCTTGAGCTGCGTGAACTTTTGCTCCTAGCATTTCCATTCTAAATACATTTAATCTTTGTCTTTCTACATCAAGAGCTCCCATGTAAATTTCACATTCCATACCGAATTTTGCAGCGGCAGCAGCTGTAGCTACACCGTGTTGACCTGCACCTGTTTCAGCGATAACTTTCTTTTTACCCATACGTTTTGCAAGTAAAATTTGTCCGATAACGTTGTTAAGCTTGTGTGCTCCAAGGTGGTTTAAATCTTCACGTTTAAGATAGATTTTTGCCCCTCCAAGGTGGTTTGTTAAACTTTCAGCGTAGTATAGTGGAGTTTCACGTCCTGAGTAATCTTTTAAGTAGTGAGCGTACTCTGCTAAAAACTCTTCATCATCTTTGTATTTGTTGTAAGCTGCTTCTAGTTCATCAAGAGCTTTTTGTACAACCTCAGGCACGAAGCTTCCTCCAAATTCTCCAAAGTATCCTTTTAAGTTGTTTAAGTTATTTTCTAAGTTTGTCATAATTGTTTATTTCCTTTCGAATTGTCTATAAGATTTGTATAAGTTTTTTATTTTACCCCAAAAAGAAAAGACCGTATAGAATTCTATACGGCCCTTTTGCGAAATTTAAAACGAATTTTCTACAGCCGACATAGACACTTTTTAGAGTACACTAAAGTTGCGTCTACGTCATAAAAACATACACACAACATTATCTACGCCAGTTTTGCCAAGATTTTAAAGTTGTTGTTTGTTTCATTTGTAGTTCCTCCTTTTCGTTTTTGTTGTTTTTATTATACACATTATTATTTATGAATGCAAGCTTTTTTTGAATAAATTTCTAAATTTTTCTGACAATTAACTAAAAAACTCATTCTTGTTAAGGTTTTCCAGAGCTGTTTATTATGAAATTCTTTAAGAAAAATTAGTATAGTGATTCTTTCTACCTAAACTATTGTAAAAGTGATATAATAGAAAAGTGAAAAAATGGTATGGAGGTGCAACTTGAAATTATCGGTATTAGCCAGCAGTAGTAGTGGAAATAGTATTTATATAGAGCATAATAATTTTAAATGTTTAGTAGATGCTGGACTGACTGGAAAAAAAGTAGTAGAAAACTTGGCACAAATTGAGCGTGATATTAAAGATATCAATGCAATTTTTGTAACACATGAACATATTGACCATATTAAAGGAGTAGGGGTACTCGCAAGGAAATATAATATTCCTGTTTATGCTAATAAACTTACTTGGCAAAATATGACTAAGTGTGGTGAAATTAGCTCGGATCTTAAGTTTCATTTTGAAAAAGAAGAGAGTAAAATTTTTGATGATGTAGTTGTTAATAGTTTTGGAGTTAGTCATGATGCGATTAATCCACAGTTTTACACTTTTGAGTGTGATGGGAAAAGGGTAAGTATTCTTACGGATACGGGTTATGTTTCTGATAAGATGATAGATTATGTTAAAGATTCACATACGATTGTCTATGAGAGTAATCATGAGGAGAATGTTCTACTTAGTGGACCTTATCCATGGACGACTAAACAACGTATTTTATCAGATATGGGTCACTTATCAAATACAGATTCTGCTAATTATTTAACGAAGATAGTAGGAGATAATACAAAAAATGTCTTTTTAGCCCATTTAAGTGAGCAAAATAATACAAAAGAACTTGCTCGTATGGCAACGGATATGACGCTTAAACACAAGGATATAGATTGTGTTCTAGAAGCTGATAAAACTATTGATTGTAATGATAAAATAATTATTATGGATACTGATCCAGTAGTTCCGACTAAGATAATAGAAATATAAAAATTAGTAATAAAGCGACTTGATAAAATGTTTTTTAGAAAATAAGATTTTGAGTCGTTTTTTTCGATATATTCAGAGGAAATTTTAGTAGTTTTATAGAGTGTTTTGATAAATATTCAGAAAATTCTAGATTTTTCTCTCTGAATTTTACTTTTTTATTGCTTTTTTTCTAAAAATTTTATAATATAGTATTATGCTGTTTTTATTTAAGGTTATGATTTATAAAAAAATCTGATTAGAAATAAAACAATATTAATTGAAAATGCAAAAAGAAATAAAGTTTAAATTTGTATTTATTATTGAAGTAAGTTATTTTTTGGAAGGAGATAGGTAAATGGAGAAACTATTAGAGATTAAAAATCTAGAAACAGCTTTTAGAATTAAAGATGATTACTTTAATGCTGTTGATAAAGTTAGTTTAGACCTATATAAAAACGAAGTATTAGCTATCGTTGGAGAGAGTGGTTGTGGTAAGTCGACATTAGCGACTACTATTATGCGTCTTCATAATGAAAATCTTACTAAGTCAACTGGAGAAATTATTTTTAATGGGAAAAATATTCTTGACTTAACAGAAGATGAGATGAATAAAATTAGAACAAAAGATATTGGAATGATTTTCCAAGATCCACTTTCTTCGTTAAACCCATTACACAGAATTGGAAAACAAATAGAAGAAGCCTTAATTTATCACACAGAATTAAGTGCAGAAGAAAGACAAAAGAGAGTTATCGAGTTATTAACACAAGTTGGTATCCCTAATCCTGAGCGTTGTGCAAAACAGTATCCACACGAGTTATCAGGGGGTATGCGTCAACGTGTTATGATAGCTATGGCGATGAGTTGTAAACCAAGTGTTCTTATCGCAGACGAACCTACAACAGCTCTAGACGTTACAATTCAAGCGCAAATATTAGACCTTATTAAAGGACTTCAAGCAGAAATGCATGCAGGAATTATCTTAATTACTCATGACCTTGGTGTAGTTGCTGAGATGGCTGATAGAGTAGCTGTACTGTATGCTGGAGAAGTAGTAGAAATTGGAACTGCAGAACAAATCTTCAAAAATCCAAAACACCCGTACACTCGTAGTTTATTACGTAGTATTCCTCAACTTGATGATGAAGATGCTAGTGATGACCTTTACGTTATTCAAGGGATGGTACCTTCTCTAAAAACATTAGACAGACAAGGGTGTCGTTTTGCTGATCGTATATCTTGGCTAAAAGATGAAGAACACGAACACAATCCAACTTTACATGAAGTAGAAGAAGGACATCATGTACGTTGTACATGCTATAAAAACTTTGAATTTGAAGGGGAGGAGAACAATGCTTAAAGTAGAAAATCTAAAAGTACATTATCCCATTCGCGGTGGATTTTTCAATACAATTAAAGATCATGTCTATGCAGTAGATGGGGTTGATATTGAAATCGAAGCAGGGAAAACTTATGGATTAATCGGTGAAAGTGGTAGTGGAAAAACTACTGTAGGTAAAGTAGTCTTAGGTTTAGAAAAAGCAACTGATGGACAAATTATTTACAAAGACGAAGATGTTACTAAAAAAGCAGCTCGTAAAAAACTAAAATATAATCGTGACGTTCAAATGATTTTCCAAGATGCAATGTCTAGTTTAAATCCTAAAAAACGTATTATAGATATTATTTCAGAACCTATTAGCAATTTTGAGAACTTATCTGAAGAAGATACTAGAAAGCGCGTATTAGAGCTTCTTAATATCGTAGGTATGGGTGAGGAAGCTATGTATAAATATCCATTTGAATTCTCAGGTGGACAACGTCAACGTATTGGTGTTGCACGTGCAATCGCGTGTAATCCACGTTTAATCGTAGCCGATGAACCGGTATCTGCCCTTGACCTTTCAGTTCAAGCTCAGGTATTAAACTTCATGAAAAAAATCCAAAGAGATTTTAATATAAGTTATTTATTTATCTCTCATGACCTTGGTGTTGTTAAACACATGTGTGATTATATTTATATCATGTATCGTGGTCGTATCGTAGAACGTGGAACTCGTGAAGATATATACAATAATCCACAACACATTTATACAAAACGTCTTATTGCGGCTATTCCAAGTACTAACTTAGATAAAGCTAAAGAAGTAAAAGAAGTTAGACAAGCTGTTGAAGAAGAGTATCAAAAACATTATAATGATTATTTCGATAAAGATGGAAGAGTGTATCCACTTAAAAAATTAACAGATACACACTATGTAGCTATGAAAGGAGGAGAAGTATAATGTGGAAAGTAGTTTTAAAACGTTTTTTAGTAATGATACCACAACTATTCATCCTTAGTATACTAGTGTTTGGTCTAGCTAAACTTATGCCTGGGGATCCATTTAGTGGTTTAGCAGAAAATCCAAAAATATCTCAAGAACAAATTGAGGCGATTCGTCAAGCGAGTGGGTTCTATGAACCTTGGTATCAACAATACCTAACTTGGTTAAAAAACTTCATGCACGGTGATTTCGGATTAAGTTATACTACTGGTAAATCAGTAGGGACACTTTTAGGAGAAAGAATTTTCAATACATTCAACCTGTCATTATTTACTGCGGTAATTATGTATGCAATTGCTATCCCTATGGGGATGTATTCAGGTCGTTATAATGGTTCTAAATTCGATAAATTCGTAAACTTTTATAACTTCTTCTTCCTAGCGATTCCATCATTCGTATTATACTTATTTATGATTGCATTATTTGGTTTCGGTCTAGGATGGTTCCCAACAAGTGGATCTGTAGATGTTAACCTTGATCCAGGAACATTCACATACTATATTAATAAATTGCAACACTTAATCTTACCTGGTATCTGTTTAGCGTTATTATCAACAGTATCGACTGTTCAATATCTACGTAATGAAGTTATCGACGCGAAACAAAGTGATTATGTTAAAACAGCACGTGCTAAAGGTGTGCCAGTTAAAAAAGTTTATTCAGGACACATCTTTAGAAACTCTATCTTACCAATCGCAGCATTCTTCGGATTCTCTATTACTGGATTATTCAGTGGTGGTATCTTCGTAGAAACAATCTTTGGTTACCCTGGAATGGGACAATTATTCTATCAAAGTATTCAAGATAGAGACTACAGTGTTGTTACAACGTTAATGTTATTCTCAGGATTCTTAACATTGCTTGGTAGTACTTTAAGTGATATTATCATGGCAATTGTTGACCCACGTATTAAATTAGACTAGGAGGAAGTTGAACAATGACAAAAGCAAAAGAAGAAAAAGTTATAACTAAAACTCCTTCTGGGTTTTCAGTTGTGGCTCGTGAATTTAAAAAGGATAAAGGTGCTTTTGCAGCTTTAATCACATTAAGTGCAATTTTAATTTTTGTAGTACTTTTCAATATTTACATTCGTGTGAGTGGAGTATATAGTACTTACTTTGATGTAGATTTATTAAATATTTTCTTAAAACCTGGTGAGGATGGATTCTTATTAGGTACAGACGTAGGTGGTCACTCAGTTTTTGGATGGCTAATGATGGGGATGCTTAACTCAATTCTTATCGCGGTTGCGGTAACAGCATTAACAATTGGGTTTGGTACAGCAGTAGGGTTAGTTATTGCATATTACGGAGGACGTGTTGATAATATTGTGATGCGTTTCGTAGACTTTATGGTAATTATCCCAACTCTTATGGTAATCATCGTATTCGTAAGTATTAAACGTGATTACGGACTTGTACTATTCATTCTGATTTTATCAGCGTTCGCATGGATGGGATCAACTCGTTTGGTACGTAGTAAAGCATTATCAGAATCACGTCGTGATTATGTTCTTGCTTCAAAAACTATGGGAACACCAGATTGGAAAATCATGTTACAAGGAATTTTACCAAATATTAGCTCGATCATTATCGTAGAAGCTACATTATCATTAGCTGCTAATATGGGTATTGAGGTAGGTCTGACATACCTTGGATTCGGTCTTCCAGCAGGAACACCAAGTATAGGTACAATGTTATCTTATGCAAAAGATGCAGACGTTCTTATTAACAAAATGTACATTTGGTTACCAGCAGCCCTTGCAATCTTAATCATCGTTTTATGTATCAACTCTATTGGTGGTGCATTAAGACGTAGTTTAGATGCTAGACAAAGATTATAATTTAGAAAGTCATGTAGAAAGATTTCTACATGGCTTTTTTATTTTTTCTAATGAATTCTAGATTGGTATTTAGTTTGAAATAAATTATATAAATCTAATGGTATTCGTAATGAGTGTTATCGATAGATAATTAATATTTATATCCATTTCAGCGAAAATTAAAAAAATAGTGTAAAATTTTCTGACAATTACTTGACTACTATAAAATTCTCTGATATAATTGCTAAATATAACATTAAAGAAAGACTGTACAACGTACAGCATGGAGGATAAGATAATGGAAAAGAAAAAAATGTTAAAGGTAGTTAGTTCAGCTATGGCTCTCACAATGTTACTTGCAGGATGTTCAAGCGCAAGTAACAATTCTAAGGGAACAAAGGCAGCTGTAGAGTTTAAGACAGCCGTGGACAATGGTGGAAATGCGCTTAGTGGTCAACAACTTAAAGTTGGTATTGCTTCAGCAGATCCATTAACAGGGATGTTTAACCCAGTGTTTTATTTACAATCTACTGACAATGATGTAATGAAATATACAATGGCAGGAGCTTTCCCAACTGACGATGCAAACCGTTTAAAACAAGATGACAAAGAAGCACCAGTTATGTTCCACGTTGATCGCGATAAAAAAGAAGTTACATTAACTATTCATAAAGATCTTAAATGGAGTAACGGGGAAGACGTAAAAGCGGACGATATCGTTGCAACATATGAACTTATGGGTAATCCTAAGTACACTGAAAACGTTCGTTACAGTGATGAGTACGAAGTAATCGAAGGTATGAAGGACTATCACGAAGGAAAAGCAAAAAATATCTCTGGAGTAGTTAAAAAAGATGATAAAACTGTAGTACTTAAATATACAGAGATTAAACCAGCATTATTATGGGGTAATGGATTTATCGGAGAATTCTTAAACAAGGCTCAAGTAGAAGCTGCATCAAAAGACTTCACTAAATTTGTTGAAGCAGACTTAAACAAAAAACCATTATCTTATGGACCATATTACTTAGATAAAGTAGTAAATGGGGAAAGTGTATTAGCGAAAGCTAACCCTTACTTCTACAAAAAATCTGATGTAAAAATTCCAGAAATCCAATTTAAAGTTGTATCACCAGCTCAAGCAAGTGCTGTTCTTAAAAACGGTGATGTAGACTTAATGGATAGTTTGACTACAGGTATCTGGGACGGAACTAAAGATGCTAAGAACGGAACAATCTTAGGAGAATCTGACTACTATGTATCATATGTTGGATTCAAACTAGGTAAATTCAACAAAGAAAAAGGTGAAGTAGAAGTAGATCCAAACGCAAAAGCTGCAGATAAACGAGTGCGTCAAGCATTTGGATATGCGGTAGATTGGGATCAAATCAACGAAAAAATCTATAAAGGATTACGTTTCACACCAACTGGTTCTGGATTCTATCCACCAATCGTTAAAATGTTCCACAACAAAGATGGTGAGAAATATACTAAGAACGTAGAAAAAGCTAAAAAACTACTTGATGAAGCAGGTCTTAAAGATACTGATGGAGACGGATTAAGAGAAGATAAAAACGGTAAAAAACTTACATTCAACTTCGCTATCCGTAACACAGGTCAAGACTTCGACCAAACATTAGCAGATACATTCGTTAAATCTTGGAAAGAAGTAGGATTAGATGTTAAACTTGTAGATGGTAAACTTATGGCACCTAAAGATTGGTCTCAACGTGTGCAAGCAGATGATCCAGGAATCGACATCTTCCAAGGGGCTTGGGGATTAGGAAGTGATCCAAACCCAGGTGGATTAGTAAGTAAAACAACACCACTTAATTTACAACGTTACACAACAGAAGAATTAGAAAAATCATTAACTGCAATGGGAAGTAGCGATATGTTTGATGATGCTAAACTTAAAGAAGCATATCAAAAATTTGATAAACAATTCAGAGAAGAAGCTGCTTGGTTACCATTCAGTTGGCAACAATCTATGACATGGGTTAACAAACGTGTTAAAACACTTGACTTAGCGAAACTAAAAACTGGTGAACAAAAAGTTTACGGTTTAGAGTTAACTGCTGATGCACCAGCAAAAAATTAATTTAGTTTAGGATTGAGATTTAGCTAAGGGCACTTAGTTGAATTTCCCCCTAATAAACTTATATTTCATTTTATTTTCAATTAATTTTTGAGAGGGATGAAAAATTAGAATTTCAATAGAGGTTTCTAATTTAAGCCCTCTCATCTTTGAAAATATGAATATACTGTTTATATTATAGAAATATTAATAAAAAAAATAGATATAACTTTTAAATGAAAAATTAATTAACAAGGGTTGACTTGAAATTACGATTTTTGAGTTATTCCCATATTCTTAATAAAAATATGTAGAGCTACAAATTTACATAGATTTAAGGCGAAGTATCATGCTTTAATGTAGCAAAGATACCTCGCCTTAAATTTTGTCTTTATTAATTATTAATAAACTAGAGTTATATTGGAGGAAAAAATGAAGAAAAATAAATTTTTAAAAGTATTCAGTTCAGCAATGGCACTATCAATTATTTTAGCAGGATGTTCAACGTCGTCAAAATCATCAAAAGATGGAAAACCATCAGTAGAATTTAAAACATCAGTTGATAACGGTGGTAGTGCGGTAAGTGATTCTATATTGAAAGTTGGTATCCTTAGTGCCGATCCATTAACAGGGATGTTTAATCCAGTATTCCACCTGCAAGCAACAGATAATGCAGTAATGGAAGATACTATGGCACACACATTTGCTTTTGATCATTCATACAAATTAAAAGAAGATGATGAAGATGCACCGGTTAAGTTTCATCTAGATAAGGATAAAAAACAAGTAACACTTACTATACGTAAAGATTTAAAATGGAGTAACAATCAAGACGTAGTAGCGGATGATATTATCGCAACATACGAACTTATGGGTAACTCTAAGTATAAAGATAATATCCGTTATAAGAGTGAATTTGAAACAATAGAAGGTATGAAAGCCTACCATGAAGGTAAAGCTGAAAAAATCTCAGGTCTTACTAAAAAAGATGATAAAACAGTAGTAATTCAATACAAAGATGTAAAACCAGCTCTTCTATGGGGAAGTGGATTCATAACAACATTCCTTAACAAAGATCAAGTAGCTGCTGCATCAAAAGACTTTAGTAAATTTGTAGAAGCAGAATTAAATACAAAACCATTATCTTATGGTCCATACTATTTAGATAAAGTAGTAAATGGAGAAAGCGTACTTGCTAAGCAAAATCCATACTACTATAAAAAAGACGATGTAAAAGTAAAAGAAATCCAATATAAAGTAGTTGCGCCAGCTCAAGCAAGTTCTATAATTAAAAATGGTGAAATTGACTACATGTCACAAGTAACTCCGAATGTATGGAGCGCGGTAAAAGACTATTCAAACGGAACATTATTAGGACAGCCAGATTTCTATATTTCATATGTAGGATTTAAACTAGGTACATGGGACAAAGAGAAAAATGAAGTGAAAGTAAATCCAAATGCAAAAGCAGCGGATAAACGAGTACGTCAAGCATTCGGATATGCGGTAGATTGGGATCAATTAAATGAAAAAATTTACAAAGGACTACGATTCACACCTACAAACTCAGGTATTTACCCACCACGTTCAGAAGATTACTATGATAAAGATGGATTCAAGTATAAAAAAGATGTAGAAAAAGCGAAAAAACTTCTTGATGAAGCAGGACTTAAAGATGTTGATGGAGATGGATTAAGAGAAGATAAAGATGGTAAGAAATTAACATTTAACTTCGCAATCCGTAACACAGGTCAAGACTATGATCAAACTCTTGCTGATGCATTTATTAAATCATGGAAAGAAGTAGGTTTAGATGTAAAATTAGCTGATGGAAAACTAATGTCATCAAAAGACTGGACACAACGTGTAACAAGTGACGATCCATCTATCGATTTATTCCAAGGAGCATGGAGCTTAGGTACTAACCCTAACCCAGCACGTCTATTAAGCGATAAAGCTAAAGTTAACTATCAAAGATATATGAGTGATGTGCTTAAAAAAGACTTAGAAACAATCAATTCTAAAGAAATGTTAGATGATGCTAAGCGAAAAGAAGCATATAAAAAGTTCGATAAAGACTTTGCAGAAGAAGCGGCTTGGCTACCATTTAGCTGGAGTACAGATATTACATGGGTAAATAAACGTATCAAAAACTTCGATGTTAAAAAATACGCTTATGGTGAACAAAAACTATATGCATTAGAGCTTACTAATAAAGATAGTGCCAAAGGATAATCTAAAAATTTTATATTAAGTTTTAAAGAGGATTGGGAGTGACTCGAAAATCGTGATTTTTGAGAAAACGATTTTATCGAGTCACCTCCAGTCCCTTTTTTTGTATAAGAATAAATATATCGATTTAACAAAACTAAAATGAAAAGAATAGTAGGTTTTTGATATGAGATGTCACTGTTATGTAAGTAAAATAAGAAATATATATATTTGTAAAGTAATAAAGTATAATTTAGTTAACTAATATTAAATTTATATTTTTAAAATATCGAACAGAAATTTAAAAAGAGAATTTTGTTATTTTTATATTATTTTCTGAAAATTTACTTGACTTATCGTTAAAATGATGTTAGAATTATTTCATAAATAATTGAAAATAAGTTTTTATATATTATGGAGGAAATAAAATGAAAAAGAATAAGTTTCTAAAAGTATTTAGTTCAGCGATGGCTCTTTCAGTAATTTTAGCTGGATGTTCAACATCAAGTAATTCTGGAAGCAAAAACGCTCCTAAAGCAAAAGTAGAATTTAAAACAAGCTTTGATAATGGAGGATCAGCTGTAGATGGTGCTACATTAAAATATGGTATCTTATCAGCTCAACCATTAACAGGTCTTTGGAACCCAGTATTCTCTGATAAAGCAGAAGATCAATACGTAAACCAAGCTGTAATGGGTGGGACATTCCCTACTGATGAAGAAGGACGTGTTGTACAAGATGATGCTGATGCAGCAGTTAAATTCCACTTAGATCGTGATAAAAAAGAAGTTACATTAACTATCCACGATGGAGCTAAATGGAGCAACGGTGAAGCATTCACATCAAAAGATATCGTAGCTACATACGAACTTATGGGTAACCCTAAATTCACTACAAACACTCGTTATAATGATGCATACGAATTTATTGAAGGAATGAAAGAATTCCACGAAGGTAAAGCGAAAAATATCTCTGGTATCCAAGTTAAAGATGACAAAACAGTAGTACTTAAGTACACTGATGTTCGTCCATCATTACTATGGGGTGAAGGTTTAGTTACTGACTTCTTAAACGCGAAACAAGTTGAAGAAGCTTCTAAAGACTTCGCTAAATTTGCTGAAGCAGACTTAAACAAAAAACCATTATCATATGGTCCTTACTACATCACTAAAGTAGTAAACGGAGAAAGTGTTCTTGCAGAACAAA
This sequence comes from Gemella haemolysans, assembly GCF_028308085.1. Taxonomy (GTDB): domain Bacteria; phylum Bacillota; class Bacilli; order Staphylococcales; family Gemellaceae; genus Gemella; species Gemella haemolysans_D. The sequence goes on from NZ_JAQMFS010000029.1 coordinate 46,413, forward strand.
ACCCTCACTACTACAACAAAGATAAAATGAAACTTAAAAAAATCGAGTTCAAAACAGTAGCTCCAGCTCAAGCTAGCCAAGTAATCAAAAATGGAGAAGTTGACTATATCGATAGCGTTACTCCAAGTGTTTACGAAGGAGCAAAAGACATCAAAAACGGAACATTCTTAGGTGATACTTCTCGTCACATGTCATATGTTGGATTCAAACTAGGTAAATTCGACAAAGCTAAGGGTGAAAACGTAGTTGATCCTAACTCTAAATTAGCTGACAAAAACTTACGTCAAGCATTCTTATATGCAGTTGACCGTGACCAAATCAATGAAAAAATCTTCAAAGGATTACGTTTCACTCCAACTGGATCTGGTATGTACCCAGCAGCTGTAGGTAAATTAGTAAACGAAAACGCAACTGCAGCTAAAAAAGATGTAGAAAAAGCTAAAAAATTATTAGACGATGCAGGATACAAAGATAAAGATGGTGACGGACTACGTGAAGATAAAAACGGAAACAAACTTTCATTCAACTTCGCAATCCGTAACACAGGTGCTGAATATGACCAAGCATTAGCAGACGTATTCGTTAAATCTTGGAAAGAAGTAGGATTAGATGTTAAATTAGTAGATGGAAAACTTATGTCTCCAAAAGACTTTGCACAACGTGTACAAGCAGATGATCCATCAATCGATATCTTCCAAGGTGCATGGCAATATGGAACAAACCCTAACCGTCAAGAGTTACTAGGTAAAAAAGCTCCATTAAACTTATACCGTTACACTACTGAAGCATTCGAAAACAGCTTCAAAGCTCAAGGATCAGCAGATATGTTTGACGATGCTAAATTAAAAGCAGCTTACAATAAATTTGACACAGAAGTAGCTGAAGAATTACCATTCTTCCCATTAAGCTGGGATACAAGTATCTCATTCTTCAACAAACGTGTTAAATCATATGATTTAGCTAAAGCTAAGAAAAACCAATTCAAACTTTATGACATTGAGTTAACAGCTAACGAAGGTGCTAAATAATAGAATTTAAAATGCGACATAGATGACTTCGGTTGTCTATGTCGTTTGTTTTTTCTAAATTGAGAGAAAATTCAAAAAACTCTTGATTTTTTAGTCAATTAGTAGTAAAATAAATACAACAAAAGTACAAAGGTTTTTCATAATAAGTTAAATGAAAAACTTAATGATTAGGAGGACTACCATGAGACAAAATTTCAATATTCAATCTTGGCAATGGCGTAGATAATATTGTGTGTATGTTTTAACGACATAGACACAATTTTAGCGTGCTCTAAAAAGTGTCTATGTCGGCAAGGTAGGAAATTTGTAATTATACAATGTACTTAAAATTCGATAATGCCGCATAGTAAAATAAACTATGCGGCATTTTTTCTCTTTTTAGAGTGGGTTAATAATATAAAACGTCTTAAAATTAACATTATTCAGGAGAAAATTAACTATGAAACAAAGAAAAATATTATCAGTATTCAGTTCTGTATTTGCATTATCAATTTTATTAGCAGGATGTTCTACAGGCTCAAACAGCAATAACCAAAATCAAACTAAAGCAAAAGTAGACTTCAAAGTATCTGCAGATAATGGAGGTAATACAGTTAAGGATGCTACATTTAAATATGGGATTCTAACAAATAGCCCATTTGTTGGATTATTCCATCCAGTACTGCACGCTAACAAGGCTGATGGAGTAATTACAGAAACAGTATTCGGAAAAACTTTCCCAGTAGATGATGCGTTGAAATATAAATTAGATGATAACGATGCACCTGTAAAATTACATATAGATAAGGATAAAAATGAAGCAACCTTAACGATTCACGATGGTGTGAAATGGAATAATGGTGAAGATCTTACATCAAAAGATATAATCGCTAGTTATGAACTACTAGGGAATCCAAAATACACAGAAAATGTAAGATATAACGGTTCATTTGAGCTTATCGAAGGTATGAAAGATTATCACGAAGGAAAAGCTAAGACAATCTCAGGTATTCAAGCGAAAGATGATAAAATAGTAGTTATCAAATATAGTAAGTTATCACCTTCGATGTTATGGGGAGATGGATTCATCTATGCCTTCTCTAACGCAAAACAAATCGCAAAAGTGACTGACTTTGCTAGATTTGGAGAAGCTGAATTAACAAAACGCCCATTATCATACGGCCCTTATGTAATAACAAAAGAAGTACAAGGTGAAAGTGTAGTAGCTGAAGCTAACCCATATTACTATAAAAAGGATGAGATAAAAGTGCCTAAAGTTGAATTCAAGGCAGTAGCACCAGCACAAGCGAGTCAAATACTTAAAAACGGAGAAATAGACTATCTTACTGATATCAATACAACAGTTTATGAAGGATTAAAAGATGCGAAAAATGGAGAGCTATTAGGACAACCATCTTCATTTATGTCATTTGTAGGATTTAAATTCGGTAAATACGATAAAGAGAAAAAAGAAAATGTACCTTTAGAAAATACTAAGTTTAATAATAAAAATGTAAGACAAGCCTTCTTATACGCAGTTGATCGTGATCAAATTAATGAGAAAATCTATAAAGGACTACGTTTCACACCAACAGGATCAGCTTTATACCCACCAACAGTAGGAAAACTAAGAAATGAAAAAGCGACTGTAGTTAAAAAAGATGTAGAAAAAGCTAAAAAACTTTTAGATGAAGCTGGCTATAAAGATGTAGATGGAGACGGGTTAAGAGAAGACAACAAAGGTAATAAACTTGTATTCAACTTTGCCTTTCAGGGTGGAAATAACTACGACCAAGCGTTAGCTGATACATTTATTAAATCATGGAAAGAAGTAGGTCTAGATGTTAAATTACTAGACAATAAATTAATGGGTAAAAAAGAATGGGATCAACGTGTACTAGGAGATGATCCACAAATCGATTTATTCTTAGGTGCGGGTCACCACGGATCAGACCCAAGTCGTCAAGAACTATTCGGACGTAAGTCACAATTCAACTACTTCAGATATACTAGTGACAAAATCGATGAAGCATTCAAAGAGCAAAGGTCAGATGAAATGTTTGATGATAATAAATTAAAACAAGCATACAACAAATTCGATGACCTTATCGCAGATGAATTACCATTCTTTGGATTAAGCTGGGATACAGAAATTACTTATGTCAATAAGAGGGTAAAACACTTTAATGTTGAAGACTTCACAAAAGGACGTTTAAGTATAGAAAATCTAGAATTAACAAAAGAAGCTCCTGAAAAATAATACATAAATGATTGAATATGAAACTTATTTTAAAAATAATAAATTAGATAAAAACTCATTTAAATAGATTTTTATGGCGTGTATAATTATTAAAATTAATAAATTGAGTTAGTATAATTTAGAGTGATTTAAAGATGGATATTTCTATGAAATTGAGATCTTTAGGTCACTTTTTATTTATTAATAACTAAATAATTCAAGGATATTTCCAAGGAAATAGTGGTTGTGATAAGTTGTTCCTAAAATACATAATAAAAGGGTGCTAACAGTTGAATTTTTTAAGAATAACGTATAAAATTATAAAAGTATACTGTGTTTATTACTACAATAATAAATACTTTTAGAATTTTAAATTCATAAAAATTTATAGGAAAGGTGTATTAATGAGAAAATTTATTTCAGAGTTATTATTAATAATTGTTACAATTATTTGGGGTCTGGCTTTTATTTGGCAAAATATAGCAAGTAAAGTTCTAGGACCGTTAACAGTTGTAGGTATAAGATCGATAATTGCAGTAGTCTTTCTTATTGTTGTTGCATTGCTAGTGCCGAGTTTGTATAAGAGTCAAGCTCCAAAAGTGTTAGCTGAACCTATAACAAAAAATAAAAGTTGGGCACTTGGTGGTATTTGTGGAATTGTACTATTTTTTGCGATGTATATTTCGCAAATCGGTATTGGTATGACAACTGCAGGTAAAGCTGGATTTATTACAGTATTGTATATTTGTATAGTACCATTTATAGGTGTTTTCTTAGGAAATAAACTTAATAAATTCTTTATTATAGGATTGGTTTTATCTGTAATTGGTTTTTATTTCTTATCTGTAAAAGAAGAATTTTCTTTAGAAATGGGAGATATTATAGTCTTAATTAGTGCGGTTCTATTCGGGATTCATATAATAGTTATTGATTATTCAGCAGCTAGAGTTAACTCAATGTTTTTATCTATTGTACAATTAGGAGTAGTATCAATATTAAGTTTATGTTTAGCAGCGTTTAAAGAAACAATAGTTTTTGCGGATATAATGAGCGTTATTTGGCCGTTACTTGCAATAGGTGTACTTTCAAGTGGAGTAGGTTACACTTTACAGATTGTAGGTCAAAAAGACGTTCCGCCACACACAGCGTCTCTAATATTAAGTTTAGAGTCTGTTGTAGCTGCAATAGGTGGAGTGCTTATCCTTGGTGAACATATTGGGATAAGAGAAGGAATTGGTATGCTTATTGTATTTGTAGGGATTATCGTTTCTCAATTGCCCGATAAGAAGAAAGATAAATAGTATATAATAAAAAGCATTAGGGATCGACTCGAAAATTGCGATTTTATCGAGTCCCCTTTTTTATGAGGTTAATGATGAAAAAAATATTAAAAATAGTTGTTAGTTTAGTGTTAGTAGCAGCTTTAGGTTTTGCAGGATTAGTTGGCTATTTATGGGCGACAGAATATAGTCCTAATGGAGTGGAGAGCTTGCAGGTCACTAAGCAAGGTAGTTTAGAAATAGCAAAAATAGGAACAGAATATAGTGCCCTTAACTGGAATATAGGTTATGCTGGGCTTGATAAAGATGAAGATTTCTTTATGGATGGTGGAAAGATGGTGTTACCTCTTGATAAAGTTCATGTTGAAGAAAATCTAAAAAATATTACAGAAATAGTTAAAAATGAGAAAGCGAATGTTAATTTTATTCAAGAAATTGATGAAGATTCAAAACGTAGTTATAATATAAATCAAGTTAGAGCATTTGATGAAGCTCTTGGTTTAAACAGTATTTTAGCTTATAACTTCAAGGTTAGATATATACCATATCCATTACCACCGCTAGGAAAGGTGAAAAGTGGTATATATACTGCGACTGATTTTAAAATAGAAAATGCAAGAAGATTCCAAATGGCAATTCCATTCACTTTCCCTGAAAGACTAGCTAATTTAAAACGTGGATTTTCTGTTATTTATACAAAAGTAGAAAATAGTGATAAACATTTAGTGTTAATCAATGCGCATCTTGATGCTTATGATAAGGGTAATTCTGGTAAAAAAGCTCAGATGAAGCAACTTCTTGAATTTATCGATTATGAGTATAAAAAAGGAAATTATGTATTGGTTGGGGCAGATTTTAATCAGTCATTAAAAACTTTAACGCAAGATGAGATTAATGTTGTTCCAAAAGAATTATGGCGTGCTGAGAATTTAGATAAGAGTCTATTACCGGCAGGATTTAAGTTAGTTTATGATGAAAGTAGAAATTCAGCGAGACTTAACAATAAACCTTATGTGAAAGATAGTGAAGGGACATATGGTTTCATTATCGATGGGTATATCGCGAGTGACAATATTGAAGTGCTTGGTGTAGAAACACTAAATCAAGAGTATAGATATAGTGATCATAATCCGGTAAAATTGAGATATAAACTTAAATAGAATAAAAGAAGCGGCTCCGAGATTAGGTCAAGGAGTTGCTTTTTTGTTAAATATTATTCGATAACCTACTGTTTTAATGTAGCTTTAGACGCCTCCAATTCTTTTGCATTGCAAAAGGACTTTCCGGCTAAAATCAAAGCCTGTAGTCTTTGATTTTCTAAGTAAAACTATATGTTTTACTGCAGCTACTATAAACAGTAGGTGAAAAATCTTCAAATTTATAAAGAACAGATAAATATATAGTTATTTATTTTTACTAAAGTAGATTCTATCATCATTTGTTCTTTGATTGTGATGTGACTTCTCCCCTTAAATTTTACTTTTTCGAATATAAATAATTCCCACAAACTTATGTTTGTGGGATAATTTTTTATGCTTTTTGTTTTTCGTCTTTTTTGAAGAATATTCTATTTAATCTATCAACGATTGCTGATAAAGCTCCATCTCCAGAGATGTTACATGCAGTTCCAAAGCTATCTTGAGTGATGTATAATGCGATCATTAGAGATAACATGATTTCGTTGAATCCAAGAACTGATTGTAATAATCCAAGAGCCGCCATAACTCCACCACCTGGAACTCCAGGAGCAGCTACCATTGTTACACCTAGTAATAAGATGAATTTAATCATTACTGCAGCTGATGGGAATGCAGCACCGTGTTGTAGCCAGAATACTGCAGATGCACATGTAGTTAATGTAATTGTACTTCCTGATAAGTGGATAGTAGCGAATAATGGAATTGTGAAGTTTGCGATGTTTTTATCAACACCCATTTTTTTAGTACTTCTTAGTGTTACTGGGATAGTAGCAGCTGAAGATTGAGTACCAATCGCTGTCATGTATGCTGGTAAGATGTTAACAAGCATCTTGAATGGGTTTCTAGCGTTAAGTGTTCCAGCCACGAAGTATTGAATAATAATGATTATTACGTGCATAATAATAATTAATACGAATACCATTGCGAAGATTTTTAAGATTTTGAATACTTCACCAGAAGCTGTGATGTTCATGAATACACCTAGGATGTAGAATGGAAGAAGTGGAATAATTACTGTAGCAAGTAATTTTTCGATAATTTCTCCGAAGTCTGCGAATCCTTGTTTAAGACCTTCTGATTGAGTTGCTGAAATCCCGATTCCTAAGATGAATGAGATAATAAGAGCAGTAGTAACATCAAAAATTGGAGTCATTTTAAACTCGATGAAAGGTTTTAATAATAAATCCTCTGGGTTTTTGAATGATTGTAATGTTGCGTTAGCTAAGATGTTTGGTAATACTGCTTCAGCTGTTAAGAATGCAAATGTTCCTGCAATAATTGTAGAAATATATGCAACTCCTGTTGATAATCCAAGTAATTTACCAGCATTGTTTGAAACTTGGCTGATACCTGGTACGATAAATCCAACAATAATAAGTGGAATTGTGAATCCTAAGAATGAGCTGAAAATTGATGAGAAAGTAACGAAAACTCTAATAATAGACGTTGATAGAGTACTTCCTAAAACTATCCCTAATGTTACAGCGATAATAAGTTTTGCTATTAATGGAATTCTTTTATATAAACTCATTGTTCGATCTCCTTTTTTTATTTTATTGTATTTTTTAAAAAGACATGTGTACATTATACAAGAAAACTATTGATTTGTAAAGGGATTGAGACATATTTTTTCAATTATTTGAAAATTTTATATATTTATATAGAAGAAGTTCTAATAAAATAAATAAAAAAAGCTTAAAACCTCAAATGATTATTGAGATTTTAAGCTTTCTGCAGTTATTAGATTAATTTGAATACATCATTTAAGTTCTCAGCCATTGTTGGGTGAGTGAAGATTTGATCTCTGATGTAAGTATAAGGAATTTTGTTATCAATTGCCATTTTAATTAGGTTGATAATTTCTTCTGAGTTTTTACCGAATAGTGTAGCTCCAAGAATTAAGTTAGTGTCTTTGTCTACAGTTACACGGAATAATCCACGTGGGTCTTGGTTAACAGCTCCTCTTGGCATGTTAGCTACTGGTAATGATGCTACTGCAACGTTAGGGTAAGCTGCCTCAGCTTCTTCTTTGTGTAATCCAACGTGAGATAGTGCTGGAGAGATAAATGTTGAGTAAGGTACGTTTTTACGGTCAGCAGTTGTGTATTCTTTGTTACCGTGTAAGTATCCGTTAACTACTCTGAAGTCGTCTAATGATACATAAGTGAATTGTAATCCACCGTTAACATCACCAACTGCGAATACATTTTCTACAGCTGTTTGACAGAATTCGTCAACTACGATTGTTCCGTTAGGACGTAATTCGATGTCAGTGTTTTCTAATCCTAATCCTTCAGTGTTAGCACGACGTCCAGTTGCGTGTAATACTGCTTCGAATTCTAGTGGACCGTATTTTTCTGTATCAACAACTACAAGTTCTCCGTTGTTGCGGATTTCTTTTGTTGCAGTTCCTAATTTGAACTCGATTCCTGCTTCTTCTAAGTATCCTTGAGCAAGTTCAGCGATATCTTTATCTTCTCTTCCTAGGATTCCAGGAGCGAAGTCGATTACTGTAACTTTAACTCCAAGACGAGCGTAAAGGTTAGCGAATTCTAATCCGATGTTACCTCCACCGATAATTCCTAAAGTTTTAGGAGCTTTTTCTAATTTTTGGAATTCAGTGCTATCGTAAACATTTTTAGATGTTGTTAATCCTGGAATTGGTAATACATTGTTTTTAGCTCCAGTGTTAATTACTACGATTTCACCTTCAAGTTGTTTAGTTTCTCCGTTAGCAGAAATTTCTACTACTTTGTTTGAAACGAATTTAGCGTGGGCTGTATAAACATCAACGTTTGGACTATTGTCTAACATAGCGAAGTTTTTAGCATTAAGTTTAGATACAACAGCATCTCTTGTAGCTTTAGCTTCTGCGAAGTCTTTTTTGTTGTCAGCAGCTACGATTAAAGTTTTAGTTGGAATACATCCGATGTTAATACAAGTACCACCGTACATTGCACTGCTTTCTTCAACTACTGCTACTTTTTTTCCTTCTTTAGCAAATGTTGCTGCTAAAGTTTTTCCGGCTTTACCGAATCCTACTACTAATAGATCATATTTAACCATAATTTTATTCCTCTTTTGTTTTAAATTTTATTGTTTATATTTTATATTTTTTAAATAAATATAAGATGAAAACTCTTTAGTTCATATTTTACTCCTACTTTTTAAAAATTTCAAGTACTTTGCCTACAAAAGTAGACGATTTTTCAAAAAAATTTTTTGAGATAATGAATTATGATTGAAATCGTTATAATATCAGCGTTTTGAAGAAAATAATTTTTGATATTGTTTTGATATTGCTTCTCATTATGGTATAATATCCTTTGTACAAATATGAAATTTTATGGAGGAAACAAATGACATTACCTAATTGTCCAGAATGTAAAAGTGAATATACTTATGAAGATGGAAATATGCTAGTATGTCCAATGTGTGCTCACGAGTGGTCACCAGAAGATACTAGTGGAGCAGAAGAGGAAAAAGTTTACCGCGATGCTAATGGAAATGTACTTCAAGATGGAGATACAGTTTCTGTAATTAAAGATTTAAAAGTTAAAGGTAGTTCTTCTACATTAAAACAAGGAACTCGCGTTAAAAATATCAGATTAGTTGATGGAGATCACAATATTGATTGTAAAATTGATGGTTTCGGAGCTATGAAACTAAAATCTGAATTTGTAAAAAAAATATAATACAAAAAGAGCTGACTCAATAGTAATTTCAATGAAATCATTAAAGAGTTCAGCTCTTTTAATTTTTATATGGGTATTTTTTGTAATACTTAAATTACATTTTTATACATTTGTTCTTTTTATTGTGGTGCGAGACGTCTTCAACCAACTTTTCAAAGAAAAGATTGTTTTCCGACTAAAAAGAAAGCTTGTAATCTTTCTTTTCCTCGATAAAATGCTACAGCATTTTATTTCCACCACTATAAAGAACAAATGAAAAAATATAAACTATATAATCGCTGGTTATCATCTAGAACATAACCATTAATCTATTGAAGTCTGTTAAATTCTATTTTTCAAATTTATTTCTACAGTCTTATAGTAGTTTGAATATACTAATTCAAAAGATTATTTTTATCAAAAAATAGAATTATTAATACCAAAATGCAGTGATTAATTGATAGAAAAATTTTCTTTATAAACAAATTTCTAGATATCTAGTAAATATAGAGGTGGTAACTCGACAAGATCGATTTCTACGAAATCACGATTTTTAAGTCGCTCCTTATTATGTATTCTTAATCTTTCGAAAATAGAAAAGATAGTATATAATAAATAAATGTGTTGAAAATAAATTGAAAAGAACTGAAAGGAAATACAATGACGAAAATTCAAAAACGTTTATCTATGATAGCTTTGCTTTTAGCTAATTTTATAGGCGGACTTGATACAACAATGTTGAATACAGCATTACCGCAAATTATAAAGGATTTAAATGGTATAAATCAATTAGGTCTATTAACTTCCATGTTATTATTTTTTATAGCCATGACTACTGTCCTTTGGGGTAAGCTTGGAGAAGTAATAGGTAATAAAAAAGCATTTCAATTATCAATTTTAATCTTCGCAATAGCTTCTATACTAGGAGGATTTTCTGTAAATATCTGGATGATGGTGTTTGCTAGAGGATTAATGGGTATTGGTATAGGAGGAATGATTTCTATTCCTTTTGTAATATATGCTAAGCTTTTTCCTGATGCGAAAGAAAGAGCCGTTGCTTTAGGATGGGTAACAGCCTTCTATGGTGTGGCAAGTATCTTAGGTCCTATTGCTGGAGGTTTTGTAGTTGATGTATTAGGGTGGTCTTGGATATTTTTTAGCCTTGTTCCATTTTCAGTAGTTTCTTTAGTATTAATCCAAATTTTTTATAAGGAAACTGTAATTTCACAAAAACCAAGAGTTGATTACATTGGAAGTGGACTATTAGTTATTATTTCAGGAGTTATTCTTTATTGGATTAGTAATCTTCCGAGCCTTAATATATTTATGAATAGTTTACTAGCAATGTTTGTTATTGTTAGTGGTTATATGCTATGGAAGTGGGAAATAAAGGAAACAGAACCGATTCTGCCAATAAGTTTATTAAAGAATATGTCTTACATTACGAAAAATCTAATTATGGTACTTGTTTATGCTTTTGCTATTGGATATAGTATTTACGCTCCAATGTGGGCGCAGGTTGTTTTAGGAACTAGTGCAACCATGGCTGGCGGAACACAGATCTTTAGTTCTATCGCAGTTATGTTAGCAACGAGATTTTCTGCTAAATTTATAAGTAAATGGTCGTTTGAAAAACTTATAAATATAGGTTTTATAGCAATAGCTATTTCAGTATTTATGATGGCCTTTGCTCCAATAGGTGTTTCTTATTACTATATTTCGATTAGTGGTGCTTTCCTTGGACTTGGTCATGGTTTGATTTTTCCATCAACACAAGTAGCATTCCAAGAAGTTGTACCTAAAGAACAACTTAATATAGCGACTACTTTTAGCTTATTATTAAGAACATTAGGCCAAACTCTTATGGCATCAATCTATGGTTTAGTATATGCTAGTCAAGTTAATGGCATTAACAGTATAGAACGCTCATATCAAGGATTACATATAATCTTTATTATTGCAGCTGTTTCAGTTATATTTGGATGGATAATGAACAAAATTACTTGGAAATTATAATAACAATTTTCTTTTTATATACATTAAAATAGTAGATTAAAACAAATAGTCTGTAAACCATAGTGATTTACAGACTTGTTTTTTATCTTTTGATTAGTTTTAATATTTTTCTTCTTAATGGTAAACCGTAGTTGTACATTAGATTGAATGTGTGAGAGATTACTAAATCGAACTCTCCATAATATTCAACAATATTAGGAGCGAAATTAGATTTGAATGCTAGAAGGCTGTCGCTTAAATCTCCTTCGATACCTCCCATAGAAGCGGTAGTGCATCCTAGTTCTTTCATTTTTAACATGCTGTCAACATATGTTTTATATTGTGCTGGAATTTTAGAAAATTTATCGTTCATTCCTGCATATAGCATCTCAGCATTTTTCCCATAGGCGATAGAAATAACTCCACAAAGTATTTCTTCTTGTGTGCTATTGAAACTTTCGAAGAATTCAATAAGTTTTTTTGTAGAATTAAATTGATCTTCCAAAGTTTTTCTTTTTTTATGCATATTTTCGCCAAGTTTAAGTATTTCTTGCTCTAGAGTTTCTTTTTTCTCTCTAGTCTTAGCTAATGCATTAGCAATATCAAGATACGCTATATAAACAAGTGCACGCTCTTTGTACAATTCCATAAGCTTTTTAAAATAATCTCTGTTTCGTAAAGAAATATTCTTTCTATTCTCTGTACATTCTAGAACAAACATTAAGTCATCTAACTTATCTATTTCAACTTGTCTAACTTCTACAAAACGCTTATCTACATCTTTTAATAAACGTTTAGTGTGCTTAGGAAGTTTCTCAGGGAAATCTTCTAACATCGTTACAGCGTTAAAACGTGGTTGAATAGTATCGCTCATTTTCATAGTTAAACCACGATGAGAGAATTTGTTTGATTTAAAGGCATTTAATATATTTTTATCTACTAGATTCTCTGATTCTTTATTAAATGCTTCTAGTCTTTCATTATTTAAGGGTTTAGGTATATCTATTTTTACAAGTTTAGCTTTATTCTTTCTAGCGTATTTAGCTAGATTCTCTAAGAAATAGTTAAGTAATTCTATGTTGTTATAATCTAATAGAGGACCTCTAGGTAGGTACCACATACCTTTTCTTATAAGAATTTGTGCAGTCGCTAATAGATTGTCATTATCATCCACAACGCCAATACGTTTGAAATCCCAATTATCTTTTATTTGAGTCCATTCAGGAGATTGAAAAATGGTACAGTAGTCATTTTGTAAGATAAAATCTGTATATTGATTAATATCTATATTATCAATGAATTTCATTTTTATATCCTTTCTTTGTCATATACGTTCTATATATGTTTTATACTACTACTAGATTATACAATATAACCGTAGAAAAAGAAACAAATAAATAAAGCAGTATGTAAAAGAGAAAAATGTGGTTAAAGTAATAATATAGCTATTTACAACCGTATACAAAACTTATATAATTAATGTATAAAATAATTTAAAGGAAGTAATTGCGATGAACATGAATACATTGTACATCATGCTTGGATTTATATTTGTCTATGCTATGATCGCTAACGCAAGAGATAAGATAAAAAAGCGTGATGAAAAGAGTAAAGAAGCATTTGAAAGATTGCAAAGCCCAGCGTATAAAAAGGAATTAGAAAAAGTTATAAACTTTAGCCAAGATGATGCGTTTAATATTGCGGCATTAAGAAAAGCATACTTTTTAAATGGGAAAGATGCAAAAAAACTAATAGAAATTGTAAAAAGAAGTAAAGGAATTTAATTATGAAGATAGTATTAATTATTATTTTAGCAATAGCAATTTTTATGTTCTTCTCAACTAGAAACGGTAAGTCAAAAGAAGAATGGGCAGAAAAACAAAAAGTTAGTAAAGAAAAATTTAATGAACTTGTAAAAGATAGTAATAGAGAAGAAGTACTTTCAGTAGTCGATGCTACTAAAGGAGATATTCACAATGTTAAAATGATAAGAGATAGATATACAGATTTGGTATTGTATGATGCAAAAGCGTTATGGGAAGCTGTAAAAGAAGAAGCTTTGAACAGACGTGCATTACAAGTTAAAGAGTTAATTGCTAGTGATTATACTGATATAAAATCAGTTGTTAATCCAGATGTTGGTGATATTGCAAATATTAAAATTATTAGAGAGCGCTATGATTTAGATATAGTACAAGCAAAAGAATTATGGGAAAGCATCAGAGATGAGGTTAAACAATAATATTCAAAGATGTGAATAAAATTCAACCCCAAGAGTTAGAAGGTAATAGCCCCCAAAATTTGGACAAATTTTGGAGGGCTATTTATTATGAAATTAACAGATGAAAATAGGATAGAGATATATAGACTTAAGAAA
>NZ_JAQMFS010000030.1 GCF_028308085.1 Gemella haemolysans
AACACGTCTCCTGTTTCTGTATTTACGTATTTATCTCCATCTTTACCTTGTTTTGGTTCTGGATTTACTTTTCCGTTTAATACGTCTTTTCCATCTCGTCCGTCTCTTCCGTCACGTCCTGCGGCTCCATCACGTCCATCGCGTCCTGCTGGTCCTTGGGCTCCGTCTTGTCCACGTTCACCTTGAACACCTTGAGCTCCTTTGTCTCCTTTTGGTCCTTTGATGTTTCCTTCTTTTTCCCATGTTCCGTTGTTTTTAAC
>NZ_JAQMFS010000031.1 GCF_028308085.1 Gemella haemolysans
GAAAGTCAAGTAGGTACACATAAGTACAAAATATCAGAAGTTGCAGGAAACGAACCAGGTGTTACATATGATAAAACTGTGTATGAAGTAGAAGTGAGTGTAACAAAAGATACACAAGCAAATAGACTAAATGCAACGATATCAAAAACACCTGAAGAATTAAAATTCACGAATACGTTTGTACAAAAGATGATTGATATACCAGTAACAAAAGTGTGGAATGACAATAATAATAATGATGGTAAACGACCAAATAATGTGGAAGTCGAATTATTAGAAAATGGATCATCTACAGGGAAGAAACTAATCTTAAGCTCTGAAAACAATTGGAAAGGAAGTTTCCAAAACTTAGTCGCAGAAAAAGATGGGAAAGCTATTAATTATTCTGTTGTAGAAGTTGCAACTAATGGATACCAAGCTTCTGTGACAGGTGATGTAAATACTGGATATACTATTACAAATAGTTATTCTAATGAGACAGTAAATATTAAGGCTGTCAAAAATTGGGATGATGGTAATAACCAAGATGGTAAGAGACCATCTGAAATAAAAATTAATTTATTAGCTGATGGTGAAAAAGTTGAAACTAAAACAGTAAAAGCAGATCAATCAGGAAAATGGGAAGTATCATTTACTGGAAAGCCGAAATATAAAGATGGTAAAGAGATAAAATATACTATTACAGAAGAAGCTGTGAATGAGTATACAACTACGATTACTGATTTTAATGTAGTTAATAAATATGTTCCGAAAGTAGTAGAATTTCAAGTTACGAAAATTTGGGATGATGCAAACAATCAAGATGGTAAGAGACCTTCGACTATACAAGTTCAACTTTATAAGTCTATAGAGGGTTCTGTGGAAACTCCTTTACCAGATAAGATTTTAACACTCGAAGAAAAAGGGCAAAATAATCCGAATAAATGGACTGGTATTTTTACAAATTTACCGAAATATGAAAATGGTAAAGAAGTAAGTTATTCAGTTAAAGAGATTAATGTTCCAGAAGGTTATGTTTCAAATGTTGTTGGTAAAGAAATTACAAATAGTCATACTCCTGAAGAAATAGTAATAGAAGGTACTAAAGTATGGAATGATAATAATAACCAAGATGGAAAACGTTCGAAAATCATAAGAGTTCAGATTCTAAATGGTGAAAAAGTTGTTGATGAAATAGAAGTATCAGAAAAAACTAACTGGACATTTAAATCAAAATCATTGCCTAAATATGAGAATGGTAAAGAAATTAAATATGCAGTTAAAGAAATGGAAGTAAAAACATATTCTACTGATATTTCAAAAGATGATAATGGAAAATATACAATAACAAATACTCACGAACCAGAGAAAATAAGTCTTCAAGGACAAAAAATTTGGGATGATATGAATAATATTGATCAAATAAGACCAGTATCAATAACTGTTAAACTTTATGCGAATGGAGAAGATACAGGAAAAACAGCGACTGTTACGGAAAATAATGGTTGGAGATATGAATTTTCAAATTTAGATAAATATAAAGATGGAAAATTAATTACTTATTCGGTTAAAGAAGTGAATATTCCAAACGGTTATGAGGTTGAAGAAAATGGTATGAATATAATAAATCATCATAAGCCGAATAAACCGAAGGATCCAGAACCGAATAAACCGAAGGATCCAGAGCCAAATAAACCGAAGGATCCAGAACCGAATAAACCGAAAGATCCAGAACCGAATAAACCGAAAGATCCAGAACCAAATAAACCGAAGGATCCAGAACCGAATAAACCGAAAGATCCAGAACCAAATAAACCAAAAAATCCAGAACCAAAAACTATTAATCCAGATAAATCAAGAGAACTAGATAACAATAAAAAATTACCACTTACTGGAAGTGAATCTGGAAATTCTTTATTAGGATTAATATTGTTAGGTGTTGGTACTAGCTTGGTTGCGTATAAACGTAGAAAAGAAGATTAAATAAATTAAAAGCGAGAAAATATTTTCTCGCTTTTTTCTTTTTTATAATATTTCTTTTTCTTTCATATTGTAATGTAGATAAGCATCGATAAAATCTATTATCTCGCCATCCATTACTTTATCTATTGTAGATACTTCGTAGTTTGTTCTGTGATCTTTTACCATTGTATATGGAGTAAATACATAGGAACGAATTTGAGAACCCCAACCAATATCCTTTTGTTCACCGCGAATTGCTGCTAATTCTTTTTCTTTTTCTTCTATTTCGCGTTGATACAGTTTTGATTTTAAATTTTTCATCGCAGCATCTTTATTTTTAATTTGGCTTCGTTCTGCTTGTGATTGAACGACTATACCAGTAGGTAGGTGGGTAATACGAACTGCTGAATCAGTAGTGTTAATGTGCTGTCCACCGGCCCCTTGAGCTCTGTAAGTGTCTATTTTCAAGTCTTCATTATTAATTTCGATATTAATTTCATCATCATTAAATTCTGGAATTACATCGATTGAAGCGAATGATGTATGTCTTTTTCCAGACGGATCAAAAGGGGAGATACGAACAACTCGGTGAACACCTTTTTCTCCTTTTAATAATCCATATGCAAAGTCACCTTCAATTTTTATAGTTGCTGATTTAACTCCAGTGATATCACCAGATTGATAGTTTAAGTAACTGTATTTTAATCCTTGTTTTGTGAAGAATCTTTCATACATACGTAACATTAATTCTGACCAATCTGTAGCATCAGTTCCACCAGCCCCGGCATGTATTTCTAGTATAGCAGTGTTGTTATCATATTCTTCTGAGAATAATAATCTAAAGCTAAAATCTTCAACACTATCTTTAAGATTAACTACTGTTTCTAGTAAATCTTGATAAATTTCTTCATCATCTTCATCTTTTAGAAATTCAACCATCTCTTCAGAGTGCTCTAAATAGTCTATCATTTCACTAAATTCATCAAGTTCTTTTTTTATACTTTTTGATTCGGTAACTAATAGACTAGCTGCTTCGCTATCATTCCAAAAATCAGCCTCAAGCATCATATTTTCAATTTCAGCAACTCGTTCAGTTTTATCTTCTATTTTTAATGAAGTTTTAAATTCCGTTATTCTTTTATTAATTTCTTCGAGTTCTTTTCTAAGTTCAATAAGTTCCAAAATTTTTACCTCTATTAACTTCTTTCGTTTACTTATTATACTAGAATTTTATTGAAGATACAAGGAAGGTGAGGATAAAATCCAGTGTATTCATAAGAAAAAAAAGTGTTTATCAGCAAGATTAAAAGTTCTAGTTAATAAACACTCTATTTATAAAATATTATTTTTTCTCTACAGCACCATTTTTCTTAAGATTTTCTTCTATGTAGCTTAGCTTTCTTTCTTCATCCAAAGAAGATTTTTTGAAATGCAAGCGATCCTTATCTTTTTCGAAGTTTATTTTAGTAAAATCTAAATCCCAAGTAATAATTACTTTTCCATCTTTCTTTTCAATAGTGTAGGAAAGTCCATCGATATCTTTATTCTCTTCGTCGATAGATGTCTTTATACTATTGTAGGCAGCTTCTTCATCAGTTCCTAGGTCAGTGATATTAGAAATAGTTTTTAATCTATTAACAACATCTCCTTTATAAGTTAATGTTGTTTCATTTTCTTGATTACTTCCATATTTTGTAGTAAATACTTTTGTCTTTTCACTGCTACATGCTGTTAGTATAAGTAGGGAAGATAAAAGTATAGTGCAAAGTCTAAATATTTTCTTCATTATAAAAAACTCCTTTTCTATTGATTAACCTTTATTATATCATAAGTGATGAAAGTTTTTGAATGGTTTTATTATTATTTGTTTCAATATATACTTTTTAAGACTCATTTAAAACTTGGTATTACAAGGTTTTTCTCGCGTTGAAAACAGAAAGGTCAAAAAAAGTCAAAAATATTTCAAAAAAGCTATTGACTTATTTTGACCTTAATGGTATTATTATATATGTGATTAGCAGTCAGATACTTAGAGTGCTAAAACACAAAATTGGAGAATAGGTGATGACGATGTTAATAGATAGACAAGTACTCATTCTTCAATCTATAGTCGAAAACTTTATTACGACTAATCAGCCTGTAGGTTCTAAGCAAATTGCTCAAAATATTGATTTCAGTTCGGCAACGATAAGAAATGATATGAGTAAATTAGAAAAAGAAGGATTGATTAAAAAGACTCATATTTCATCAGGTAGAGTGCCTTCGGAAAAAGGTTATCGCTATTATGTAGATTACATAAAAAAAGATTATGAACTATCGAATAGTGAGAATGAAAAACTTAAACAACTCTCTGGTGGTGATATAGTCTCGGAAAATAACTATCTAGAAAAAAATGCAATAGTACTATCGGATTTAACTGATTGTACGGCGGTGATACTAGCCCCGACAAAAACGGATAGGCGCATTAATAAGATAGAGGTTATTCTTCTAAGTAGTCGTAGCATTCTCGTTATATTAGTAACAAATATAGGAGAGGTATTCCAACAAAACTATAAACTTGATGCAGACTTCACTGCAGAAGATATAGGGGAGATCAATAAACTTCTTCAAAGTTACTTCTATGATGTGGATATGGCAACAGCTCACGTAATGATTCACGGTGAGTTAGAGAAATATTTAAAGAATAAAGTTAACAACTACGATATGATAGTGGTGGCTTTAAATAGATTGTTGCAAAATAAAATTAAAAAGACTGTAGCATTAGGGGGTAAGTACAATTTACTTAAACAACCCGATATAGACAATGTAGAAAAATTAAAAGAAGTAGTATCGCTCTTAGAAGATGATAAGATAGTCGAGCTTCTAGATAATAATGAAGTAACAGACAAACCATCTATTAAAATAGGAACTGAGCTTAAGCTTGGGAATATAGATGATCTTTCATTAGTGTCTAGTAGTTATAACACATCTAAAGGTCAAGGTGTAATAGCCGTATTTGGACCAAAGAGAATGGACTATTCAAAAATCATGACACTTATAGCTTGTGTTCGTGATAATTTAAATAATAATTTAAAATAATTAGGAGGCAGAGATGGCTACTGAAGAACAAAAAGAAACTCTACAAGAAGAAGTAACAACAGAAGAAACTGTTGAAACTGAAGAAACTACAGACTCTGAAGAAGTAGTTGAAAAAACTGCAGAAGAGTTATTACAAGAACAAATTGAAAAACTGCAAGAAGAAGTAAAAGCGTCAGAAGATAAATACTTACGTCTTTACGCAGAATTTGAAAACTTTAAACGACGTAAAAATCAAGAAATTGACACTATAAATGCTTATAAGAGTCAAAAAGTGATTACAGAAATCTTACCAAGTTTGGATAACTTAGAACGTGCTTTACAAGTTGAGTCAACTAATGAAGAAGTACAAACAGTTCTAAAAGGTGTACAAATGGTATACGAAGGATTACAAGCAGCGCTTAAATCAGAAGGTGTTGAACTAGTAGAAACTGAAAATGCTCAGTTCGATCCAAACTTCCACCACGCAGTAATGCAAGGAGAAGAAAGCGACAAAGAAAGCGGAGTAATCTTAGATACATTCCAAAAAGGTTACAAACTAAAAGATAGAGTAATCAGACCAGCAATGGTTAAAGTTAATTCTTAAAGGCTACATCGTTAGCATTTCAAGTATTGTAAATACGAAGAAATGGTTACGAGGAAGCTTCTCAAAGATACTCAAAGAATAAGGAATGCAGAGACGAAATGATTTGAAAGTATCGACTGAGCCTTAGTTTTTTCGAACCTAGAAGGGGAAGAAAAAAGTTAGGAGTAAGAATCGCACAGCTACACCAAGAAAGAGGAGCGTAGCAACGAAATGATTGGTATGTAGCCACTGCGCAGATACTTACTTAAAAAATTAAGAACGTAGTGACAAAATAATTTGAAAGTAGCCACTGCGCAGATAAAAAGTAATATAAGACTTTGTTAGAGTGAAATAATCATTTTAACAAATAAATTTGAAAATATAGTTATTATAAATTTAAGGAGGACAAGAATATGTCAAAAATTATAGGTATC
The DNA here is from genome assembly GCF_028308085.1 of Gemella haemolysans. Classification (GTDB taxonomy): domain Bacteria; phylum Bacillota; class Bacilli; order Staphylococcales; family Gemellaceae; genus Gemella; species Gemella haemolysans_D. The sequence goes on from NZ_JAQMFS010000031.1 coordinate 6,016, forward strand.
GACTTAGGAACAACTAACTCATGTGTATCAGTATTAGAAGGTGGGGAAGCTAAAGTAATCCCTAACCCAGAAGGTAACAGAACTACACCTTCTGTAGTAGCATTCAAAGGTGATGAAATTCAAGTAGGGGAAGTAGCAAAACGTCAAGCAATCACTAACCCTAACACAGTAATTTCTATCAAACGTCACATGGGTACAGATTATAAAGTAGATGTAAATGGTAAAAAATACTCACCACAAGAAATCTCAGCAATGATTTTACAAAACTTAAAAGCAACTGCTGAAGCTTACCTAGGTGAAAAAGTAACTAAAGCTGTTATTACAGTACCAGCTTACTTCAACGACGCTCAACGTCAAGCAACTAAAGACGCTGGTAAAATTGCTGGATTAGAAGTAGAACGTATTATCAACGAACCTACTGCAGCTGCATTAGCGTACGGATTAGAAAAAACAGATGTAGATCAAAAAGTATTAGTATTCGACTTAGGTGGTGGTACTTTCGACGTATCTATCTTAGAATTAGGAGACGGAGTATTCGAAGTATTAGCTACATCAGGAGATAATTTACTAGGTGGGGATGACTTCGACCAAGCTATTATTGACTATCTTGTAGAAGAATTCAAAAAAGAACAAGCTATCGACTTATCTCAAGATAAAATGGCAATGCAACGTCTTAAAGATGCAGCAGAAAAAGCTAAAAAAGACTTATCTGGTGTAACTTCAACTCAAATTTCATTACCATTCATCTCAGCTGGAGCTAACGGACCAGTTCACTTAGAAAACACATTAACTCGTGCTAAATTTGATGAACTTACTCACAGCTTAGTAGAAAGAACATTAATCCCAACTCGTCAAGCTCTTAAAGATGCTGGATTAAACCCAAGTGAAATCGATCAAGTAATCTTAGTTGGTGGATCTACACGTATTCCAGCCGTACAAGAAGCTGTTAAAAAAGAAATGGGTAAAGAGCCTCATAAAGGAGTAAACCCTGATGAAGTAGTAGCTATGGGTGCTGCTATCCAAGGTGGAGTAATTACAGGTGACGTTAAAGACGTTGTATTACTAGACGTAACTCCATTATCATTAGGTATTGAAACAATGGGATCAGTTATGACAGTATTAATTCCAAGAAATACAACAATCCCAACTTCTAAATCACAAGTATTCTCTACAGCTGCAGATAACCAACCAGCAGTAGATATCCACGTATTACAAGGTGAACGCCCAATGGCATCTGATAACAAAACTCTTGGAAGATTCCAACTTTCAGATATACCACCAGCACCACGTGGAGTACCTCAAATCGAAGTTACATTTGATATCGACAAAAACGGTATTGTAAATGTTACAGCTAAAGATCTTGGAACTCAAAAACAACAAAAAATTACTATTGAATCAAGCAGTTCATTAACTGATGCTGATATCGATAGAATGGTTAAAGAAGCAGAAGCTAATGCTGATGCAGATGCTAAACGTAAAGAAGAAGCTGATATACGTAACGAAGCTGACCAACTTTCATTCCAAGCAGATAAAGCATTAGAAGAAGCTAAAGATAAAGTAGATCAAAGCTTATTAGATAACATTAAAGCTAAAAACGATACATTGAAAGAAGCTATTAAAAACAATAACTTAGAAGAAATTAAAGCTGCTAAAGATGAATTAAACAAAGCAGTTCAAGAAATGACTATGAAACTTTATGAACAAGCAAATGCTGCAGCAGGAGCACAAGGTGCAGATGCAGGAGCAACTTCATCTAATAACGATGATGACACAATTGATGCAGACTTCACTGAGAAAAAATAATTAAATAAATAGTCTAAGGGAGTTACCCAAAGGTTTTAAATTCTGAAAAAGTTTATATGGGAACTCATAGATGCAGTGGTTTATTGATATCTAAATTTGCTTTATAACAGCTTTTAGATATCTAATAAACTTTGCGGGGGTGACTCAACAAAATCTTGTTTCTCCGAAATCACGATTTTTGAGTCACTCCCTTTATTAAATAATTATAGGAGAGATTAAGATGGCTAAAAGAGATTATTATGAGGTGCTTGGCGTAAGTAAAAGCGCAAGTGCAGCTGAAATTAAAAAAGCATATCGTAAATTATCAAAACAATATCACCCAGATATCAACAAAGAGCCAGGCGCTGAAGATAAGTTTAAAGAAATTTCAGAAGCGTACGAAGTACTGAGTGACGATACTAAAAAAGCTCAATATGATCAATTTGGTCACGCAGCATTTGAAGGTGGAGCCGGTCAAGGTGGATTTGGTGGCTTCGGTGGAGGTTTCTCTGGATTCTCAGGTGGTTTTGATGACCTTGGAGATATTTTCTCAAGTTTCTTCGGTGGAGGAGGATCACGTCGTAATCCAAATGCTCCACGTCAAGGAGAAGACTTATTACACCGCATTCGTATAAGTTTTGAGGATGCCGTATTCGGTACGAAAAAAACTATTAAAATTCGTAAAGATGTAGAATGTGATCACTGTCACGGAAGTGGAGCTAAAGATTCTTCATCTGTAAACACATGTCACAGATGTAATGGTAGTGGACAAGAAACGGTAATTCAAGATACTCCATTCGGACGTATGCAAAGTCAACGTACATGTTCTGAATGTCAAGGACGCGGAAAAATCATTAAAGATAAATGTCCTCACTGTTTCGGTAAAGGATACAATAACCGTGAGGTAGAATATGAAGTAGAAATTCCAGAAGGAATTAGCTCAGGACAACGTGTTCGTCTTCGTGGTAAAGGCGGAGCAGGAGAAAATGGAGGTCCAGCAGGTGATTTATTCATAGAAGTAATCGTTGCTGAGGATTCATACTTCCACAGAGAAGATGATGATATCTACACTGAATTAAAACTTTCTCCAGCACAGGCTGCTTTAGGAACAAAAGTTGATGTTCGTACATTAACAGGTGAAATTGAACTAAATGTTCCAGCAGGAACACAACATGGACGTAAATTCCGTCTTGCAGGTAAAGGGGTTAAAAGCGTTATGGGATATGGTCAAGGAGATCACTATATCGTGGTATCTATTGAAATTCCTAAAAACTTATCAACAAAAGAACGTGAATTATACCTAGAACTTGCTAAATTAAATAATGAAAAAGTCGAAGAAGATGAAAGCTTCCTGGACAAGGTAAGTAGAAAAGCAAAAGATCTATTTGACTAATAAGACGAAAAGCTCAGAGATTTCTGGGCTTTTTTTCTATTTTATCAAGTATTATACTATATTTATTTGAATTTTTTTGTAATACAAAGTAAAATATAAGATGGATATAAAATATACAAAAGAAGGAGTGAGGAAATGTTCATAAGTGAGTTTAAGACTGACCAAGAGATTAGTATGTTTTTATTATTAGATAATGTAATTCGTGGAATTGCAACGAGTGGGAAACCATATTTAACATTGTATTTGAAAGATAAAACTGGTAGCATTGATGGAAAAATTTGGGAAGTTAAAGACGAAGATAGTGAAAACTTAAAAGCTGGTAAGATGGTTTATGTAGAAGGAACGATTTTAGATTATCGTGGAAAACTACAGTTGAAAATTAAAAACTATCGAATGGCTACAGAAAATGACAATATCGATATACAAGATTATATTCAAACAGCACCAGTACCAAAAGATGTAATGATAAATGAATTAAATTACTTTTTAAAAGAAATAGGTAATGATAATTTAAGAAATGTAACAATTGAATTGCTAAATAAATATAAAAAGCAATTTATTAGTTATCCTGCAGCTAAATCAATGCACCATGATTTTTATTCAGGTTTGATTTATCATACTACAACAATGTTGAAAATAGCAAAGGCCTTGGTAGGAATTTATCCATCGTTAAATAAGGATTTATTATATAGTGGTATTATTTTACATGATTTAGGGAAAACTATAGAACTTAGTGGACCTGTAGGAACTTCTTATACATTAGAAGGTGAGCTATTAGGGCATATTGTTATTATGAGTGATGAAGTAGCTCGAATGGCTGAAAAATTAGGGATTGAATCTGAAGAGATTATTTTACTTAGACATATGATTCTTGCACATCATGGTAAGTATGAATTTGGTTCACCAAAACTACCTATGATTAAAGAGGCGGAGATTATTCATTTTATCGATAATATAGATGCTAGAATGATGATGTTTGAGAAAAACTTAGCGAATGTAGAGCCTGGAACATTTAGTGATAAATTATTTGGTCTTGAGGGAAGACATTTCTACGTACCTACGTTTGATAGAGAGGATAATTAAAGAAAAAATTTAGAGAAAGAGAAGAATGTATGAACAAAGGAATAAAATATATATTAGGTTTTGCTGCAATTTTTGTTGCGGCTGTAATATGCGTATTTGGAATTATTAAATACGAAGAAATGCAAGAAGGAACTACAACGAATAATAGTGCTAACTTAGGAAGTGTAGATGGAAAACAATTAGATAAAGAGACTACGATAATTATTGAAAAACTTTCAACATTAAATGATATTGATGCTCTTAATTCAGAATTACACTTATCACAAGCTGTAATTGATATCTTGAAAAAATATGCACCGACTGTAAGTTATGCGGTAGATAACAGTGAAGGATATGATGTAATCTACTTCCGTTTAGGTGGCTATTATGCTGATTTTAAAGTTAATGATGTAAATAAAATTATCGGTTCTTATAAAGTTGATGGTGGAAAATTAACATCAACAGGAGATGACTTAGATAAGATAGGATCTAAAGTTAATGGTAACGATAAATTGAAATGGAATAACATAAACATTAATAACAAAGATCACGATAAAGATGCTGCTTTTGCAATTGCTACGAAATATAATGGAGTACAATTAGGTGGAAGTATAGATAGTATGGTAGGATTATTTGGTTACTTATCAGATCCTAGTAGACACGCAAAAGATGCTCAACCTGGTACAAATGTTGTACCAATGTCACTTGGCGAAATTACTGATATTTATAATACAGCTTTTGCAGAAACATTTAGTGCTGAACAAGTCTATAAAAAAGTAACTGGAATACAACATGCTACTTATAAAGAAGTGGACGACAGTTATAAAGGAAATGAATCTAAGTATAATAAGAGTATTAAATGGAATGAAGTTATTTACTTCAAGAAAGATAAGATGTACCTTGCGGCATTTGGTGGTATAGGAGGAGTAAGTGCAACATCTCCAGCTACACCAGATAAGTATACAATAGAAGGAGATAAAGTTATCGTACCTCTAATTGACAACTTTAATGGTGGAAAACAAAAAGGTCAAATGGTACTACGTCTAAATAATAAAAAATATGAAGGCGGACAAAGTAGATCTAAATATTATGTAGAAAGCGTAAGTAATTAGGTTATAAAAATATTATAAAAAGTAAAAGATAGGATTAAGTCCTGTCTTTTACTATGTATATGATAAGGAAAACTAGTAAGGTATGATATTAAATATAAATGATAAAATAGCTTTGGTAGTATGTTCAAATGGAAAAAATACTGAAGATAAAGATAGGTTAGAAAATTTAGAGAATACTTTAGTAGAGATGGGTTTAGTACCTGTCTTTACTAAATATATCTATAGAGATAAGTATGGACGTGCCGCAAGTCCACAACTTAGAGCTGATGAATTAATGTCGTTTTATAGGAATAATGAGATAAAAGCAATCTTTGATATTTCTGGTGGAGATATTGCTAATGAAATCTTAGAATATATAGATTATGAAGTAATAAAAGAAAACTATAAACCATTTTTTGGATATAGTGACTTAACGACAGTATTAAATTCTTTAGTAAGAAAAACAGATAAAATAAATTATTTATATCAGATTTTAAATATTATAGAAAATGAAGAAATACGAAAAAGTTTTGAGAATACATTCTTAAAAAAACAGAACTCTTTATTTGATGTTAACTGGAAGTTTTTACAAGGAACAAAAATTGAAGGTGAAGTTGTTGGAGGAAATATTAGGTGTTTCTTAAAACTTGCAGGGACAGAATATTTTCCAAAAGTAGAAAACAAGGTGTTTTTCATAGAAGGATTAGGTACTTCAATAGAAGGGCTAATAACACAGCTTTCCCAATTAAAACAATTAGGAGTATTTGATAAAATTTCAGGATTATTAATAGGAACTTTCACAAAAATTGAAAAAGAATTTTCTGTTGAAGGAATATTTGAAATTATTCAGGAGTATATACCATCTTCTTTACCAGTAGCAAAAACTCAAGAGGTTGGACACGCAAAAGATTCAAAAGCATTGAAACTTGGAGAAAAAATATATATTAAAAATGAGTTGATCGTCTAGATCAACTCATTTTTTTATAGTTTATACCATTTAGAAATTGCTTGAGTTCCGTTTGTGTTACGAACTTCTTCTTCTAACTCGTTGTAAATTTTGTACGCTGTCTCAAGTCCAGGAAGTTTGATATTCATTTTTTCACATTCTTCTAAAGCAAGTTTCATATCTTTAATAAAGTGGTGAGTGAAAAATCCTGGTTTGAAGTCTCCGTTTAGGATACGTGGCCCATATGAAGTCATTGAGAAACTTCCGCCTGAACCTGTAGATACTGTTTTGAAGAATGAGTCTAAGTCTAGTCCAACTTCTTTAGCGAATTTGAAACTCTCTGCAACAGAAATCATAGTAGTAGCTATAGCAATTTGGTTAGCAAGTTTTGTATATTGCCCTTTTCCTGCATCTCCGAAATAAGTAATGTTTTTACCTAGTTTTTCAACTAATGGAAGAACGATTTCTTCAAATACTTTCTTGTCACCACCAGCCATGATAGACAATGTAGCATTTTTTGCTCCGATATCTCCTCCAGTAACTGGTAAATCAAGTGCGTATGCTCCAACTTTTAGAAATTCGACACTGATTTTTTCAGCGAGTGTAGGTGAAGAAGTAGTCATATCTACGAAGACTTGCCCCTTTTTAGCTGTCGTAATTAATCCTTCTTTACCTAAATATACTTCTTCAACATCTTTAGGGTAACCAACCATAGTGAATATGACTTCGGCAAATATAGGTGCATCTTTAATCTCTTCAAGAAGAGTTGCTCCACGTTTTAATAAGTTGTCAGTTTTACTCTTTGTTCTGTTGTAGACGAAAAGTTCATGACCCGCATCTAATAAGTGTCCAGCCATGCTCTCACCCATAACTCCTGTTCCAATCCATGCAATTTTCATAATGAGTTCCTCCATGTATAATTATATTTCTTCTTTAATTATACCATAAAAATTGAAAACGTTATAATTCGTAGTTTGAATAAATAGGGAAAGAATTTTAATAACATCGAAGGGAAATATATGATATAATATTCAAGGTAAGATGATAACTAGGAGGATGTTGTGAATAAAAGTAAATTAAAAGAATTTTTTATGTGTACAAGACCACATAGTTATCCAGCATCGATAGCACCAGTTTTATTCGGGGCTACGTATGCATTAGGATACGAGAGTAAATTCTCAATTTTAAAATTTATATTGTTTTTACTAGCTTGCTTATTAATTCAAGCTGCGACTAATTTATTTAATGAGTATTATGATTACAAACATGGATTGGACAAGGTCGATTCAGAAGGAATTTCTGGTTCGATAGTGAAGGGAAATCTAAGCCCTAAAGAGGTTATGGTAGGAGCCTTGGTATTGTACGCACTAGCATTTGTATTTGGATTAATTTTAACATTTATGACGAGTGTCTATGTACTATTAGTCGGTTTAGTGTGTATGCTTGCTGGATATTTCTATACTGGAGGTAAATATCCTATAGCTTATTCTCCATTTGGAGAAGTTGTTTCAGGATTTTTCATGGGAACAATTATAATAACTTTATCATTCTATTTCCAAACTGGCTATGTTAATGCTGATATTATTGTTGTTTCACTGCCGTTATTTATCATGATAGGAGCAATATTATTAGCGAATAATATCCGTGACTTGGATAATGATAAAGAATCAGGAAGAAGAACTTATGCGATATTAGTCGGAAGAAATAATGCGATTAAAACAATGGCAATTAGCTTTATCGTAGTATATTTATTAAATGTTTTATTTATAGTTACTAAATATGCTTCGTGGTGGAATCTACTGGTGTTTGTTACTATTCCTTTAGCTATAAAAATAATTAAAGGTTTTAGTGCGAATAATCACAAAAAAACAATGGCACCGTATATGGTGTTAACAGCTAAGTTGACGATTTTTGTAGGATTCATAATGTCGTTAGCGAATATATTGAAATATATAATGAATTAAAAAAAACAAATGAGTCAACTTTTTTTGTTGACATCTTAAACTAAAAGATATATAATAAATAATGTGTTTATGAGGTGATATTTAATGAAATGGTTAAGATCTTCGTTATTCAAAAATAATAGTGATACTTTTGTTTTTGAAGAAAATATAAATGTTAAAGTAGCACACTACGATAGCTCTTTAAAAGATATTAGAGATGTTGTTGTTAGTGGAAAATTAACTCGAGGTGGACAAGATAAAATCTATGCTGATCTATTAATTAAAGGTAACTTCGAAATGATTTCAGGAAAAACACTAAAAGAAGTTGTTGTTCCATTTGAAATCGAAGAGAGAGAAGAATACGTTGATAAATCTGTATTTGCAGGTGAAGAGGTATTCGACGTTAATTTAATGGATATGTATATTGATTTAACACCTTTAGTGAATGAGCTTATAATTTTAAATATTCCAATAACTACTTCTGATGAAGAAGAGCTAGAGAGGGTTTCTGGTAATGACTGGGAATTGGTTTCTGAAGAGTCTTTAACTGATGTTAAAGAAAAGAAAGAATCACCGTTTGCAGCTCTTAACGGACTATTTAAAGAACAATAAGAATTATTTAAAATAATTGGAGGAAATTAACTATGGCAGTTCCTTTTAGAAGAACATCAAAAACAGCTAAAAGAAAAAGAAGAACTCACAAAAAACTATCTGCACCATCAATTACTATCGATGCAACAACTGGTAACTACGTAATGGGTCACCGTGTTGATAGAAAAACTGGTATGTACAAAGGTAGACAAGTTCTAGACGTTAAATAATTTAAATATTACCAAACCCTAAGGAGGTGTCCTTAGGGTTTTTTATATTTAAAAGAAGATATCTTAGATTAGCGATGTATTGAGAAATAAGTAGAGGAGATTTAATAAATAAGTAAGTTTAGGACAAAAAACTCAATATATCTTGTGAATTTTTTTGATAAGATGTAGAATAATAGTATAATATAATTTTCTAATTTGATAGAAATTTAAAAGGGGATTTTGATATGATTAAGTATGGAATTGTTGGATCAGGTTATTTCGGAGCAGATTTAGCTCGTTCATTAGAAAAAATAAAAGATGCGAAAGTGATTGCAGTTTTTGATCCAGAAAATGGGGAGAAAGTTGCTAAGGAACTAGAAGCAGAGAATTGTTCAACTTTAGAACAATTGGTAACAAGAGAAGATGTAGATTGTGTTATCGTCGCAACACCGAGTAATTTACATCGTGAGCCAGTATTATTAGCCGCTAAGAATGGTAAACATGTATTCTGTGAAAAACCAATCGCTTTATCTTATGAAGATTGTAAGGTTATGGTTGAAACTTGTCGAGAAAATAATGTGATTTTTATGGCAGGTCATATTATGAACTTTTTTAATGGAGTACGTCACGCAAAAGAATTGATTAAGCAAGGGAAAATAGGAGATGTAATATTTTGTCATGCAGCAAGAACAGGATGGGAAGAAAAACAAGAAACTGTTTCTTGGAAAAAAAATCGATCACAGTCTGGAGGACACTTATACCATCACATTCATGAACTTGATTGTATTCAATTTATTATGGATGGTCTACCCGAGCAAGCAACTATGATAGGTGGAAATGTATGTCATGTTGGTGAAAATTTTGGTGATGAAGATGATTTCTTAATAGTTAATCTGGAATTTTCTAATAAACGATACGCAGTACTTGAATATGGGAATGCTTTTAGATGGGGTGAACACTATGTCCTTATAGAAGGTACAAAAGGAGCTATAAAATTAGATTTATATAATACTAGAGGTACTTTAAGAGTAGTAGGAGAAGGAGAGAGTTATTTCTTAATCCATGAATCAAAAGAAGAAGATGATGACAGAACGGCTATTTATACAGGTAGAGGAATGGACGGAGCAATAGCTTATGGAAATCCTAATGTACGTTGCCCTCTTTGGTTACAAAGCTGTATAGATAAAGAAATGTTGTATTTGCATAATATTTTGAATGGAGAAAAAGTATCAAAAGAATATGAAAAACTATTAAATGGTGTCGCAGCTCTAGAGTCAATTGCGACTGCTGATGCATGCACATTGTCTTTAAAAGAAAATAGAAAAGTAAAGTTGAGAGAAATAGTAAAATAGAAACTAAGAGACTAATAATAACAAATACTCCAAGAGAAGTTCTCCTGGAGTATTGTTTTATAATATTAATCTAAGTATCCTAATTTTTTAATTAGTTCTGCAGTTAAAACAGCTCCACCAGCTGCTCCACGTAATGTGTTATGAGAAAGTCCTACGAATTTGTAATCGAATAGGTTATCTTCACGTAAACGACCTACAGTAATTTGCATACCTTTTTCGTTGTCACGATCAAGCACTGGTTGTGGACGATCATTTTCTTCATAATATTTAATGAATGGAGTTGGTGCTAGTGGTAAGTCATGTTTAGCAATTTCAGGAACATGATTTTTAATTTTTTCAACTAAAGTTTCTAATCCTGGATCATTTTTTAAATTGAAAGATACACAAGCAAGGTGTCCATCAAGAACTGGAACACGAATACATTGAGCTGATAGTTTCATTGAGTTATCTGGAACAATTTTACCATCAACTACTTTACCGAAGATTTTAAGTGGTTCTTTTTCACTTTTCTCTTCTTCTCCTCCAATATAAGGAATGATGTTCTCTACCATTTCAGGCCATTCATTGAAAGTTTTTCCGCTTCCTGAGATAGCTTGGTAAGTACAGATAGATGCTTCTTTAACACCGTACTCTTTAATTGCTTCAAAGATAGGAACATAACTTTGAATTGAACAGTTAGGTTTAGTAACGATAAATCCTTTTTTAGTTCCAAGACGCTCTCTTTGAGCTGGAAGAACATCTAGGTGAGCAGAGTTAATCTCTGGGATAATCATCGGTACATCGTCTTTGTTTCTATTTGCAGAGTTGTTAGAAACAACAACTACTTCACGTTTAGCATAGTCTTCTTCAAGTTTGATTAAAGCTTCTTTATCAAGGTTGATAGCGCAGAATACCATGTCAATTCCTTCAGAAACTTCGTCAATTTTATATAAGTCTTCAACAACTAATTCTTTTGTGTATTCAGGAATAGCGTGGTCTAATTTCCAACGGCTTTCCATAAGTTCTCCATATTTTTTACCAGCAGAACGAGGTGACGCTGCTAATTTAACTACGTCAAAGTATGGGTGATTTTCTAATAATACTAATAAACGTTGTCCTACCATTCCTGTTGCCCCTAATACGGCTACTCTTGATTTTTGCATAATAAATCTCTCCTTTATTTGTATAAAAATTATTTCAAAATGAACTCCTTCTCTGCAATAAAAGAAGAAGTTCAAAAATTATTAACATATTAATTTAGAACTACTGTTCCTTCTTTATCAACTTTTAGTAAAATTGCTTGCCAGTTGTATTTTAATTTAGCAAGTTCAGTTTTTATTTTTTCAATATTGTTAGTATCGCTAACGATATTCATTAATGTAGAACCACTTCCAGAAATGAAAAATGCTGAACTATCAATTTTTTCACAAATTTCTCTAACTTCGTGATATTCATGTATTATTTCTTTTCTGTAAGGTTCATGGATTTTATCTCCCATAACCTTATTAAGAAGTTCTAAGTCATAAGTTTCAAATGCCTTAATAACCGATCCGATACGTGATAATGAGTAGATTGCATCTTGAAGTTTAATTTCTTTTGGCATTACTTTTCTAGCTTCTTCAGTAGACGTTTCGAAGTTTGGAATTAATGCTAGGAAGTTAAATTTTTCATCGACCTCATATTTTACAGTTACCGCTTCTTTACTATCGGTAGTACAAGATGAACTTAGACTTCCGAAAATAGCTGGTGAAACATTATCGGGATGCCCTTCGATTTCGTTAGCTATTGTAAAAATTTCTTGTTTATCAATAGGTGTATCAGTTAGTAAGTACGCACCGTATATACCAGCGACTACACAAGTAGAGCTACTACCTAAACCACGGCTAATCGGTACATCATTATCGATTGATATTCTAACACCTGAAATTTCTTTGTTTAATTTTTTTAGTGTAGTTAGTAATGTTTGATAAACTAGGTTATTTTCATTTGAAAAACGTTCTTCAAATCCGACGAATTCTAGACCGCTGTCTAATTTTTCGAATTTAAAAGTAGTGTAAAGTGTTAAAGCAACACCAAGGCTATCAAATCCACATCCAACATTCGCAGAAGTGGCAGGTACACGAACACTTACCATTATAAATCACCTAGTTTCTCTAAGATGTATTTCTTCATATCTTCCTTATTAATTACATCTTTATGTCTAATTTCTTTTTTGTCAAGATCTCTTAAATTCTCAGGGATAACAACTTTTGTTTGTTCATGAAGTTTATTCATAAGAGTAAACTCATCTTCTCCATGAGTTTCGAATAGAGAAGAGTATACACTTTCAGTAAATTTGTATGGAGATGCTGTTGATAATACAATACTAGCATGCTCATTATCTAAATTATCAAGAAGAACTTTGTAAGCTACGGCAGTATGAGTATCTAATAGGTAGTTATCTTTTTCATAGATAACTTTAATAGTTTCTTTAGTTTGTTCATCATCAGCAAATCCAGCTTGGAACTTGTCTTTTATCTTATCTAATATTTCACCGGTAACTTCAAAGCGACCAGTTTCTTTTAAGTCTTTCATAAGTTTAGCAATATATGCGTTATCGCAACCACTGATGTAGTAAAGTAGACGTTCTAAGTTACTAGAAATTAAGATGTCCATACTTGGTGATACTGTTTTTAAGAAGTCTCTGTTTTTATCATAAACACCAGTTGTCAAGAAATCATAAAGTACATTATTGTTATTACTTGCACAGATTAGTTTATTTACAGGTAAACCGATTTGTTCAGCGTAGTAACCAGCTAGAATATTACCGAAGTTACCAGTAGGTACTACAAAGTTTACTTTATCGTTTAATTTAATTTTGTTTGTATTTACTAAGTCTAAGTAAGAAACAACGTAGTAAACTACTTGAGGGATAAGACGCCCGATATTGATTGAATTTGCACTTGATAACTTAATATTTTTAGAAAGTAATTCTTTTTTGAATTCTTCATCAACGAATAGTTCTTTAATCCCACTTTGAGCATCGTCAAAGTTTCCATGTATCGCACAAACTTTTGTATTCTTACCTTCTTGAGTTTGCATTTGTGTTTTTTGTACTGTGCTTACACCATCGTTAGGATAGAAGACCATAATTTTTGTTCTATCTACATCTTTAAAACCTTCTAGTGCAGCTTTACCTGTATCTCCACTAGTCGCAGTTAAGATAAGAATGTCATTTTTGTCTTCTACTTTTGAAAGTGCCGTTTTTGTAAGTTGTGGAAGAAGTGAAAGACCTACGTCTTTAAATGCACTAGTAGGTCCATTGAATAATTCAAGAACATAGCTATCTTTTAATCCTACTAAAGGGGTAATATTCTCGTGAGAGAATTTTCCTCTATATGCTTCCTCTACACATTTTTTAATTTCTTCATCGCTAAAGTCTACGAAAAGACATAGCACGGCTTCAGCTACTTCATAGTAGCTTTTTCCTATTAATTTCTCTAAATCTAATTTATTTTTTCCTAAATCTCTTAAAACGAAAAGTCCACCTTCTTCACTTAAACCTTGAAGAATAGCTTCACTCGGATTTAATTTTCTATTAATATCTCTTGTACTTTCGTAAATCATTTAAAATCTCCTTGCTTTATCGTTGTATATATGATACAATGTTCTCTATAAAAATACAAGTGTTTTTTACAAAAAGAACTTAATTAATTTTTATAATTATAATTTTACACCAAAATAAGTTATAAAAACAGTCGAAATAATCAAAAAATTGAAATTTTTTGAAAATTTTCAAATTAATTTATTTGACATAAATAAAATACTTGATAAACTTTAACTATATAATTGAAAATAAATAATGAACTTAGGAGAAAATAATTATGAAGATTGCGATTTTAGGATATGGAACTGTTGGTAGTGGGGTATATGATATTATTACTAACGGTAAAACTGAAGAATTAGATAAAATTGAAGTAAAGAGTGTTTTCGCAAGAAGTCGTGATAAGATGCATTTAGCTACAGACGATATTAATGAAATTTTAAATGATGAAGAAATTTCGATTGTAGTTGAGTGCTTAGGTGGATTAAATCCTGCGTATGATTTCATAAAAAGATCTTTAGAAAATGGTAAACACGTTGTTACTGCGAATAAAGCTGTTGCAGCAAAATATCTAGGCGAATTTGTTGAGTTAGCTGAGAAGAATAATGTTAAGTTTATTTTTGAGGCTAGTGTTGGTGGAGGAATTCCATGGCTTGTAAATTTAGAAAGAACTAGACGTGTTGATGAAATAAAACGAGTATATGGTATTTTTAATGGAACAAGTAACTATATATTAGATAACATGTATAGAAATGATCAAGAATTTGATTCTACTTTAAAAACTGCTCAGGATTTAGGATATGCTGAAGCTGATCCGAGTGCTGATGTGGATGGTGGGGATGTTGTGAACAAAATTATCTTAAGTAATGCACTTGCTTTCGATATTCACGTTAAACCTGAATTTTCTACATACTCTATGAGAAACATTACAAAAAATGATATAGATTATTTAAAACAGTATGACCTAGCTGTTAAATATATTGGAGAAACAAATGTAGAAAATGGAGAGTATGAGACTTCTGTAATGCTTTCTATATTCGGAAAAGAATCTCAAGAAGCGGCTGTTCCTTTAAATAATAATATCATTACTTTAGATGGTTCTTTCATCGGAGAACTTAAGTTTTATGGACAAGGAGCAGGAAAACTTCCAACAGGAAATGCTATCGTTCAAGATATAGTTGATATTAATGAAGGTTCAACTCGTGTTGATGTAGTAATTAAGAATGACTTATCTTATTCAGAAGAATTGACTAGAAGAAACTACTTAGTACGTTCATCAGTTGAATTATCTGGTGAATTAGTTGAGAGTGTCGAACAGTATAGAGAAAACTACTATGTAAAAACAAAAGAAATTTCATTAAAACAATTAAGTTCTTTAGTTGATGAAGTAAAAGAGAAAGATAGTAAATTTGTAGTCGCTAAGTTTCATAAATAATTAAAAATAAGTAATAAAGTGATTATTAAAAATAAATGTTAGATTTTTCAGAAAATTTATTGATTTTTCTACAGATAGTTATATAATATATATTAGTAATAAAAATACAAATAACATGAATTAGAAAAAGGAGTTAAGATGGTTAGAGTATCAAAATTTGGAGGAAGCTCGGTAGCAAGTGCCGAACAATTTAAAAAAGTTAAAAATATTGTAGAATTAGACGATGCACGTCGTTTTGTTGTAGTGAGTGCTGTTGGTAAGGCGGATAAAGAAGATAATAAGGTTACAGATCTACTATATTTATGCTATGCACACACTAAATACAATATAAATTTTGATAATATCTTTAAAATGATTGAAGATAAATTTATTGCTATTAAAAGTGAATTAAACTTAAAATTTGATATTGAAGGTGAACTTGCTAAATTAAAATCTGAAATTAGTAAAGGTATTGATGAAGAGTATTTAGTAAGCCGTGGTGAATATTTAACAGCTTTATTAATGGCAGAGTATTTAGGATATCACTTTGTAGATGCTAAAGACTTAATCTTTTACAACTACCAAGGTGAGATTGATTTTGAAAAAACTCAAGCAGCCTTTGATGCTATTGTAAAAGAGTATGATCGTCTTCTTATTCCGGGGTTCTATGGAAGTAGACCAAATGGTGAAATTAAAATTATGACTCGTGGTGGAGGAGATGTTAGTGGAGCGATTGTTGCTAATATTGCAAATGCAAGTGTTTATGAAAACTGGACTGACGTATCTGGAATCTTAATGGCAGATCCTCGTATTATTGACAATCCACATGAGATTAAAGTAATTAGTTATACAGAACTTCGTGAACTTTCATATATGGGTGCAAGTGTTCTTCATGAAGAAGCAATCTTCCCAGTACGTGATAAAGACATTCCAATCCAAATTCGTAATACAAATGATCCAACAGCAGAAGGAACTATTATCTCAGATAATAAACATCTAGATGCGAAACAAATAGTTACAGGTATTGCAGGGAAAAAAGATTTCTCTATTATTACTATTAAAAAACGTCACATGGCAAATGAAGTTGGATTAATTGGTAAAGCTCTGAAAATTTTTGAAGACTTTAATGTTAGTATCGAGCACATTCCAAGTGGAATTGACTCATTCTCTGTAGTTGTTGAAACAGGTAATGTTAGACCATTTATTCATGAGTTAGTAGCTAAAATTAAAGCTGTTTTAGATGCGGATGAGATAAATGTAACTCATGAGATTTCTCTAATTGCTACAGTTGGAGAAAAAATGAAAAATACAAAAGGACTATCTGGTAGATTATTCAAAGCACTAGGGGAAGCTGGAGTAAATATTGCACTAATTTCACAAACAAATGATGAGATTAACATTATCGTTGGTGTTCATAACGATGATTACGAAAAAACTATAAACACTATTTATTCAGAATTTAAATAATATAAATGGGGGCTGACCCAAAAGTCCTAAATTTTAACAAGGTTTATATGAAAATTCATAGACGCAGTGGTTTATTGATATCTAAATTCGCTTTATAAAAGCTTTTTAGATAT
>NZ_JAQMFS010000032.1 GCF_028308085.1 Gemella haemolysans
AACACGTCTCCTGTTTCTGTATTTACGTATTTATCTCCATCTTTACCTTGTTTTGGTTCTGGATTTACTTTTCCGTTTAATACGTCTTTTCCATCACGTCCGTCTCTTCCGTCACGTCCTTGCGCTCCATCACGTCCATCGCGTCCTGCTGGTCCTTGGGCTCCATCTTGTCCACGTTCACCTTGAACACCTTGAGCTCCTTTGTCTCCTTTTGGTCCTTTGATGTTTCCTTCTTTTTCCCATGTTCCGTTGTTT
>NZ_JAQMFS010000033.1 GCF_028308085.1 Gemella haemolysans
TTCACAATGAACTAATTAATAGAGGTTTTAAAGTAAATCATAAACGAGTACAAAGTCTTATGCATAAAGAAGGACTGAAAGGGAAACGTCCTAAAGAAAGATATCACTCATATAAAGGAACAATAGGAAAAGTCGCTAATAATATAATAAATCGAGATTTTAGTACAACTGCTCCTTTACAGAAATGGACTACAGATGTATCACAATTCAATTTCCCATGGGGAAAGTGCTATTTTTCAGCGATTCTAGATATGCATACAAATGAAATAATATCATATGATTTATCTTTACATCCAAATTTAAATCAGATAAAAAGGATGTTAGAACAAGCATTTAATAAATTTCCAAATACAGACGGATTAATTATGCATTCGGATCAAGGGTGGCAGTATCAACATTCACACTATAGAAGTGAGTTGAAAAAACATGGAATCATTCAATCAATGTCTAGAAAGGGAAATTGTTATGATAATAGTATCATGGAATCATTTTTCGGAAGAATGAAGACGGAGATATTTTATGGTTATGAAAAGAATTATATGTCATTTGAAGAGTTTAGTAAAGCTGTATATGAATATATAGCTTATTATAACAACAAGAGAATTCAATCAAAAACGAAATGGATGTCACCTGTACAATACAGGATAACATCCACATGTTTAAACTAAATATATATGTGTCCAGAATTTTGGGTACACATCA
>NZ_JAQMFS010000034.1 GCF_028308085.1 Gemella haemolysans
TCCTGTGAATGTTTTCTCAGGTGTGAATGTTACCGTTCCATCTGGTGCTACTGTGTAAGTACCTTCTCCTGGAATTGTCTTAGTTGTTGATCCATCTTCGAATGTTGCTGGTACTTCATCATCCATCGGTACTTCTGGGTTTCCTGGTTTGAACTCAGGTTTTCCATTTTGTTCTTTACCTTGGATATCTGTTGTTTCTGCAGGTGTTCCTTCTGGTGTTACTGGTGTTACTGTTGGTGTGTATTTAGCTGTAACTGGCGTTCCATTCTTATCTACACGTTTTACTGTTACTCCTGTTCCTTTTCCTGTGAATGTTTTCTCAGGTGTGAATGTTACCGTTCCATCTGGTGCTACTGTGTAAGTACCTTCTCCTGGAATTGT
>NZ_JAQMFS010000035.1 GCF_028308085.1 Gemella haemolysans
ATTCCATATCATCTCTACGAGATGTTCCGAATATATCCTTAGAAAGGAGGTGATCCAGCCGCACCTTCCGATACGGCTACCTTGTTACGACTTCACCCCAATCATTTGTCCCACCTTCGACGGCTAGCTCCAAATGGTTACTCCACCGGCTTCGGGTGTTACAAACTCTCGTGGTGTGACGGGCGGTGTGTACAAGACCCGGGAACGTATTCACCGTAGCATGCTGATCTACGATTACTAGCGATTCCAGCTTCATGTAGTCGAGTTGCAGACTACAATCCGAACTGAGAACAACTTTATGGGATTTGCTTGACCTCGCGGTTTCGCT
>NZ_JAQMFS010000036.1 GCF_028308085.1 Gemella haemolysans
TGTACCCATACCGAACACAGAAGTTAAGCTCTTTAGCGTCGAATGTAGTTGGGCTTACGCCCTGTGAGACTAGAACGTTGCCAGGCAACAGTGAGGGCCTTCCTTTTGGAAGGTTCTTTTTTTATTTTAATTTCATATATTTTGATTTTCTTTCAAAAATAGAGTATCATAGTATAGTAATATATAATTGGAGGTTTGAGCATGTTTTATTTAGAAGATGAAAAAACATTAGTACTTACTAGTGAGAATAAAAAAGACATATTGAACGCATTAAAATTGATTAATAAAATTTCAGATAATAAAAGTATTAAAGTTGCATACATAAAAATTTTAGAGAAAGTTCTAGTATTTAATAAAGCAATAGAAACATATTATCATTCACATAAGCCTGGATATAATGAAGTTTATCAGGAGAGATTAGATAACCTTGATAATAGTGCAGATGAATTTAGACGTATTAAAGCTGATTTAAAACCTAACTTTGATGAAATAATTGTTGATGAAGATTCAGTAAAAGAATTCAATACAATTTTATCTAGAATTGAAAGTAGGACTTCTATTCTTTTTGAAGATGAAAAAGAGTATAGTTTTAATAATTATCTAGTAACTTTAATCAATAATAAGAAACTTGATGAATTTATATGGTTAAATACATTGTATAATATTTACAAAGATGGTAAGAGTTTAAATGATATAGTTCAAGATTATCAAAAATTAAGTGATGTTGAATACTCTGATCTTTATAAGATTTATCTTTTTGTTACTGATTATAATATTAATAAATTGTTATTAAAAAATGAGTCTCAAATCATTAATAATGAGTATCTAGAAGATTTCGAATCATTCTTTAATTATATGTATGAATTAATAGATGATTTGAGAACTTTTGTGGCTAAAAATGATAAAAAGAATATACTTAGTTTTTCAACAAAAATTGAAAGTTACACTAATATAAATACACCAACTAAAGAAGAATTTCTAGAATGCGTGTACAAAGTATTTAATTTCTTAAGAGCACTTTATGAAAATGATAACGCAAAATTGCTTTTATCTAATATATATCCAATCTTAGTAAAATCTTTCTTTGCACCATTGAGAAACGATGATAAGATTAAATATGATTATAATCAAGATTTCATCTATGCTTTAGAATATACGCAAATAATAATAGAAGTAATGGATGAAAAACATGAATAATATTTTTTCTGTTAAGGATTTTTATTGTGTTTATAATGACTATGATATTTCAGAATACTCTAAAGAGTTAAACTTACTATATCTACCATTATTAGGTAATGATGCTATAAGTTTATATAATTTTTTAGGGAGTAAAATGCTTAGTGATAAAAATCTTTCAAAGAATTATTTGCACTACGATATATTAGATAATTTAGCTTTATCTAATCATAAGTTCATTGTCGCAAGAAAGAAATTGGAAGCAATTGGTCTACTTCAAACTTTTTATATTGATAACAACGGAGTAGGTCAATTTGTTTATAAGATTAAGCAAGCTTTAAATTTTTCTCAATTCTTCGGAACACCTGTTTTGGCTCAATTATTAGAAAACACTATAGGGAGTGCTGAATATAAAGAATTAAGTAATTATTATTCCCTAGATAAAGTAAGTTTTAGAAGTTTTGAAGAAATAACTTCTAAGTTTTCAGATGTCTTCCATTTAGAAAACTTAAATGATTTTGGTTTTGATTATTTGGAAAATAAAGTTACTTCTGGGCCTAATTTTGATGAGTATTATTTTGATTTCGATAAATTAAATTATTATTTAGCAAATAGTTATCTAACTGAAGTTATCTCAAATGATGAAGTAAAGAACAAGATTTTAGGTTTGGCACATATTTATAAAATGGATCCTCAAGATATGTCTAAGGCAATTGAAAAATCAGTTGAAATTACTAATGGAGCTAGTGAAATTAATATAAAAGTTTTAACAGATTATATAGTACAATTGAATGTTAATGTAAGAAAACAAGAAGTACCTACATTAGAACGTATGGTAAATAAAAATTTAGCTAATATTGAGGAAGAGAAACTTACTGAGGAAGAATTATTTATTAAAGAAGTGGATAATACTAACTTTATAACATTTCTTAACAAACAAAAAGGTATTGTAGTTTCTAATATTGATGCAAAGAATATTGGTGAATTACAAAGTAAATATAATTTCCCTACTGGAGTATTAAATATTTTATTAGAATACTCTATTAATCAAACAGGAAATAATTCGATACCACATATAAATTATATTGATAAGATAGCTAGTTCCTGGAGTGCACAAAAACTTTTAGGTGCAAAGGATGCAATTGATTTTGTAAGAAATAATAGAAATTATAAGAAAAATATTGATACATCGAATAAAAAGATGTCTAAGCAACAAAAGAGCTATTCAAACAACAAAAAAGGAAACTATGCACCGTTTCCTGAGTATCTTCAAAATCGCCAAAGTAATTTTAATGTTACGAAGAAAAAAGAGGATCGTGTTGTAACTAAAGAAGATGAAGATGCATATAATAAAATGATGCAAGAATTGAATAATAAGAGGGATATGTAGTGAAAAAATTATCAAATATAGTCGCTAGCAATACTCAAGATTCATTTAAGAAATTTATATCGGAAAAAGTTTTAAATGACTCTGAAATTGTTAAGTTTATTCGTGACAATAATTTTACAAAAAATGATATAGAAAATAATCTTGAAAAGTTTTATCAATTTTATATTTCGAAAGATAAACTACTAAATATAGAACATAAGCCTAAGTTAATTTTTAGTAATGAAGAAGTTAATATATTATACGAAGAGACTGAAGAATACAAGCAAAAAATAGCAAGTTTGAAAACTTCTAATAAGGTAAAGACAGAGTTTATACCAAAAAGAGTTTTAACATACACTTTTGAAAATTTATCTAGGAGTAGAGAAAAGGGAATTTTAGCGACAGAAATTATTAAAATTTGTAGAAATATATTAAATGGCCAATCTTCAAGAGGTGTATATGTATATGGACCAACAGGTACAGGAAAAACCTATTTAATGGGTTCTATATACAATTATTTTAAACAAAATGGAAAAGAACCAACTATCTTATATTATCCAGAATTTATTAGAAAGATAAAATCTAAAATAAGTGATAATAGTTATGATTTATATATAGATTTAGTGAGAGATGAAGAGATACTTATAATTGATGATATTGGTGCGGAAAATATTACTGAATTCATTCGTGACGAAGTATTAGGTCCAATTATTAATCATCGAGAAGCAGAAAAGTTACCTACATTCTTTTCATCTAATTTAAGTATAGATGACTTAAGTGAATTGTTATCTAATGGGCGAACAACAGTGGATAGAACAAAGGCATTAAGAATAGTTGAAAGAATACATTCTTTATGTTCATCACATTTCTTAGATGGTGAAAACGAGAGAGAATATTATAATTAAAATAAACCAAGTATTTATAAAATTTTATGTTTATAAATGCTTGGTTATTTTTTTGGTAAAAAATTCAAAAAAATTCATTTTTTTTTTAGAAATTAGTGGAAAAAAGTGGGGAAATGTGGTAAATTATAAAAGTAAGGTGGTGAGAAGTAGTGTTTATTGGTCAATATAATAATAAAATGGATGCCAAAGGAAGGCTTAGTATTCCAATAAAGTTCAGAGATGAACTAGGTGAAAAATTTATTATTACAAGAGGTTTGGACTCTTGTTTATTTGGCTATTCACTACAAGAGTGGCAAAAGGTGGAAAGTAAGATAAAATCACTACCTATCACTAAGAAAAATGCTCGTACTTTCCAACGTTTCTTCTTTTCTGGAGCCACTGAAGTTGAAATAGATAAACAAGGGAGAATTAATATTCCAAACGCATTAATAGAACACGCTTTTTTAGATAAAGAGTGTGTTGTAAATGGTTTATCAAATAGAATAGAGATTTGGGATAAGAATCGCTGGGAAGATTTACTTGTTGAAAGTGAAGCTAGCGTAGAAGAAATAGCAGAAGAATTAGAAGATTTTGATTTTTAGGATGGATGAAAATGTTTAAACATTATAGTGTATTATTAAATGAAGCTGTTGAAGGCTTAGATATAAAAGAAAATGGTATATATGTAGATTGTACCTTGGGAGGAGCAGGGCATAGTTTAGAAATTTTAAAACGATTAAAAAATGGGAAACTATATGCTTTTGATCAAGATACTGTAGCTTTAGAAAATGCCAAAAATAAATTAGCTGAATACAGTGATAAAGTTGTCTTTATTAAATCGAATTTTGTTAATTTAAAAGGAAAGTTAGCTGAACATGGTGTTAATGAGGTTGATGGAGTTTTATATGATTTAGGGGTATCATCACCGCAATTAGATACACCAGAAAGAGGTTTTAGTTACAATTATGATACTAAGCTAGATATGAGAATGGACACTGATGCAAAAATCAGTGCTTATGAAGTAGTTAATGAATATAGTTATCATGATTTAGTTAAAATATTCTATCGCTATGGAGAAGAGAATTTTTCGAAACAAATAGCAAGAAATATTGAGAAAAAACGTGAAGAAAAACCTATTGAAACTACTTTTGAATTAGTAGAAATTATTAAAGATTCCATCCCTGCTGCCAAAAGAAGAACTGGAGGACATCCAGCCAAAAGAGTATTCCAAGCTATTCGTATTGCAGTGAACAATGAGTTATCAGTATTTGAGGATTCGCTTGAGCAAGCGATTGATATCGTTAAAGTAGGAGGAAGAATATCTGTTATTACTTTCCATTCTTTAGAAGATAGAATTTGTAAACAAATATTTAATTCACACGCAAAGGCAAAAGATATTCCCAAAAATCTACCAATTATGCCAGAAGAAAGTTTATCTAAATTAAAAGTAATTACGAGAAAACCTATATATCCTAGTGATATCGAATTAGAAGAGAATAATAGATCAAGAAGTGCCAAACTAAGGGTGGCAGAAGTACAGACAAAATAGAGGGGAGGAAAGATTTATGGCTACACTAAAGGTATATAGTAGAGAATATGGAGTACGAAAAGTACAAGAAAAAGTGAAATTTAATTTTTTGGAAAAAACTGCTTATGGAGTTTTTGTAGGAGTTATTTTACTTGCTAACGTAGTTATGTTAAACTATAAGGGAGAGATTTATTCACTACGAAGTGCTCAACAAAAAAATGATATTGTTATATCTGAAAAACAAAAAAATAATAACGAACAAAAAGTTATGATAAACAATCTGTCATCTTACGAAAGAGTTAAAAAAATTGCTGAGACAGTAGGAATGAAGACTCAAAAAGATAGTATAAAGGTAGTGAGATAATTGATAAAACTTTTTAAGAAAATATTAACTTTAAAGTTTTTGGAAGATAGAAAAAGTTTAGAAAGAAAAGATTATATCTCTCGAGAAAGAACAAAAATTGTATTTTTTCTAATTTTTGTTTTTTTCTTTGTATGGATATTAATATTAAATATTGGACAAATGATGCTAATAGGGACTGTTAGGGGCCATAATTTGACAGAATTAGCAGATAAAAAATATAAAATTGACAGTAGTTTACAACCAAATCGTGGGAAAATCTTCGATAGAAATGGGAATATACTGGCAGATAATATTGAATCTTACAAGATAGTTGCAGTAGTATCAGATAAAGCAACTGAAGATGATACAAATCCACGTCATGTTATTGATGTAGATAAAACTGCAGATGAATTATCTAAATTTATCAAATTAGATAGAAGTAAAATAAAAGAAATACTTAATAAAAAAGGTGTATATCAAGTTGAATTTGGAACAGCTGGTAAAGATATTAGTGTTGAAGATAAGAAAAAAATAGAAGAGCTAAAACTTCCTGGAATAGAATTTATAGCAACGACAAAAAGATATTATCCTAATGGAAGTATGTTAGGAAACTTTTTAGGCTTCGCACAAAATTCACCTGATAGTGATTTAATTACCGGTCGATTAGGTGTTGAAAAAACATTTGATTACTATTTAAGAGGTAAGGAAGGTCATATTACTTATGCTAAAGACGCATGGGGGAAAGTAGTTTCTAATATACCTAAAGTAGAGATTAAACCTGTTGATGGTGCGGATATCTATTTAACTATTGATAAAAATATTCAAGGATTTATTGATAATACTTTGAAAGATATTCATGAAAAATATGAACCAGAAAGTGCATTTGCGATAGTAATTAGTCCTAAAACAGGAGAAATACTAGGCTTAGGACAAACTCCAGCATTTAATCCAAATACTCAAGAAAATCTTTCAAGCGCTTGGTCAAATATATTTTATAATTCAGCCTATGAACCTGGTTCAACTTTAAAAACTTTTACTATGTCAATAATGGTTGAAAATAAAATTTATAATCCAGAAGCCTACTATAGATCTGGTTCATACAAAGTAGATGATGCTACTATTTTTGACTGGAATAAAACTGGATGGGGAACAATAACTCAACGTCATGGATTCCAACAATCTTCAAATACATTGATGTTAACACTTTTAAATGAATTAGGGACTGAAAAACTAAAAAGTGGTTTAGAAAGTTTTGGATTTGGAAGAAGTACGAATTCACTTTATGGAAATGAAGCAACAGGAGATTTAGTATTTAATAACAAAGTATCTGCTTCGACTACTGTATTTGGTCAAGGTAGTACAGTTACGGCAATGCAGATGGTTCAAGCAGAGACGGCAATTTTGAATGATGGTCAAATGCTAGCACCGTATTTCTTACAGCGAGTTCATGATAAAACATTGAATAAAGATGTTAATATTGGAAAGAAAACAGTAGTTGGGAATCCAATATCAAAACAAACAGCAGATATAATGAAAGAAGAACTATACGGAGTTGTTAATGGATCTTGGGCACAAGGTGGTAAGCGATATGCCGTGGATAACTACAGTACGTCTGGTAAAACTGGAACCGCTGAGGTAGTCGATCCTAAGACAGGGACATATTATAAGAGTCCATTTAAAGTAATGCACTCATTTATCGGATATGCACCTAGTGAAGATCCACAGGTGATTTTATATGTAGGTATGAAATTACCAACGAAACAGCTAGGTGCTAGTAGTGCATACGGAGCCTCTGAGATTTTTAAACCGATAATGGAAAATACATTAAATTACTTAAATGTAAAAAAATCAAATGATAGTGATACTGTAAAAAGTTATCAAATGGAAAATGTTGTAGGCGAGAATGTTAATTCAACAGTACTAAAATTACAACAAAAAACCAAAAATATCATAACAATTGGCTCTGGTAATAATATTATTGGACAATATCCTTCGGCTGATAATGTAATAAAACAAGATGAAAGAGTATTTCTGTTAGTTTCGGATAATAATATAGTATTACCTAATTTCATAGGATGGTCTAAGATTGATGTCATAAATTATGCTAAATTAGCCGGCTTAGATATTGAAACTGAAGGGAATGGATTTGCAAAACAACAATCAATTCCTGCGCAGAGATATATAAAAAAAGGGGACAAGATAAAAATAAAATTTAGTTAGGAGAACGAAATGAGTAATTCAGATACAGTATTTGCTATATCGTTATTATTGGTAGCATTTTTTCTGACAGTGCTAATGCTACCAAGATTAATCAAATATTTACATGTTCTAAAATTTGGACAAGCAATTAGAGAAGAAGGGCCACAAAGTCATATGCATAAAAAAGGTACACCAACAATGGGAGGAATATCTTTTATAGTTTCAATAGTAATTTCACTTATTATTGCAATGATCTTGGATAGTGGAAACATTCAATATTATATTTTATTCATTTATACAACTATCTCATTTTCAATTATTGGTTATATAGATGATATGCTTATCGTAGTTAAGAAGAAAAATGATGGACTTGCTCCAAGAAAAAAATTAATGTTACAAATACTATTTTCTGTAATATTTTATATCTTAGTTACATTTATTTATAAAGATATAAATTATATACATATCCCAGGATTAGATTATAATCTTAATATTTCATATTTATATCTGATCTTCTTAGTATTTTGGCAAACAGGATTTTCTAATGCGGTTAATTTAACTGATGGCTTAGATGGTCTAGCGACAAGTGTGACAATTATTACCACTAGTACATTTGCTTTATTAGCATATAAGGAAAATAATTTTCCTGTATTAGTTTTCTGTCTGACTATAGTTGGAGCACTTTTAGGATTTTTATTATTTAATAAAAATCCAGCAAAAATCTTTATGGGGGATACTGGATCTTTAGCTTTAGGTGGAATTTTAGCTGCGATTTCAGTAATCTTACATAAGGAGATAGCATTCTTATTTATAGGTTTAGTATATATACTTGAGACTTTATCTGTAATAATTCAGGTGGCTTACTTCAAAAAAACAGGAAAAAGAATTTTCAAAATGTCACCTTTACATCATCATTTCGAATTATCTGGGTATGGTGAAGTAAAAACTGTTTATATTTTTGTAATCATAGCTGTGATATCATCTGCTATAGGTTACTTTATAGGGGTTATTTAAAATGATTAATTTAAAAGATAAAAAAATATTAGTGTTAGGATTTGCAAGAAGCGGTTATTCAACTGCAAAAATCTTAAACAAACTTGGATATGATGTTACTTTAAATGCATATGATGATTTAAGTACCGATGAAAAAGCAGCTGAGTTGAGAGAATTAGGAGTTAAAGTAATTGATGGAGGGCATCCATTAGAACTTTTAGAAAATATTGATTTAATAGTAAAAAATCCAGGAATTAAATATCAAATAGAATTTTTACAAAAAGCAATTGATAAGAAAATTGATATTATAACTGAAATTGAATTAGCAAATACATTGTTTAACATTGATATGGTAGCTATTACTGGAACAAACGGTAAAACAACTACTACACAGATGACATTCGATATTCTGAAAGCTGCAAATAAAGATGTATTTTTAGCTGGTAATATTGGATATCCTTCAATTGAAATCGCATATAACCATCCAAATTCATTATTAGTTACTGAAGTTTCATCATTCCAATTACAAGGAACAAAATATTTCAAACCATCGATAGCTGTAATTACTAATCTTGGTGTTGGGCATTTAGATTATCATGGTAGTGTTGAAAATTATCGTGATGCTAAAAGAAATATTTATAAAAATCAAGATAGTAATGACATCTTAATTTTGAATATTAATGAAAAAGATAAATATGATATAGAAAAAATTAATTCTAAAGTGCTATTTTATGATACAAACGAAAATATAGAAGCAGATATCTATGTAAGAGATAATATGGTTATTTTTGAGAATGAGGAATTATTTGATATAACTAAACTCTCACTTCCAGGTATGCATAATGTGGAAAATGCAATTAATGCTGCTGTAATATCATTTATAAAGGGTGCTGATAAAGAATCAATTCAAAATGTTCTTTATGCTTTTAGTGGAGTAAAACACAGATTACAGTTTGTAGGAGAACATAAAGGAGTAAAATTCTACAATGATTCAAAAGCTACAAATCCAGTTGCAACAACTAGAGCACTATCAGGATTTGAAAAAAATATAATACTTGTTTGTGGTGGACAAGATAGAGGAATAGATTTTAAAGAGTTAATTCCATATTTACCAAGAGTAAAATCTATGGTAGTAGTAGGTGAAAGTAAAGAGATATTATATAACTTAGCTATTGATAATAATGTTGATTGTCATAAAGCAATTAAAATTGATGATGCTACTATTCTAGCAAATTCACTTGCAGAGAATGGTGATACAATATTATTATCACCAGCATGTGCATCGTGGGATCAATATAAGTGTTTTGAAGATCGTGGAGATGAATTTATAGCAACATTTAAGAAGATTATTCAAGAGGATTAAAAAACTATGAACAAGAAGAATAGGAAGTTACTTGAAAAAATGAACAAAGATAATCGTCGTAGTTCATTAGAAAAAATTAAAAGAAAAAAAAGACGTGAAGTATTTTATATAGTAACTTTATTTTTAATTGTAATAGGAGTATTTGTGCTTTTATTTAGTAGTTATTTAAAATTAAAAACAATTGAAGTTGAAGGTAACAATCAAATTACTAAAGAAGAAATACTCGAGGCAGGGAACATTAACAATAGTCTTCGAACATGGTCTATAAAAGATGATGAAATTCAAAATAATATAAAATCAAGATTTGATATATTTAAATCAGTAACAGTAAAATCTAAATTGCCTTCTTCTATAAAAGTGCAGGTAGAAGAGTATAGTTTTATTGCACAAAATAAAAAAGAAGATGGTAGTTTAGAGATAATAATGGAAAATGGGAAACCATATTCAGGAAAAATTAGAAACAATTACAATTTACCTATTATAGAAAATTTCAATGATGATAGTAATAAACTAGAAGAAGTTTACAAAAACTTAAATAAACTTAAACAGGAAGTACGATTACAAATATCTGAGATAATTAATGATGAAAATGATAGACTAATTATTTACATGAAAGATGGTCAAAAAGTTAAAGCGTTAAGAGCAAGCTTTGCAGATAAGTTGAATTACTATGAAGAAATATCTAAATATATTGAAGATAAAAATAATACTACTTTAAACTTAATAAACGGTGCATACCTTGAAACCCCAAAAACAGAAAAAGTAAGAAACGATAGTATTAAGAAATTGCTTGCAAGACAGGGATTAAATGGTGATGAGAAATCAAATAAAGATAATGAAAGTGTAGAAAAAGAAGAAAAACTACAACAAAGTAATAAATCTGAAAATTCTACTACAAATAGTCAAAGTAATTCTTCTAACAAGAACAATAATAGCAAACAACAATCAACACGTAATAAGAAAAATGAATAGTTATAAAAGCATCCTAAATTTTGTATTTTGGATGCTTTTTTTATTGAAAAATTATATAAAAGAAAAAAACTTATTCGTTATATTACAAATTAAAAATATTTTAATAAAATTTAATTTTTTTTGATGTTTTTCATATTTTTTTTTCTAATTTTATGTTATAATTTAGTATGTGTAAATAAAATATGTGTGTATTTACAATTTTATTATAATAACAAAGTTTAAAAGGAAGGAGTGTTTGACTTGAGTTCACAATTGTATACTTCAATAGATCTAGGATCATCTAGTATAAAAGTGATAATAGCAGATGTAGTATATGAAAAATTGAATATACTCGGTGTTGGTGTTGTAAAAACAACAGCTATTAAACGAGGGAACATTATTGATGTAGAATCTGCCTCTAGAGATATTCAAAAAGCAATAGATATTGCGAAAAGTGAAGCTAATAAGGACATAAGATCATTATATGTAGCAGTTCCAAGTATACACACTCATATTAAAAAAAGTGTAGCGGAAATTAAATTTGATACAAAACACGATATTGATGGTAGAGATATCGAAGAAGTAATTGAAGAAGCAAAAATACTACCATTACCACGAGAAAGAGAAGTGGTACAAGTAATTCCAGATTACTATCGTCTTGATGATATTGAAAATATTAGAAAACCAAAAGGAATGACTGTTCATAATTCATTTGAGGTAACAGGAAATAGAGTTTTAACATCTAAAACTCATCTTCACACAATATATAAAAGTATTGAAAATCTAAGATTAGATTGTAACGAGACATTCTGTACATCTCATTCATTAGGTGAATTACTATTAAATGATGAAGAAAAAGATTATGGATCAGTAATTATTGATATTGGAGCAGGGCTTACGACTGTGAGTTATTTTGAAGATGGAATCCTTCAATTATCACAATCAATTGAGTTAGCAGGTGAAGATATTACACGTACAATATCAGATGTTTTAAATGTCCCATTAAAACGTGCAGAAGAGATAAAAGTTACTCAAGGGCATGCTTTTTACGACTTAGCATCACCACAAGTAATTATTGACTTAGATAATTTAGAACCAGATGAAGAACCATATACACAAAAAGAATTAGCAGATTACATTGAAGAAATTGTAGAAGAGATTATTTTACGTTCATTCGATGTATTAAGAAAAGCTGGTATAAATAGAGTAAAAGGTAACGTTGTGTTAACAGGTGGAACAACACTTATGCCTGGTGTTCTAGACTTAGCAAAAGATATGCTAAGAAAAATGAATGTAAGAATTGGTTCGCCAAAAATCATAGGAGCTAATTCACCAGAATTATCTGTTGTTGTAGGTACATTAACAAGTAGTTACAAAATTGAATCATTGTTTGGATATCAAGTAACTGATGAAGTACCGACAATAAAAAATACAAATTCAACATTTGAAAATGTTTCTGCAGTGGAAGAAATTACAGTAAATAATTCAAAAGTTGAAGCACCAGTGATAAGTGAAACTCATGAAGATGTTCATGAAGAAGAAACTTATTATGAAGAAGAGAAAAAAGAAGAAGATAAAAACTTTTTCGATAAAATAACTAAAATGTATAATTCGTTTTTTGAATAATAATCAGGAGGAAATAAAGAATGTTTGAAGAATTTGATCAATCAGCAGTAATTAAAGTAGTAGGTGTTGGTGGCGGTGGTGGTAACGCCGTTGACCGAATGGTAGAAAGTGGAATTCAAAATGTTGAATTTATCGCAGTAAATACAGATGCTCAAGCTTTAAAACGCTCTAAAGCAGACGTAAGAATTCAAATCGGTGAAAAATTAACAAAAGGTCTTGGTGCAGGTGCTAACCCTGAAGTAGGGCGTAAAGCTGCTGAAGAAACTAAAGATAAAATTGAAGAAGCGCTAGAAGGAGCAGATATGGTATTCGTTACTTCTGGTATGGGTGGAGGAACTGGTACAGGTGCAGCTCCAATCGTAGCAAGTATTGCTAAAGAATTAGGTGCTTTAACTGTAGGTGTTGTTACTCGTCCATTCAACTTTGAAGGTAAAAAACGTCAAGTACAATCTACAGCTGGAATTAACTCACTTAAAGGTGCTGTAGATACACTTATCGTTATTCCTAACGATAGATTATTAGATATCGTAGATAAATCTACTCCAATGATGCAAGCTTTTGTTGAAGCTGATAATGTGTTACGTCAAGGGGTTCAAGGTATTTCTGATTTAATTAATGTATCAGGTACAGTTAACCTTGACTTTGCTGATGTTAAAGCAATTATGGCTGATCAAGGTTCTGCATTAATGGGTATCGGGGTAGCTTCAGGTGAAAACAGAGCTATCGAAGCAGCTAAAAAAGCTATTTCATCTCCATTACTTGAAACATCAATCGTTGGAGCTAAAGGTGTGTTATTAAACATTACTGGTGGTCCATCATTAAGTTTATTTGAAGCTCAAGCGGCTGCAAGTATCGTTCAAGAGGCAAGTGATGACGAAGTGAACATGATCTTCGGTACAGTATTTAACGAAGAATTAGAAAAAACTGATGAAATCATCGTTACAGTAATCGCTACTGGATTTGAAGAAGATGGAGTAAGTGTTGAAAGAGATATCTTAGCACAACGTCCAGCTCAACCAGAAGCTAGCTCGTTCACAAGTGGATACGGTAAAAACGAAGTAGAACAAGAAATGTACCCACGTCCAAGAAGAAGAACAAGAAGAGAAATCTAATAATAAGAAAGAAAATCGGATAAATATCTGATTTTCTTTTTATATGCTTCATTTTAAAATTATATATTTTATAATATTTAATTAAAACATCCTGATAAATTTGTTTTTTATCAGGATATTTTTGAATTTTATTCTATTAAAATAAATTTTATATCGAAGTTAATTACATGTTTTAAAGTGTTGTATATAAATGATTTATTAAGAGCTGTATTACAAAATTTTAGTAAATCATTTTCATCATAATCAGCATATAGATAATATGTAATGTTACAAAAATCTATTTTTGGTTCTTCGTCGTATCCTTTAACACCGATTAGCGAAAGTGGGTTTTTTAAATTTAGATGTATTTTTCCTTCAAGTTCTTCAATATCAATATTAAGTTGTTTGCTTTGTGATACAATACTATGGGCAATTCCACCTAGGATAGAAGCTGCAAAATAATTAATACTACTTGCATAATCAGCATTAATGTCAAAACTAATTTCACTAGATATACTTATACAATCATTATTAGTGTACATCTTAAATATATTACTAAATAAAATTCCTCTAAAAGTTAAATCATAATTTTTAGATTCATATAGATTACTCATATAGTTTCCTCAATGTAATTTTAGCTTCATTTAGGCGAGCTAATTTTTTATCAATTATCTCCATTGTACTTACCGGTCTATTTGCAAATGTAGCAAAACCACAGTCAGGATTTAACCAAATTCTTTCTTTAGGAATATATTGCATTACTTCTTCTACACGATTTAGGATATCTTCTAATGGTTCTATATCGTCTGTCCTTGGATTCATAACACCTAATCCTAGTATACAATTATCCCTTATTAAAGTACTACTGAATAATGAAGATATTTCTCCAGCACGAGGAGTAGAAAACTCTAATGTAAGTATATTAGGAAGAGTTTCTTCGAATAATGGAAGTAGAGGAGTATAAGGTCCAGTAAGTAGAATACTTTCATCACGACTCCAATTACCACGACAAACATGAAGAGAAACTAATATTTCTTTTTCTTTAGCATAATCAATTACAGATTTAATTAATTTAGTAGCAAATTTTAATTCTTCAGTAGGATCTTTTTTCTCAGATAATGCTGCACACATAAAAGATCTTGTCTTACCTTCAGAAAATACCACTTCGGTTAGTACAGGTTCATCAAATTGAATAACATCTATGCCTATTTTTGCTAATGAATCAATTTCTTCTTTTAATACTTTAATTATGTCTTCTCCTAGAGAATCTTTGCTATCGTAATATTGTTTTGATAGAGCAGGTAACCACATGGACCTAGTTATTAAATAAGGACCTGGTAATGTTGCCTTGATTTTCTTATCGGTTAATTTTTTTAGTTCAATCATTTCATCAGCTACTAGAGGTTTATTATATTTTACTTTTCCTGTACAAATTGCGTTTTTTATACTAATTGCAGGAACATCTAATATTTCTAGTATTTGTTCAAAACCTTGTTTATCCTCAATGTAGTCAAACATATCAGCCATACTCATCATAGTAACACCGTTAAGTTTTTCAGCTATAAATGAAACATAGTTATCACGACTTAATTCACCATTTGTAATAATATCAATATTATTATTTTCTTGAAGATTTATTACGTATTTTGTTTCTTCAGCTAGGATTTCTTGATATGTTTTTAAGTCGATATTTCCTTTATTTAATTTTCGTTTTGCGGTCAATAGTTTTTTACTACGAGGCATACTGCCAAGAAGAGAAACTAAGAAAGATGAATTAGTCATAATTATTCACCATGAAACTCTTTAAAAAAATCTAAATATTCATTGGCTTCAGTAAGTTGTTTAAACCCAGAAGTACGACCAGATACCCATTCTTTTAATCCTTCCATATCCATCATTTCTTTATGCTCAGGATTATTGTAATTCATTTTGTGTAATACTTCTATAAATTTTTCAAAACGAGCTACGTCTAATTCTGGATGTCCTGAGAAGATACAGTGATCAAAGAAATCTGTTTTTGATAAAATTTTCACCTGATTTTTATCTAGAGTTCCATCTGCAATCCAAGCATTATAGTTTAAATCTAGCATCCACGTAGCAGCTACTTCATCATTTTTTAAAGCTATTGCTGAATCAAGTTCTCCACCGACATGGTCACCATGAAGTCCGACACCGATATCGAAACGTTTTTCTATATAATCTGTTTTAAATTCTAATCCATTTTTGTGAAGATGGTTAATAGGAATTAATCTTGCTTGTGGTGAATCAATTGCACCGAAACCTATTGTTTTATTTCTTAAGTCTTGGATAGAGTTAATATTGCTATTAGCTTTTACTACTAAATATGAACTACGATCACGGTCAGTATCACGCATAGAACCATTTAACGCATTTCCGTTAGTGCGTAGGTGAGTATCTAACCATGCTAAAGGAGAATTCCAAGCTACATCAATTTCTTTAGCTAATAAACCATCAACTTGACCTTTGTAATCTTTGTAATAAACTGGTTCAATAGGAAAGTCTTCATCCTCAAAAAATTTCGCAATAATTCCCCAAATTACAGTTACTTTTGGGTCATAGATTACAGCTCCAACTTTTAATTTTGACATAATATTATTCCTCTTTTCTTATTTTTATTTTTTAAATAAAGGGGAGTGACTCAAAAATCGTGATTTCTTAAGAAACAAGATTTTGTCGAGTCACCCCCGCACAGTTTATTAGATATCTAAAAAGCTTTTATAAAGCGAATTTAGATATCAATAAACCACTGCGTCTATGAGTT
>NZ_JAQMFS010000037.1 GCF_028308085.1 Gemella haemolysans
GGTTGTGGATTGTAGTCATCTTTTTGTGGCGTTACTTCTACCGTTACTGGCACTTCTTCCGTACTATTATCTGGATATGTGATTAATACTTTTCCTGGTTTATTTCCTGGTGTTGTATTTGTATCTGGTTTTTCTACCCATGTGTACGTTGTTCCTTTAGGTAAGCCTTCTGTATTGATACTTCCTTCTGCGCTTGGGTCGCTTCCATGTTTTGCGGTTTGTCCTGGCTGTTTCGCAGTTGGGTTAAACGTATCTTTTTGTTCTTTTACTGTGATTGGAACGGTTACTTCGTCTACTGTTCCATCTGG
>NZ_JAQMFS010000038.1 GCF_028308085.1 Gemella haemolysans
GATTTACATTGTTTACTTCTGTTGTTCCGTTAGCTTTAGCTTGAGTTACTGCATCATTTGTTGTCGCGTTATCGATCGCTTGTTTTGCTGCATCTGCTTTTGCTTTCGCATCAGCTTTCGCTGCAGTTTTCTCTTCAGCTGTTAAATCGTTATTTGCATCAATCGCGTCATTCTTGGCTTTCAATGCGTCATCTATTGCTTTCTTAGCTGCTGGCTTCGCTTCTGGTGTTGGATTTACATTATTCACTTCTGTTGTTCCGTTAGCTTTAGCTTGAGTTACTGCATCATTTGTTGTCGCGTTATCGATCGCTTGTTTTGCTGCATCTTCTTTTGCTTTCGC
>NZ_JAQMFS010000039.1 GCF_028308085.1 Gemella haemolysans
GCCAGCAGCGAAGAAAGCAATAGAAGATGCGCTTAAAGCTAAAAACGACGCAATTGACGCCCGTACAGACTTAACAGATGAAGAGAAAACTGCAGCGAAAGCTGATGCAAAAGCAAAAGCGGATGCAGCGAAGACTGCGATCGATAACGCAACAACAAACGCAGGAGTAGACCAAGCTAAGGTTAATGGAACAACAGAAGTGAACAATGTAAATCCAACGCCAGTGGCAAAACCGGCAGCGAAGAAAGCAGTAGATGACGCGTTAGCTGAGAAGATTAAAGCAATTAACGCAAAGAATGACTTAACAGACGAAGAAAAAGCAAAAGCTAAGCAAGAAGCGCAAAACAAGGCAGATGCAGCGAAAACAGCAATCGATAATGCAACAACAAATGATGCAGTAACTCAAGCTAAAAATGATGGAGCAACATCAGTAGATTCAGTAAATCCAACAGCGCAAGCTAAGCCAGCAGCGAAGAAAGCAATAGATGCCGCACTTAAAGCTAAGAACGCCGCAATAGATGCGAACAATGACTTAACAGACGAAGAAAAAACTGCAGCGAAAGCTGATGCGAAAGCAAAAGCAGGCGCAGCAAAACAAGCAATCGATAACGCAACAACAAATGACGCAGTAACTCAAGCTAAAGCTAACGGAATAACAGAAGTAAAC
This sequence comes from Gemella haemolysans, assembly GCF_028308085.1. Taxonomy (GTDB): domain Bacteria; phylum Bacillota; class Bacilli; order Staphylococcales; family Gemellaceae; genus Gemella; species Gemella haemolysans_D. The sequence goes on from NZ_JAQMFS010000039.1 coordinate 668, forward strand.
AATGTAAATCCAACGGCAGAAGCAAAACCAGCGGCTAAAAAAGCAATCGATGATGCCCTAAAAGCTAAGAACGATGCGATCGATGCGAACAATGACTTAACAGACGAAGAAAAAACAGCAGCAAAAGCTGATGCAAAAGCAAAAGCAGACGTAGCGAAAACAGCAATCGACAACGCGACAACAAATGCAGCGGTAGAACAAGCTAAGGCTAATGGAACAACAGAAGTGAACAATGTAAATCCAAAACCAGTGGCAAAACCGGCAGCTAAGAAAGCAGTAGAGGACGCGTTAGCTGAGAAGATTAAAGCAATTAACGCAAACAATGACTTAACAGACGAAGAAAAAGCAAAAGCTAAGCAAGAAGCGCAAAACAAGGCAGATGCAGCAAAACAAGCTATCGACAACGCAACAACAAACGCGGGAGTAGAGCAAGCTAAGGCTAATGGAACAACAGAAGTGAACAATGTAAATCCAACACCAGTAGCGAAACCAGCGGCTAAGAAAGCAATAGACGATGCACTTAAAGCTAAGAACGCCGCAATCGATGCGAACAACGACTTAACAGATGAAGAGAAAACTGCAGCGAAAGCTGACGTAAAAGCAAAAGCTGACGCAGCAAAAACAGCAATCGATAACGCGACAACAAATGATGCAGTAACTCAAGCTAAAAATGATGGGGCAACAAGTGTAGACTCAGTAAATCCAACAGCGCAAGCTAAGCCAGCAGCGAAGAAAGCAATAGAAGATGCATTAAAAGCTAAAAACGATGCGATTGACGCGAATAACGACTTAACAGCTGAAGAAAAAGCAAAAGCTAAGGAAGATGCAAAAGCAAAAGCTGACGCA
>NZ_JAQMFS010000040.1 GCF_028308085.1 Gemella haemolysans
CAACTTTCTTTTTAAATTCAAAATTATATTTAGTCATAAAAATACCGACCTCCAAAAAGTTAGATTTTTTGGTCTAACTTTTTGGGGTCGGTACATTTACGCTAAGCCTTATTTATATTACCTTAAATAATATAATGGTCCTAAGATTTTTCTAATATTTTCTGTTGATTCAAATTTTATATCTAATGCATCTTCAACAGTTTTTATCTTATTATTTTCTATCATCTCTTCAAGAGAAGATGGAACTACACTTAATTTAAATACAGGGGTAATTTTTAAATCTGAAGTAGGAACAATGTTATACAATTCGTTTTCTTCAATCTTCTGACCTGTAAATATTTCTCTAGTCCCTTTATCCATATTTACTTTTACAGTTTTATTAGCAATAAAGTGAGATAATGAGTAACCTGATCTAGGAATTACTAATATTTTATTATTTTTTGTAGCATCACCAATACTATTGAATTCATCAACACGTAAAATATTAGATGAATCTTTTGAAAAATTAATATTACCAGCGAAAGTATTCTCAAATTCTACATTAAATAACTTTCTGTAGACCGCATTAAATTCAATATCTTTTCCTTTTTCAGTTATAACTGCACCTAACTCATTAGTTTGAAGGAGTTTATTTTTAGATACTCTAATTTTCTCAGAATTTTCTCCAGCAATTAAATAATCACCATTCGCCTGCCAACCTAAAAATTCTTGATCCGTAACTCCTGTAGCCGTAGGTAAATTAGCCATACTATCTATTCTTGAACCAACTAGTACATCCTGACCATCTGATAAAAATTTATCTATTCCTCTTCCTACGAATTTGACATTAACCCATTCACTTTCTACTTTTTTAAAGTAAATTTCTAGAATAGTTTCAGAAGTAATGTATTCATCATCATTTATAACTTTTTTATTAGATCTAAATAGCACTTCGTATCCTGTGCTTGGTTTAATTTTTTTACGTAACTCAGATAATAATTCTCCAATTTTTTTTGTTTCAGGCCATTCTATATCTTTATCTCTAATACTCTCATCAACTTTACCAAAACGTTTATTATAATCATCTTGTCGTATTTTAAGAGTATTAACATTTTCTTTGTAATTAGCCTTAATAATAATACTATTATTAACCTTCTCCTCGAACAAGTCCTTTACATCTTTAATCTTAGAATTATCACTTGCATTATAAATAGAATAACTCTCTACATGATACTTCTCTTTACTAAAGAACTTTGTATCTATTTCACTTAATTTTTGACCAGTTAACAAAGTTACTTCTTTTTTTGAACTTCCATTATCTAATACTATCTTAGTATTATATTTAGCTTGGATTTTTATATTATTTCCTAATACTTGTGAATTCCCTAACTCTTTATCATCAAGATAGAAACCAGAAAATTCATACTTATCATCTTTGGGTTTAATTTCCTTGATATCATTTTCTTTAACAAAACTTGAAAAAGTTATTCCTTGTTTTATTAAATACTCTTTATTATCTTTTTTCAGCTCAGATGGATATTCCACAGTTACTTTGTTCCAGTAATCTTTATCTTGAGCTAATTTTACTTCGATTTTCTTAGCTAGATAAGGTAACTCAATGTTTTCCAAATTCGCCTCTTTTCCATCAATTAAGACAACAGCTTTCTTGTAACTATAATATTTATCAGGATTATAATACTGTTCGATCTCGTATGGATAAACAGCAATCTTATCTTCTTGAGGAGTATTTCTAAGTTCAATATTCCTATTTACTACTTCTTTGTTGCCTTCACTTACAACTAGATTAATGTTCTTCTTAGTAAAATATATTTTACTAGATTTTGAATATTCTAAATTCTTAATACTGCCATTATTGTCAATATCATAAGTCATTACATTCATTATTATTCTAGTATTCGGAGCAAAAAGTTTTAGTAAACTTTTATCAACTATTTTCCCAGTACCACTCTTTTTCAATGGTATTCTGAAAAGTTCATTTGGGATATTGTTACTGTCTAACGAGTAAAAAATTAAGAAATTATATGAATTTTTTTTATAGCTAAGTAATTCAGCATTGTATTCAAGTTCATCCATATTACTCTGAATAACACTATTTTTTATTACAGGAAGAGAATAATTTCTATTATTATTGAATATATCAAAATTAAATATATTTTCTCTAAAAACTGTATCCGTTACTGTTGTATTGTAATCTGTAAAATAATCTGCCTTAACGTTAGAATTACCAATAGTTGCTATCCCTAAACCTAGTAACATAGACACTATCAATTTACGATATTTCAATATTTCTCCTCCTTTCAATTGTGTACTAATACTTATTATATCACATTCTTTAATAACAATTATATAAAAAATTGTTTAAATAAACCTAAATACATTTATATTCAAATATAAATCATTCGCATTAGTTTAACTATTTAAAATTAACAAAATCTCTTTAAAAATATAATATCATAAAATTGACCCATAAGTGAAAAACACTTATAGGTCAACTTATTTTTTCAAAATGTTATATTAAGCTTCGCTTATATTTTCTAACATTATTTGATCATTAGATATACTAACTTCATCATATTCGTAGTCATCAGCAAAATCGTACGAATACTCCTTGTATAGGAACACCTCATTAGAGTAATCTAAAAATTCCTCTTCAGGAACAGAAAACTCTACTTCATTATAGCTTTCATCAGCATAATCTGATAAAATTTCATCTTCATAGTCTATTTCAGTATTGAAGTCCTGGGAATATTCATCATCTTGCCCATACCTGGGATCCGGGGACTCCAAACTAGATAAGTTCATTGTATACATAATCAATCTCCTTAAATATCTTTTTTTATTAATAATATTATACAAAATAGTCTAACATTTTACAAGCAAAAACTATAGTTTTTCCAAAATATTTTTTCTAATTTCTGCAAACGCTTCAACACTTGTTCTGTAGCGAATTAATTCTCTATCACCAGTGAAAAGTACCTCTTTCGCACTCACTTCTCCTTGAGAATAAATACCAATATATGCTAATCCAACAGGTTTTCCACTCTCATCACTATTAGGACCTGCAATTCCAGTAGTAGCAACTGCAAAATCTGCACCTAATCGGTTCGCTACTCCTAATGCCATCTCTTTAGCTACTTCCTCACTGACCGCACCGAACTTCTCTAAAGTCTCTTCATTTACTCCTAAAGTATTAATTTTTGATTTATTTGAATAACAAACTACACCTTCAAGAAATGATTCAGAAATTCCACTTTTTTCTACCAACATAGAAGAAATCTTTCCTCCTGTTAAAGACTCGGCTACTGATATAGTGAAATTATTTTCTATAAGAAGATTAGCAACCACATTATTCATTTCTGTTTGTGTTCCTGATATATCTTCATCTCCTACCAGATATATGTACTCCCCTACTCTTTTCTCAATCTCTTTCAATTGTTCGCTTATAAGTTGTTCACATTCATTCTTATCTTCACTGCTAGCTGTTATACGAAGTAGCACTTCTCCAGTTTTAGCATAAAGTGCTAACGTAGGATTTATTTGATTGTCCATTATATCTTTAATTTTAGTTTCTAATAAAGACTCTCCTATACCATAAAATCTTACGTATTTAGATATAAAATGCTTATTACTAAATTTCTCTAAATATGGTTTTACACTTTTCTCGAACATATCACGCATTTCTCGTGGTGGTCCAGGTAATAAAATTATTCTTTTATTATTTTCCTCAATTATTATACCTGGTGCAGTTCCACAAAAGTTTTCTAATACTATTGCTCCTTCAGGAATCATTGCTTGTTTCTTATTATTTTCTGTTATAATATTTCTTCCTGATCTCGTAAGTCTTTCTAATATTTTTACCCATGAATACTCGTGGAAATAAAAATCTCTACCAAAATATTCTGCTGCACATTCTTTTGTTATATCATCATCAGTAGGTCCTAAGCCACCAGTAATAATAACCGTATCATTTTCTAAAAATGCACTCTCTAATGTCTTAAGTAATCTCTCTCTATTATCTCCTACAGTTGTTTGTCGAAAAACTCCAAGCCCCAGAGCAGCAAGTTCTTTTGATAAATATGCTGTGTTTGTATTTACTATATCACCTAATAATAATTCAGTTCCAACTGACACTAATTCAACTCTCATAATATTCGCCTCTCAATATTTTCATTTTTTCTTTCAATTATATTCTACATCAAATTTATTAAAAAATAAATTATATAATCTCTTCATATTAATTTCTCAAAATAAACAGAGTTGATTATAAGAACTTTAAAATTCTTATAATCAACTCTTTAATTATTATTCTCTATTAGTATATGATTGATGTAGTTCTAATTGGTCTCCCATAAGTTCATCAACAGTTACCATTTCAAATCCTTGTTCAGTTAGATATTGTAATACCGATGGTAATGCATCAATTGATGTTTGATGAATATCATGCATTAAGATAATTGAACCAGGTTGGGCTTTTCTAACTTCTTTCATTATAGAAGCAGTATTACGGTTTTTCCAATCAAGAGTATCAATATCCCATAAAATAAATGATTGGTCTACAGCCGCCTGAATAGCACCATTAATCGCTCCATATGGAGGTCTCATAATATGAACATCTTGTCCACTTGCTTTTTTCAAAGCTTCTGTTGTATCATTAATTTGTTTCTTCGCTTTTTCTAAACCAATAGTTGTTAAAACAGGATGATCCCAAGAGTGATTTCCAAGTTGATGTCCTTCTGCAACTACTCGTTTAACAAGATCTTCATTACCTTCTATTGCATGACCTACCATAAAGAATGTACCTTTGGCATTATATTTTTTCAATAATTCTAATGCTACAGGAGTAGTCTGCGGATTTGGTCCATCATCGAATGTTAATGCTACAGCTTTTCTATCTCTTTTCTTAATATATTCTTTATATTTTTCTAAGTCTTCACCTTTTAGATAGCTCTCCGTTATATACTTGTGTAAGTTAGCCATAGGAACTTCTACTGAACTAACTTCTCCGACTTTAGGATCAATATTTATGTTAAATTTAGATTCACCATAAGTGAATTTCCAATCAGTCATATCTTGATCTCGAAGTTTAACAACAGCATCTTTTCCTTCTGCTTCAGATACTCCACGAACTTCTAATTGTTTTTGTATTTTAAATAAAAACTTTTTCTTGGCATCATCTGGAGAAGCAAATAAACTAGATAAAGTAAATGGTTTTCCTTCATTTGTTAAGAAAATACTAGATAAATTAGACTCTGTTGCCTCTTCTACCTTTTTATCAGAAATTTTATGAGTAACTTTCTCTACGCTTATTTCTGATACATTGGCAAAATTGCTATCTTTTTCTTTACTTCCATAGAAAACAATTTCTTTAATATCTTTGTTAAAATCTAGCTCCCCTTCAACTAATCCTTTTGTTTCCTCATCTAAACGAGATTTTATTTCATCTGCATTAGAAGAGTTTGAGTTTGGATAATAAACTTTTACAAATTTATCACCTAACCAACCAGTTTTTGAACTGCTATCTTTTGCGAAATCTGATTTATCAGCAGCTTCTACCGTATCTTTAACCTGCGATTTAAAATTGTACTCTTGCCATTTTTGGTAAGCAGGTTCACCGTAGAATAATAAGAATGTACAAATAGCTATAAATAAAATACCTAAAAAGACACCTAATTTCTTCATTATTCTTATTCCCTTCTTTAAATTATTTTCTTATCACATTTTAAAAGATATAGGGAATTAATCTCGTTATAAAGAGTTCACTATATCCTTCTAAACTAATAAAAATTATACATTACTATTATACCTTAAACTATAGAATTTCTCCAGCATATTCATTAAAAATTACATTAATAATTTTATATAACAAAAAGATATCAATCAACAGATTGACATCTTTTCCTTATTATTTGTTTTGCATTCTACGACCTTTTTTGTCGAAGAATTTCTTATCTGTTCCCCTACGTTCATTACGATTTTTCTTATCTCTATTATCTGAACGACGGCGTCTATCATTTCCTCTATTTGATCGTCTTCCACGTTCTTGTTTACGTGGTAATGGTTTTTCAAATGATAGTTCTACGTCAACATCTTTTTTATCATTAATTAATTTGCTTAGTAGAATAGTGATTACTTTTTCTGCATTTGTTTCAGCTAACAATTTATTAGCCAAGCTATTAAATTCAACATGGTTATTATCCATTTCTGAAACAACTTCATCAAATAATCTGTTATGGCGAGCTTTCTTCACTTCATCTTGTGAATAAGGACGTAACATTTTCATTCTTTCACCACGAGAATTCTCAATATCTTTCAGATAAGGCATCTCAACTGGATTTAAGAATGTAATTGCCACTCCAGACTTACCTGCTCGACCAGTTCTTCCAATTCTATGAGTATAACTTTCTACATCTTGTGGGATATCAAAGTTATATACATGAGTCACATCACTAATATCAATACCACGAGCTGCAACATCTGTTGCAACAAGAATTTGTAAAGAGTTATTTTTAAATTTACGTAATATTTCTAAACGTTTAGATTGTGTTATATCTCCATGTAATCCTTCAGCTAGGTATCCCTTAGCAATAAGTGCACTTGATAATTCATCAACACGACGCTTAGTTCTACCAAATACAATTGCCAAGTTAGGATTTTGAACATCTAAAAATCCAATTAGCGTCTCTAGTTTTTCATTTTCTCTAGCGATTGTGGCATATTCAGTAATATCTGGTTTTAAATCCTCATCACTGATAGTTTTTATTAGTTTATAATCTTTCATGAAATCTTTTGAAAGTTCCATAATTGTCTTAGGCATAGTCGCTGAGAATAATAATGTCTGATGTCTTGATGTTATTTTAGATAAAATAAATCTAACATCCTCTATGAATCCCATATTTAACATTTCATCGGCTTCGTCTAATACTAGATGTGTTAATGAATCTAATTTAATTGTTCTTCTATTAATATGATCGATAACACGACCTGGTGTTCCCACTATAATTTGAGGACGTTTTTTCAAGTCTTGAATTTGTCTTTCAATACTTGTTCCACCAAAAACAATGCTAACCTTTAATCCTTTTGCTCGTGACATAAGGCGAAGCTGTTCACCTACTTGTTGAGCTAATTCTCTAGTTGGGGCAAGGATTAATGACTGTAATTGATCACTCTTCCTTACTGTATCTACTAACGGTATTCCAAATGCACCTGTTTTTCCTGATCCTGTTTGTGCTTGTGCTAAAATATCAATTCCTGATAATACATATGGAATTGTTTCTGTTTGAATACCAGTTGGAGATATGAAATTCATGTTTCTTAGTGATTGAACCGTCTCTTGACTAACCCCTAATTCTTCAAATGTTGTCATTTAATTCTCCTTAATTTATCCAATTTTATATACTGTCTTATTTATATAACCTGTTAATTATAGCATGAAAATAAAAATTAATAAAGGGATAAGGGTAATCATAAAATTATACCAAAGGAGTAACTTAAAAAATAGGATTTTAAAAAAATAGATTTTTTGAGTCCGTCATTTAAGATTTATTAGATATCTAAACAGCTGGCATAAAGCGAATTTAGATAAGAATAAACCACTGATTTAATGTATTACTACATGAATTACTTTTATATTTATAACTTTCTAGTTAATCTCTTTAAAATTCAAAAAAAAGATTAGATAGTTTTTTCTACCTAATCCTTTTATTACATATTATTATTTGTGATTTCATCAATTTTCTTAGCGATATCTCTTATTGCTTGTTTTGAATTATTCAACTTATTAGTATAGATTAATAACATATAATCTTTATCACCAAATACTATAGCAGTTTCATGATAATTAGCCTCTATAGCCCCATACTTACTAGCAATTTTTTTATTCGGTATTCCATCTTTTATTACTTCTCCATCTTCAGAATCTTCTAAATACTTAATTAATTTTTGATACTTATCACGTTCTTTGTAAAGTTTTGTCCAAACAACTTCCATCATTGCCGGTGTTATTCGATTCTTTTGAGCTTCTTCCTGTGATAAATTCACACCCAAGCTATCAAAATATTTCACCAATAAATCAGCTGCAGTAGCACTATTTCCTACAAGCATGTTTGTAGCTGTATTATCTGAGTACTGTATCATATTTTGAATAACATAATCTAATTTATAGCTATTTTTCTTCTTATTATTAGTGATTTGTCCATTTCCTTCTGCTAAATGGTTCTCATTATAATATATATCAGCATCTTCTGATACTTCACCATTTCTTATGCGGTCATATATTCTCATTGCATACACTACTTTTATTGTACTTGCAGCTGTGAAGTATTTGTTTTCTTCTTGTCCATATCTATATCCTGTAGAAAAGTTCTTGTAGACAACTCCTATCTCATTGTCTCCCTTATATTGCTCTACTATGTTATCAAAAGCTTCATTAAGTTCTGTCTCACTAAGTTTCGTATTTTCAGATGTTGATTCTTCTTGTTGATTTTCTTTATTTTGTTCTTGTTGTTGAGCTAATTCTTGCTGCTTAGCCGCATCCTTCTTTGCCTTAAGATGTCCACCCGCAAAAAATACTCCATATACAACCAAAATAACAGCCATCGATTCTATAATAAACTTTAAAAATCTCTTAAATTTTCTCTTCACTTCAATAATCACATCCTTCTTCCGCATATTTTCTACGTTTCTTCTACTAGTTTACTACATATTAACTATTTTCTCAACAGGAAACATGGAACTTCAATATCCATAATAATATTTATAAAAAAGATACGACTCAAGTAATCTAATTTCGAGGAAATCATGATTTATGAGTCGCTCACTCTCTTTACTAATTATATTTTCGTTTTTAAATAAAAATCCTGTTCTGAAATTTTCGAAAATCCAATATTTTCATACATATACTTAGGTGTATCATTAGCATCAGCTACTAAAAGAACATTCTCCTTACGTTCACTGTTTATAGCATGAGTAATAATATGCTTAGCTATCCCAAGATTTCTATACTCAGGTGCTATATATAAATTATCTATTTCAAAGAAGTTACTCTTAACTATAATATTAGCTGAACCTATTATTTTTTCTCCGTCTTTAGCTACAAGTTGTTTGATATTTTCTGATCTAATATCTTCATACAATAATGTTTGATTGTGCTCAGCCCACTCTTCATTGCTAGCCTCTACATCTATTTTATACTGAAACTTCAAATATCTATTTAAATCAACTTTTTGAAGATATTCTACCTGAAATTCACTTAATTCTGGTTCTACGAAATCTTTGATATTTAAGTAATATAAAAGTAAATTAATTTCACTAAAGCTTTCTTTCTTTAAATATCTTTTAAGCTTCCAAGATAATTTTACATTTTCTAATGCAGCTAAATGAATAAAATTAACACCTTTATCTCTAAAAAAGTTCCTACAAGATGCAATATAGTATTCAAGTTCATCTATAGAAGTTGGTTCTTTTTTCATTAATAAGTAATTCCCACTAAAGTATAATTTTGACTTTAACGTTTGATAAATTACATAACTATCAGTTTCAACTACCGACTTAGCTCGAGTATATATATCTTTAAAACTAAAATCCATAACTAACACCTCCTATCTCTAACTATTTTTTCTTCTTAGTGATGATGACCATGTGGTCCATGATGTTGCTCGAAATGACTGATTATATCTCGTACTCTCGCACTTCCTGTTAAGTCATAAACATTTCTTAAAGTTTCTAAGTATGTTGGTTCATCATGTAAAACTTCAAAATAAGTAACAACTTCTTCCTCAACAAAATCAATATAATCCTCTTCTTCAGATAAAGCATTTAACGCAGCACCTAGAAGGATTGGATCATCTTTTATTAATGAGTTTTCATTATATAAGTCATAGATTTTTTCATACTCAAATAGTGATTTAAGAGCATTTATAGTGATAAATAGTGTTTGCTCAGAAATTCCTTGAGAAGACAATACTTCTTGCATAAGTGTACGAATGCTGTCATATTGTTGATCATCTTTATATAAAGAAATTAAATGTAAATATGCACTAATTGCCATACCTTGTAATTCAATATATTTCTCTAAATATTTCTTAGCTTCATCACCTTTAGACATATGTCCTAAATGTAAATATGCTTCAGTGAAATCAGGATCTAAAGCGATAGTTTTTAATAAGTGCATTTTTGATTTTTCTAAATTTTGAATTTGATTATAGGCAAAAGCTAATGAGAATAATATACTTGCGTCTTCATAACCTCTACCATTTTGGTTATAAAAATCTATAGCTTCTTCAAATAATCCCAATGCAAATAAATTGTCAAACGCTGTTTGGAAATTTTCTAAAGATGGTTCTTCGTAGAAAATTCTTTCACTTAGATTTTTTGCTTTATCTTCTCTACCAGTTGCTAAATAAATACCAACTAACTCTTTATCAATAGCACGAATTGCTTCATTAAAGTCTGTTCCAGCTCTTGCGGCTAAGAATTTATCCTCAGCAATTTCGTATAATTCATCTTCTAAATATATTAAACCTTCTTGATATAAAATTGATGGAGTTTTTGGTGAATTGTATAATACTACCAAAGCATCATCTTTTCTATCTAAGTATAATAAATTGTGAACATAACCCTCGATAGCTGTATCATCTTCTCTATTTTGTTCGTAAATAACTTTAGATAGTTCTAAACACTCATCAAATAATCCATAATCTAAAAGTATTGTACGAAATTCTTCTTGTTGTTCTCTATCTAGTGCAGTAAAATCAATATCTTTTAATTCTTCTAAAAATTGTTGTAAATCCATTTAATTATCTCTCCTTGCTAACTTATTCATTATAAAAGTTAATTCATTTTTAACTGAAATTTCTATTTTATCTATACTATTTTGTGCTTTTAGCAAATATCGTTTACTTATATCAAGAGTCTCTGATAAAATTTTCTCATTATTTCTTATATAATCAATAATTTCCATTTTCTCTTCAAAACTCGTTTCATTAGTGAAGCTATTAAATAGTTCAGGTTTTTCTTCTCTTGCTAGCAATGCTGGTAATGTGATATTCCCATTCATTAAATCCTGACCAACTTCTTTACCAAGATTCTCAGCCCCACCAGCAAAATCTAAATAATCATCAATAATCTGATAACTCATTCCTAAATAATAACCATACGAAAATGCACTTTTGATATTTTCATCAGAAGCTTTAGAAACAATACTACCTGTAACACAAGCAAATGCAATTAAAATAGCTGTTTTTCTTTTAATTTTCTTTAAGTAATCTATTCGTCTAGTTTTAATATTATATAGACCATCAGCCTGAATAAGCTCACCGATGCAAAGTTCCTTAAGAGTCACAGCTAAATAACTATGAATTCTGTCATCATTAAACTTCGCAACTTCTTTTAAAACTATCGCAAATAAATAATCACCTACATATAGAGCAAACTCATTAGTATACTCTTTATTCATTGTAATACTACCACGTCTCGTATCGGCATTATCAATGATATCATCATGAATAAGACTTGCAGTATGAATTATTTCAACTATACTAGCCATTCGAATTATATCTTTTCTATTCAATTCAAAATTTCCTAATTTAGCACATATAAGTAAAAGAAGGACTCTTACCCTCTTTCCACCATTTAAAAAATATCTTTTAATAATCTCATTTAATCTATCATCATCACATTTTGTGATATCTAAGATATCTTCTAAAACATCATGTACCAACGTATCATACTGTTTTAACATTCTATTCTCCATCAATTTTTATATAAAGACTACAGTTTTACTATCAATTTCCTGAAATTCAACACCGTAAAAATCAAACCACGTCTTTATTATACTTAAATAAAATTCTTCCTCACTCATCCTTTTAGTAACCAGTTGAAAATAGCCAACTTTCATAGTATCGGTTAAAATACTTAACTTATCCAAATCATCTTTTAATATACTATAATACTCAAAACTATAATAATCCCCAAGTAATATCAATTTTGATTCGATATGATCATAATTAGCTTTATGATTATATATTGAACTTAACGCACAAAAAATAGCAGTATTGTATTTTTCATTATTAAAATTATATTTTTCTATAAAAGGAATAATATTTAATTTTTCTATTAATCTCTCATTATAATTATATTTTATCATAATAAATCCTTCATTATTTGTCTTTATAAATTATACCACAATATCCCAATTTATTGAAATTTGATAGTCTAAATTTCAGATGAAAAATTTAATATTTTAGTTATCTACTAAAATATTAAAAAATAAGAGTAACTTTAAAGGCATGATTAAAGTAGTACTACCATAAAGTTACTCTGAAATTTATTAATTTTTAAAACTAAAATATTATGACTATCTATATCTTTTCAACAATTAAATCTGTATCATTGTTTTTTAATATTTTTATTGTATTTAATTCATTAATTAAAATTAAAAACATCACAAACGTAACAATTACTTTTGTATAGATATTATCTATTTTATCAATAATCATGCCTAAAAACACATAACAAAGCATGCTATTAATCCAATTAGATCTTTTCATATACTCCGAGTTTTTAAAGTTTATATAGAAACTATATAAAACTATAAACAATTGGCAAAACAATAAAATATTACTTACCATAGATATTCTCCTAAATTTTAATTTATCCTTACAGATTATTAACTGTTTCTTGATATTCCTCTGGTCTTTCTTTTCTTACAAATAGCATAATCGCTACGATAAAGTAGAATAGATATACTGGAATTAATAACCCTACTGTTCCAATAGCTATTACTATTGCTAATAATAAGAAAAGTATTCCAGATAAAATACGTTTTTTCATTAAGAACGTCGCTAATAACGCAACAACAACTAATACGATTAACAGAACTGAATACATTTTTAAACCTTGAATTGTGTAATCAATTATTTGTTCAGCTGATAAGTTAACCCCATTTAAGTTAGCCCCATTAGGATTTTTTTCTAGTTCTGACTTAAATATATTTAAAAATTCCTGGTTATCTTTTATAACTGAAATTTTAAAGAATGACCCATACGCTAAAACTCCCGTTAATACTATTAAGATAATATTAGCAATCCATGCTAAAACTTTTTCTACTGTCCTTTTGAATGGTTTCATAATAAACCCCTCCTCCTATAAAATTAAAGGATTTCCCTTTTACTAATTATAACATAAAACGTTCTCATAATATATAACAAATTACCTGAATTAGCAAATTTTATACCTGAAATGATGTTCTTAAAATTTAGCTAATTAATATTTAATTTATCCTCTTTTTAATTTTCAACTTCACTATTATTAAGATATTTTTTATAAAATAATATATGGCACAGAGATACAAAAATAAATAAACCAAATAAATATAATATCTCCCTTGTAATTTGATAATCATCAATCGTTAGCATAGTGATAATTAAAAGGGTTATTACCTCAACACAATAAAAAATTACTGCTATAATTCTCTGAATTCTATTCAAGTTTTTCAGTGTTATTTTCACATTTTCAACACTCCCTACTAGAAAATCAAAAAAATACATCAAACATAGTTTCTTCTCCTTTTATGTTCACCTATAAAATCTGATACCTTTTTAACCTTATAAATCTTCAATATATTTTTATTTATTATTTAGATTATAGCATTATTATTTTACAATTACAAATTTTTCTATAATATTTTATCATGTAATTACAATTCACTTCAAAACAAAAATAATCTCCCAAACCAATAAGTTTGGAAGATTAACTTTAATTAATATCTTTCATCAAGTGTAAAACGCACTTCTATTTTGAAGATTCCATCTTCTGGTGCATACGCTCGAATTGTTTCTTTGTGTTTTTCCGCAATAAGTTGTGCCATAGATAAACCTATACCATATCCTTTTATTGCACTATTTCTTGATTCATCTAAACGATAGAAACGCTCAAACACTTTACTTAAATCACCTTTTTGAACTGTTGCTTTATTAGAAACTTTCAAAATAGCATATTTTCTATTTTTCTTAAGGCTTACTGATATACTGCTATCTTCTGGTGCATATTTAATAGCATTTTCTAACAGTATATCCATCAATTGTACTATTGAAGCTTCTTCACCAAAATAATATAAATCAGGATCTATATCCGTAACAATATTTTTTTTCTGGAAGTTTGCTAATTCATTAAAATCTTCTATTCTTGATTCCAATGCATTCGTCAGATCAAATCTTGTTCTTTCAACTGTATCTTTTTCTTCCATTCGGCTAAATACAACTAAACTGTTAACTAAACTAGTAAGACGGTCTACTTGATTATGTATGTTCTGCGTCCATTTTGAATCACCATTCATCATCTCTAATACATCAGCATTAGAACTAATAATAGCCAACGGTGTTTTCAGCTCGTGACTCGCTCCTGTTATGAATTGTTTTTGTTTTATGTAAGTTTCTTGAATTGGTGCTATCACTCTTTTAGAGATTAACACAATTAAAACAAATACTGATGCTATAACTCCAATAGAAATTAATAAACTATTTTTTTCAAATGAATGTTGCGAATCTAATTCACGTTGGCAATTTAAGAATAGTATTAAGCTTCCTACGTTTGTTTCAGCTTTTAAGAATCTATAGCTACCAATAAATCCACTAGTTTTTCCTTCCTTTAATGCTTCAATAACCTTACTCTGCAAAGCATCTTGATTAGGTATTAAAGTGTCATCACGATATGTTTTAATTATTCTTCCAGAATCATCAACCTTAGCAATAGAAAAACCATTATAATCTGTTGTACTAGATGAATTTTTTGTAATTATTAGATCATCTCCATCTTCAGCAAAAATTTTAATTAATGCTTGTGATTTTGAAGCATCTAATAGTGTTGTGTCTATTCTTTCTTCTAATTTATAATAATTTATAAAGTTTAACGCAATAGCCAAAATAGCTATTACTACAGCTACACTCCCAACAGCTGTTGTAATAAATTTTCTTCTAAGACTCTTAAACATCAATCATCTCCAAAGTATAACCAACATTTCTAGTAGCTTTAATATGGATATTTGCATCTAATGCTTTTAATTTTTTTCTTAGATATGAAATATTAACCCAAACTACGTTAATTTCAGACTCACTATCATATCCCCAAATTCTTTCTAAAAATTGTTCAGTTTGAATCACATTCCCTGGATTTCTCATCAACATTTCCATCATTTGATATTCTTTATTTGATAATCTTACTTTATCTTTTTCTGTTGCTAATTCAAATGTGTATTTACTTAAGCTAACATTCCCTAATTCTAATACATTACTAGTAAATGTCGCTTGTCTTCTTGTCATTGAACGAACTCTCGCTAATAGCTCCTTAGTTACAAATGGTTTTGTTAAATAATCATCTGCACCACTGTCTAGTCCATACACCTTATCTTCAATCTCTGATTTTGCTGTAAGTAATAAAACTGGTGTACTTTTTTTATTCTCTCTTAATTTTTTTACTACTGTTACCCCATCCATTTGTGGCATCATAACATCAAGAATAGCTCCATCATAATCATCCAACATAAGATAATCTAATGCATCTTGTCCGTTATTTACTACGTCGACTGAGTAATTGTTGTGTTTTAACATTGCTTCAAGAGCATCTGCTAAGTCTCTTTCGTCTTCGGCTAATAATAACCTCATAGTTTCCCACTCCTAACTATATTTTTATGTTATAGATAATTTAATTCAAATATATTATATAAAAACTAACTAAAATCTAGTTTAAACAATTATTTAACTTTAAAATATATATATCAATTCATTTTCAATAAATAAATCTATTTTATTCTTTTGCATTTGTATTTAAATCTAAATCATAACATATCAAATATTTATTGTTTTTATAATTTTTTTATAATAATGTGTATTTTATACACTTATTCGATTATATTTTACTCCATTTTGACTAGTCGTGTCAAAAAAATTGACTAACGCTTTCCTCGTTAGCCAACAAAATTATTTTCTTCCAATAAGCAGTCCACTTTGTATGTAATCTTTCATACCTTTTCCATATCCCCATTTTTCTGCATACTCATCTGTTACATCAGAATTTATGATTTGGAATTTCGTGAATCCCGCTTTTTTAATAATATCAGCCATCTCTTCTTCCAGAAGAGCACCCGCCACTCAAGTGCAGTGCATCTGTTGGGAATTTTTCCACTCTAATGGTAATTCCTTTTTCAAGATAATATCTGATATTACAAACATACCATCTTCTTTTAAAATACGATATATTTCATCATATACTTTTTGTTTATCGGGCTCTAAATTTATAACACAGTTACTAATAACTCTATCAACCGATTGGTCTTCTAATGGAATATTTATTAGTTCTCCTTTAATAAATTCAACATTATCAAACTTCTTGTTATCTCTAACCTTTTTCGCTTTTTCTAACATTGAATCTAATCTATCTAAACCATATAGCGTTCCTACTTTTGGATTTTTCATCTTTGTAATGAAAATATCCATTCCAGCTCCACATCCTAAATCAATTAAAGACTGACCTTCTTTTATTTTTAAGTGATTAATTGGATTTCCACAAGACAACCCCATGTTTATTTCATCAGGAAATTCATTTATTATTTTTTCATCATATCCTAATGATTTACTTAGTTGTTTTGGATCAATTTTTGTCTTTTGTTTATTTTTAGAAATATTATCATAAAAGTTATCAACCGATAATCTTATTTTGATATTATTATTCATTTTATCACCATCCCTTTATATTAAATAGTTAGGAGTGACTCAAAAATCGCGATTTCGCAGAAATCGATTTTGTCGAGTCACCCCCGCAAAGTTTATTAGATATCTAAAAAGCTTCTATAAAGCGAATTTAGATATCAATAAACCACTGCGTCTATGAGTAATCATATACGCTTTTTTAAAATCTAGGACTTTTGAATTAGTTCCAACCTTTTATCATATTCATTCTATCATAGAAGTTTATTTTTTTCTATAATTAAAGTTTAACTATTTCTCTATATCTAAATGTTGGATTTGGACGTCCAGGGATTAAAGCATTTAAAGTTTCTTCTTTATATCCTACTACGTTAAATACACGTTCAACTTCTTCTTTTACGATCTCAACTAGTTTATCTGGATGAACTTCTACACGTGCATTAACTGTAAGGAATACTTTGTCACTAGTATTATCTAATTTACGTAGTGTTGCAGTTTCTTTCTTACCTACAATATTACCTACTAAACCTTCTTCTTTACCTTGTAGAAGGAATTTCACGTGACCTACATTTAGATTTAATGAATCAAATCTTTCTCCTAAGTTAGCTAAAAATGCAGTAGCTAATGTTTCAAATGATTCTTCTTTTTCAATAGCATAAGTTCCATTTAACCATCCGAATAGTGCCTCTCCATCAGCATACGTATCGTAATCCACTTCTACAATTCTTCTTCCTACTTCTTTTTCACTGTTGATAATGTAATCGAACCACTCATCTAAACCTTCTCCAGTTTTAACACTTGCAGTTAGAACATTTCCGTTATTAAATTCTTTTTTAGTTTTTTCTACTAAATCTGCTAATTCTTCTTCTGATAATAATTCAACTTTATTAATTAAGATAATATCCGCTTCTTCAAATTGTTTATAAATAATATAATCTCCAGGATTTGAATGATCTTTTAATACTGCTTTTAAGCGAGTTGGATCCGCTAAAGCTGTAAGTTGTTTTAAATTAACTTGTTCTTTGTATTTTTCTTTTAAAGGTTGCATAATAGTCGCTGATAAGTCAGTACAACTTCCTACTGGTTCTGCTAAAATAATATCACTGTTATTTGCTTCTTGTAGGTGAGCAATTGCATTAGCAAATCCACCAAAGTTACAACAGAAACAACTTCCACTTACTTCTTCAACGATGTCATTGTTTGTTTCTAAAAATGAAGTATCAACTAATTCACTTGCTTGGTCGTTTGTAATTAATCCTACTTTACGTCCTTTTTCATTTAAACGTTTCGCAACTTCCCATAGAAGACTCGTCTTACCTGCTCCTAGAAATCCACCTACTAAAATTAAATCTGTTTTGTTTGTCATAATTCTTTTCTCCTCTAACCTTATTATATTATTTATTTAATTCATTTTGTCTTTTTAATGCTGGTTCTAACACTTTAGTAAACAAATACCCAGCTAATACTCCACCAACTATTGGTCCAAGTATATAAACCCAGAAGAAGCCACCGCTAGCGTCTGGAAATGCTGCTGATCCCCATCCGAATGCCCACGCTACTAAACGAGGTGCGAAATCACGTGTTGGATTCATACCAGCTTGAGTAATTGTCGCTAGTAAACATAGTAACGATCCAACAGTTAAACCTATTTGTACAGGAGCCATATTATCATTTGGTCTTCCTACATTAGCCCCTTCTGTAAATAAGAATATAATTAAAACTAATAAAAAAGTTCCTAGTGTTTCCGCAGCAAATGCCAATGGCATAGAAATGTTATAGCCACCTGGTTGATTATAATACTCTCCGAACATTTTCGCTGTAGCAACTGATTCAAATGTTCCGCGTACTATGTTCTTTTTAGCTTCAAACTGCGCTATCGATGAGCTATAAATTCCATACATTACTAGTGATCCTAGTAATGCTCCAATAAATTGTCCTGCGATATACGTTGGTAATCTTTTAGCACTCATTCTACCTGTAAGGACCATTGCTACTGACACCGCTGGATTAAAATGTGCATTACTTAAATTTCTAGTCATATATATACCAAAAGTTACCGCAAATGCCCATAACATACCAATTTGGAACAGACTTTGATGTGCATCATATAATACCGCTGCTGCTACTGAACCTGTCCCAAAAAGAACTAATATAAATGAACCAATAACTTCCCCCAAGAAGTCATTTTTTAATGAATATTTCTCCATGAATATCCCCCTAATGTATTTCTATAAACATATTATATCAGAATTAAAACTATATTTTAATAATTATTTTTCTACTTCACAATGTATATACATCTTAAATTCCAACTTTTATTTTATATTTTATATATTCTAAAACATAAAATAAATACAATAATATTAGTTTATTATTATTAAATCTGTAAACCAATAGGCTATCTATTAATTTTTCTTACAAAATATTATTATATATTTTATGAGATTTTTATAGCATAAAAAAATAAGCCCTAATTAGGACTTATTTTTTACAGATTGTTGACAAAACGACCAAAATATCAATGAACATATTGATGTTTTGGTCGTTTTTCAAAAAAAATAAGCCTTATGACTAAAGCATCA
>NZ_JAQMFS010000041.1 GCF_028308085.1 Gemella haemolysans
AATCCACAACCAAAACCACAAACAGTGGATAACGGTACAGCACCAAACGCAGAAGACAGTGTAGACAAAACAGGCTTACCAGAAGGTACAACTGTAACATGGAAAACAAATCCAGATGTAAGTACACCAGGAAATCATCCAACAGTAGCGTTAGTAACGTACCCAGATGGAACAGTAGACGAAGTAACCGTTCCAATCACAGTAAAAGAACAAAAAGATACGTTTAACCCAACTGCGAAACAGCCAGGACAAACCGC
>NZ_JAQMFS010000004.1 GCF_028308085.1 Gemella haemolysans
TTTTATAAGTTTATCATTTCTTTTTTATTTTGTCAAGAACTTTTTTATATTTTCTTAACATTTAATTATTAGAAATCTTATATTGTTCGTCTTCTTCTTGAGAAGACTTTTACTATTCTATCATCAGTCTTTTATTATGTCAATACATTTTTTAAAAAAACTGAGGAAAAGTTTCTTTTTTCCTCAGTTTAAGTCTTTCTATTAGTATACTATTTTCTTAATAAAGAGATATTTAGCTCTAATAATTGCTCTAAATCTACTGGTGATGGAGCTTGAGTCATTGGATCTGCTGCATTTGCAGTTTTAGGGAATGCTATTGTATCACGTAAGTTGTCACGTCCCGCTAATAGCATAACAAATCTGTCTAATCCTAATGCACATCCTCCGTGTGGTGGTACTCCATATTCAAATGCATCTAATAAGAATCCAAATTGTTCTTGAGCTTGTTCTTGAGTAAATCCTAATGCTTTAAACATTGATGATTGCACTTCTTTATCATAGATACGGATACTTCCTCCACCTAACTCATAACCATTTAGTACTATATCATATGCCTGTGCATATGCTTTTTCTGGTGCAGTTTCTAATAGTTCTACATCTTCTACTTTTGGCATAGTGAATGGGTGGTGAGCTGCACTGTAACGACCTTTTTCTTCATCATACTCTAATAGAGGCCAGTTTACTACCCACAGATAGTTATATTTATCCTTGTCGATTAAATCTAAATTAGCTGCTAATTTTTGACGTAGTGCCCCTAATGATGCGTAACATACTTTTTTACTGTCCGCAGCAAATAAGATAATATCCCCAACTTCTGCGTCTACACGAGCTACCAATTCTTGAGCTACTTCGTCTGTAAAGAATTTAGCAATTGCCCCATTTAATCCTTCTTCTGTTACTTTAACCCAAGCTAATCCCTTAGCTCCATAGTTTGCAACATATTTTCCTAATGCATCAATATCTTTACGAGAATATTGCTCTGCACATCCTTTAGCTACGATACATTTTACAGCTCCACCTTGTTCTACTGCATTTGAGAACACTTTGAAGTCTAAGTTTTTAACAAGATCACTAACATCTTTTAATTCCATTCCAAAACGAGTATCTGGTTTATCACTACCAAATCTTTCCATTGCTTCTTCATAGTCAAGTCTTGGGAATGGTAATACTACATCAATTCCTTTTACTTCTTTCATTACATGTGCAATTAAACCTTCTATCATAGTAAGAATTTCTTCTTGTGACATAAAGCTCATTTCCATATCGATTTGTGTAAAGTCTGGTTGTCTATCTGCACGTAAGTCTTCATCACGGAAACAACGAGCTACTTGATAGTATCTGTCAAATCCTGCAACCATTAATAACTGCTTAAATAATTGCGGTGATTGTGGTAAAGCATAGAATTCACCTGGGTGAACCCTACTTGGTACTAAGTAGTCACGTGCTCCTTCTGGAGTAGATTTAGTTAAAATTGGTGTTTCAACATCAACAAACATGTTGTTATCTAAGTAATCTCTTGTTGCTTTAGTAATTTTTGAACGTAATTGTAATACTTCAGCAAGTTCCATTCTTCTTAAGTCAAGGTAACGATATTTTAGACGTAATTCTTCGCTTGATAAACTTGCATCATCTAATACGAATGGTAATGTTTTTGCTTTCGATAAAATTTCTAATTTATCAGCAATAACTTCTACTTTACCTGAAGCAATTTTCTCATTTACTGTAGATTCATTTCTTAATACTACTTCCCCTTCAATAGAAACTACGAATTCGTTTCTTAAAGTTCCTGCTAGCTCATGTAGTTCTGCATTTTTTTCCCCTGAGAATACACATTGAACAACACCCATTCTATCTCTAACATCGATAAAGATTAAGTTACCAAGGTCACGACGTTTACTAACCCAACCTTTTAATGTTACTTTCTTTCCTACATATTTTTCATCTATACGCCCAGCGTATTCCGTTCTTCCGTATGCGCTCATTATTTTTCTCCTCTCAATTTTTCTTGTAAGTAATCAACTATATCTTCTAATTTAATTGTTTCTTGTTCAAATGATTTCATATCTTTTACGACAAGTACCCCACTTTCTAGCTCACTTTGTCCAATTATTATAGAATATTTTGCATTATATCTATCTGCAATTTTCATTTGTGCTTTCATTTTCTTATCAAAATAATCATTTTGTACACTGTACCCAGCTAATCTCAAATCATTAGTAAGTTTAACTCCAGCATTAGAAGCATCTTCACCCATAGCTACCACAAAAACATCTATTGTATCATCTATAGGTAATTCAATATTTTCACTTTCGAGTGCTAATAATAATCTCTCAATACTTAGTGCAAAACCAATACCTTTTTTATCTTCAGGCCCATCCAACAGTCTAATCAAACCATTATAACGACCACCACCACAAAGTGTTTTTAATTCGACTTCTGGATTATCTATCATAATCTCAAATGCAGTATGAGTATAGTAATCTAATCCTCGAACTAAATTATGATCAATTTCATATTTTACACCTAGCGCATCTAAGTGTCTAAGCACTTCTGCAAAGTATTGTTTAGATTCTTCACCTAAGTATTCTAATAATCTTGGTGCAGATTTAATAAGCTCATGTTCAGCATCAACTTTACAATCCAATATTCTCATAGGATTTTTATAAAGTCTATTATTACAATCCTCACAGAATTCATTTATTCTAGGTTCAAAATGCTTAACTAATGCTTCATTGTAGGCTTGTCTTTCTTCAGGATTTCCTAAAGAGTTGATACTAACTTTAATATTTTCAATGCCTAACATTTTATAAATGTTATAAGCTAAGCTAATAACTTCAGCATCGATTTTTGGGCTCTCCTCACCGATTACCTCAACACCATATTGAACAAATTGACGATAACGACCTTTTTGTTTTCTTTCATATCTAAACATCGGTCCAACATAGTATAATTTTTGTGGTTGAATAGTTTTAGCGAAAAGTTTATTTTCAATATATGAACGAACTGTTCCAGCTGTACCTTCTGGTCTTAACGTTAAAGATCTATTCCCTTTGTCCATAAAAGTATACATTTCTTTTTGAACTATATCTGTTGTATCTCCAACACCTCGACTGAATAATTCTGTTGATTCAAACATAGGTGTTCTTATTTCTTCATAACAGAAGTTTTTACTAATCTCTCTTAGTTTCCCTTCAATATACTGCCATTTAACACTTTCTTCTGGTAGTATATCTTGAGTCCCTCTTGGCATACTAATTACCATTTCTTTCTCCTTTCGATTTTTAATCATCCTGTGCATCCAATATAAATTAAAAATCGCCCCACATAGCTTTAAACTACATGGGACGATAACATACTTCGTGGTGCCACCCTAATTCATATCAGAATACCGATACCTTATTTTCTATTTATTAAATTTTACAAAAAGTGTTCTTTACTTTAATCATTAATATTTAATCTTTCAGCCTAAGGATTAAACTCTCTTTCAATTAAAACATAAAGTAAAATTCTTTTTACTATATTTTGTCACGGTTCTTTTAAATATATTATACCAAACTTATATCCTTGTCAAGAAATTATTATACTTTTTATTTTTAAACAGTATATTTACCTATATTTATTAGATTATTTTTCTACAAAATTCAACATTAACAGTCACTAATTATTTCACCATAATATAACTTTATACTCCTTTTATATACATATTTCACGTGGTTAATTTAATTACATATAATTTAATTCACTTGATTTTTTTTTCTTAACATTATACAATTAATTATAGTTAAAGACATTAAAGAAAGGAGCGTAGCTCTTTATGAAAAAAATAATCTCTATTTTAATGCCTATATTAGCGATTTTTTTCTTAGTAGGAGGAACATATTACTATCTTACTTCAGAAAATAAAAACTTTAAAGAAGAACATTCAAAATATATATCATTAATAAATGATTCTCATGATTTCAATTCTGGTTTAAAAGGTCTTGAGACACTAACTACTGAAAAAGCAAAAGAAACATTAAGAAATATAGATAACGAAATTAACATCGCTAGTGAATTAGTAAAAATTGATACAGCGTTAAACAATGCTAATATTGAAGAAGCACACGATCATCTAAAACATGCTAAAAAGCTTAATACAGGTCACACTTTTACTAAGGCTATCACTTACTTAGAAGAACAGTTAGAAAACTACGATAATGCTCTTATCGAAATTTTAAAATTAGACTCAACTTCTCCTAACTATGCGGATCAAGTGAAAACAATTTTAGCAAAATATGAATTTAAATACAGTGCGTTAAAAGATAAACTTTCAAATTCAGAAACTTCAGAATTAGAACAAGATCACAAAACTAATATTACTAAGAAAGAAGAAGAGAAAAAGGAATTAGGCAATAAAGAAGATTCTAAAAATGAAAAATCATCTGAAAATAAAGGAAGCACTACTGGAAAACAAACTTCAACTGACTCTAAAAAGACATCTTCTATACCTAATACAAAAATCCACCCACAAATTATCGGTCAGCAAGTTCCAGAAACTTACAATACAATCCGATATACTCAAGAGGGATCAATAAGCAGAAGTATAATAGAAAATGAGCTAAAAGGTGATATTTCTAACTTTACAAATGAAGAAATAGATGCTGCAATAGCAAGTTATAATGCAAAAAATCAAGGATAGCAAATTGTATCCTTGATTCTTTTTATTTACAGATTTAACTCATGAGAAAATTCTAGCACCTAACTCTATAAAATAACTTTATTTTTCTACAGCGATAACTTCTATTTCTATATTACCACCTAGTGGTAGTGCCGCTACTTGAAATGCTGATCTAGCAGGAAGCACATCGTTAAATTGCTCTGCATAAACTTTATTCACTTCAGCAAAATCAGCAATATCTTTTAATAATACTAATGATTTCACTACATGGTTCATAGAGCTTCCAGCTTCTTCTAATACTGCTTCAATATTTTTGAAAACTTGTTTAGCTTCCTCGATAACTCCACCTTCAACAATCTTTCCAGTTTCAGGATTAATACCTAATTGTCCTGAACAGAAAATTAGATTTCCTACTTTATTAGCTTGTACGTATGGTCCTACTGCTTTTGGCGCTTTTGGTGTATTTACTTCTGTTATTTTCATTTAATAAATCTCCTTTATTTATATTATCATTTTTATATTAATTATTTAACGCTTGTTTTAAATCTTCGATTAAGTCTTCTGAGTCTTCTACTCCACAAGAAAATCTTAATAAAGTTTGTGTAACTCCTTGAGCTAACCTTTCTTCTTCACTCATGCATGCGTGAGACATAGTTGCTGGATGAGAAATTATAGATTCTACCCCTCCCAAGCTAATTGCATAAATCGGAATTTTGATTTTTTTAAGAAATGTTTTCAAATCATCTTGTTCGAAAAATTCAAACGAGAAAACAGCCCCTCCTGAGCTAGCCTGTTCTGTATGAATATCATAAAATTTACAACTTGTAAGATTAGGATAGTATACCTTTTTAATTTTATCTTGAGTTTCTAAGAACTTAGTAAGAATTTTCGCATTCTCTACAGATTTCTCCATTCGTAATCCCATAGTTTTCATTCCTCGTAAGATTAACCAGGCATCTTCTACCCCTAAAATACCACCGAAATTCTTTTGTAACAAACAAATTTCATTGGCGATTTCCTCATTATTCGTAACTGCACAACCAGCTGTAACATCACTATGACCGTTAACAAATTTAGTTAAACTCTCTATTACTATATCACATCCTAAATCTAAAGGCTTTTGATATAAAGCTGTCATAAAAGTATTGTCCGCAACAGTTTTTATATTATGTTTCTTAGCAATTTCTACTATCGCCTTAATATCTGATACCTTTAACAAAGGATTAGATGGAGTTTCGATATAAATCATTGTAGTATTATCTTTAATAGTAGCTTCTAATTCTTCTAAATTTTGATAATTAATAAAACTAACTTCTATTCCATATTTTTTCAAAATTTTTGAACTAAATTGGAATGTTCCTCCATAAACATCTTTGGGTAATATTATATGTTCCCCACAATTCAATAGCATCAATACAGTCGTTATTGCTGACATACCTGAAGCGAAAGCAAAACCAAATCTCGCTTTATGTAAATTAGCAACAGCTGCTTCCAATGCTAATATCGTTGGATTCCCGAAACGACTATACGAATACTTACCACAATCTTTATATCCTTCTTTTTGATCAAATGTAGTAACTTGATATTTAGGAATTGATGCTGCACCAGTATAATCATCTATTACAGGATATCCATGTAATAAATTAGTATTTACTCCTTTCATGAAATTATCCTCCTAATTTCCATTTATTTTTTACCTTGCAATTCAATTATAAAATATAATGAAGTATTTTTCAATATCTATAGTATTCGTTTTCATATTTTCTTTTTGTGTATTTTCACCTTATAAAATTTTAAATAAAAAAAGCTATAACTAGACATAAAAGTCTAATTATAGCTTTCTCATATTTCTAATTAAAGAACAACTACGTTAGCTGCTTGTGGTCCACGAGCACCATCTTCTACTTCAAATTCAACTTTATCGCCTTCTTTTAAAGTTTTGAATCCGTCTTTTTTAATGCTTGAGAAGTGAACGAAGATATCTTTTTCTCCTGCTACTTCGATAAATCCGAATCCTTTTTCCTCGTTAAACCATTTTACTGTACCTTGTTTCATAAGTTACAATCTCCTTTATATTTTTTTATTATCAATAATCAATCGTATTCTTGCTGTTAAAGATAATAAATAAAATAAATGTGATATTGTGTTATTCACTTAAAAAACTTAGAACCTGTATTACAATTTTTACTATATGTTTTATTGACTTTCTTCATTATACTTTATTTAAAAAGTATATGCAACTAATAAGACTTATAAAATAAAAAAGCCTTCCGGCTCTTTTATTAAAACTCTTCTTCTTCAGTTGAGATATTGAATTTCGATACAATTCCATCATTGTCAAAATCATAGACATCTTCAGTTTCTTCCATATCTTCTTCCTCAATTAGAGCGTCTACTTCATCATGGATATCCTCTTGTTCTTCATCTCCAAGTTCTTCAATATCATCTTCTTCATCAATTTCAAATTTTTGAACACTTGGTTCAACAAAGTTTTTAATGTCTTCAACAAATAAACTATCTCTTAATTTCCAGCTTCCATCTTCTACACAAACGAATCTTCCATCTAAGTTTAAATCAGTGTAGAAGTACGCAGCTTGCGCTGTAAATTCTTCATCATCAACATTTCTTAATGGTTTAATATAGTCTAGGAAATCATAAATATTTAATTTTTCAATTCCTTCTTCTACCATATATGCATAACATAAATCTATTAGTGACATTTCCTTAATTTTTTCTGTACTTAAATCTTTTAACTTTACCATTTATATTAGATTCCCTTCTTTTTTATTTATTACATTTTCTCTGGAGCAGATACTCCGATTAAGTCTAAAGCGTTTCTTAAAGTTATTTTAACGGCTGTAATTAATGCTAAATAACTTTGAGTTTGCTCTTTATTTTCAGTTATTACTTTATTATTATTATAGAATTTGTGGAAAGAACTTGCAAGACTTTGTAAATAATTACAAATTCTATGTGGTTCATAGTTTTTAGCAGCCTGTGCTACTATTTCTGGATAATATGCTAAGTTTTTCAATAAATCAACTGAATACTCATCAGTTAATAATTCATAATCGCAATTATTAACATCATATTCAGCTTGTTCTGCTGCTTGACGTAAGATTGAACAAATTCTAGCATGCGCGTATTGAACATAGTATAGTGGGTTATCACTTGATTGTTCTTTCGCTACTGCAAAGTCAAAATCTAAATGACTATCTGCACTTCTCATTACTAAGAAGTAACGAGCAGCATCAGCTCCTACTTCATCGATTAAATCACGAAGTGTAATTGCCTTACCAGTTCTCTTACTCATTTTCACAACTTCACCGTTATTAAGTAGTTGTACCATTTGCATAATTAAAACTTCAAGTTGCTCTGCTTTATATCCCATCGCTACGATACTTGCTTTTAATCTTGCAATATATCCGTGGTGATCTGCACCAAGAACATCTAATAACAAATCAAATCCACGATCTAATTTATTTTTATGATACGCTATGTCACTAGTTAAATATGTTAATGAACCATCTGCTTTAATTAATACACGGTCTTTATCATCACCTGTACCTAAAGCTGTTGTTTCCAACCATAAAGCACCATCTTTTTCATAAACAAAACCTTGTTCTCTTAAAGATTCTAATGCTTTATCTACAAGACCTTTTTCATATAATGATTTTTCACTAAAGAACACGTCATACTCTAATCCAAAATCTCCAAGATCTTTTTTGATATTTTCCATCTCATATGCAACTGCGTACTCACGAATAAACTCATTTAAGTCTTCTCTTTCTAATAATGAATCTCCAAATTCATCTTTTAGTTTTTGACCTAGAACTTTAATATCTTCACCGTGGTACGCATCTTCTGGCATCTGTGCATCCATACCTAACGCTTGTTTATAACGAACAATTGCAGAAATAACTAAGTTGTTAATTTGATTTCCTGCATCGTTGATATAATACTCACGAGATAAATCATATCCTGATTTTTTCATTATTCTTGCTAATGAATCAGAATATGCAGCATTTCTAGCATGCCCCACGTGTAATGTTCCAGTTGGGTTAGCTGATACATACTCTAAAAGAACTTTTTTACCTTGTCCAATGTTATTTTCACCATATTTAAAATCGTCTTCTAAGATTTTCCCAACAACACTACCTAGACTTGATTTTTTAACGAAAAAGTTAATAAATCCTGGTCCAGCTATTTCAATTTTTTCTACCGCTTCATCTTCTTCAATATTGCTGATTATTTCCTCGGCAATAACTCTAGGATTTTTACGTAAAACTCTTGTTAATTGCATCGCTACATTTGAAGAAAAATCTCCATTATCTGTGTTTTTTGGAGTTTCTACATGAATATCTACTCCATCAATTTCTAATTTGGCTAAAGAATTTTGTATTAATTCTACTATTTTATTTTTCACCAAAAATTCCTCCTAATTACCTACTAAATGTTTTTCACTAATATTTTCAATTTATTTTGCTGTTTGTCATTTTTTCCGAAATATATATTGTACACTATCTCAAACAAAGTAAAACTATTTTTTGCCATCTTACTTATTTTTACAAGTTGTGTCTCCAATTTCATCTGACCATATTGTGTACTATAGTCATTACTTGTTTTCGTATATGCTAAGTACATTTTTGAATCGTCTTTTTCTATACTAACACTTTCTTTTATTTTGTCAATAAAAATCTCTATTTTTTTGTTATTTTTATCACTATAAGTTATTTTCTCACTTGTGGCTTCTTCAATATGTATCCCCACATGAGAATCTTCATGAATTTTTTCAGCATCAACATATGTTGTTATTTTAATTTTACTATTCATTAATACTTTCTAATTCCTCTTCAATTTCTAACCAAGAATTATTTAATTCATCAACTTCTTCTGTTAATTGTTTTAGTTTTTCATTAAACTCTTGTGTTTTTATCATATCAGTATAGACCTCTTCTTTTGCAAGTTCATTATTAACCGCTAGTATTTCTTCTTCAAAACTTTCGATCTTTTCCATCAACTCATCACGTGTTCTTTCTAATTTTCTTACACGCCGCTTGGTTTCTTTATCTAATATATAATTATTAGTTTCTTTTACTTCAACAACCTCTACTTCTTTATTCGTTAATTGTTGAGCTATTCTCTCTTGCTCTCTTTTTTCTAAATAATAATCATAATTCCCTAAATACATATTATGACCATTATCAGTAATATCTAATACCTTATTGGCTATCTTATTAATAAAGTACCTATCGTGACTTACAAATACAATAGTTCCTTCGTAATTTTTAAGAGCTTCTTCTAACACCTGTTTACTAGTAATATCAAGGTGGTTAGTCGGTTCATCTAATATTAATAAATTATTCTTTTCTAACATTAGTTTAGCTAGTTGTAATCTCGCTTTTTCTCCACCAGAAAGATCTCTTACTATCTTAAGAACATCATCACCTCTAAATAAGAATCTACCAAGAACAGTTCTTACTTCCGCTTCTTTCATCAAAGGATACTCATCCCAAAGTTCATTTAATATCGTTTTTGAAGATTCAAATTCTGCTTGTTTTTGATCGTAGTATCCTAGCGACACTTTGCTACCATATTGAACATTTCCAGCAATTTCTTTTTGTCTCTTCGCTATTGTTTTTATTAAAGTAGATTTTCCTATACCATTTCTTCCAACAACAGCTATTCTATCTCCTTTATACACAGCAAGATTATAACTTTGACCTACTTTAGTTCCATTATAACCAACTTGTAAATCGCTAATTGTCAGAACATCACGACCACTTTGTTCTTTAATTAAGAACTCTATCCCTGCTGCTTTATCATCTTTTTTCGGATTATCTATAAGTTCCATCTTATCTAATACTTTTTGACGACTCTTAGCCATCTTACTAGTTGATGCTCTAGCAATATTTTTCTGAACAAATTCTTCTAATTTCTTTATATCTTTTTGCTGGCTCGTATATTCTTTTAGTTGTTTTTCATAATCTTCTTCATACTGTACTAAAAACTTAGAATAGTTACCTACATATTTCTTAAGCTTACCAAATTCTAAGTTGTATACAACATTAACAACTTTATCTAAAAAATATCTATCGTGACTTACAATTACTATTGCACCATTGTATGCTGATAAATAGTTTTCTAACCATGCTACATTTTCCATATCAAGGTGGTTAGTCGGTTCGTCTAGAACTAGTAAATCAGGCTCACTAAGTAACAATTTCGCCATAGATAGCCTTGTTTTCTCTCCACCTGAAAAAGTACTAATTTTCTTATCAAAGACTTCTTTTGTAAAATCTAATCCATAAAGTACACTTTCTATTTTACTCTTGTAATGATAATCCTTATGAGTTAATACTTTATTTTGTAACCTATCAAACTTATTAAGTAATGCTGGATCATTCTCAATATTTTCCGGAGTTAACTCAAAAGACAATTTCTCTAATTCTGCTTCCAAAGTAATTATCTCATCAAAGCAAGTAATCATTTCTTCATAAATCGACAAATCTTCTCTCACGATAAATTCCTGTGATAAATATCCAACTGTCGTATTTTTTGAAATGGTTCTTTCTCCACTATCGAAACTAATTGCCCCTGCTATTATTTTTAGTAAAGTACTTTTCCCTGCACCATTTCTTCCTACTATTGCAACCCTATCTTTATCATTGATTTCCAACTTTACATTCGAAAAAATTTCATTTACTACAAAATTCTTCGTTATATTATTTAGCTGAATTAACATAGTTTCTCCTTTCTTTCTTATTTTTTACTTATTTTCAACAAAAATCTTATCGAAATTGTTTATAACTAAAATATTATACCATATTTTTAGTTTTTAAGCTAATAATTATAGTTACTATCTTGAATAATTTAAATCAATTCTCAATCGATAACATTTATCAATTAAAATCTATTTATTTTCCTCTCGTAATTATAATTTAGAATATAAAAATTATGTTAATTTATTTATTCAATAAATTTATATTTTTTTAATTTTTCAGCATATCTTTTATCAAAATAGAAAAATATTTTTTATATCATCTTTCAATATTTTAAACCTTTAAAATTAAATTTATAATATAATTCTTATAGATTATTGTTACCTTTTTATATAAATGTTATAATACAAATGTATAATAAAATTATAGAATAAGGAGGATTCGTTCATGAAACCAAAAAAATTATTATCAGTCCTTATGGCTGCTGGATTAGCATTTACTGCTGTTGGATGCAGTAGTTCATCTAATTCAACTTCACAAAATTCAAATCAACCAGCTGACTATGTAGCTGGAGTATCACTAGATAAACCAATAAAAGTAGATAAAGAAGCAGGTACTATTACTGTTCTTACAAAAATTAATGGTAAATACTTCGATGAAGCTACAAGACATAACTCTGTAGAACAAAGTGGTACAAATGGTGCAAAATCAATTTTTACAGCATTTGCTAAACCAGAAGAATTCTACAACGCTTTAATTGAAATTGGTGCAAAACCTGGAAATAATATGAATCCAAATAATGCAACTACTACTCACGTAGAAGGAACTCCAATCAAAGCAGAAATTACTTGGAATG
Source organism: Gemella haemolysans (assembly GCF_028308085.1). Lineage (GTDB taxonomy): Bacteria > Bacillota > Bacilli > Staphylococcales > Gemellaceae > Gemella > Gemella haemolysans_D. The sequence goes on from NZ_JAQMFS010000004.1 coordinate 12,236, forward strand.
GTGCCAAGAAAAAATATGATATCAATGAAGTTGTAAAAGATAGTAATGGAAAACAAATTGATTTCCGCTTCGGTGGTAACTTAGAGCGTGCAATCGACAAAAACACAGGATGTTTATCTTGTCTAGATAGTTGCCCAGTTGGAATTATCTCAAATACTACTTACACTTATGGGGCTGTTGAAACTCGTAAAGAAGTGAAATTTACTGGTAATGAAGATATTTTACCAGAAGACGGAACTTATGCAGCAGTAATTTACAGCATCAAAAAATAATAATTAACCATATTAATTATTACAACTACGTAAGATGTTTATATATATTCATAATAGCATATAAATATTTAATTTTCTTTTATAAAAACCCCTCAAATATTTATATACTATTAAAGGAGCGACTCTATAAATTATAATTTCTCAAAAATTATAAATTTGTGTCGCTCCCCTATTTATGATACAAGGAGAAAATAAATGAAACGCTTAAGATTATTATTCTATTTCACAAGTGTTGGTATAGCTGTTGGTTACTTCTTCGCATTCTTACTGTTCTTCTTTACACAGTTTGAAATGCTAGCCGATCAAAGTCTTGTAATTTTTGTTTGGACTGTTTACGGTATAATGACAGGATTATATTTTAAACGTATCAATCGAAAATACACATTCTTCATTATAGAAGCTATTATACTTCTTATGGCTATATTTTCTGGTAAAACTAAAACTTTACTATATATAGCTCGTGAAGTGCTACATGCTGGATCACTTAATCAAATTAGAACTCCGTTCATCATTGGTGTTATTATTGTTAACTTAATAAACCTTTATATTATTCTAACACTATCTAAATACCAAAAAGTTTATACTAAAGACGAACTTAAAGCACTAAAACAAACAGAAGTAAAACTTAGTGACTTAAGAGAAGTAGATCCAGAAGAAGAGAAAAAATTAAAAGCACAACGTAAAAAAGTTAGATACATTACCCTTGCTTGCTTCGCAATCTTCTTTGTAGTTTATTTCACAGTACCAAGTTTTAAAACTGGTATTAACACAGCATTTGCCACTCTATCACAATTCGATACAAATGCAGTAATCGAATATTTACGTGGATGGGGAGCTTGGGCTGCCGTTGTTTCTGGAGTACTTATGGTTCTTCAATCAATCGCCGCTCCTATTCCAGCATTCTTAATCACATTGTCTAACGCAGCAATCTTCGGTTGGGTTGCTGGCGCTGCTTTATCTTGGTCTACAGCTATGCTTGGAGCAGCACTGTGCTTCTATATCGCCCGTGGACTAGGACGTGATGTTGTAGAAAAACTTACAAGTAAAGGTGCAATGGCTAGTATCGATGTATTCTTCGAACGATATGGAGACAAAGCTATCCTTATCTGTAGATTATTACCATTCGTATCTTTCGACTTTGTTAGTTATGCAGCAGGTTTAACAAACATGAGTTTCTGGAGATTCTTTATAGCTACAGGTGTTGGACAATTACCTGCAACTATCGTTTATTCATATGTAGGTGGTACATTATCAGGTGGTGTTAGAAACTTATTTATCGGATTAATGTGTTTATTCGCATTATCAATCGTTATCGGAATCATGAAAAAAATCTATAACGACAAACATAAAAAAGAAGAAGAACTTAGTTCTGCTTCTAACTAAATATTAAAATAAACAAAAGCAACTAGAGATAAAACATTCACCTCTAGTTGCTTTTATACTATTAAATATCTATTCCTTTTTGACTCAACTGTCTCATAAAGAAGAATTTTTCTGTACAAATTTCTACCTCATTATCTGTAGTTAGTCTGTTATCAATATAAACATCTATTCCATCTACTACATATTTTGAATACAATTGTGCATCAAATTTATCCGCCATCGAAACCACGACAGCTCTATCTACTCTCCCACCTCAACAAAACTGTTGAAACAGAGATACTAACACGTGTTTTTTATTTTTCTCATTTAATAATTTTTTCGCTTGATCATTAATTGTAATTTTCATTTTCTTCTCCTATTCTACTCTATTGCTTCTAGAGCTTCTACCATGTTTACTTTTTTTAATTTTTTATGCATTACTATCATTACTACTATAATAATCAATTTTGTATTAATTAAGCAGTGATTCCCACTTGGTTAAAATATTTCATAAATAGGAATTTTTCTACACCTATTTCTACATTTTCTCCTATATTTAATCTATAGTCAATATAAACATCTATTCCATCTACTACATATTTTGAATATAATTCTTTATCGAATTTGCTTGCTATCGAAACCCCGATAACTTTATTTACTCCGCCACCTCAACAAGATTGTTGAAATAACGATACTAATATATAGTTTTTATTCTTTTCTTTTAATAATTTTTTCGCTTCGTCATTTATTATAATTGCCATTTCTTTCTCCTATTCTACTCTATTGCTTTTAGAGCTTCTACCATGTTTACTTTTTTTAATTTTTTATGCATTACTATCATTACTACTATTGTAATTAATACTGTTATTCCAGACGCCAATAAATACACAACTAACGGCACTTTACTACTAAACATCATATCACGACCCGCTAGTTCCAATATTATTTTCAAGTACATCCTATAGCCAAGATAGTTACCTAAGATAATACCTACCGCACTTAAGTAAAAAATTTCTCTAAATACATAAATAGTTACTTCACTTGGATAAAATCCAAGAACTTTTATCGTTGATAATTCTCTTATTCTCTCTGAAACATTTACATTTATTAAATTATATAATACTACAAGTGCTAACGTTAACGAACAAATTACCATTACCGCAACTATAATATCAATCCCTTTTATAAAATTATCCAATATCTCTTGAATTTTTGAATTATCGCTTATATTTACTATATCCTTATTATTATGTAGGTTACTTACTATATTTTCTACAGTTTCTTTTCCACCTGTAGTTTGTACTAAAAATGTATTATCTTTATACTGTTTATTAAACACAGATTCATAATAATCTCTATTAATATATATTGTATGTCCAAAGTAATTTTTATTGATCTCTCCTACCGTTAGTGTATATTCCTTATTATTTACTACGACAGTAAAATTATCTCCTTTAGTTAACTTATGCAAATATGCAAGCTTTTCACTAACTACAGCTCCATTTTCAGGTATATTTATATTTTTATCGCCACTGTCTTTCAAAGTAATATAATCTTTATAATCATTTTTATCGACTGTTATTAACTGTGCAGAGTCTACAATTTCATTATTACTCTCAAAAGTTGCAAGTTGAATATTTACTTTTGTATTAGCTTTAACATTATTGTCCTCGCTAATCTCTTTTTGTAGTTTTTCTACACTTACACTATCTATATACGGATTATAAGTAGCTGCTATATCTACCTTATTAATAACTTTGAATTGTTCATTAGAAATATTTATTACTCCATAGCGAATACCAAAACCTATAAACATAAGAGTCAGACACCCTGCAACTCCAAATATCGTCATTAACATTCTAATTTTATAACGGAAAATATTTCTAAAGGTTACCTTCCTTAAAAAGCTAAGTCTTGACCAGATGAAAGGTACTTTCTCTAAAAATATCCTACTTCCTTTACTAGGTGCTTTAGGACGTAATAAGTACGCACTTTTCTCTCTGAGATTCTTTCTTAAAGGTATATAAATCGCTAAACTTATACATCCTAATGAAATAACAAAAGCTGCGATAAGTATACTTGGAGTGTATACAATTTCTGGTGTATTAAATGTGAAAAATCTTGCATATGAATTATAAATTATAGGTACTATAACTAAGTATGCTCCAATTATCCCAAAAATAGTTCCTATTAAAGTAGATAAACCTCCATACACAAAATACTTTTTAGAAATTTGGTAATTACTGTATCCCAACGATTTAAGAGTACCGATGTTTATTCTATTTTCATCAATCATTCTAGTTAAAGTAGTTAGTGAAACTAAGATTGATACTACAAATAAAAATATTGAAAAGACATTTGCAACGAAAGTTAAACTACTTGCAGAATCTATAAACTGGGCATAATTTTTTAACCCTCTAATATTCTCTACTGAAAACCTTGGATAACTTTCTTCTTTAAGACTTATTCTTGCTATATTCAATTGTTTTTTATTTTCATCAATCTCTTTTTGAGCTTTATTTAGTTTTTCTATTTGCTCATTGTAACTTCTACTATCAACATTTTTTAATAATTCTATTTTTGATTTAACGGCATTTAGCTGGTCTTGGGCTTGATTTATAACCTTCTCATTTTCATTTAATTTTTTATTATTTTTCTCTAAATAACTTTTCTCATCTACTTCCTGTTGAACTTTTAATTTCTCAATCAAATTATCTCTTGTTTTATTAACCTCAGTTATATAATCTTTATCACTATATTTATAATTAATATTTTTTAGTTTAATATTAACACCACTGACATTTTCAAACTTAAAGACATCCTTTTTCACATATCCAAAGTAATCTTTATTCGCTAAATTATTATTCGATACTTCTATATGATCCGCACCTTGTACAAAACCTACCACTCTAAATTTAAATTGTTTCAAAGTGTTACTATCATTATTACTTGAAACGAAAGAAATTTCATCACCGATTTTATAACTACCTTGAAGTGATTCTACTAAAACTATTTCACTTTCATTATTAGGTAAAGCCCCCTCAACAACCTTAGGTAAAACTAATTTTTCAGGTATAGACTCAACATTTACAAATTCATTACTATTGGTGATTTGTAATTTTTTTATATAATAACTCTCACTTATATCAATATTATCCATATCATTGATAAGTTTCATATCCGATTCGTTGATACCGTAATTATGACTTACTCTCAAATCATACATCTTATGGCGCTCTATATGTTTATTATAAGTATTTACCATTGCAGGTGAAGTTTCTTTCAAACCTACAAATATAAAAACTCCCAGAAACATTATTATCATTATCGATATGAATTTTGACTTAGTCCGTGAGACTTCTCTTAATATATCTCTATTTATTGCTCTCATAATACTACCACTCTATCTCATCTATACTTTTAGGATTAGTATTTTGTGTTACTCTTTTTACTCTAGCATCATAGATTTCTATTACTTTATCAGCTGCTTCTGCAATGGAGCTATTATGAGTAATAATAATAACTGTTTTCTTCTCATCAACACTATATTTTTTTAATATATTTAATATATTTTTTCCAGTTTTATAATCTAAAGCTCCTGTCGGCTCATCACAAAGTAATAGTTTAGGGTTCTTAGCTATTGCTCTGGCTATAGCAACACGCTGTTGCTCACCTCCAGAAATTTGCGAAGGAAAATTATTCAATCTATTTTCTAAACCAACAAGCTTCAATATTTCAATTGCATCTTTTGGCTGTTTTACTATTTGTTCTGCCAATTCAACATTTTCTAAAACAGTTAAATTTGGAATTAAGTTATAAAATTGAAATACAAATCCTATATCTTCTCTTCTATATTTTGTAAGCTCATCTTCACTTAACCCAACGATTTCCTTTCCAAAGACATTAATAGATCCCTCACTAGCGTTATCCATTCCACCCATAATATTAAGTAATGTGCTTTTCCCAGCACCACTAGGACCTAAAATTACTACAAACTCTCCTTCATTAATGTCAAAACTAATAGCATCATTAGCTATAACTTTGTTACTATCTTCACCATATACTTTAGAAACATCTTTTACAATTATTTTTTGCATAGTATTTCTCCTTTATTCCTATAATATAATTATATCACATATTATTTAATGTTTTAACTTAACCGCTTACTCTTAAACTTCCCTACTAAACAGATTTCTTTACAGTAAAAAAATTTAGTATTATAATATCGTAGACTAGTAAATTTTTACTGAAATTTCTGATTACAATAGAAAGGAGAATATATGCTAAACATTTATGAATATCCAACATGCTCGACATGTAGAAAAGCAAAAAAACTTTTAACTGAAAATAATATTGAAGCAACATACTACAATGTAAAGGAAAAAACACCTACAGTAGATGAATTTAAGAAAATAATCGAAACATTCGACTTACCGCTAAAAAAATTATTTAATACTAGCGGTCTGGTTTACAAAGAACTAGGATTAAAAGACAAGTTGGCTACATTATCTCTTGATGAGGCACTTCAACTACTTCATGAAAATGGAATGTTGATTAAACGACCACTTGCCTTTGATTTTAAAAATGACATTCTATTATTGGGATATAAAGAAGACGTTTGGGAAAAAGCCCTTTTATAAAAAAATTATTAAATTATCTATTGATATTTATAAAAAATAATGTTATAATAGTCGAGATGTGAAAACATTAAATTACGATGTTCCTCTGTTAATCAAGCATTAATAAAGAACATTTTGTAAAAAAAGGAGAAAGAATAATGAGCAAAATCATTGAAGCGATTACTAAAGCGCAATTAAGATCAGACATTCCTGAATTCAAAGCTGGGGATACAGTAAGAGTACACGTTCGTATCGTTGAAGGTGGACGTGAGCGTATCCAACAATTCGAAGGAGTAGTTATCAAACGTCGTGGTGGAGGAATCTCTGCTACTTATACTGTACGTAAAATTTCAAACGGTGTTGGTGTTGAAAGAACATTCCCTGTTCACACTCCAAAAGTTGAAAAAATTGAAGTTGTACGTAAAGGTAAAGTTAGACGTGCTAAATTATACTACCTACGTAACTTACGTGGTAAAGCTGCTCGTATTAAAGAAGTACGATAATAAGAAAAAGCTTAAAAGCCCTATTACATCAGTAACAGGGCTTCTTTTTTTACTTTAATCATGTTTTGACCATGTTTATCAAAATTCATAATTTTACCCTAATTCTATTTTTATCTTCAACACCAGCCAATACTATCAACAAAGAATATTAGTACAAAAAGAACTAGCTACTCACAATAGCTAGTTCTTAATATTTTATAAGTCTAATTTATAATCGTCTGCTTTTACGAATCCTTTTTTCTCCATATAGTAATATACTGCATATGAGATTATTGCTGGTAAAATAAAGTGTAATAACAAAATTTCAATTAATAATACCGAATGAGAAACATGATTAGACATTGTTTGCCATGTCATAAGTTGCCCTACAAGTCCAGATGTCCCCATACCGCCACCGGCAGGGTTATTCTCCATTCTACAAACAATTGTAGCAATAGGTCCTAGTATTGCACTAGCTACAATCGGCGGAATCCATATAACGGGTTTTCTCATGATATTCGGAACTTGCAGCATAGATGTTCCTAACCCTTGAGCAAAAAGTCCATTCCAACGATTAGCTTTGAAGCTTATTACTGCGAAACCAACCATTTGTGCTGCACAACCTACAGTTGATGCACCAGCTGCTATTCCAGATAATCCTAAAATAATCGACAACGCAGCAGAGCTTATAGGTAATGTCAAAATTATTCCCATAACTACTGATACAACTATCCCCATGATGAATGGTTGAAGTTCCGTCGCTTCTCTAATAAATGTACCTAAAATTTTCATACCTTTAATCAAGTAAGGTCCTGTGAAAAATGAAACTATCGCACCTATTATAATAGTAATGAATGGAGTAACTATTATATCAATCTTTGTCTTACCTGAAACTAATCTACCAATCTCAGCTGCTATAACAACAGAAATAAATGCTCCTAGTGGATCACCAGATCCTGTAACAATTAATTTACCTTGTTCTACTAGATGATTCGTCCCAAGATTAGAACCAAAAGCACCTAGGAAACCTACTACACCTGAAGCCAAAATTACTAACTTAGGTGCTTTTAAGGCATGCGCTACCCCTATACCAATTACCGGCCCTGTTAAAGCCATTGAAATTGTAGCTACAACAATAAGAAAACTAGATAGTGAGCCACTTAAATTTATAGCAATTTGTTTAATAATTAATCCAATAATTAACGTACAGAACAAACCTAATGCCATACCATTTAAGGCGACTATAAAGTATCTATGAAACAACTTTGATAATAAATTATTTTTATTCATATCAAACTCTCCGTATTTAGTAAAGATTATTTTGCACTTATTGTGCTTAACTACTATTATAACTCATTTTTTCTTATTTTTCTCTAAAAATACTCCCAAAAAAGAAAAAGGTTTAGGTAATTTTACCTAAACCTTTTTTAATATTTTCTATTATTATGCTGAAGCTCCGCTTGTTGCGTCTGCTGCTGGCGCTGCTGCAGGTGCAGGTGCTGCCGCATGACCGTGTCCAGCGTCTGAAGCTCCACTTGTTGCGTCAGCTGCTGCTGGTGCTGGCGCTGCTGCATATCCGTGACCTACTGGCACTCCATTTTTAACTAATGATTGACCAGTTTGTTTTAGGTACCAGTCAACGATTGGTTTGAAGTCTAAGATGTACTCGTTGATACCAGCATATTTACCGTTTTTATCGTACATTGCTTGATAGTTGTGCACTACGTATTTGTCTGGTCCGTGAGTTGGTACGTGTGTACGGAATACATCGATTTGTCCTGAACGTAGTAATCCTACTAACCAGTTTACACTCTTTTGTATTCTCTCTGGCTGATCAGGGTGAACTTTAGCTAATGAACATCCAACTTGTACTGGACGACGTTTTGCAAGCATTTCGTAATCTTCTTTATGGTAGTTGTAGTATAAGAATTGGTTGTTACTATCAGCATAAGTTAATTCCATCGGCATAGAATTTAAGAAATAGTTAAGTTGATCTACTGTTAAGATACCACGATCAAGTTTAACATATGTATCTCCAGATACAGCATTAACTTTCTCAGCTGCTTTCTCATACCAATCATCAGCATCTCCATCAACACCTTGGATTGTTGTATCGATTACACCACTAGCTGTTAAGTCTTCTTTTGGTGTTGGTTTTCTTTCTGCTAATGATTGAGCTACTGTAGCAAATTTAACGAATTTAGTTAAGCACATACGTAAGTATCCTACTGTACGATCATCAACTAAGTTACCTTCAGCATCAAATGCTTCTTTAGCTTTTCCTAAAAGGAACTCGTTACCTGGGAATACGATTGCATTAACACCTGGAGCGTCTAAGATTTGACGTAAGTGTAATTGAGCACGAGATGATCCTTGATCATAGTATGAAGCTCCAAGTACCATTACTGGTTTGTTTTCAAGTGGGTGTAATTCGAATGATAACCACTCTAATGCACTCTTAAGTGATGCAGTAATTGTGTGGTTGTGCTCAGGTGTAGCGATGATAACACCATCAGCTTGTAAAATTTTACGGTTCATTACTAATAAATCTTTGTTTTCTCTTGAATGATCTTCATCTTGGTTAAACATTGGTAAGTTAGTAATGTCTAATAATTCTAAAGTGAATAAATCTTTATATTCTTTTGCTATAAATTCCATTAATTTGCGGTTATAAGAAATTTCCGCGTTTGAACCTACGATTCCTACTAATTTCATGTGTCTACACTCCTATCCTATTTTAAATCTTCCCAAGAGAAGTTTTCTAATTCTTTTTCAGCTAATTTATGTGCATTAATTAATTTTTCAGTAATTTTAATGAATAATAAGAAATCAGCAAATAAACTATCTAATTTCGCTACTGTTTCTGGGTTAGAAATATCTCCAGCTTCGTCAAAAGCTTGTAAAGAATGTCCTAATAAGAACTCAGAACTTGGCATTACACGTGCTTTAACTTCTGGTGAATCCATCATTTGACGTAAGTGAGCTTGTGCACGAGATGATCCAAGAGTTCCGTATGAAGCTCCTGTTAACATTACTGGTTTGTCAAGTAATGGGTGAATTCCATAAGATAACCAAGCGATTGCACTCATTAATGATGCAGGTACTGCGTGGTCATACTCAGGTGAACTGATGATAACTCCGTCAGCTGCTTCAATTTTAGCTGCAATTTCTTTAACTCCTTCAGGTAATTCTTTATTAGCTGGTTTGTTGAATAAAGGAAGATCTTTAATTTCAACTAATTCGATGTCAGCTTTACCTGCAAAATGTTTTTGAATATATTGTAAAAGTTGGCGGTTTGTAGATTTTTTAGAGTTTGTACCAACTAGACCAATTAATTTTACCATGTTTTTGTTTCCTCTCTCTTTTTTTGTACTATCTACTTTATTTGTATCTAGATTTTCTTGTCTTGTTTTTTTAACATTTTTTTTGTTTTTTACTTCAGCCACTTTAATAGAGCCTCCTTAAATTAATAGTATTTTCAGTATTCTTCAAGATATTATCAGCTAACATATTATTTTATCTAGCACTCCGCTTGTATAATAGATTTTACCTTCAATTGTTACAACAACACCTTCTATATCAGGTAAACTATCTATTTCATCCATAATATCTTCGACATTTTTTCCAAATAGTCTTGTCGTCCAAATTTCTCCATCCACTGAGGCTGTTGAAATTATAGACAAACCTGCTACATTTGTTTCAACGGGATAACCAGTTTTCGGATTCAATATATGGTGATAAGTTTTTCCGTTTTCTGTGTAATTACGTTCATAAATACCAGAAGTTACAACAGATTGATTTTTTATACCTATAGTAAATAAGTGATTCCCTCTAGGTTCCACAGGATTTTGAATACCTATGCGCCACATTAAATCTGGATTATGCTTAGCATCACCAAATGTTAACACGTTTCCACCTAGATTAATTAATCCCGCGTCTACACCTCTTTTTTTCAAATATTCAATCATTAAATCAGCAATATACCCTTTTGCTACGGCACCTAAATTAATAGCCATACCTTTCTTAGCAAGATAGACAGATTGTTCTTCTTCATTGAGAATTATTTGATTAGGATCTGTTATTTCTAATAGACTATCAATTTCTTGTTTTGTTGGAACCTTGACATCATTAAATCCTATTCTCCATGTCTGCACAATTGGTCCAATAGCTATGTTTAAAAAGCTATTAGGAGCACAGCTGTGAAGTTTTCCAATTTTTATCAAATCAAATAAATCTGGATGAACTTTGACAGCTTTAATACCTGCATTATGATTTACAACCATAAGTTCAGAACTATCATCGTTTGCACTAAATCTATGCTCATACATCTTTAACATTTCCACAGCATCATCTAAAATATTTTCAGCATCAATGCTATCAAAAATAAGAATATCTATATGAGAACCCATTAATTTTAAGGTCTTTCTTCTTAAATTCATTTTTTTTACACCTTACAATAAAAAATTTATTTGCTTAAGATAACTAAATATGTTGTATACATCTACAAGAAACCTGTTATTAAAAGACAAAGTAATAATAGATAATTAATACTTTAATTACATTATATAACAGAAATAACTTCAAATCAACAAAATATTTCACTCATAAAGACTGACTTAATACCAATTTTCATTAAAAAACACAATAAAAATTAACTGAGTTTATATTTCTTTATATAAAAAATCTACAAATATAAACAGATATATACAGTAAAGAAACCTGAAAACCTTTAATTTATTAGATTTTCTTAAACTTTATATTTTTATTTAATTTACTAAATTTAAAATATTATAAAATTATAAAAATACAAATATAAGTTTAAAAAAAATATATTTACATAAAATTATTTCATATTTTCATTGATTTTCATTTTTTATTAAAAATGAAAATGCAATTTCAAAATTAATATTATAATAAATAAAAAGCTATCGATCAGCCCTAAATCATGATAATATATCACAACTTTAAACCAATCAATAGCTCTATTTTAATTTTTTACTTTTAACTTAATTTTTCTAACCGTGAAAATGAGCACATTCATTACAATACTTGAAAACACTATCGGTAAATATACATTAAGAACAGATGCTCCAACCTCTTGACCCTCTATCAATTTATAATATATTCCAATGAATAATACAGCTAATGCTAGAGCATTTATCAATAATGGAGAAAGCCATATCTTTTTAAATGCTATATTCAATATATGTGTTATAAACCATGATCCAAGTATATACCATTTACTATAGGTATACCAATATGCTAATAAAACTAATACACTCATTATCTCAACTCACTTAAAAATCTTGTTGCAATTTCTTGCGGTCTTGTTATCGCTCCACCAACAACTATACAATGCGCCCCTGCTTCAAACGCCTGTTTTGCTTGTTGTGGAGTATGAATTTTACCTTCTGCTATAACAGGAACTTTTACATTTTCTACGATTTCTCTTACCAAGCTAGGATTAAATTGTTTAGAGTCTTCTGTATATGGAGTATACCCATTCATAGTAGTCCCTACAAAATCAACTCCCGCTCTTTCCGCTTCAATTGCTTCTTCTAAATTAGAAATATCCGCCATCAACAAGACATTTGGATATTTTTCTTTAATTTCTTTTACAAATTCACTAGGAGTTTTATCATCTCCTCGTTCTCTATTTGTACAATCCAAAGCAATTATATCAGAATTAGCTTCTACCAATTTATCTACTTCTTCCATTGTAGCCGTTATATAAGAAGCATATCCTTCATATGATTTTTTTATTATACCAATTACTGGTAAATTCGTTTGTTCTTTTATTTGTTTAATATCTAAAACACCTTGAGCTCTGATAGCTTTTACACCTGCATTTTTTACGGCTTGTGCCATTAAACACATCACTCCGCCTTCTTCTTTATATAAAGCTTCTCCTGGTAAAGCTTGACAAGAAACTATCATTTCTCCTTTTAGATATTCTAATAATTGTTGTTTTTCCATAATATTATCCTTTCACGGCTCCCAAAGTAACACCTTGAGTAAAGTAATTTTGGAAACAGATGAACACGATTATCATAGGTAATGATGCTAATGATGCCCCTGCCATTAGTAGTCCATAGTCATTAGAGAACTCTTGTCCTTGTGCTAACGCCGCTAATCCTAATGGTAATGTAGACATATCAGGTGTGTTAGAAAAGATTAATTGTGAGAAGTAATCATTCCAACTAGCTATAAATGTAAAGATTGCTAATGCACCAATACCTGGTTTAATGATCGGTAATGCAATGTTCATAAATGTCCTTACTTCACCGCAACCATCAATTCTTGCTGATTCAAGTAATTCTGTTGGAATTGCTTGTGAGAATTGTCTCATTAAGAATACTCCAAATGGCCATCCTACCGCTGGTAAAATCAATGCATAGTAAGTATTCATTAAGTTAAATTCAGTAATTAAGTTTAATAAAGGTATTAAAATTACTTGTTTTGGTAACGCCATCGCAGCAACAAAGACCATGAAAATTACTTTAACTCCTGGGAAATTTTTCTTAGCTAATGCATATCCTGCTAATGCAGATGTCGCACATACTAAGAATGTTGTCATTACTGAAATAAATACTGAGTTGAAAAACCATCTTAGAGTATTTGATGTGAATAACTTATTATAATTTTCCAAAGTTGGAGATGTCGGCCACCATTCAGGTGGAATTGTTATTGCTACATCTTGTAACTTAAACGATCCCGATGCAATCCAGTAGAATGGAAATATAAAGAATATAGTTAATCCGATCAATATTATCATAGATACTATTTTAAAAATACTAATACTTTTCATCCTAAATCCTCCTAATCATTGTCTGTAGATAGAAACTTGAATTGTAAGATAGAAATTATTCCAATAATCACCGCAAGGATAATACCCATCGCACTAGCTACACCATGATTTCCGTTTTTAATTGCTGCTTCATATACTAAATACATAATTGTACTTGTTCCGTAGTTCGGTCCCCCAGCTGTTAATAACTGAATTAAGGCGAAAATTTGGAACGAGTTAATTGTTGTTACAACTACAATATATAATGTTGTTGGCTTAATAAGCGGCCAAGTAATTTTTGTAAATACTTGCCATTTTGTTGCTCCGTCAATTTCAGATGCTTCTAATAATTCTTTTGGTACGTTACCTAAAGCAGCAACATAAAGAATTATCGGTTGACCTAACGAAGTAGTAATAAGAATCGTAATAATAGCATATAATGCTGTTTTTGGATTCCCTAACCAATCGACATTTTCATTAATTATGTGCATAGACTTAAACACATAGTTTAAAATTCCATATTCTGGATGATAAATCCAAGCCCAAACCACTGTGACAGATACTACAGAAGAAATAGCTGGGATATAGAATACTCCACGGAAGAATGATCTTACTACAGCACTCTTATTATAAATTGTTACCGCAACAAATATTGAAACTAATACAACTATCGGTACTGCAACTACAGTTACGACAACTGTATTAATAAGAGATTTCATAAATGGTTCGTGGATTGTTGCTCCATTTCCACTGAACAATAAATCTGAATAATGTTTTAATCCTACAAATACTGGATTTTTCTTAGCAAAACTATATAATGATAACTGAAGTCCACGTAACATCGGGACCAAAACAAATGTTATAAAAAATACACTAACCGGCAAAATAAATAAATATGCACTAAAGTCTATTTTTTTTCTTTTCTTAGTAGTCTTCATAGCTCCTCCTAAAAAGTTATTATTTTATCTTAAAAAGGGAGTGACTCAAAAATCGTGATTTTCGAAGAAATCGATTTTGTCGAGTCACCCCCGCACAGTTTATTAGATATCTAAAAAGCTTTTATAAAGCGAATTTAGATATCAATAAACCACT
>NZ_JAQMFS010000042.1 GCF_028308085.1 Gemella haemolysans
AAAAAGAAAAACTTGAAAAAGAAAAAGCTCAAAAAGCTGAAGCTGATCGTCTTGAAAAAGAAAGATTAGACAAAGAAGCTGCTGCTAAAGCTCAAACTGAAAAAGAAAAACTTGAAAAAGAAAAACTTGAAAAAGAAAAAGCAAAATTAGAAGAAGTTAAAAAAGAAGCTGTAAAAGACATTGCTAATGATAAATCTCTAAGTAAAGAAGAAGCTAAAAAATTAGAAGCAATTGTAAAAACTGCATCTCTTAAAGATACTCTAGTAGCTAAAGTGGTAGAAAATGGTTCTTCTGAAGAAGTTACAGTAACATTTGATAATACTGCTATAAAAGCTGCTAACCTAGTTGTAGAAAAAGCTGACAAAATAACTGTAGCTAAAGTGGAAGACCTTGTTAAAAAAGCTGATGAAAATCTAAGTGTTGTTAAAACAATTGACCTTCACTTTGCTGATCCTAAAGGTAACACAATCAACAAACAAGGTGAAACACGTGCCGTTACAGTAGCTGTAGTAGCAAATGAAAACGAAAAATTAGAAGTTTACTATGTAAATGGTGAAAAATTAGAAAAAGTTCCAAGTGTTTATAAAGATGGAAAACTTACATTCTTTACAAACCACTTCAGTCTTTACACTATAGTAAAATTTAACCTTGAAAAACCTTCTAAATCAGATACTTCTAATACTTCTACAAATGAAAACACTTCAGCAGGTACAGAAACTCCAAAATCTTCTGAAGTAAATCCTGATAAAGCATCAGCTCAATCAGAAAAACAAACTTCTCAAGATAAAGCTTTAAACAATGAAAATAAAGCTACAAGTAGTGAAGATAAAAAAGATACTACTAACGTTTTTGGGCAAGAAAACAACAAAGTTGAAAACAACGAAAATAAACTAAATGTTGTTAAAACTAATAGCACACCTACTCCTCAAAATGTAGAACAAAATGCAAAAGCATCACTTGCTAAAACAGGACTTTCTACAACAGCTACTGCTGGTTTAGGTGCACTATTATTACTTTCTGCCCTAGTACTACGTAGAAAATCTAACAAATAAAATAAACAAAATTATTATACAAAGGGATAATTTATCCCTTTGTATATAGTCATGTATAAAGAAATTAAGGAGGATAAATAAAACATGAAAACTAATAAATTATTAAAAGTTCTATCAGCAGCAACAATTATCTCTACTCTTGCTGTAGTAGACTATTCAACAACTGCACAAAACAATAAAGTTTTATTAGCTGCAGATACTCAAAATCCAGAAGTAGAAGTAGAAAGTGTACTAATGCACGCTTACGAAAATAGACCTTCAATGGGAAATGCTGCATTGGTTAAAACTACTGTCCAAAAAGTAAATAATGGTTATAAATATAAAGTTATTTGGCAAAATATTACTTTCAATGGACAAAACGATGGGATTGGACATTTTTGGGTTAATGAATCTGAAGTAGCTCTAAATGACGTTAACTATCCAGGTGCATTAAATCCAAAAGAAGCAGAATTTACTTTATCAACTTTAGAAAGTCGTATTCCTGTAAAAGTATTCGTTAATATTATGGACAAAATAATGCCTGGACAAGGTAAACAAAGTGCATTTCTTCAAATAAAAACAGATGGATTAGAAGAAAAACTTACTCCAAAAGCAGCTGAAACTAAACCTGCGGAATCTTCTACTAATCCGACTACTCCTAGTCAACCAACACCAGCTAAACCTGTGGAGACTAAGCCTGTTCCAAAACCTGAAACACAAAAAAATGTTCAACCTTCTAATAAACCAACAGAACCAACTAATACAAAACCTGGTAAAACTCCAGAGAAAAAATCTCCAACTTCACCAATCAAACCAGTAGCTAAACCTAACCTTCCTGCACAAGACCAAGCTCAAGGTCAAGGTGAAGAAAAAACAGTTACATACTTTGATAATGTATCTGCAACACTATTAAATGCCTATGAAGCAGGACGTGCTTCTATGGGGAATGCAGCACTAGATGGTATTACTGTTTATAAAGATGGATCTACATATCACTATATCGTTCGCTTCCATGATATTAAAGTGGGAACTCTTACAGATGGTATTACTCGTTTCTGGGTTAATGGTACTGAATATCCTGTTACAAGTACAGGTGGTGCTATGAACCAAGTACAAGTTCATTTCACTTCTGGTGAGCAGTTAACTAACATTCCTGTTTCTGTATTCGTTCCAACAATGGAAAGCATTATGCCAGGTGCTGGTAAAAAAGATGCTATCCTTAGCCTAGATTGGTCTAATGCTAGTGAAAGACAAGGTACTGCATTTGTTGACGGTGGACAACCAGGATCAAGTGCTAATGGTAATCGTGCACTAACTCCAAGAGGTGGTCGTCTAAACAATGGTAGACTTTCTAACACTGGTTTAGAAACATCTTCATCAATTCTTGCAGGAGCTCTTACTTTAATCAGTGCAGTTCTTGTTGGAAGAAGAAAACAAAAATAAATATTAAGATAATACCCCGCTAATTTAGCTTACTATTATCGATTCCGTAAGGCGGGAAAACTTCCCGCCTTTCTTATTAAAAATTAAATAATATAAAAGAAAGTGAGTTTTTATAATGAAACGAGTTTTAAAACTGTTAACGATAGTTATCGCTACATTAACGTTTATAGTTACATCTAGTAATGTTCCTTTCGTTAAAAATGTATATGCTGCTGACAGAGTATATAGCGTTCCTGTGGAACTATGGCATGCTGAAAATAGTGGTCGTCTTTCTATGGGGAACAATGCACTAGCTACACATGCTACTGTAAACGTTCATGATAATAATACCTCTACTATCTCTGTACAATTCACTCCAATGGATTTCAGTAATATGCACGGTCACTTATTATCGCTTAGTATCTACTCATCTCCAATTTTTTCTGGTAGTCTTACTGCTGCTTCTGTAACTAGTACTTATAACGATACTAATTTAGATGGTGGTACTAGTACATACCCAGGAACTCTAAGCTTTAATTTTGGTGAAGCTAAACCTGACAAAGTCGGTGTTAGAGTTGCTGTTGATGCTATGAACCAAATCATGGGTGGTGATGCATCTCAAAATGCTATTATTAAATTTAACTGGTCTGCAGCTAACCTAGTATCTGGTTCTGAAGATTCTTCTAAAGACAAAGAGAAAAAAGCTGAAGATAAGAAAAAAGAAGAAGAGAACAAAGATAAAAAAGATGAGAATAAAGCACCTGAAGGTTTTGTTGCTAAAAAATTAGAAGATTACTTCAAAGATGATCAAAAAACAAAAAATCCTGGTCTTTATAATCTTGATATCACAGGTTCATACCTAAACCCTCTTACTGGAGTTACAGCTGATGGTGGTACTAAAAATACAGCTATCGGTGAAGGTATGGTACAAGGAGTTATCTCACCTATTAACGCAGGTGGAGACCTTAATGAAGCTCTTAAAAATCAAAAATCTAATGGTGAAAAACGTTGGTCTAAAGCTATGCTTCAACGTACAAAAGATGGTAAATTATACGCAACTGTCCGTATTCACCTAATGAACTGGGTTCAACGTAGTAAAGAACAAGGTCCTTTCATCAAAGTTCTTCAAAAAGATGGAGAATTTAAGCAAGTAGAAGCTACTGAAACAAAAGTTAATATTGAACAATATAAAGATAGCTATGTTGACTATCGATTTGAAGTACCAAATGAAAACTTCTTAGCTATGGTACAAATGTACGTAGAACCTATGAATCGTCCTGTTCGTTACTTCGTAGAAGTTAATACTGATACTATTAAAAACGGAAATGACGGATTAGATATGGAAGCTATCAAAGAAACAAACTACACACCTTACTATTTAGGTGGTATTGGAGTTCTTGCAATAGCTGCTGGACTTTACTTTCCTCGTAAAAAAAGAAAAAATAACTAGGAGATAATTCATGAAAAGAAAACTATCCCTACTATTTACACTACTATTAGCCAGTATTCTAGTTCTTACTGCTTGTTCATCGCAAAATAAAGCTGGTAACACTACTGGAACTGATCCTAATCTAGCTGATAAAGCTTTTAATGAAACGATAGATTTAACAGGTGTAAATAAAGACAAAAAATCTGAAGAAGAAAATGGAAAACGTGTAGTAATGGACTCTGTAGCTCTAGCTCAAGTCGCAAATGTACTTGACATTAAATTAGCAGGTGTCCCTACTACAAAATTAGGTCGTATGCCTAAAAGATATGACAATACTGTTCAAATCGGTCTTCCAATGAATCCAAATATGGAAGTTATCAAATCTATTAATCCTTCTATCGTATATGCTCCAGATAGTTTACAAGACTGGATAAAAGAAGGATTCGAGAAAAATAAAATCCCTTATAAATTTGTAGATATTCGTAGCGTTAATGGACTATATTCTATTACAGAAGATCTTGCAAAAGAATTTGGTAAAACAGAAAAATTCAAAGAATTAAAGAAAGAACATGATGAGTTTTTCGCTAAATTCAATGAAAAAATCGCTAATAAGAAGAAACCAAAAGTTCTTGTTCTTATGGGCTTACCTGGAAGTTACATGGCAGCTACTGAAAAATCTTATGTAGGTAACCTTGTAAAATTAGCAGGTGGTGAAAATATCATTAAAGGTACTGAAGAGTTTAAAAATCTAAACTTAGAAACTGCTTTAAATGATAAACCAGACTTTATTTTACGCACTGCTCATGCTATGCCTGATACCGTAAATGAAATGTTTAAAAAAGAATTTGAAAACAATAAGAGTTGGTCTCACTTTGATGCGGTAAAAAATAATAAAGTTGTCGATTTAGATAGCTCAATGTTTGGTATGACAGCTACATATGATTACCAAAAAGGATTAGAAAGTCTATACAGTATTTTCTATAGTAACTAATACTTAAAACCAGAAGTAGCACATTGCTACCTCTGGTTTTTATATAATACAATTTAAAAACAATATGATATACTAAACATATAAACTATATAAGGAGGTTCTTAATGTTTAACAACAAAAAAGCAATCACTTTTTCTGTTCTTATTCTACTTTTATTAAGTACAGTATTTTTTGCAGCGAATAGTGGTAGTATAAAAGCTAGCGTCGGACAATTAGCTGTTGGTATCTTTACTGGAGAATACGCCAATGTTAATGCAATTATCGATGTTCGTTTCCCAAGAATTATCATCACTATATTAGTAGGTGCAGCTCTTGGTGTTAGTGGTTTATTATTACAAACAGTATTAAAGAACCCGCTTGTCGATCCTAGTATTATAGGGGTTTCTAGTGGAGCTAACCTGTTTTTATACTTAGGGTTAGGATTATTCCCACAATTTATGATATTTAAGTCTGTATTTTCTATCATTGGTGGTATCCTTGGTTTCTTAATCATTTATTACTTAGCCGGTAGAACAAAAAACAATGTTAAAATTATTTTAATCGGTATTGCAATAAGTTATTTCTTCACAGGAATACTGAGTTCTATACAGTACTTGAATGCAGCTAACTCTACTACGTCATCTGCATTCAAGACTGTTGGTTTAGGAACTAAAAACTGGGATGATGTTTCATTATTATTAAGTTGGATTCCTATTTTACTAATTATCAGTTTCTTCTTAGCAAAACTATGTAATATCTTCGCCTTAGATGATAATATTATCAGTTCACTAGGAATCAATATTAATATGATTCGCCTGCTAATTTCATTTGTTGCGGTAGCTCTTGCTTCTGTGTCTACAGCTGTTGCTGGTGTTATGGTGTTTTTAGCTCTTATTACACCTCATATTGCTAAGATTATAATTGGTAGAAATCATATCTATACTATTCCATTTAGTGCTTTACTTGGAGCATTTATTCTACTATTATTCGATACAATCGGTCGTGTTATTTTCGCACCAATCGAAATACCTGCTGATTTAATAATGATGATTATCGGTGGACCTGCATTTATTATTTTAGTTAAGAAAGGAGTAAGTTAATGGAAAACATAATAGAAATTAATAACCTTACATTTAAGTATAATAATAAAAATACTCTTTTCGAAAATCTTAATGTAGATATTGAAAAAGGTAAAATTACTACCCTACTTGGTAAAAATGGATGTGGTAAGAGTACACTTATAAAAATATTAGCCAAAAATTTAAACTATAATTCTGGAAGTATCAAACTCGAAGGTAAAGAATTGAATTCATATTCATTAAAAGAACTTGCGAGTATTCTTGCGATTGTTTATCAAAAGAATGAAACTCCAAAAGAAATTACTGTTTATGATATGGTTAGTTTCGCTCGTCTTCCTTATCAAAATATTTTCTTTTATAAACCTAGCGCTAGTGATATTGAAAAAATTGAATTTGCTCTTGAAAAAACTAATTTAAAAACCTATAGAGATAAACGTGTAGATGAATTATCTGGTGGTCAACTTCAACGTGTTTACATCGCAATGGCATTAGCACAAAGCACTGATATTATTATATTAGACGAACCTACTACCTTCCTTGATATAAAATATCAAAAATCTATAATGAAACTTGTTAGAGATCTTAATAAATCTTTAGGAATTACTATTATCATGGTACTACATGATATAAATCAAGCACTAGCATACAGTGATAATATTATTGCTCTTCTTAATGGAAAAGTTATAAAGAATGATAAAGCTGAGAATTTCTTTGATGAAGAGCTTCTAAACAAACTTTATGACGCTGATATTAA
The DNA here is from genome assembly GCF_028308085.1 of Gemella haemolysans. GTDB lineage: Bacteria > Bacillota > Bacilli > Staphylococcales > Gemellaceae > Gemella > Gemella haemolysans_D. The sequence goes on from NZ_JAQMFS010000042.1 coordinate 6,686, forward strand.
AATAGAAGATGGAAAAGTAATTAGTTGGTAACTTTACTAACAATATATGAAAAAATTAAATCAATCGCTATGTCTAAGTATTAATATTTAGACATGGCGATAATTTCATTTCTAAAAAATAACAAATAACACATCTTCTAAAACTATTAAAATTATTGTTTTACAATATTCATTATTAATTTCTTTCAGATTGTATAATCATTGATTTTAATATTAAATAATTGTAAAATATATTGGTACAAATAAATAATAAAATAATTACAAAGGAGTTTTCTATGGAAATACTAACTACTCTTGGAATACTAATAGTTATTGTTATTCTTGCTTCTTTTCTTAACAATATTATTCCTCGTATTCCAGCAGCTTTATTCCAAATAATTCTTGGTGCTGCGGTAACTTTTATCCCTAATCTTCCACTCCATTTTGAGTTTGAATCAGAAATGTTTATGATGTTAGTTATCGCTCCCCTATTATTTACTGACGGTTTCAACTCGTCCTTAAAGAATATCTGGCTATACAAACGTCCAATTATATATATGGCAATATTTTTAGTTCTTGTGACGGTAATTGTTGTCGGTAGCATAATTCATTTATTGCTTCCAATGATTCCTTGGGCAGCATGTTTTGTTTTAGCTGCTGTCCTGTCACCTACAGATGCTGTGGCTGTTAAATCAATAACTAAAGGAATGAAACTACCTAAAGGACTTATGGCTATATTAGAAGGGGAATCGCTTCTAAATGATGCTTCTGGTCTTGTATCATTTAATATAGCTCTAGCAGCAGTTCTTACTAACACATTTTCTGTCACGAATGCTAGTTATAAATTTTTAGTAGTTGCAGGAGGGGGAGCGATCTTTGGACTTATTATTGGGATAGCTTTTTCTTATATTAAGTTTATATTCTCAACAAAATTTGCTGACGAATTTAATATTTTAGTTATTTTTCAATTAATAACACCAGTTATAGTATTCTATCTTGCGGAACATATTGGTGTCTCTGGTATCGTAGCTGTAGTAATTACAGCTCTAGTATACAACTACCAAAGAAAGCATCACTTACTTACTGTTGTAAGTAGTGATGCTGCAGTAACTATAGACAGTACTCAACAAATAGCAAGTTATGTACTAAATGGTTTTGTATTTACCTTTTTAGGATATTTACTCCCTGAGATATATCATACTGTGTTTAATAATAGGGAGATTGATATTGTATATGGATTCATAATTTCATTAGTTATTGTTTTAGGTCTAATGATAGTTAGATTGACCTTTGTATATTTCAACTACATATCATTCCAACCTCATCATTTTACGACTGCTAGAAAAACAGCGAAAATAATACTAAATAGAAAATTTGACAAAGGTAACTATTCTAGATTTAACTACTCTTTAATTACTAGTTTGTGTGGTATTCACGGTACAGTAACACTTGCTACAGCACTTATGATTCCGGTTGTAACTGCTACTGGGGATAACTTCCCTCTTAGAAATACCATCCTATTCATTGCGAGTAACGTCGTTTTACTAAGTATTATTATCGGTACAATCGCCCTTCCTCTTGTTGTTAAGAACGAAGATGAAGAGAAAGAATATACTCAATACTCTCTTCGTGAAAAAATCTTAGAAGGCACACTTGAGGAACTAAAAGAACGTGATATTTCTAAGAAATCTATTGAAGAAAAAGTTGCTTATGCTATTGAAATAAAAAGTTTACACGAATTAAAAACATATTTCAGAAACATGCAAACTGGAAGATTTAAAAATACAAACGAACCACTATCACTACACAAAAAAATAATGAAAGCACAAGACAAAGTTCTCCCTGAAATACTTAAGGACAATCCTAACATTGAGCAAATCCTGGAAATTTCTAAACTTATGCAACTTAGAAAATCTTTATTATTCACATATTCGATACCAAAAAACCTATTACTTAATTTAAGAATATATGTAAAAGAATCCAATCTAAAACGTCGTTTAACTCGTCATTTTGTGGCTAAAGATCTAACTCCAGAATTTTATGAGAAACTTAAAGAAAAAATACCAAAAAGAAGAAAAGTAAACTTCGTCAATAAATTAGATGAAATTAAACAAAAAGCTGAAGCTTCTTCTAGCCAAATTCAGGCTATCATTGATTGCTCGCCTACAGTAAGAAAAGTACTTCTTGAGACAGCCTATAAGGTTATTGATGAAAAGTGTTCAGATCAAAATACTGCAGAATTCGTTAAAGATGTATATAGATACTACTCATTCACTTTATTTGAAGTATTTTTAGAAGACATCGATTTCGAAGAAGAACTTAAAGAACTTCAAATGGAGTTAGTTCGACTTTTAAAATATAGAATATTAACGATGAGAAAGTTAAACTATATTTCTCTAGAAGATTCTTACACCGCTCTTCGCAACTTAAACTTCAGTGAATCCATGATTTTCCCTCGTGAAACTGAAGAAGAATAAAATAAAAAAGCTGACCTCAAGTTAGATTATTATCTAAACTCTAAGGTCAGTTTTTATTTAGGTTGTTTTTTTATTTTTTAAATTCTACGACAAAATCGTAACCACGATCTGTTTTTGCTCCAAAGTAAAAATCACTTACTTTATATCCTCGTTTTTCTACTTTAGCGATTTTCCCTTGAATTGCTGCTTTTACTTGCGCTTCTGTAGCATTTTTTGGAAGTTTTATAGTAGTATCTCCATCTACATCTAATGCTCCAGCTATTCCGGGTAAAGTTTTTAAGTTAAAGTAAATATTAACATTTACATTTTCTTGTGCTTCTGTTGATCTTTTTGCCCTTCTTTGTGTTGTAGGCGCTTTTCTAAAACCTGTATTATTAGCTGATGCAGATTTAGATTCTTTTGTGAATTCTACAACATAATCATAGCTATCTCCACCTTCAACGATTTGATCTAAGTCGGTAGTTGAAACAACTTTAAAACCTTGTTTTTTCAATTTTTCAATTTGAGCTTTTGTTTTTTCTTCAATAGCTCGTTTTAATTCTTCTTTAGGTGTATTTCCTGGGAAAGTAAGCATATTCTCTCCCCCTAATTCTCCTAATGCTCCCGCAATATCTTTAAGAGCTGTTAGATTATAATAGATGTTTATTTTTTTAGTTTTATTAGATAAATCTCTTTTTACAACTTTTTTAGTTCTAACTTGAACTTCTGGAGCGATTCTGAAGCCTGTAGTTCCTGTTTTCTCTTTAGTGAAAGTGATTACATAATTAAAGTTCTTCACATTAGTATCTTGCTCAAATACTATTTCTTCTTTTACTTTATATCCGTGTTTAGCTAATTCTTGAGCCTTAGCTTGAATTTTTGCTTTAACTAATTCTTTCACTTCATCTTCAGTTGCTGAATTTGAAATAGCTACTGTATTATTTTCTCCCGGATCAGATAAAAATCCATTGATATCTGGCATTCCGTCATAATTATAACTTATGTTTACCGTACCGTCTGGTTGATTTGCTGCACGTGCTACTCTTCTTGCTCTAACTTGAACTTCTGGAGCATTTCTGAAACTAGAAGTTCCCTCTGAAGTTGAAGCAGGTTGTGTTGGAGTTACTGGTGAAGTTGGTCTTTCTTCAGTGGTAGGCTGTGTCGAAGTTGTTGATGTAGCTTCACCTGACCCATGGCCTATTGCTGTACTTCCATTATCAATAGTAGTACCTTCGTTACGACCATTTGTTAAATTATCTTTGTTATAATTTGGTGCTGGTAATTCTTCACCTGGAACATTAATTTCATCAATTTTAGTTTGATATTCATCCGTAGCATCTACTGCTGCATCATGATTTTTAGCATTATTTATCGCTTCTAATCCTGCTTCTTTTAATTCTTTTAATTTAGCTTCTAACTTAGCTTTTTCTGCTTCATCTTTAACTTTTTCAATTTCACTAAGTTTTGAAGCAGCAATTTTTTCAATAACATCTTTTCCATCTTTTTTTGCTTCCTCAAGTTTTTCATCTTTTGGTGCTACTTCTTCAGACGGAGTATCTTCTTTTGGTGTTGCAGCTGGTTCTTCCGCTTTTGGTGCTGGTGCCACTGGCTCTTCCGCTTTCGGTGCTGGAGACGCTGGTTCCTCTACTTTTGGTGCTGGTGCCACTGGTTCCTCTGCTTTTGGTGCTGGAGTCGTTGGCTCTTCTGCTTTTGGTGCCGGCGCTGCTGGCTCTTCCGCTTTT
>NZ_JAQMFS010000043.1 GCF_028308085.1 Gemella haemolysans
TCCTGTGAATGTTTTCTCAGGTGTGAATGTTACCGTTCCATCTGGTGCTACTGTGTAAGTACCTTCTCCTGGAATTGTCTTAGTTGTTGATCCATTTTCGAATGTTGCTGGTACTTCATCGTCCATTGGTACGTCTGGGTTTCCTGGTTTGAATTCAGGTTTTCCGTTTTGTTCTTTACCTTGGATGTCTGTTGTTTCTTTTGGTTCAGCTGTTGGTGTTACCGGAGTTACTGTTGGTGTATAAGTAGTTTCTACTTTTGTTCCGTTAGTATCTTTAGCTGTAACTTTTGCTGCGTCTGGTGTTCCTACGAAGTCTTTGTTTGGTGTGAATGTTATCACTCCTGTTGTTGGATCGATTGTGTACGTTCCAACTTCTTTTCCATCTTTTGTAGCTGGCATTGTTGTTACTTCGTTTCCACTTGGGTCTACTAGTTTAACTGTAGTCTTATCGATTGGCGCTACTTCATCACCTTGCTTGAACATTGACTCTGTATCTTGAGTTTGTGGTTTACCTTGGATGTCTGTAGTTTCTTTCGGTTCAGCTGTTGGTGTAACTGGTGTTACTGTTGGTGTGTAAGTTGTTTCTACTTTTGTTCCATTAGTATCTTTCGCTGTAACTTTCGCTGCATCTGGTGTTCCTACGAAATCTTTGTTTGGCGTAAATGTAATTACTCCTGTTGTTGGATCGATTGTGTATGTTCCAACTTCTTTTCCATCTTTCATAGCTGGCATTGTTGTTACTTCGTTTCCACTTGGGTCTACTAGTTTAACTGTAGTTTTGTCGATCGGTGCTACTTCGTCACCTTGTTTGAACATTGACTCTGTTTCTTGAGTTTGTGGTTGTCCTTGTTTTCCAGTTGTTTCTTTTGGCTCAGCTGTTGGTACTACTGGAGT
>NZ_JAQMFS010000044.1 GCF_028308085.1 Gemella haemolysans
GGTTGTATACTAAATCCGGGGCATGGAAAAATTCCAGCCCCGGATTTCAATTTTTATATACAAAAAGACAAATACCCAATATAATTAAAGTGTAGAAAAATAATTAACTAAGAAAGGATATTTGTCATGTCTAATTTTATCACAAATTTACTATTAATAAAAGACCAAAATATAACTATGGATGATAAACTTGATTTAATTAATGTAGACGGTCAAGATATATTCGTATTTCATGGGACTTTATCATACAATCCAAAGTGTTGTACAAACTGTGGTTGTATAAAAGAAGGAAATAATATAGTTAAAAATGGATTCACAGATCCATTAAAAGTAGCTTTATTAAAGATGTCAGAATGCCCTACATATCTACGATTAAAGAAACAACGCTTTAAATGTAAAGAATGTAATTCTAAGTTTTGTGCTGAAACATCATTTGTGAAAAAGCACTGCAGTATATCTAAAAATCTTATATTCTACATTATGAAGAATCTTTCTAAGACAATATCATTTAAAGATATAGCTGAATTAAGTAATGTATCAGTATCTACAGTAGTAAGAGTAATGAAATCATGTAGAGAAGCCGTAGAAGTTAAGACTCATTCAAACCTACCAGAACACCTATGTTTTGATGAGATAAAGTCAACTAAAGACAGTAAAAATGGAATGAGCTTCGTATTCTTAGATGCTAAAACACATGATTTTATAGATATTGTAGATGGAAGAACTCAACATATATTAAAACAATACTTTATGAGATATCCAAGGAAAGTAAGAAAGAAAGTAAAAACAATCTGTATAGATATTTACCCTCCTTATATGAATATGATTAGAGAGATGTTTCCTAACGCTGAGATAATAATAGATAGATTCCATATGGTTCAAAATATTAATAGAGAATTAAATAAAGCTAGAGTAAGATTAATGAATCAATATAAGAATAAAAAAGGTTCTACTTACACTATTTTAAAGAACTTCTGGAAAGTAATATTAGAAGATAGAGATAAAGTAAATTCAACAAAAACATTCTATTCTAGAAGCTTTAAACGCTATGTAACTAGAAAAGAAGTATTAGATTATATATTAGCTATAGATGATGAGTTTACAGCTAGTTATGAGAGAGTACATGAGATTAGAGAAGCTATTAAGGCTAAAGCTTCTGTAGAATTAGAGAAGTATATAGATATGGATACTAGAGGACTACCTAAAGGTGTATCTAAAGCTATAAATACTATGAAAAAGCACAAAGAGTATATGCTTAATGCTGTTAAATATAAGCATTCTAATGGTCCATTAGAAGGATTTAATAATAAAATAAAACTACTAAAGAGAGTATCTTATGGATATTCTAGCTTTAGTAATTTCAGATTACGCATTTTAATTATGTCTAGATTATTTGTTTCTGAGTACAAAAATAATGTCAAACTTAAAGAAAACAAGAAAAAATCTAAGCAGCAAAATGCTGCCTAGATTTCATTTCCTATTTTTCTCCATGCCCCGAATTTGACAAAGAGCC
>NZ_JAQMFS010000005.1 GCF_028308085.1 Gemella haemolysans
AGTAAATGTAAAAGTCAATGTAAATAAACTTAGTGACGAGTATAATGTTACAGCTACTGAAATCGAAGTAAATCAAAACACACCAGTAACAAACGGTGACTTAAAAGCAAAAGTAACGGCTACATCGAAAGAAGGAAACGTAAGTGGAACTGATAAGATTTCAACAGTAGTACCTAAATCATCAATCAGTACAGCTAACTATGGAGATCAAAATATTACTGCGATAGTAACATTTAAAGATGGAACAACAAAACCAGAAAATCAAACGGTAAACTATGGACAAATACCAAATCCAGAAGATAGTGTAAATAAACAAGGATTACCAGATGGAACAACGGTGATATGGAAAACACCGCCGGTAGTTAATACACCAGGTTCAACAACAGGTGAAGTAGAAATCACTTATCCAGATGGATCGAAAGATGTAATTACAGTAAATGTAATTGTAAGAAAAGTAAGCGAAGAATTTACAGCGACTGGAACACAAATCGAAGTAAATCAAAATGAAGAAGTAACATCTAATATGTTAAAAGGAGCAGTTAATGCGACTAATGCACAAGATGAAAATGGTAATGCGAAAATCGCAAAAGTAGAATCAAAATCACCAATCAATACAGCAACATATGGAAATCAAACTATACAAGCAAAAGTAACATATATTGATGGTTCAGAACAAGATGTTACGATTCCGTTAAAAGTCAAAGATGTGACAGATCCGACAATTTTAACGCCAGAAGAAAATAAAAACTGGGAAATAATGGCATTAGATAAAACTTTACCTGTGATGAAGATTAAAGCAGAAGACAATGCAAATGGAATTGGAATTGCTACGATTGAAGTAAGAAATCTACCTGAATTCTTAACTTTTGATGAATCTACTGGAACAATTGTTTTCAAGGAGGGTGTACAAGAAGTACCGAAAATTAAATCCGACAATACGATGTATGGTGTAACTATAATCGCAAGAGATAAAGCTGGAAATTCTACATCAATGCTAGTAAATATTACAGTTTGGTCTATGCGAGGAAAATATGATCCACAACCAAAACCACAAACAGTGGATAACGGTACAGTACCGAACGCAGAAGACAGTGTAGACAAAACAGGTTTACCAAGCGGAACGACAATCACATGGAAAGAAACACCAGTAGTCAACACACCAGGAAGTCATCCAACAGTAGCGTTAGTAACGTACCCAGATGGAACAGTAGACGAAGTTGAAGTACCAATCACGGTTAAGAAACAAAGTGACACATTCACACCAACTGCGAAACAGCCAGGACAAACCGCTAAACACGGCAGTGACCCAAGTGCAGAAGGAAGTATCAACACAGATGGCTTACCAAGTGGAACAACGTACACATGGGTAGAAAAACCAGATACAAGTACAACACCAGGAAGCAAACCAGGAAAAGTATTAATCACATATCCAGACAACAGTACGGAAGAAGTGACAGTAACGGTAGAAGTAACGCCACAAAAAGACGATTATAATCCACAACCAAAACCACAAACAGTGGATAACGGTACAGCACCAAACGCAGAAGACAGTGTAGACAAAACAGGCTTACCAGAAGGTACAACTGT
>NZ_JAQMFS010000045.1 GCF_028308085.1 Gemella haemolysans
ACTAATTTGAATAATACTACAGGGTCTAAACAATTTCTACCTGATGTGTGGCTATAGTATTCTTCTGTCAAATCATAAATAAATTTAAAATCAATTGCTTCGGCTACTTTTCTTAAAAAGTGATTTGTAGGAACTAGTTCTGATAACGTCATTAATATTATTTCATCTTTGATATTTTCTTTTTTATTAAACATACTAAAAACCCCCTCTATATACTTATATTATAACATTTTCAGCACTTTTTCTCATTAAAATAGGCTGCTGACTCATGCAGTTTCTGCATTTGTCAACAGCCTGAAAAAAATAAGCCCTAATTAGGACTTATTTTTTAAAAATTATATTAGACTATTATATTCTTCTTCAGTTAAGTAACTTGAAATTGCACCCGTTTTTGTAGTTGTTAAACTAGCGTAGTTTGTCGAAAATTTTGCCATTTGTGCTAATTCTTCTTCTGAAATGTTATTAAGATTTTCATGATTTAATAGTTTCGATAAGAATGAACCAGCGAAAGCATCCCCTGCCCCCGTTGTATCAACAGCTTTTATGTTAGGTATTTCAGTTACTACTTTGTGATTTTCATAATAAACTTCTGCTCCATGTTCTCCTTTAGTATAAAGAACAACTTTCATGTGGCTAAAGTCTTTTTTCAAAGCTTCTTCGATATTAGTAGTTCCAGTTAAGAATTCTAATTCATTATCAGCAACTTTGATAACATCAACATAAGGTAAAAATTCTTTAATAGTTTCAAGATATACTCTATGATCATCCCAAAGATTGAATCGTAAGTTAACATCAAAAGAAATTAGCACGCCAGCTTCTTTAGCTTTTTTTAGTAATAGGTGATGGCTATCTTTTGATTCTTCTTGTATAGCAATACTTGCGAAGTGAATTGCTTCAATTTCCGATAAATCAACTTTTTCAACATCTTCTTTACTAATTCTTAATGTTGATGAACCTTTAAAGTAAAAACTAAATGAACGGTCTCCAGTTTCATCTAAAGAAACAAATGCTAATGGTGTAAAACTATCAGCTTTACGGCTTACATATCTACAGTCTACATTTTCATTTTTTAAAGTATTTTCTAGAAAATCACCAAAACCATCTTGTCCAAGTGATGTTAATAAATAACTCTTATGTCCTAGTTTTTGCGCAACACACGCAACGTTAGCTACACAACCTCCAGCCTCTTTTTTAAATGATTTTACTTTATCGATTGTTCCTACACCTTCACCAATAAAGTCAATTAGCATTTCTCCTATACATAAAACTGCCATTTTAGTTCTCCTCTCTAATTTCAATTGTTCCAAGTTCTTTTGCTAAATAATCAGTGGCTAAAATATTAACATTATGATTTTCTGGGTAGAATCTTGTTGAAAGTGCAAAAGATCCATCGTTTGCGAATAATTCTATAGATGAACTATCAAATACTATTTCCACATTTTCTAAATCCAGTTTATATTTTCTATCATCTCTTCCATAACCACTAGTTCCAAAAGATACTTTCAATTCTTTATTATCATAGCTTACTTTAAAATCAGCTACGCTAATTTCAAATTTATCGCCATGTTCTTGTTTATAATACCATGTATTTTTGTTAAAGTCATTAGTTTTAATATCGTTACCTAATAAATCTTTCACCGATTTGTGTAACGTTTGTCTAACTTTACCATCCTTGAAATTTACTACACGAGGTACAGTTAAACAGTTTTGATAACCAAACTTCACAGTCGGATTTGTATAGCTACTATCTGGTACATACATCCAACCTATTAAAACACGGTTATCATCTTCATCTAAGAATGTTTGTGCTGCATAAAAATCATGTCCATAATCTAATAATGTGAAGTTATCAAGTTTATCAACATTCTCAATTCCATCTTCAACTACAGAATATCCAATTTGATACACATTTTCATAATATGGGTACATTCTTGTAATACCTTGAGGTGAGAACATAAATATTTCTTTTCCATCTACTTCAAAATAATCAGGACATTCCCACATAAATCCTAGATTTTTTTCTGAATAAATAGTTTTATACGGTTTAAGAGTATCTTTATCATATACTAATAAACATCCATAATCATTACTATCTCTAGCACCTAGCACTAGATATTTTTTTCCGTTTTTTTCAAAAATTTTTGGATCCCTAACATGATTTGACATATTAGGATAATCGTCTGTTGTTAATAAACATTTTTTCTCAGTAAAATTAATTCCATCTTCCGTTTCAAAAGATATGGTATTATGACCACGTCCTTCATGAACGTAGTCATAATCTCCTTTATATTTCACATTCCCTGTGTAGTAGAAGACTAGCTTTCCATCTTCTATATTGGCACTTCCTGAATATACACCATGCGTTTCTTCTTCAATAGTTGGTGTTAGGAATACGCCACGATCTTCATAATTTTTTAGATCACTACTAGTATAGTAATACCATAGTTTTAATCCACCTTCTACTTCATAAGAATATTGGTGAAAAATATGATATTTACCTTTAAAGTAAGCTAATCCATTCGGATCGTTTAGCCAACCTTTAGTAGGTTCTAAATGAAGATTTTGTTTCCAGTTATTAGCTAGCATTTACAAGTTCCTTCTTAGTTTTGAAGAAGTATGCTGTTACTGAGAATGAAACGATGAATGATAATGCTAAACCAATACCAAATGTTGACCAGTGATTTGCAGGAATTGATAAGAATCCTGGAAGACCAGCCGCACCTAATGCAGATGCAAATACTTTGTTTAATCCAATCCATGCACTTCCTACCGCACTTCCTGCAATAGCTCCGTAGAATGGATATCTTAGTCTTAAGTTAACCCCGAACATAGCTGGCTCTGTAATACCTAGTAAAGCAGAAATACCAGATGCTGATGAGATTGATTTCATTTTTGTGTTTTTAGAGAATACTAATACCGCAAGAACCGCTGCACCTTGTGCTACGTTAGACATAGATGCGATTGGGAATATAAATGTTAATCCTGTTGCAGCTAGTAATTGAGTTTCGATAGCTGAGAAACTTTGGTGTAATCCTGTGATTACGATTGGTGCGTAGAATAAACCGAAAATACCTGCTCCTACGAATCCACCTTGCATGTATAACCATTGTAATCCTTGACCAAGTAAAGTACCAGCTTCACGAAGTACAGGTCCCATCCATGCGAATGTTACAAATCCAGTTACGAATAATGAAACTAATGGTGTAGTTAAGTTATCTAACCATGATGGAGTTACACGACGTAAGAATTTTTCGATTGTCGCTAATAACCAAGCAGCTGCAAGAATTGGTAATACAGTTCCTTGATATCCTACTTTAGCGATCTTAAATCCGAATACATCCCAGTACCCAAGAGTTGTAACTCTTTGAAGACCTTCTACAGCTTGACCACTTTGGTTAACGATATCTAAAGCTGGCGCAAGAAGTTGGTTTGTAGATGGATCTAATTTACCAAATGTATAGAAGTTCATTACATCTGGGTGAACCATTAACATCGCAAGAGCAGCTCCTAAATATGGATTCCCACCAAAACGTTTAGTAGCAGAGAATCCAATTAATACAGGTAAGAATACGAACGGCGCATTTGCAAATACGTTAACCATGTCTGCAAGTCCTGCGATACCTGGGTTAGCTTCAATAACTGATTTACCAGTGTAGAATAAATCTTTAGCTGTTAATACGTTATTGATACCCATTAAAAGACCACCAGCTACGATTGCTGGAATGATTGGAACGAAAATATCACTTAACATTTTTACAAAACGTTGAAGTGGATTTCCTTTTGTTTTTTTAACAGTTTCACTTGAATCTTCTTCACTATTTGAAGCAGCACCTTTGAATACTTCATTATATGCTGCGTAAACTTGTTGAACAAGACCACTTCCGAAGATTAGTTGAAGTTGACCATTGTTAAAGAATACACCTTTAACACCTTCGATATCTTCTAATTTTTCTTTATTATATTTTTTTTCATCGTTTAATTCTAAACGAAGACGAGTTGCACAGTGAACAACAGAGCGTAAGTTTTCTTGACCACCACTATGTTCAACAACTTCTTTTATAACTTTTTTTAAGTCCATAGTTCTTTCTCCTTTTTTATTTTTTAATTTTATATAACGACTTTTAACATTCACCAGAATTTAATGGTAACGTTACTTTTTATTGTACACCTCTTAATATCAAATTGTCAAGAGGAAAAAGTAACGTTACCATATTTTTTATAAATAGTAGCTTCCTTGCTTCAAAGTATTATTTTTGTTATAATCTAATAACTATAAAATAGGAGGCTTATATGGATTTTTCAATTAAAAATCTATTTACTAGTGTTTTTACAAACATTAATCGATATAAATTCACATACATTTCAATAGCTGCTATAATTCAACTAATTCTTGTATGTGGTTTATGGTTAATCGCTAGAGTTTTTCAACTAGCACTTACCCTCGCTGGTGAAGAACATCTTGACAAGAATAATATTCTTCATATATTAACTAACCCCTATAGTTTTATAATTCTTAATCTTTTAATACTTATCGTTGCATTTTTTATGTTTATAGAATTTTCTATACTGACATTTACGATATACGGACAACTAACAGATAAGAAATATTCATATCGAAAGATTTTAAAAAATGCATGGAATAAAACAAAAAATTTGGCAGGATATCAAACTCTATTTTTTATAATTTATTTCATAATTACTATCCCTACTGTTAATCTAGGGGTAAAATCTGTTTTAGCTAAAAACTTATTTATTCCTAAGTTTATAAGCGGTGAAATAATGAAAACCAATAGTGGACTTATTATTTGGGGAACAATTATGATAGTTTTTGCTTATCTAAATCTTAGATTAATTTTCACACTTCCTCTTACAGCTGTTGGAGATGAGAATATACTCGATAGTATTAAAAGGAGCTGGGAACTTACAAAAACCGGTAAAAGAAAACTTGTAATCACTATTATATTATTTGAAACAATATACATCATTATTGCAGTAATTTTAATCGGTGTTATCACCTTCTTATGTATTTATGTTGATAAGGATGGTAGTAATCCTATAGTTCAAACCTTATTTTTCTCAGCAATAAGTGCAATTATCTTCTTTATAGGGGTACTCTCAAAAATAACTGTTATTACTTCATTAGTTACTGTGCTAATAGATCAAAACGAAATATCAGAAGAACTAGTTAATAATCTTAATGAAAATAAGAAAAAATCTAGATTAGTAGCAACCTTTACTACTATAATAATTGTTATTGCAGCTATTATTAATGGTTTTAATATTTATGGAAATGGAGTCAACAAAAATATTGAAACTATTGCTCATAGAGGATATGTCGCAAAGGGAGTAGAAAATTCTATCGAAGCTCTTGAAGGTGCGGCTGAAGTCGGAGCTAATTACGTAGAATTAGATATATTGCTAACTAAAGACAATAAATTCATTGTAATACATGACTATAACCTTAAAAGACTTGCAGGTATTAATAAACGAGTTCAAGATATGAACTTCGATGAGGTTGTTGGTCTACAAATAAAACAAGGAGACCATACTAGTAAAATACCTTCTTTAGAAGAATTTGTAAATAAAGCTAAGGATTTAAATATGAATTTAGTAATAGAACTAAAACCTCATGGTGGTGAACCAAGTAACTACATCGACATTCTTATTGAAGAAATAAAAAGATTAAAACTTGAAAATTATAAATTCATGTCACTTAATTCTAAAGTTATGGAAGAACTTGAAACAAAGGAACCAAATTTAGAAACTGGTTATGTAATCCCTCTTCAATTTGGAAACTTTCACCAAACTAATGTCGATTTTTTCGTAATAGAAGACTTCTCATACAGAGATCGTCTAGTAGAACAAGCTAAAAAACAAAACAAAAAAGTTTTTGTCTGGACAATAAATGATCCAGCTTTAATTACTAGATACTTACAAAGCTCTGCAGATGGTATTATTACCGATGAACCTGAACTTGTAAAAGAAGAAAAAAATATCTTAGAAAATAACTACTCATATTATGATAAAATACTAAGACTTATTAATATATAAAAAATATCGACTGAAATTTGATTGTTTCAGTCGATGATTTTTATTATCCTGTGATTTTTTTAATAACAGTTTCTAAGACTTTTATTTGCTCTTGTAATTTTTCTTTAGAAGTATCTTCATTCAACAATTTTCTAGCAAAAGCTCTTGCTTTCCTATACTCAGTTTGCAATTCTGGAGTTGCTTGAGTATACTTTTCAGTTTTTATTAAATTATTATCTACCAATGTTTGTAACTTCGTTTTAAGTTGTTCGGTAGTTTCTGATATATTCTCTTCAGGTTTAGATTCTATACCCTCATTGCTATTTAGTTTCTCTATTTCTGAGATAAGTACTTTTAATACTTCAACAGTTGTTGCTTCTTTGATTCTCTTGAAATATTTTGTTTTATCTTGAATAAACTCAGAATTTAGTACTTTGCTTTTCGCTTCACTTCTAACTTTCTCCAATTCTTCACTTCCCGTTACTGAATTATTACTTGGAGTTGTATTTTCTACAACACTATTATTTTTAGAATTTTCATCTTTTAAAATATCTATAGCACTAGCTAGCTTTTTAATTCTAAGTTCTAATTCATTTTTATCAACATCAACTTTAGCTAATGTTTTTTCAGCATTTTCTTTCGATTTAAGCCATGCTTTCTCTTGAGCTGTACCATTCATTTTATAATTAGTCTCTATTCTTAAATCATTAGCAACTAATTCTTGTAGTTTAGTTTTTAGTCTTTCAATATCTTCACTTACTGCTGGCTGTATACCATTATTTGGAGACTCAACTTTTGGTTTTTCTACTACTGTATAATTTCCTTCAGAATTTTTATACACATATGTTACTTCTGTTTTATCCCCAATACGGCTATTTAAAGCACTATTATCTTTTACTTTAGCAAGTGTATATCCTACTAAATCGGCTTTCCCAACTGAAACTGGAAAGTGATCATATACTTTTAAAATCTTGTCTTCTGCAATCTTCTTACCTGCTTCATCTTGATATTTAAATGTTATATTTTTTACCTCTGGTACTACCTGTCCACCAGTTTTTTCTACAATAGCTCGAACTTGATGAGAGGTGTCAAAATTAACCCCATCCACCGCAAATGTATAAGTAAACGTCATGTTTTCTTTTAAATTACCTGGTAATATTATTTCAGCAATTTGGAATGTTCCATTTCCAAGGATACCATTATTCACACCGCTTTTACCTGCTAAAACCATCTTAATTAAATCACTCTCAGCACCTTCGATAGGCCACTCTACTCCATTTTGATCGACTATTTTAACTTTTGTTTTAACCTCATTCAAATTAGCTCCATATAAGTGAACCTCAGTTTTTTTACTAACTTGATTCGATGCTACTGTAGTTTCAGTTTTCTCTACTCCATCATTTACAGCGCCTGTTCCACTAGTTCTATATGATGTAATTGTCAAATTTGATAATACTGGTTTTGTACTATCTTGATTTCTACCCACTACCGTAAATGTGGGCTTATCTCTTCTGTCTCTTTTGTCTAATGTTGTAATATTAACCTCTTTGCCATTTTGATATAATTTCACTTTGTATGATTTCGATGTATTTGTGTTATTCTCTGGAAAATTTATTTTTGCTATAAGATCATTACCACGTTTTTCATAAACAACACTACTTGTTAATGAACTATTCTCTTCCACTGAATCAGAATTAAATACTCTTATTTTCACATTACTTGTGGTCAAATTATCCCCTTTTAAAACTAGAGTACCTAATCCTCCTCCTTGGAGAACTTCATTTTCTAGCGAATAATTTGTTATTCTAGCATCTTCTACGAATGCTTCTTGTATTTTTTCTATTGATTTATCTGTTTCTATTCCATCTATAGCAGCTACAAATTTGTAATTAACTACTTTATTACTTTCATTTTTTGGAACAGTAATTGTATAACTTACTTTATTAGTTGACTCAGTTAAAAATTTATCTATCGTCACATTATCTACTTTTTTTCCATCTCGATATGCAACAAGTCCTACTTTGTTTACATCTGTATTTTTAACTTCCACATCAAGTAATAACAATCCACCTTTACCTGGCAATTTATTTTGAACAATTGCTTCTTTAATAGACACTATATTACCATCTTCTCTTTTTGGGTTTTCCGGCGCTGTTTCTGTATTATTTTCTCCTGGTTTTTCTGGAGTTGGTTCTATATTACTTCCCTCAGGTTTTTCCGGTTTTGTTTCTGTATTATTTCCGCTAGGAGGTGTTACCTTCCCTCCTACTTTTTCAGCAATAGCATTAACTTCTTCAATAGTTTTAGCTGTTTTTAATTCCGCTCTCAATTTCAACTTATCTTCATGTTCTTTATTAGAAGCTAAAATCAATTTATTAACTTTTGTTTTTTCACTTCCAATAATAGCTGCATTAGTTTTTTCTGTTAAGTCTGAAATAGCAGTTTCCAATTGTTCTTTAGTAGCATTTGGATTTCTAAGTATTTTTTCTGCTTCTGTTCTAGCAAAAATCCATGCATTATTTGCTGGTTGATTTCCTTCGTTAGCGATGTATCCTTTTTCTGTTCTTAGTTCCCTACTAACTACTTTTTCAAGTTCACCACGTATTTTACTTAAATCCTCTTTTGGTTTGTCTTCTTTTTTTAATTCATCTAAATCTATAGAATCATAAAATTCATCTGTTCCTACTTTATATGGGATGAATTCTCCCTCTTCCTCTTTTAATATAAGATTAGTAGGGAATACTTCGATTCCTTGTCCTTTAACCTTAATAGTATATTCCTCTCCAACAGTTAACTGAACATTAGATAACATACCATTTTCACTTACAGCGACTACTTTATCTTTAGGATTATTTTTATTAATAAACTCAACTGTCACCTCGTTTAATTCAGGAGTTTTTCCATTTCTAACTAACATTTCAGGAATAACACCTTTTTTTAGTGGTTTCTCATCTGCTTTTGATTTTTTAATTTTTTCTAATACAGTAGTCAAGTTTCCAATATACCCTTTTACATAAATTGGTAAAGTCTCAGATTTAGCGAGTTCTTCTTTAGCTGAATTTACAATATCTTTTAATTCTTTATTAGGTGATTTTTCTAATTCTGCTTCCGCTTCTTTGATTTTTTCTTTTAAATCTGTTTTCAAATAATTTAAATCTATTTTTTTCACCACAAATACTGGAATCTTAGTACCATTATAATCTTCTAATGTATAATCTTTATTCAAATCATTGTAAGAAATTTTTCCTTCTTCAGAAACATTTAAATTCACTGAATCCGGTCTGAATTCCCAGTTGAATTGATCATTTTTTGATACATTTACTATGTAATCTACACCATTCACTTTAGTTTCTAAATCCAACTCTACAATACCATTTTTATTAGATCTAGCATTTTTCAATGTTGTAATTTTCGTTCTAATACCATTAACAGATAACTCAACATTCTCAACAGGATTTCCATTTTCATCTACTACTTTATAGTACGATTTAACAGTTTTAATTTCATTATCATTTTTTCTTTCTTCTTTAAAGTCAATTACTCCGGTAGTTTCTTCGGTAACTGCTTTATTATCAATACTTACAATTTCTCCATCTTTATCAGTTGTAAATATAACATTCTCTCTATTAAATGCTGAGTCTCTTTTTTCAATTCTTAGTTCATATTTTTTATTAGGTTTAAGTTTATTAGCAGTAAATGTTAATGTACCATCTTCACCAGTTTTTTCTTGTTTTACAATATTTGGAATAATACCATCATACTCAAACAATCTAAATGGAACATTACTAATTGGCTTACCTGAACTATTAGTCACTTTTGCAGTAATACCATCCAATGTAACTACATCATCCTCAGGTGTTTCTTCTTTTTCTATTTTTTTTACTTCTAAATTTTGTATTATTTCGTTAGTTTTTACATTGTATAATACAGAGAATCCATCCTCTTCTTTTGCTACTACATCAATATCTTCCATTTGATATTTCTCATTATCATTTAAAGATAATGTATAAACTTCATCCTTAGTAAGTTCCAGTCCACTAAGCATGCCTTTATTAGTATTTTTTTCAATTACTTCATTGTCATTTTTTTTATTAACTAGTATGTATGTCAACTTATCAATTACAGGTTTATTTTCATTTGTTACAACTAAATCATCAATGACTAATTTTTTAGGTTCTGATAATTTTTCTTTAATGTTTAGTTTAATATTTTTCACATTCCAAGCATAATCCCCAACTCCTACTTTTAAGTTAATAGGAACTACCTTACCTTGATTTTTAGTTAAGAATTCCTCTGTAAATGTAAAATCAAATTTTGATGTTTCTGGATTATAAGTCGCACTTACCCCGTCGACATTAGTAGTGACTTCTGAGAATAGATTAATAGGCTCATCACTTTCGAATACTTTCGCTAGTTTTTCACCTAATTCATTTAAGCCTTTAAATGGACTGTCTATTGTTACATTTGATTTAGAAACATCAACAGTTTTATCATAATTTATTCTTTGCCCTGCGAAACTAACACTTCCTTCACCTTCCTGTTGTTTAGCTACTCTATCGGCAATATACTGCTCAAGTCCCGAATAATCACTAATATGATTCCCACCTAATACTAAATCCTTTATATTAGTAAGATTTTTAATTGGTGTTATATCTGAAATATTATTACTTCCAAGTGATAACATTTCCAATTTAGTAAGATTTTTCACTACTGAAATATCTTTTATTCCCCCACTAATAATTGGATGAACAGGGTCACCTGTTTGGTCGTTGTTATTATGAAGGTCTAAATGTTTTAAATTAGTAAGTTTGGCTAAAGGTGAAATATTTTCTATCTTGTTAGCATATAAGTCTAAGTATTCTAAATTTGTTAATTCTGATAATGGCTGTAAATCTGAAATCCTATTTCTTATTAATGATAATTTAGTTAATTTATTCAATTTAGCAATTGGTGATAAATCACTTACTTCATTTTCATTTAAGTCTAGTTTTTCTAAATTTACTGCATTTTCTAATCCTAGTAAATTCTTAATTCCATGTGTTTGAATAAATTTAAACTCTGGTGTATCTTTTAAAGATGTTGTAGTAAGTATATTTTTTCCTTCTTTATCCCTTAAACTAAGTTCTTTTAGAGATTCAAGTTCTTTTTTAGTTATTTTTTGATCATCAGCTCTTTCACTGCTTAAGTTTTTATTAATTAATTTTTTAAGAACTGGATCGTTAATGATTACTTCTTCATCCTTATCACTATTTTCTTGGCCTTTAGGTTTAGTTGTCTCAGATACGTTGCCTGGTTGTTCACCTGGAACTGGTTTCTCTGTTTTTGATTGCTCTGGTTTTACTTCTGGTTTCGGTTGTTCCGGTTTCATCTCTGGTTTCGGTTGCTCCGGTTTCACCTCTGGTTTCGGCTGCTCCGGTTTCACCTCTGATTTCGGTTGTTCCGGTTTCACCTCTGGTTTCGGTTGTTCCGGTTTTACCTCTGGTTTCGGTTGTCCTGGTTTTACTTCTGGTTTCGGTTGTTCAGGTTTCATCTCTGGTTTCGGTTGTTCCGGTTTCACCTCTGGTTTCGGTTGTTCCGGTTTCACCTCTGGTTTTGGCTGCTCTGGTTTTACTTCTGGTTTTGGTTGCTCCGGTTTTACTTCTGATTTTGGTTGCTCCGGTTTTACTTCTGGTTTTGGCTGCTCTGGTTTTACCTCTGGTTTTGGTTGCTCTGGTTTTACTTCTGGTTTTACTCCTGGTTTTGGCTGCTCTGGTTTTACCTCTGGTTTCGGTTGCTCCGGTTTTACTTCTGGCGTTGGAGTTACTTCTGGTTTTTCTGTCTTAACTTCTGGCGTCTGTTTCTCCTCTGGTTTCTCTTGTTTTGCTTCAGGTACTGAATTATCTTCTACATGATACTTAACATCCACTCTTAATCTATTACCTGCAATATTAATTGTTTGTGAAGCACTTCTTTCCACTATTGCTGTATTAGGTAAAGTTTTTTTCCCATTCGAAATTAATTTTTTTATTGTTTCTAGCTGTTCTTTAGTTACTTTCTTTTCTATTTTTTGTCCAGCTTTTATACTTGCAATATGATATGAAGCTACTCTATTACCATTTAACATAACATTTACATCTATATCTGTTAGGTCTTTAGTTGCAGCTAACTCAATTACTGCTCCTCCATCTCTTTCTAATACACGCATATTAATATCTTTATTAGCCTGTACTTCTATATTTTCTTTCGCTTTCAATAATTGTATATTAGCTTGAGATGAAACAACTAAACTTGAAGCTATCATTACTGAAGCTATTCCCATACTAAATTTTCTAATTGAAAATACTTCTTTTCTACTAAATAAATTTTTCATACTTTTTCTCCATATTTATAGATTTACTTTATACTTTTTGTTGTATTACACCTACTATATTATAGCAATATAAGTGCTTTTTCAACACCCCTTCTATCTATATAGAAAAGTTTAAATAAAGTAATTTTTTTATTTTAATTACCTTTTTCTTTGTAATATCACAATCAAAAACTAAAAAATATCATATTATCATTATATTCAGAAAAATAATAATTTTTTTAGTAAATAACTAAGTAAATAATAATGGAAATCAAAAAAGCTAGAAACCATTTTAGATTCCTAGCCTTATAATTTATATTCTATACTAATTTTACAAAATATCTCAACGTTCTAATTAGTTGTGCAGTGTATGACATTTCATTATCATACCAAGAAACAACCTTAACCATTTGATTTTCGCCTTGTCCAATAACTTTTGTTTGTGTGGCATCAAATAACGAACCATAACTCATTCCTATTATATCAGAAGATACTATAGGATCTTCTGTATATCCATATGATTCATTAGCTGCTTTTTTCATAACTTCATTAATTTTTTCTACTGTAGCATTTTTTTCAATTGTTACAAATAGTTCTGTTAACGAACCAGTTGGAACGGGTACTCTTTGAGCTGCTCCATCTAAACGTCCATTTAACTCTGGTATAACTAATCCTATAGCCTTAGCAGCACCTGTAGTATTAGGAACTATATTTTCTGCTGCTGCTCTTCCACGTCTAAAATCTCCCTTATTATGAGATCCATCTAAAGTATGCTGATCTCCTGTATATCCGTGGATAGTTGTCATTAAACCATGTACAATACCGAAGTTATCATGTAATACTTTTGCCATTGGAGCAAGACAGTTTGTAGTGCATGATGCACCCGAGATTACAGTTTCTTCCCCAGTTAATATTTCATGATTAACATTATATACAATAGTTTTGACATCTGAGCCACCTGGTGCAGAAAGTAGTACTTTCCTAGCTCCCGCTCTTATGTGCGCTTCAGCTTTATCCTTACTGTTAAAACGTCCGCTACATTCTAGAACAATATCTACACCTAACTCTTTCCATGGTAAATTTTCTGGATCTGGTTCTCCAAAAACTTTAATTTCTTTACCATTTACGATAAACGCTCCCTCTCCTTCTTCTACAGTCCCTGGAAAAGGTCCTTGCGTTGTATCATATTTTAACAGATAAACTATTTGATTTATCGGTCTCATTCTTGATCTATTGACAGCTACAACCTCAATATCATCTGCATGCTGAGCCTGAATCTGTCTTAAGACCAATCTCCCAATACGACCAAAACCATTAATAGCAACTTTTATTGTCATGTGTTTTTCCCCCTGTTAATTATTTTACTCCTATAAGATAACTCATATGCTCATCCCTTTTACAACTTGAATTTCTTTTAAGTAAAATTATATGACAAACTAAACTTTTTAATTCATTATTTAATTGTGATTACCTATAAGAAATCTTATAGTAAGCGTTTCAAAACACCTAATTTCAGTATAGCATATAAAATTCTGTATTTCAATCGAGAAAATACAAATCATTATTCTTAAAATAAAAATAATACTAATTTTGTTTTATTATCATTTTATAAATCGTTTTCAACATTAATTTAAATATTTTATATTAAAATATTTAAATTATAAATTTTTAAAAAATAATTTCATATTGAAATTTCCTAATTTATAAATTATACTTATTATTGTAGACAATAAAAGGAGCTATATTTATTATGAAAAATAAAAAATTTGTTATGACTATTTCATCAGTTTTAGCAACTGTTGTTCTTGCAACAGGATGTGCACAAAAAACTGAAGAAAAAAAAGAAGAAAATAAGAGTGGAGATAACAAGATAACTCTTACTTATGATCAGCTTAGATCTAGAGAAAATACAATGGGTGCTTTATGGTATCAAAACGCAGCTGAAGTAGATGCTTTATACCAACAAGGTTATAATGTTGCTACTAGTAGATTAAAAGAACTACTAAAACAACCTACTGATAAACCTTATTCAATCGTATTAGACTTAGATGAAACAGTATTAGATAACGTTCCATATCAAGTTAAAAATGTTAAAGATGGAACTGCATTCAACCCGAAAAGTTGGGATGAATGGGTTCAAAAAGCCGAAGCTAAACCTGTAGCTGGAGCTAAAGAATTCTTACAATTTGCTGACAAAAATAAAGTTCAAATTTACTACATTTCTGACAGAACTGATTCACAAGTAGATGCTACTATCAAAAACCTTGAAGCACAAGGTATTCCAGTTCAAGGGCGCGATCACCTAATGTTCAAAAAAGAAGGTGACAAATCTAAAGAAGGACGTCGACAAGAAGTTATTAAACATACTAACCTAGTTATGTTATTTGGAGATAACTTAGTAGACTTCGCTGAATTCTCTACTACATCAGAACCTGATAGAGATAAAATGTTTGAACAATTAAAAGCTGAATTTGGTGAAAAATTCATAATCTTCCCTAACCCACTGTACGGATCATGGGAATCAGCAGTATATAAAGGTGAGAAAAAAGATGCTAAAGGACAATCTGAAGCTCGTCTAAATGCACTTAAAGGATACTAATCTAAAAGAATAACAAATTACCATAAATAAAAAATATAAGTGATTTAAAATATAATTTAAAAATATTATTAAGTCACTTATATTTTTTTTTATTTTTAAAATCATTTTCTTGATTGAAAAATATTATCGGAGTATAATCATTAATAGAAAGCTTTTTCAAAGCTTCAATCATTTATTTAAATATTTATTTTAAAATAGGAGTTAAAAATGAAAAAAAATAATATTAAATACGTTCTTATACCAGCATTTGCAGCTGCTGCACTATTCCCTGTTTTAGCTAACGATAATCAAGCAAAAGCTAATGAGGATAAATTTACTACAACTTCAACTGTAAGTAAACCAGAAACTACTAGCAAAAAACCTGCTAATATTCCAACTACTAACAATGTTGCAGAAACAACAGCTACTACTCCTGCTAGTCCATCTAACAATGTAGAGCAAGTTCCAGCAGCTAAAATTGAGTCGACTAATAGTACAAATGTTATTAACAACGAAACTGTTAATCCAAAAGTTCCATTTACTGTAGCTGAATACAAGCAAAAAAGTGCTTTAGAACTTGCTCAATTAATTCGTGAGAAAAAAGTTACTAGTACAGAACTTGTTGACTTAGCTTACAAAGTCATTGCAGAAGAGAATCCTAAATTAAATGCAGTTCTAACAACTGAAAATGGAAAAATTCCTAAAGCTATTGTTGATGAAGCATATAGAACTGCTAAAGAAATTGACAATCGTATTAGTGCAGGGAAACTAGCTGCTAACCCTGTTGATTGGAAAGCCCAACCATTTTTAGGTGTACCTGCTTTAATTAAAGGTCTGGATCAATTAAAAAATGGTGACTATACTAATGGTGTATATCTGAACAAAGGTAAAATTGCTGATGAAAGTGGTCCTGTGGCAAAAGAATTTGCTAAACTAGGTTTTGTTATACTTGGTCAAACTAACTACCCAGAACTAGGTACTAGAAATATCACAGATTCTAAATTATTTGGACCTGCTGGTAATCCATGGGATCCTAGCCGTAATAGTGGAGGATCTTCAGGAGGAAGTGCCGGTGCTGTAGCTAGTGGTATGGTACCTATAGCTAGTGGTAGTGATGCGGGAGGATCAATCCGTATTCCTTCTTCATGGACTGGACTTATCGGTCTAAAACCAACTGGTCACGTTGTTAAATTCCCTCTTGTAAAAACTATTGAAGATGCTAAAGCTTACTTCGAAAAAACTGAATTAAGCAAACCAAAAACATTAGTAGAACCACCAAAAGATTTGAAAAAATTAAAAATAGCCTACACCCTTAAAACTCCACTTAAAGATCTTGAATTAAGTGAAGTTGGTAAAAAAGCTATTCTAGAGACAGTAGACTTCCTAAGAAAAGAAGGATTTACTGTTGAAGAGGTTAAAGAATTTCCTATCGATGGATATGAAGGAATTAAAACATACACTGTAGGTGGTATTGGAGAAGAAAGTTATGTTGCAGCTGTTAAAAACGTAACAGAAGAAAACAAACGTCAACTAGATCCTACAACTTACGGATTAGGAACTTCTTCATATATGGGACCAAATGCAAATACTGATGTTTCTTCAGTAAAACCACTATCTACATTTATAGATCAAATGAATGCGTTTTATAAAAAATACGATTTATTCTTAGTTCCAACTAACGCAGTCACTGCTCCATCTAACGATAAAAAAGTAGATCCATATATAGAGCCAGATATTGCAGAACAACTATATAACATTAACAAGATTAAAGATCCAAAAGAAAGATTTAATTTATTAACTAAACAATGGTTACCAATGACAAGACGTTCTCCATATACTTGGGTATTTAACTTATCTGGAAATCCTGCGATTTCACTACCAACATATCTAAGTGATAAAAATCTACCATTTGGTGTAATGTTCGCAGCAAAAGACAATTCAGAAAAAGTTCTTTTAGAGATTGGTCAATACTTCCAAGATAGACACCAATTCAAAATGAATCCAAGTATTAGAAGTACAACTGCATCAGAAAATGGAATCAAAGCAGGAGAACTTGAAATCAGAACTAAATTTGAATACACAGTTCCTACTTACGCACCTACTGTTTCAGAATCATCAACATCTAAGATTAACAATGAAACAAGTACTATTCCTGCTAAATCTGAAGAATCACAAACTCCAACTCCTAAAGAAGAGAATAAGTTAGCAAATATGAACACAGCAAAAGTTAATTTATCAACACCTAACACATCTAAAACTCTACCTAACACTGGAGAAAATACAAGTAGCTTCCTATCAGTAATAGGGTTAGCATTTCTTGCTCTAGTTGGATTATTAAAACGCAAAAATAATAATTAATATAAAATATTTTTTTTATAACTACGATTGATTTCTAAAAATCAGCCGTAGTTATTATTTTTTCTTTAAATCATCTCTACTTTTCTTAAATTTTATTTTATAGATTAATAAACAACATCAATATTTTTCCGTTTCATAAAATTATTTCCTTGATTGATAGCGAATATCAGAGTATAATTAAGTAGCAAAGCATATAACAGCTTATTTATTATTCATTAAATTAGGAGTCAAAAATGAAAAAGAAAAATCTAAAATACGTTCTTATACCAGCATTTGCAGCTACTACGCTATTTCCTGTCTTAGCAAATGACAACCAAGCTCATGCTAATGAGAACAGTGATACAGTATCTGCACCAGTTAATAATACAGCTAGCAATAACGGAACTTCAACTACTGAAACCCCAACTTCTAACACTGCTACAAATTCATCTTCAACTACAGATGTTAAGCCTAATGTAGCCAGTAATAATAGTGAGGTTTCTACTACTAATACTGAAGAAAACACATCTTCTAAACCTACAATCCCATTTACTGTAGCAGAGTATAAACAAAAAAGTGCTCTTGAACTTGCTAAACTAATTCGTGAGAAAAAAGTAACAAGTACAGAGTTAGTTGATTTAGCATATAAAGTTATCGCAGAAGAAAATCCTAAATTAAACGCTGTACTTACTACTGAAAATGGAAAAATTCCTAAAGCTATCGTTGATGAAGCATATAGAACTGCTAAAGAAATAGACGAGAGAGTAAAAGCAGGTAATCTTGCTGCTAATCCTGTAAATTGGGAAGAACAACCATTCTTAGGAGTTCCTACATTAATTAAAGGATTAGATTTACTAAAAGATGGTGATGCTTCTAATGGTATCTATTTTAATAAAGGTAAAGTATCTAAAGGTAGTGGAGCTGTCTCAAAAGAATTCGAAAAACTTGGATTTGTAATACTTGGACAAACTAACTACCCTGAACTAGGAACTAGAAATATTACGGACTCTAAGTTATTCGGACCTGCTGGTAATCCATGGGATCCAAGTCGAAATACAGGTGGTTCTTCAGGAGGCAGTGCAGGTGCTGTAGCAAGTGGAATGGTATCAATTGCAAGCGGTAGTGACGCTGGTGGTTCAATTCGTATCCCTGCTTCATGGACAGGTTTAATTGGTTTAAAACCTACTGGGCATGTAGTAAAATTCCCTCTAGTAAAAACTATCGAAGATGCTAAGGCATATTTTGATAAAACACAAATTAGTAAACCAAAAACTCTGGAAGAAGTTCCAACTGATTTGAAAAAATTAAAAATTGCTTATACTCTTAAAACACCATTAAGAGATGTTGAATTAAGTGAAGATGGGAAAAAAGCTGTTCTTAAAGCTGTTGATTTTCTTAGAAAATAAGGCTTCACTGTAGAAGAAGTAAATGAATTCCCTATCGATGGTTACGAAGGAATCAGAACCTACACTATCGGAGCCATTGGTGGTGCATATACTGCTCCTGCAAAAGTAGCTACCGAAGAGAATAAACGCGATTTAGATCCTGCTACTTATGCTTTAGGTACATCTGCGACTAGAGGAAAAACTGCTAACACTGATATTTCTTCTGCAAAACCAATGTCGGAATATATAAATCAAATGAACGAGTTCTATAAAAAATATGATTTATTCTTAATGGCAACAAATGCTGTTACAGCTCCATCAAATGATAAAAAAGTAGATCCTTATGTAGATCCAGAAGTTGAAGAAAAACTTTATAATATTAATAAAATAAAAGATCCAAAAGAGAGATTCAATCTACTTGTAAAACAATGGGAACCAATGATGAAACGTACTCCATTTACATGGTTATTCAACTTAACAGGTAATCCTGCTATATCTTTACCAGTTTATAAGAGTGAAAATAATCTTCCTCTTGGGGTTATGTTTGCTGCTAAGAATAATTCAGAAAAAATACTTCTTGAAATGGGACAATTATTCCAAGATAATAATCAATTCATAATGCACCCAAACATTAGAAAAACAGTTGTTTCGGAAACTGGAAATAAAGTAAGAGAAAATGAATATGGTACAAAATATGAATATTCAGTTCCTACTGATGTTCCTGTTGCTGAGGTTCTTAAACCTTTTACTGTAAAAGTTGACGGACTTTCTGAAAATGGTAATAAAGTAGTTGTTGATAATGACGGTAATGTTTCTGAGTTCAACACTCCTGCTGACGCTCCTGTTGCTGAGGCTCTTAAACCTTTCACTGGCAAAGTTGACGGACTTTCTGAAAACAGCAATAAAGTAGTCGTTGATAATGACGGTAATGTTTCTGAGTTCAACACTCCTGCTGATGCTCCTGTTGCTGAGGCTCTTAAACCTTTCACTGGCAAAGTTGACGGACTTTCTGAAAACAGCAATAAAGTAGTCGTTGATAAAGATGGAAATATTTCTGAATTCAACACTCCTGCTGACGCTCCTACTTCTGAAGCTCTTAAACCTTTCACTGGCAAAGTTGACAGACTTTCTGAAAATGGTAATAAAGTAGTTGTTGATAATGATGGCAATGTTTCTGAATTCAACACTCCTGATAACGCTCCTGTTTCTGATGCTCTTAAACCTTTCACTGGTAAGATTGATGGACTTTCTGAAAATGGTAATAAAGTAGTAGTAGATAAGGATGGAAATGTTTCTGAGTTCAACACTGCAGCTGATGCTCCTATGATTGAGACCCTTAAACCTTTCACTGGTAAAGTTAATGGACTTTCTGAAAATGGTAATAAAGTAGTAGTAGATAAGGATGGAAATGTTTCTGAGTTCAACACTGTAGCTGATGCTCCTGTTACCGAAGCTCTTAAACCTTTCACTGGTAAAATTGATGGACTTTCTGAAAATGGTAATAAAGTAGTAGTAGATAAGGATGGAAATGTTTCTGAATTCAACACTGCAGCCGATGCTCCTGTTACCGAAGCTCTTAAACCTTTCACTGGTAAAGTTGACGTACTTTCTGAAAATGGTAATAAAGTAGTTGTCGGAAAAGATGGCAATGTTTTTGAATTCAATACTCCTGATGACGCTCCTGTTACTGCAGCTCTTAAACCTTTCACTGGTAAAGTCAATGAACTTTCAACAAGTGGAAATAAAGTTATTGTCGATAAAAATGGTAATGTTTCTGAATTTAGAAACCCAGAAAAAGCACCTAGTGTTCCAAAGCTTCCAGAACTAACTATCAACAACGAAACAACAACTGTTGTAATTAAATCAAAAGATCAAAATATCAGTGTAGAACTAAATTCTAACCATACTGAAGAAATCAGTTTTAAAGCAACTGATATTACTAATAAAATAGATTTAGAAGAATTAAAAGCAAAAATAATAAATGATAAAAATAATGAAATTAATAATAAAGATAAAATTTCATCTATTAGAGTTGTTGATTTAGAATTAAAAAAAGATAATAAAACAGTTAAACTAAATGTACCAAGAACAGTTCACATAGCTTTACTTCAGAATGAGCAAGATAAAGAAATACTTGTATATCACTTAAAAGATGATAATTCTATTGAATTAATACCTTCAAGTACTACAGGTGGAAATTTACAATTTACTGTAAATCACTTTAGTAAGTTTGCTATTATAGCAAAAATTAAAACAGCATTAGCATCTAATGAAAAAGATATTAATACTTCTGCAGTACAAGAAGAGAAAAAATTCACAGTTATAAATGCAAAAGGAGCAAAATCAGCTCCTAAAAACGCACCAAAAACACTTCCTAAAACTGGAGAAACTACTAATAAAGCTTTAACTTTATTGGGAATTTCATTATTCGCTGCAACTATACTATTAAAACGTAGAAAAAATAGCTAATACACTTTTACCTCGGAGATAAAGCATTTTATCTCCGAGGTATCTCTTTAAAATTATAAAAAAAAGATATAGTTCAAATAAAATGAACTATATCTTTTTCTTTACTTTCCAGATACTTTCAGACGAGCACAAGCTTTAGCTAAAGCCAGTTCTGCACGTCTTACATCAAGACTATCTTCTTTTTTAGCAAGACGATCTTCTGCACGTTGTAATGCTCTTTGAGCACGTTCAACGTCAATATCTTTATCTAATTCTGCTGTTTGAACTATAATAGTTACTTCGCCTTTATGTGTTTCCACAAATCCTTCACTTACAGCTAAATATTCTTCTCTGCCATCAGGAAAAACTACTTTTAATGGTCCCACTTTTAATGATGCAACCATTGGAACGTGGTTGGCCATTACCCCAACTTGTCCACTCGTAGTCCCTAATACAACCATAGAAGCCTCTTTTGCGCTATAAGCTTCTCCATTAGGAGTAACAATGCTTACACTTAAAGTATTCATTTATTTACCTCCTATTTGTATTATACTTCTACTCCTAGTTTACGAGCTTTTTCTAATACGTCTTCAATTCCACCAACTAGACGGAATGCATCTTCTGGGATATGGTCATATTTACCATCTAAGATTCCTTTGAATGCTTCTACTGATTCAGATACTGGAACATATGATCCAGGTTGACCAGTAAATTGTTCTGCTACGTGGAAGTTTTGAGATAAGAAGAATTGAACACGACGTGCTCTATCAACTGTTTTCTTATCTTCATCACTTAACTCGTCCATACCTAAGATAGCGATAATATCTTGTAATTCACGATATTTTTGAAGAGTTCTTTGAATTCTAGTCGCAACTTGATAGTGTTCTTCTCCTACGATTTCTGGAGCTAATGCTCTTGATGTAGAAGCTAATGGGTCAACGGCTGGATAGATACCCATCTCTGTTAATGAACGCTCAAGGTTTGTTGTTGCATCTAAGTGAGCGAATGTTGTAGCTGGAGCCGGGTCAGTATAGTCATCGGCTGGTACATAGATCGCTTGAATAGATGTAACAGATCCTTTTTTAGTTGATGTAATACGTTCTTGTAAACGTCCCATCTCAGTAGCAAGTGTTGGTTGGTAACCAACGGCTGAAGGCATACGTCCTAATAACGCAGAAACCTCAGAACCTGCTTGTGTGAAACGGAAGATGTTATCGATGAATAGAAGTACGTCTTGTCCTTCTTCATCACGGAAGTATTCCGCCATTGTTAATCCTGTTAATGCTACACGCATACGAGCACCAGGCGGTTCGTTCATTTGTCCGAATACCATGGCTGTTTTGTTAATAACACCAGAATCTTTCATTTCGTAGTAAAGGTCATTACCTTCACGAGTACGTTCACCTACACCAGTGAATACAGAAAGACCACCGTGTTGTTGTGCAACGTTATTGATAAGTTCTTGGATAAGAACTGTTTTACCAACTCCAGCACCACCGAAAAGACCGATTTTACCACCTTTGATATATGGTGCAAGTAAGTCGATAACTTTAATACCTGTTTCAAGAACCTCAACGTGTGTTGATAATTCTTCGAATGTAGGAGCTTCTTTATGAATTGAATCTTTACGAACTTCTGCTCCTGCTTCTTCACCGTGGTCAACTGCTTCACCTAATACGTTGAACACACGACCTAATGTGTAGTTACCAACAGGAACTGTGATTGGCGCTCCTGTATCTACTACTTCTGCTCCCCTATTTAATCCATCAGTAGATGACATCGCAATTGTTCTAACTACGTTATCACCAATTTCTAGAGAAACTTCAAGAACTAATTTTTCTTTTTTTCCATCACCTTTTTCTATAAATACTTCTAAAGCATTTAATAGATTAGGCATATGCCCTGATTCGAATTTTACGTCTACTACAGGTCCCATAACTTGGAGAATATAACCTTTATTCATATGTTGTTTGCTAACTTAATAGCTTCTCCTTTCTCATTACTATTTTGTTGCTGCTGCTCCACTTACAATCTCTGTAATTTCTTGTGTAATTGCAGCTTGTCTTGCACGATTATATTTAATCGTAAGTGTATCAATAATATTTCCTGCATTATCAGTTGAGTTTTTCATTGCTGTTTTTCTTGCAGAATGTTCACTAGCTTTACTATCTAATATACTTCCGTAAATCATACTTTCAGCATATTGTGGTAGTATTACATCTAGTACTGCTGCCTCACCAGGTTCAAATTCATAAGCTCCTGTAGGTTGCTCATCAGAATTTGCGAATTGATCTGTATTTTCTATAGGAAGAACTTTACTTTCAGTTACAACCTGTTGAATCATACTAACAAAGTGATTGTAATGTAAGTAGATTTCATCATATTCTTTATCTATGAAATAACCTACAACTTTATTAGTAATTTCCTTAACCTGTGTGAAACTTGGCTCATCTGGTATATCTCTATAACTATCAACTACATTATAGCCATTTTTTCTGAAGAATTCTGCACCATAGTTACCTATAGCTACAATTCCATACTCGCTATCATTATGTCTTTCGTTAACAGTATTAACAAAATTTCTTATGATATTAGAGTTGAATCCTCCACATAAACCACTATCACTAGTAATTACCACATAAAGAGTTTTCTTAGCTTCTCTTTTTTCTAACATAGGATGCTTGATATTAGCTCCTTTACCAAAAATTGTTCCCATCACTTCCTGCATTTTTTGCATGTAAGGATTGAATCTTTGTGTGTTAGATTGTGCTTTTAAAAGTTTAGAAGTGGAAACCATCTCCATCGCTTTTGTAATATGACTAGTTTTCTTTGTAGAATTGATTTTGTTTTTAATATCTCTTAGTGACGCCAATTAGTTCACCACCTTTACTCTACTACTTCTCATCTTAAGCAAAAGTTTTTTTGAATGCAGCGATTACTTCATCCATAACTTCTGTTGCTGGTAAGTCTTTTGTTTCTTTAATGTGCTTAACTGCTTCATTTTCATGAGCATCTAAGTACGCATATAATTCTTGTTCAAATCTGTGAATATCTTTAACTTCAACATCATCTAAGAATCCGTGCGTTAAAGCATAAAGAATCATAACTTGTTTTTCTACTGGAATTGGTTTATGTAAGTCTTGTTTTAAAACTTCAACTGTACGTTTACCACGTTCTAGTTTTTCACGAGTTGCTGGATCTAAGTCAGAACCGAATTGAGCAAAGCTTTCTAACTCACGGTAAGATGCTAAGTCAAGACGTAATGTACCTGATACTTTTTTCATAGCTTTAATTTGCGCAGATCCTCCTACCCTAGATACTGAAAGCCCTGCGTTAATCGCCGGTCTGATACCTGAGAAGAATAAATCTGATTGTAAGAAGATTTGTCCATCAGTAATTGAGATTACGTTTGTTGGAATATATGCAGAAATGTCACCTGCTTGTGTTTCTACGAAT
The DNA here is from genome assembly GCF_028308085.1 of Gemella haemolysans. Classification (GTDB taxonomy): domain Bacteria; phylum Bacillota; class Bacilli; order Staphylococcales; family Gemellaceae; genus Gemella; species Gemella haemolysans_D. Next base: position 24,563 of record NZ_JAQMFS010000045.1, read on the forward strand.
GGTAGCGCAGTGATACTTCCTCCACCAAAATCTTCATTTACACGAGCTGCACGCTCTAGAAGACGTGAGTGTAAATAGAATACGTCCCCTGGGTATGCTTCACGACCTGGTGGTCGTTTTAATAGTAATGATAACTCACGGTAAGCTGCTGCTTGTTTTGATAAGTCATCATAAACGATTACTACATCTTTACCATTAAACATAAACTCTTCTGCCATAGCAACCCCTGCATAAGGTGCAATGTAAAGAAGTGGTGCTGGTTGAGATGCTGATGCTGTAACTACGATAGTGTAGTCTAGCGCACCGTGTTCTTTAAGTGTTTCTACAACACTACGTACTGTAGATTCTTTTTGCCCAATTGCAACATAGATACAAATAACATCTTGTCCTTTTTGAGCTAAAATTGAGTCGATAGCTACTGCAGTTTTACCTGTTTGTCTATCCCCGATAATAAGCTCACGTTGTCCACGTCCAATTGGTACTAATGCATCGATCGCTTTAATACCAGTTTGGAAAGGAACTGATACAGATTTACGTCCCATAACCCCAACTGCTGGAGATTCGATTGGACGACGTTTTGTAGTATTTACTGGACCACGTCCATCAACTGGTTGTCCTAATGGATCAACTACACGTCCTATTAATTCTTCACCAACAGGAACGTCCATAACACGTCCAGTACGACGAACTTCGTCTCCCTCTTTAATATCAGTTGTTGGTCCTAAAATTACGATACCAACATTTGTGTCTTCAAGGTTTTGAGCAAGTCCCATAACCCCTGTTTTAGTGAATTCAACTAACTCACCACTCATTATTTCATTAAGACCGTATACACGAGCTATACCGTCCCCTACTTCTATAACTGTACCGACATCTGTTGACTTAACTTCAAACTGATAATTTTCTATTTGTGATTTTAGTAATGAACTAATTTCTTCAGCTCTAATAGCCATTTATGTCCCTCCTTGTTTCAACTTCTTCTAGATTGTAGAAATTTTTGACTTTATAGCGTTTAATTTTGCTCTAACACTAGCATCTACTACTTTGTTATTGTAAGTAAGTTTAAGTCCACCTAGAAGACTCTTGTCTACAAGGTTATTAAGTTCTACTTTTTCTAGTTGTAACTCATTTTTAAGTTTTTCTTTTAGATTTTCTAACTGAACTTCAGTTAGTGGCGAAGCTGATTCAACTTTTACAACAACGCTATTTGAATGTTTATTAAACAATTCAGTAAATTGCTCTAAAACAAAATTTATTAATGAGATTTGCAGATTTCCTGCTAAGATTTTCACAACATTTACAACATATTTGTTTACTCCTGCAAATGATGCTTCAATCAAGTTAATTTTTTTTATTTTTTCTAAATTAGGGTTGTTCATCAATGTAACAAAATCAGAGTTTCCATTAATAACTTTTGCAACTTCTGGTAACTCATTAGCTACTTGTTCTAATGCGTTATTTTCTTTTGCAACTTCAAATAATGAATATCCAATTTTATTAGCTAATACTGACTTACTCATTATTTCACCCCTACCTCTTTAATGACTTTATCAACATATTCACTTTGTGTTGAGTCATCTAATTCTTTTTCTAAAATTTTTGAAGCTACAAGCACTGATAAATCAGCAATTTGTCTGTTGATTTCTTCAAGCGCTCTTTTCTTCTCATCCTCAATATCTCTTTGAGCATTTACTTTTAATTGTTCTGCTTGTTTGCGAGCTTCTTCAAGAATAGCTTGTTTTTCAATCTTAGATTGTTCACGAGCATCTTCCATCATAACTTTAATTTCTTGTTGAGCATTTTTTAATTTTTCTTGATTTTCTTCAAGTAAAACTAATGCTTCTTTTTGATTTCTAGCAGCATCATCAAGTTGACCTTCAACTAATCTTTGACGCTCATCTAACATATCAATAAGTTTGTCCCAAGCAAATTTTTTCAGTAATACTAATAAGATTAACACAGCTACTATATTAATAGCCATATTTCCTAGATTAAAACCTTGATGAGAAGAGTGTTCAGTAGCTAAAAATACTAAATTTTCCATTTACTAAATGCTCCTATTCTTCATAGTTCTTTTGTTCACAGTATTATACTAAATTATTTAGCTAAGATAACGAATGAAATAACGATAGCTAAGATAGGTACTGCTTCTACAAGTGCGAATAATACGAAAGCATTAGATTTTAATCTTGACTCTAATTCTGGTTGGCGAGATACACCTTCGATAAATTTACCGAATAAAAATCCGTTACCGATACCAGCACCAACCGCTGCTAAACCTGCTGCTAAACCTGCTCCAATTAATTCTACCATAATTATATTTTCCTCCTTGGATAATAAATGAATTTTATTAATTATTAGATTTTTGCACATATAGTGCGTTTAAAAAGATTAATGTTCATCACTAATTTTATGTGATAAATAAATGAATGTTAAGACAGTAAAGATATATGCTTGGATAAGTCCTATAAATAGAGAGAATCCTTTCCATACTACTAGACCTGCCATACCAGCTATTGCACCAAAGAATCCTACTGTTGTAAGTGTAGCTAATAGTGCTAATAATATTTCACCTGCATAGATATTACCGAATAAACGCATTGAAAAAGTCATTAAATTTGTGAACTCTTCAATAACCTTGAACGGTGTAATACCTATACCTGAAGAAGTATATGTACCAAAATAGTGTTTAACTCCTTTATACTTAATTCCTGCAAAATGAGTAAAGACAATCACTAATAATGCAAGAGAGAAAGTAAATGTTGGATCCGCAGTTACAGAGTTGACATAGACTACTTCATTGTAACTAACTTCTATTAATACACCTATAGTATTTGCTACTGCAACAAGTGAAATAATTGTTAGAGCTGTTGCCCATAATCCTTTACCATATTTTTTCCAGTTAACATTACCTTTGATGACATTATCACTAACGAAATAAGCAAGTAACTCAGCTGCATTTTGACGTTTACTATCTGGTCTTAATTTAATTCTACTAGTTAGAAACATCACTATAATAAAGGTAAGCAACACTGTTATTAAAGTTGTGATTACACTAGGAATATTAACCGTTATATCATAGCCAAATAATTTGGTAATAAGATATGTATGTTTTTCCATATATTCCCCTCACCTCTTTTCTTAAGTATCTTTTATATTTCTAAATCTGTTGTAATATAAAATTAGAAATACTTAATACATATTATAATATTATTTTATAATATTTTCTAGCAATTTCTTAAATTTTATCTAAATTGTTTAAAAATATGTTGTTATTATTATGTTATTTTGTTCCGAAGATTCTGTCTCCAGCGTCTCCTAGTCCTGGTACGATATACCCATGATCATTTAGTTTTTCATCTAATCCTGCGATATAGATATCTACATCTGGATGTGCATCATGTAAAGCTTTTACACCTTCTGGTGCTGCTATTAAACACATAAATTTAATATCGTTAACTCCACGTTGTTTTAGTGAGTCAATTGCAGCAATAGCTGAACCACCAGTTGCTAACATTGGGTCAACAACGATAAAATGACGTTCTTCTGGATTATTTGGTATTTTTACAAAGTACTCATGTGGTTGAAGCGTTTCTGGATCACGATATAAACCTACGTGTCCTACTCTTGCTGATGGAATTAAATTCATTAAACCATCAACCATTCCTAATCCTGCACGAAGAATTGGAACAAAAACTATCTTTTTACCTGCAAGACGTTTACAAGTAGTAGTTTGAATTGGAGTTTCTACTTCAACATCCTCCAATGGAAGATCACGAGTAATTTCATAAGCCATTAAAGAACCTACTTCATTAGTAAGTTGTCTAAAGTCTTTAGAACCCGTTCTCTTATCTCTAATAAAAGATAATTTATGTTGGATCAATGGATGATCAAATACATGAACTTTTGACATAATTATAGTTCTCCTTTGTTATATTATTATATTTATTTTACTCTAATTATTTCATTTTAACAAGGGATATCCAAAAATATTTTACCTCCTTTAAAAATTTTTTTTTTATTAAAACTCTTATATTACTAGACTTCTATTATAGAAAATATTACAATAATAAAAACAAGATAAACGGAGACTTTACCATGCAAAGAAAAACATTTTTAGGGATATTTTTACTTACTAGTATTTTCTACTATATTATCCCACTACTTTTTTTGAAATTCTATAATGGCACTAGTGATAAAGCTGGTTTCATTTTAATATTAGTTTATGGATTCACTTCATTTGCTATAACACTATTAATATCATATTTTATTCAAAAAACTATATTTATACCCGTATTAAGTACTATTCTAGCACTTCCTTTATTTTTCATTTTTAATTCGAGTGCTCTAGTTTTAATACTTATTATATTAGTTTTTTCATTTATAGCTTATGGTCTATCATCATTATTAAAATAATTAAGGAGCGTATATGACAATATTCAAACGTAATTTAATAATAGCAACAGGTATATATTTACTTTTTTATCTTACGCCTATTTTGGCTAATCCATTTATGGCATTAAATCTATTAGAAGCGGCTTTAGTTGGAATTTTAATTTTCGGTGGATTTTATTTAAGTTATATATTTATGTACACAAATAAAAGCAGACTCGATGAACGTACCAAAAGTACAATAATTACAATTTTAGTACTATTAATAGCATTACTGATATTTTTTAATCCTTTTAAATTCCCAACAGCATTCAATATTATTATAAATAAATACTTAGCAATTCTAATTCTTTTACTTGTATTAATATTTATAATAATACTAGCGAAGAAAATGGATAATTCTGTAATTGTAATTTTACTTTTTGCTCCGTCAATTATCCAAGGATTATTTATGAGACTTTCATATAAAGCAATGCTTTTCTACGTTGCAAATCCTAACTTCAATCTATATTTAATAGCGGCTATTTTCATTGGATATTATATTTACAACAATAGGAAGTAATCAATTAAAAAGTAATAATTAATTGTTTAGATATCTCCAAATATCGAAAAAACTGATAACCTAGATCTTTATTTCTAGATTATCAGTTTATTATTTTATTAATTATCTATCTCTACCTTTAAAACTTTACCTGATACTGCATCAACAACAACATCATACTCTAATCCATTCGCACGTGCTTCAACCTCATAAACATATAATGGCATACCATTGTTTTGTGGTGCGTAATCATCTTCATACTTTGGTCTAACTTTAACAAAGTTAATGTTTTGCTCAGGAGTAGAAATAGCTTGTGCTACTATTGAACGTATTTCTTGTTGTGATTTTGCATTTTGTACATTTTGTTGAGTATTATTATTGTTATTATTTTGAACATTTGTTGATTGGTTATCACTATTTGAACCATTGTTACTATTATTGTTATTAGCAGTATTATTATTTTGAGCCGTTTGGTTTCCTACATTCATTTTAATATTAGAGTAAGCATCTTGAATTTTAATTCTTTGCGCAATTTCATATTTATCATAAGCATAAGCTCCAACTCCGCTCGTTACTACTACAGCTAACACTCCAATAATTAATGGTTTTAGAAAATTCCTCTTAGTTTTTTTAGGTTGTTCATTATATTGGTTGTCGTTTTCGATAGTTTCGACGTAAGTACCTTCAATTGTTTCGATTTCGTTGTTATTAATATTTTTTGTCATTTTTAATTTACCTCTTTTTCTTTATATTCTTAATTTTATATTTCTTTTATGAACGTTAAATGAAAATTTTATTTTTGTTCTTTTCTTTTGATATTTTTATTATATCTTCGTTTTATGAATGCTAAATGAAGATTTCACTTTTATTCTTCTCTTAAGATATTTTTATTATATCTGTGTTTTATGAATCTTAAATGAAGATTCATATTAATATATAATTTTCTGTAAAATAAAAAAGGAGTGACTCAACAAAATCGATTTTTACATTACGATTTTCGAGTCACTTTCCCTCGTTTTTTAAAGATTCACTACAAATCTTGTTCCTTTTGGATTATTATCTAAAACAGCTATTTTACCATCATGTAATTCTACTATTTTTTTCGTAATAGATAACCCTAACCCTGAAGAATTATCCTCTGTTGTAGTTCTAGATTTATCTACTTTATAAAATCTATTCCAAATATGTTTTTTCTCAGCATCGCTTATTCCTATTCCATCATCAGCAACTTCAAGAATAATTCTATTCCTTTTAGCTAAACATACTGCTACTTCTGTTTCAGCATATTTTAAGGCGTTCGATAGCAAATTATCTATCATCCTCATAATTAGCGCTTCATTAGCATATACTGTAATATTTTCCTCTATATTAATTATTAGTTTTAAATTTTTATTATCGAATAAGATTTTATAGTCTTCTATGGTATATTTTATTCGTTCCGACAAGTTTATTTCTTCTTTTGGAATCTCTAAACGACTATCTAATCTAGCTAATTCTAGTATTTGATTTATCATAGATGTCATTCTCTTACTCTGTCTTTCAATAACATCAAAGGATTCTTTCGCATCTTCTACAGAATCTGTATACTTAGCTCCATATTCACTTTCTGCCATTATTACAGAAATTGGTGTTCGAAGTTCATGCGATACATCTGAACTAAATTGACGTTCCCTTTTTGAGGAATTTTCTAATGTTTCTAACATTTCATTAAAAACTTTACCTAACTTATGCACTTCATCAGTACCGTCTTCTATAGTAATTCTTTTACTAAGGTCATTACTTTTTGCAATAGTATCAGCAGTTTCAGTCATATCTCTAACCGGTTTTAATGAACTTCTAATAATTAAATATCCACCATACATTATAACTAATATAACGAATGGACTTCCTATACTCATGATTAGTGGCAATATCCAACCATTAATATTATTAGTAATTTGTACGACTCCTCTTACATATTTTCCATTTCCTAAACGGGCCGAACTTGTTTCCGAATCATAGTAAAGATATTTATTATGATTAACATCTTTATATTCAGAAATTACTCCTAGACTAAAATCATTAACTTTGAAATTTCTAGGTACAGAACCTGCAACAAGATTACCATCTTTATCATAAACTGATAAGGCTACTCCATCTTCATATGGGGTGAACTTATCAGATCCACTTGAAATTTCAGCCACCTCTTCTATCAATTTCTTTTCACTATTTTTTTCAACAACACTATCACTAACTAAAAATGTCCCAACTATCAGTGATCCTATTAATAAAACTATAAATGTTGTGTACCATAAAGTGATTTTAAAAGTCAGCGATACTTTTCTAAATGGAAATATCGATAATTTCTTAATTTTATTTAACAAAGTATCCTAACCCCCTTTTAGTGTAAATAATAGTCTTATCTGTACCGTTATCTAATTTTTTTCTTATATTTTTAATAATAACATCTACTATATTAGAAGCCCCGTCATAATCATAATCCCAAACGTGGTTAAGAATTTGATCACGACTCAAGATACTTTCCTTATTTTTCATAAGGTATTCTAATACTTCATACTCCTTACCAGTTAAACCAATATTTTGACCATTTCTAAACACTTGTTTTTTCGAAATATCTAAAACAACATCATCAACTTGAATAACATTAGTCGCTAAACCATAGTTTCGTCTCATTAAAACTCTTATTCTAGCTAATAACTCATCAAACTCAAATGGTTTAACTATATAGTCATCAGCTCCGCTGTCAAGGCCGACAATTTTATCCGCTAATGTGTCTTTTGCTGTTAACATTATAACAGGTGTATTATTTTTACTCTCACGAAGTCTCGCTATAAACTCATAACCATCAACATTTGGCATCATTATATCAGTAATAATCAAATCGTACTCACTATAACTTACAAAATCTAAAGCTTCCCTGCCATCAAAACAACTATCTACGCTATAATTATTTTTCTTTAAGTGCTTAGTAATTATTCTATTCAAATCGCGTTCATCTTCAACAACAAGTATTTTCATAACAATCTCCTCGTACTAAATTCTACTATATTTTACTTAATTCATATGTAAATGTAAAGGTAGTGACTAAAAAATCGTGATTTAGGAGGAATCTGTTTTGCAGAGTCTCCACCTTTATAATTTAATTTACATTCTAAAACAAAAAAATGAATTTAAAATGAAAAAACGACCTAAATTAGTAATTTATAAAATCACATATCTAAGTCGCTTTCGTTACTTTTATTCACTTTCTTCTAAATTATAAAGTAATTCATATAATGCTTTTGCATCTAGTTTTTCTTTTTCTTCTTTGCTAATATCTCGAACTAATTCTCCTCGGTGAAGAACTATTATTCTGTTCCCATATTTTACCGCATCTTGAATATTGTGAGTTATCATTAAAGCTGTTAATTTCTTCTCTTCAATTTTTTGTCGAGTAAGTTCCATTATTTTTTTCTGAGTTTTTGGATCTAGTGCCGCTGTATGTTCATCAAGAAGTAAAAGTTTTGGAGTAGTCATAGTTGCCATTAAAAGTGCTATAGCTTGACGTTGACCTCCAGATAATAGACCCATTTCACTATCTAATCTATCTTCAAGACCTAAGTCTAAAGTTGCTAATAACTTTTTAAATAGTTCTCTATCTTCTTTAGTAGTTCCAGGCTTAAATCCTCTCACTTTTCCTCGACGAAGTGCTAAAGACATATTTTGTGCAACAGTCATACGAGGAGCTGTTCCATCTAAAGGATTTTGGAAAACTCTGCTGATAAATCCTGCTCTCTTATGTTCCACTATACTACTTACATCTTTTCCTTCTATTAAAATCTCACCACCATCTAGTGAAAAAGAACCAGCTAGTGCATTAAGAAAAGTTGATTTCCCCGCTCCATTTCCACCAAGAATAGTGATAAAATCACCATCTTTAATTTCTAGACTAACATTTTTTAATGCATGTTGTTCTCTAATCGTACCTGGAAAGAACGTTTTATCTATTTTATTAATTTTTATAAATGACATGATCTATACATCCTTTCTCTTAGTTTTTAATTTTAACTGAGGTAGTGTTAAGAATATAGCAATAACTAGTGCTGAAACTAATTTAAAATCATTAGCTCCAATAATATTTAATTTTAACACTCCAACTAGTAATAATCTATAAATAATCGCACCACAAATTACACATATTAATCTTGTTGTAAAAGTTACATCCTTAAAGATTACTTCTCCTATAATAATCGCTGCTAAAGCTACAACTATAACTCCAATTCCACTATTAACATCTGAATAACCATTATTTTGCGCTAAAATCGCACCAGCTAAAGAAATTATTCCATTAGCAAGCATTAATCCTAAAATCGTCATCGATTTAGTAGAAATACCTAAAGCTGTTGCCATCTTTTCATTATCTCCTGTTGCAATTAAACTCTGACCTAATTCTGTTGAAAAGAATAAAGACATAGCTAAGATAATTAATCCAGAAAGAATAATTCCAACAAGTACAGTATCATAATGAGTTGGTAAGTTTAACCCCTGAATTTTACTAAAAATCGTATCTTTATTGATTAAACTTAAATTTGGTCTTCCCATAATTCTAAGATTCACTGATAATAATGCAGTCATTGTTAGAATCCCTGCAAGTAAACTTGGTATTTTACAAACAGTAATTAAAAATCCTGTTACAAGTCCTGCTAACATTCCTGCTACTATAGAAATTAATGTAGCAATAATGGGATTAATTCCATTATGTATACAGATTACGCATACCGCAGCTCCTAATGGATACGCACCCTCAGTAGTCATATCTGCAATATTTAATACTCTAAAGCTAATAAATAATCCAAGCGATAATATTCCCCACAACATTCCTTGTGAAATCGCTGAAATAAATAAATCCATTTTACACCTCTTTTTTTATTTTTCCCCTAAATTGATATTATATAATTTAGAGCGACTCATAAACAACTATTTATAATATCGATTTTATGAGCCGCTCCTTTAATATATTTACTTCCTAAAATAGTTTGTTAATAATATAATATCAATAATGTTATTTTTTATCTACTACTTTTGCTTTATCTTTAATTTCTTTTGGAATTTCGATTCCTAATTGTTTTGCTTTTGCTTCATTTAAGTAAATTACACCCTCATTAGCAAGTACGATTGGCATATCTTTAGTATCTGCACCTTTTAATACTTTAGCAACAACTTTTGCTGTTTCAACACCGATTTGATATTGGTCAACACCTAGTCCTAAAAGTCCTCCATCAGCTACCATTGTATCTGCAGATGGGAATACTGGAATTTTCTTAGCGTCTGTTACTTTTACTACTGTTGCCATTGCACTAGCGATTGTGTTATCGATTGGTACAAAAATTGCATCAGTTTGTGAAGCAAGGCTTTCTGTTACTTGTTGAATATCATTTGTATTCGCTACTGTTGATACTTTAACTTCTAATCCTAATTCTTTAGCTAATTTTTCAGCTTCTTGAGCTTGTTTTACAGAGTTATCTTCACTTGCTGTGTAAAGAATACCAACTTTTTTCATGTTAGGTAATACTTTTTTCATGATTTCAAGTTGTTGTTTAATTGGAGTTCTATCACTAACACCAGTAATGTTGTTTCCTGGTTTATCTTCAGCTTTAATTAATCCTGCTTCAACTGGATAAGTAATACCACCCATAATGATTGGTTTATCTTTAGTTGCGTTTGATAGAGATAAAGTAGCTGGTGTTGTAATACCTACTAAAATATCGTTGTTATCTGTTACTAATTTTTGACCCATACTCGCTAAGTTACTTTGATCACCTTGAGCATTTTGAAGATCAATTTTTAAATTCTTGCCAACTTCATATCCTTCTTTTTTAAGTCCATCTTCTAAACCTTTATAAATTTGATCAAGAGCTGGGTGACTAAGTAATTGAAGTACCCCTACTTTTACCTCTTTATTATCAACTTTTTTAGTATCTTCACCTTTCTTACTAGAGAAGTAACCATAACCTAATACACAAACTAATAATACCGCAAATGCTACAAAAATTTTATTTATTTTCATTTTAATAATCTCCTTTTTTACTTTAATAATATTTTTTGTAATCAAAATTTAGAAGCGTATCTATAGAAAAAGACCACTAGCATAATATCTAGTGGTCCCTCGACATTTTTTTAATATAAAAAACCACCTAGATATTTCTATGTGGTCTCATTTTTTTCATCACAAATAATCCACATAGATACTTACTTCTCACCTGAGAGTCGTATCTATGTTAAAAAGAAACAAGATCGACTCAGTATCTAGTGGCTTTGCCAACGAATATTTAATTGTAGCGTGTCAACTTGATACAGTTTCATAAATCTTTTTTCTCCTTTACGTTTAATTCTTGTTTACATTATAGCAACAGTTTTTTTTATTGTCAAGATATTTTTCAAAAAAAATTAAAAGATTCTGACAATTTATCTAAAATTATTAATACCTTTGAATTTTTAGCTTGTAAAGAAAATAGTAAATACGAATATTTTCAAAAAAATATTAAAAAGATATTAATGGTGTTTTATGTATATTTGCTGTACTATAAAAACTAAGGTATTTTCTTAATTATTTTTGAAACTTATGAAAATAATTCGTTTTCATAGTTAAAATATATATATTTAAATATTAATACACATATATAATCTTTTAGTTCCTGTTATACCATCATTTATTATTAATTATAATAAATAGTATTTTTCATGAAAATAAAATTGAAAATATATAATTTTCATGAAAATTTACACTTGAAAATAGATTTGCTGAGGAGTATTATATATATATGTTATTAAAAAATAAAAAAGTAAGTTAGGAGAATTTTTATGGATAGCCAGATAGCTATAGAAGAAAAAGACAAATTATTTAATAAAGGATTTATAACAATTACTACAATTAATTTTATCGTATTTTTAATTTACTACTGTTTCGTAGTTATTACAGCAAAATACGCAACATCTCAACTAGGTGCTACTGCTGCTCAAGCAGGATTCGCCGCTGGTATTTATATTATCGGTACACTTATTGCCAGACTTTATATTGGGAAAAAATTAGAAATTGTTGGTCGTAAACAAATTTTACGTTTTGGAGCATTAATCTATTTAATCACAACAGCAGCTTACCTAATTTCATCTAACATTGTTATTTTAGATACTGTTCGTTTCTTAAATGGATTTGCTTATGGAACTATCTCAACTGCAGCTAATGCAATAGTTACAACTTACATTCCTAAATCTCGTAACGGTGAAGGTATCAACTACTACGGATTAAGTACAAGTTTAGCAGCTGCAATCGGACCATTTATCGGTATGTTATTACTTCCTATTACAGGATTTAATGCAGTTATTATTTTAGCAATCGTATTATCTGTAGCAGTTACAATTGCTTGTTTCTTATTCCCAGTTCAAAATATTGAATTAGACGAAAAACAAAAAGAATTACTAAACAGCTGGGCTTTAAATACATTTATTGAATACAAAGTATTATTCATCTCTACTGTAGCATTCCTAGTTGGTTTAGCTTACTCTAGTGTATTAGGATTCTTATCTATCTATGCTGATAGCTTAAACTTATCTACTGCTGGGGCATTCTTCTTTGTAGTATATGCTCTTATCGTTACAGTTACTCGTCCATTCGCAGGACGCGTATTTGATGCACGTGGTGAAAATGCAGTTATGTATCCAAGTTTTGTATTCTTAACATTAGGATTATTAATGTTAAGTTTCACAAACGGTAGCTTCATGTTATTATTCTCTGGTGCTTTAATCGGTTTAGGATATGGAACATTCATGTCAAATGGACAAGCAGTTTGTTTAAAACTTGTTGATTCTACTAAAGTAGGTATTGCATTATCTACATACTTCATTGGATTAGACCTTGGTCTTGGATTTGGACCATATGCACTAGGTACAGTTCAAGGAATCTTATCATACAGAGGAATTTACATCCTTTGTGCAATAGTAACAATTGGAGTAACTGTTCTTTACGCTATGTTCTACAAAGGTAAAGAAGTACCAGTGCTAAAAACTAAAACTAGTCGATAGTAATATTAAAAACTTTAAAAAGTAGTCCTAAATTTAGGACTACTTTTTTTATAGATATTTATTATTGATAACAAAAGGGAGTGACTCAAAAATCGTGATTTCGTAGAAATCGATTTTGTCGAGTCACCCCCGAACAGTTTATTAGATATCTAAAGAGCTTTTACAAGGCGAATTTAGATATCAATAAACCACTGCATCTATATATTATCATATGAACTTTGTTAAATTTTAAGACTTTTGAGTCAACCTCTTTTATTTTTCTGGATAACGTCTTGCGACATCAACTAACTTATCTTTTATAATCTTTTTAGGATCTTCATTAAGATGATAACACATTGCAAGAGCATAAATTAGTACGTCTGCCAGTTCATCTTTTATCTCTTGTATATCATCTCCTTCTTCGCTCCATTGAAAATGTTCTAGTAATTCTGCCGCTTCTATCGATATACTTTTAGAAAATCTTTCTAAAGTATCATACTCTCCCCAACCTCTTTTTTCTCTAAACTCAGTTATTATAGTTTTTAACTCTTCCATCTTTTTACCTTTAAATTAGGCTGTTATTTATTAAATTATTATATAAATTGTAAAATTCCACTAAACTTAGAGTTTCACTTCGTCTTCCAGGTTCAATATCACTGTCTACACAAGCATTTTGCAGATCTTGTTTCTTATCTTTACCATAACTTGAAATCAAATTATTAAGTAAAGTTTTTCTACGTTGAACGAAACATGAACGCACGAATTTAAAGAATTTGGCATCAGTCTCAAATTCGCGAGTTTCTTTTGTCATAATTTTTACAACAGCACTCTCAACATTTGGTGCAGGTACAAATACTTTCTTCGGTACAGTAAATAAATACTCAACATCTGTATAGTAATTTAATAAAATTGTTAATGAGTTATAATCTTTTGTTCCTACTTTCGCATTTAATCTATTCGCAACTTCTTTTTGCATCATAACTGCATAACCATCAATCTTTTCAGTGTTCTCAATTAAATGAGTCAAAATTGGTGTAGTAATATAGTACGGTAAGTTAGCTACTACCATAATTTTTTCACAATCTGACATCTTTTCAGCGATTATTTTATCAACATCGACTTTTAAGATATCATTATTAATAATCTCGACATTCGGATAGTCTGCAAGCGTCTCAGACAAAATCGGTAAAAGTCTACCATCAATTTCAAACGAAATTACTTTTTTGGCTTTTTTTGCTAATGCTTCTGTAAGAGAACCTATCCCAGGCCCGATTTCTATTACTCCTACATTTCCATTTACTCCAGCTCCATCAACGATTCTATTTAAGATATTCGCATCTATCAAGAAGTTTTGTCCTAAACTCTTCTTAAATGTGAATCCGTGTTTTTTTAGTATTTCAAAAGTTTTCTTAGGTGTTCCTATCATTATTTCAATCCTTTACTTATTTTTTCCATCTCATCTAATAAACGTTCTTTAGAAATATTATACATATTAAGTTTATTTAGTAGTTGTTTTGCATTAGTGTAACCTATATTTAATCTTTCACAAAGTTCTTCTCTTAGGACTTTTGACGTGGTTCCTCCTACCAAACCTAACTCTATCAATATTTCATTACTTATATCATTTTTCACCTCATCCATCGGTGTATAATGATTTTTAATAGCGGCTATAATATCTTCTTTGCTCGCAGCTTCTATTCCAATTTTCCCTTTACTATCAACGGCCTTTTTATTTGATATATATGCATGTTTTGCCGTAGGGATATTTTTTTCTATTATACTTCTAATTCTTTTTCCCGCATAATCAGGATCTGTTAAAACTATTAATCCTCTTGTTTTTTCTAAAAAGATTAATCGTTCTATTTTTTTCTTAGTAAGGGCAGAACCATTAGTTTCAAATGTATCGCAATCTATTGCTTCTTTAACCCTATTGGTATCATCTCTTCCTTCTACTAATATTATTTCTTTGATTTTCATTTTATTATCCTTTAAAAAATTTATCAGTCTATTATAACATATTTAGACAAATTTTGCTCATACTAGCATGAATATTTCAAATAGTTGTATAGTTCATGTGTGATTTCATGGTGAACTGTATACTTATATCCTCCACAAAGAAATTTCTTTTTCAATTCAAATTTCTCTTTAAGCTTAATTTTTTCTAGTGCTTTTCCTTTTTTATACACTAGTATTTCCCAATGTTTTTCAAACTTAACTAAGTAACAATCATAAGTCTTATCTTTTCCATATTCTCCCAAAAAATATAGAAATCCAACAAGGTCAAATAACATATGCCACCACTTTACTGTTTTTCTTCTTTCTAACAAATAAACTTTCTCACTCTTAATAAGATAATTATATAATTCTTCCATAACTCCCACCTCTTTATAGTCATTATAACACAAAAAATCCTTTGCAGAAAACTCTGCAAAGGAATGTTTATTAGTGTATATCTTTTTTCTTAAAGTTAGCTCCACTTACTTCACTAACTGTTCCAATCGATAGAAAGGCATTTTTATCGTTCCTAAAGACTATTTTTTTTAGTTTTGATTCTTCAATACGTGTAATTACACAAAAGATAATTTTTGTTTCTTGACCTGAATAACCACCCTCACCATGTAATAGAGTCACTCCACGACCAAGTCTATCTTGAATTTCTTGACTTATTACTTGGTAATTACTAGTAATTACCATAACAGATTTAGAATCATTAAGTCCCTCAATAACGATATCCATAACTTTAGATGCGATGAAATAACTTATCATAGAATATAATGCTGCTTCCCATGTGAAAACAAATCCAGATGCGATAAAGATAACAACATTTATTCCAAGAACCATTTCACCTACAGAAATCGGTAATTTTTTTGTAGCATAGATTGAGAACATCTCACTACCATCTAATGTACCACCATTTCTGATAACTAGCCCTACTCCAATTCCAAGTATAATTCCTCCGAATATACAAGCTAAAAATGGATCCGTAACTAGTGGTGGAATGCTTTGGAAGTATGATGTAGCTGCAGAAAGAATAACAATACCAAAAATAGATGCTATAGAAAATCCTTTACCAATCTGTTTATATCCTAAATATAAGAATGGAATATTTAAAAGAAAGATAAATAATCCAAGTGGTAATCCTAAATAATGGCGAGCAATAATAGATACCCCAATCACTCCTCCATCTAGGATATTATTAGGAATTAAGAAAAATTCTAATCCTGCCGCAAAGATCAACGATCCTATAACTATACTAATATATTTCTTTAAAAATTCTAATCTACTATCCATTGAATCTCCTTTTTATTTTATTTTTTGACAAATAGGACAAAAATGACTCGAACGACCTTTTATTGTAACATTTTCAACATCATGGCCTAATGGACAAACCTTCTTACCATAAATCTGGTGGAAATTCTGCATATTTCCTTCTCCACCATCAGCATGTACATAATCTGAAATTGTAGATCCACCTTCTTTTATCGCTAAATCGAGAATATCAACTAACTCCTTAAATAAACTTTCCTTCTTCTTTTTAGAAAGTTCACTCGCTTTAGTTAAAGGGTGTATTTTTTGACGATACAATACTTCACAATCATAAATATTCCCGCATCCACAAAATACATTCCCTTCCAATAGCAATGCTTTAATAGATTGATCTTTATATTTATTTTCATCTAATTTATCTAGAAAATACTTTTTAGCTTTTTTATCAAACGGTTCTGGAGCGAGATTAACAAAAGGTTTAAATTTCGTTATATCTTCTATGTATCTAAGTTCGCCAAATCTTCTAATATCACTGTAGACTAATTTTTCACCAGTCGATAATTCGAAAATCACATGTTGATGTTTGAAGTAGTTTTTATTGGTAATTTCTGCTATATCTTTTACTAAAAAAAATGCTCCCGTCATTCCAAAATGTGTGATAATATATCCTTCATTTAATGTAAAATATAAATATTTCCCTCTTCTAGATAATTTTTCTATAGTTTTACCTTTTACATTCTCCGAAAAAAAATTTATATCCTGCTTCACTATCGCCATTTTATTCAATTTATGACTTTCTGTTACAACATTTGAATATTTCACATCTAGAATTTGCTTATTTATTACTACTTCTTCAAGTCCAAATTTTATATTCTCTACCTCAGGTAATTCTGGCATAATATACTCCTATTTTTATACTTACTTTTTTATTTTAATATAAATATTTGAAAATATCAAAAATTTCCCACTTTTATTTTCTAATTTTCAATATTTATCTCCAATTTTCACCTTTATTATGGCAACAAATTGAAATTTGTAGTATAATAAAAAAGTTATAATGTTATAGAAGGGATTATATTAAATGAAAGAAAGAATATCTAGAAGAGATAGAATCAGTTCTGGATCAAGAAATGATAAACACTCTCCTAAAAAAAGAGGATTTAAAAAAATAATATTTACAGTTCTAGCATTGCTGTTTTTAGGAACAGGAGCTTTTGCCGCGTATACGTTTTTCAACTTCTATAATTCAACTCACAAAGGATATAAAAAAGTTGATTACTTAAAAGAAGTTGATCCTAACTTTAAGAAATTTTCAGTATTAATTTTAGGAATAGATATGAATGATGACCGTAAAGCTCAAGGTCAAACTCGTGAAGACAGTAGAACAGACTCAATGATTCTAGCAACTGTTAACAAAGATAAAAAACGTATGGATATGGTTAGTATTCCTCGTGACTCGCTTGCTTTGATGCGTGAAAAGAATGACGAGAACAATGATAGTGCATACTTCTATGATAAGATTACACATGCTCATGCTTATAATGATGTAAAAGGAACAACAAACGCAGTAGAAAACTTATTAAATACACCTATTAACTTCTACGTATTAATAAACTTCAAGGCTTTTGAGCAAACTGTTGATGCCTTCGGTGGAATTGATTTATATGTACCATTCGATATGGATGAACAAAATGCTAATGGTGAAGAAAACACTGTTAAACTAACAAAAGGATGGCACACTCTAAACGGTGAACAAGCTCTTGCTTTTGCTCGTAGTAGATATTACGATAGTGATATCGAACGTGGTCAACGTCAACTTCAAGCTATTCACGCTCTTATCGATAAAGCAAAAAGTTTAAATGCTTTAACTAAAATCAATGATGTAATTAATATTGCAGGTGATAATGTAGAACATAACCTATCAACGACAGAAATCTCTTCAGCGATAAAAATGTTCTTTAATGATGATATTCAAATCGTTTCACACAGAATCGATGGATATGATGTAATGTACAACGGCGTATATTACTACTATCCTCGTCCACTATCTCTATTATACGCATCATCAGCGTTAAGAGATAATTTAGATTTACCATTACCAAAATCAAAAGATTTACTAAATATATATTACCAAGGTCACATAAATATTGGATTAAAAGAATATAGAATAACTGATTTATTACCTAAAACTATATATCCAGAAGTTTCACTTACAATAATGTCACCTGGAGATTTACTAATCAATCTTCCAGAACAGCTTTCTAAAGAAGATCTGAAAAAAGATATTACAGTAAGTAACGAAAATAGACCAGATGAAAATAGTAATACTGAAAACAATGCTAACAATAGCAATGAACAGCAAAATACTACAACTGGTATCGGTACTACAAATACCCATCAAAATACCGGAGTTAATAATAATCAATAATAATTAATGTCCCATCAAAAACTACTTTTGATGGGATATTAATTATTTATTTGAAAATTTTACATTTACAGTTCCAGTATTTGAAGATGTGAATAATTGTTTCTTTTTATTTGAGCTATTTGTAAAATTTGATTCTTCATCACTTAATTCAGCTATAATATCACCTTTTGTTGACTTAAGAATAATAGAATTATTTGCAGTAAGATTACTTAAAATAATATTACCAGTAGTTGTTTTTAAGTTAATATTATCTGAACTTTCACTAGGAAGATTACTTACCTTAATATTTCCTAGTTCATTAGTTATATTAATATCTTTTATTGTTGATGATGACAAATCTGTATCTCCCGTTTTATTATCAATACTAATATCTTTTAAATCATTAATATTATTTAATTTAACATTTCCTGTAGCAACATTAATTTTTAGAGAATTATTTTTACTATTTAAGTTATCTATATTTAAATTTCCAGTTGCTAATTTAATGTCAGCATCTGAAGCTGAAATATTAGTTATATATACATCACCTAGTTTACTATTAATTATAAGAGATTTAATATCTAGATTCTTGATAAAATAATCTCCTATTTTATTAACTGAATTGATATCGATATTAGAAGATTTAGGTATTTTTATAATAAGTTTTCTTTTTTCAGTAAAGAAATTAAAATTAATACCCACAATATTTTTATTTTCTTTTATAGATAACTTATTTCCTATGTGCTCTATATTAACTTTACGTTCTAGAGCAGTATAGTATTCTATTTCCATATTTTTAGAAGCAGTATTCTCTTCTATGGTTACATCAGAATCAATAATATCTAAATCTAAATTTTTAACATCATTAATTGAGACAGTATAATTCTTTTTCTCTAAATTAGAAGAAAATCTAGGTACATGACCATTATTTAAGTAAGCTGCTAATCCTATCAATACTAATCCAAAAATTATAAAACTAATAGAAATTTTTATAAATTTATTCATTTATATACACCTCTTTTTTGAAAATCTTCACAAAAATTGTTCTGATGTTTATACCATTTTGACGTGATTTTTTATATATTTTTATCAACCAGTAAATACCAATTAAACTAGCCCCTGAAATAACAAATCCAAATCCTAAAGTATCTAAGAAATACGAAATATTTCTTTCGTAAATAAGATAAAATGGGGATTTTAATATCAATAAGATTCCACCAATGAAAATAGCTATAATAGAAAGTACAATACTAAATATTATAGACAGAATAACTATAAAAAGACTAGCGACTAGAGAAAATATAGTTATCCAAGCAGGAAATAATAATACGGTAATAATAAAGCCGAGCTCTGTAGGGATTTTTCGTGGTATAAACCTCCATACTAGTTTTGTTTGTTTTTTTCCAATATTATGTTCATCTAAAATTTGATCAACGATGATATTAATATCCCCTAATTGTGATACAGCTTCTTCTTCACTTAAGCCCTCATCAATACGATCATCAATCATTTCTTCGAAAAAATTAAGTGTTTTATACATCTCTTTTTGCGATAAATATGGTTTTAATTTATTTCCCAAAAGAGCGCAGAACTGTGTCTTATTCATGTTTTTCATCTCCTAATATATATTTATGTGCATTACTTATTACTTTCCAGTCGATAAGAAATTCCTGAATTTTATTGAGACCAACATCTGTAATTTTATAATATTTTCTTAGTCTACTATTATGTTCTACCGAATATGAGGTAACACAATCGTTTGCTTCCAAGCGTTTTAAGATTGGATATAACGTTGATTCCGATATAGGAATTACATTTGAAACATCTTTTATAATTTTATACCCATATGATTCAGAATTACGTAAAGTAGCAAGAACACATATTTCCAATAAACCTCTTTTTAATTGAGCTTCCATACAAATATCTCCTTTCACATAATACTATACATTGCATAGTATAATTTGTCAAGTAGTATAATGAGCAATACATTCTAATTATTGACATTTTATTTATAATACATCATAATTAATATAGTAAATTCAGCAAATTATAAATTACAAAGGAGGTACTATGGCGAAAAAATTTATTACAATCAAAGAAGATTCATACGATGAATTTGTAGAAAAAAAATCTACATTCATTACTCATCTTATAAGAATTAATAGCGAAGAGGAAGCCCGAGAGTTTATTCAAAAAATGAAGAAAAAACACTACGATGCTACACATGTTTGCTCATGCTATGTAGTTGGTGATAATAACGAAATAACTCGTGCTAATGATGACGGAGAACCTAGTGGAACTGCTGGCGCTCCAATGCTAGACGTATTAGTAAAGAATGAAATTAAAAATGTCTGTGCCACAGTAATAAGATACTATGGTGGAACTAAACTAGGAACTGGTGGTTTAGTTCGTGCATATGGTGGTGGAGTAATTAATGCGCTAAAAAATGCAATATTGGTAGAAAGAAAAGATGCTTTTGAAGTTAGATTAGAATTAGATTATAGTCTAAATGGAAAAATAGAGTATGAAATTGGAAAAACTAATTTCATCGTGAACAACTTAGAATACACTGACAAAATCATTTATACAATTTATGTAATGCAAGAAGACTACGATAACTTTGAAAATTGGATTACTAACCTAACTAATGGTCAATTCAAAATTCTATCTTCAAAAGAAAAACAACTCGAATTTGATATTAAATAAAAGAAAGAAGGTACAAGAAACCATACTTCATGGCCTCTTATACCTTCATTATTTATTTCTACTAGAAAACTCATCTATCCACTCTTTTAAATCAGAGATACCCTTCTCTACTATTTTTTCTTTATTATTGAATGCTAAATCAAGGCCCTCTACTCTTATAACTTTAACTTTGTCTATTCCTAGGATGCTAAATACTCCTCGTACATATTGAACTGCAAAGTCTAAATTAGTATATTGGATATGCTTATCAAATTCTCCCCCACTGGTTATGATGAAGGTTATTTGTTTATTAGAATCGTCTAGTCCTATTAAAGACTCTACCTCACATTTAAAAGTTTCATTTACTATCATGATATTATCAATATAATCTTTGAATTTTGATACTACATTAAAATTATGAAGCGGCATATAAATAAATACTACTTCCGCACTCTTCCATTGTTCTAATAATTCTTTTTGTCTAATTTTATCCTGTTGTTCTTTTTCTGTTAATTGTACTCCCTCATAATTAACATAAACTTATCCATCACCGGAATGTGAAGACTCGGATCATATAAATTTATCTTTTCGATATCTTCGAATCCTTCTTCTATTAATTTCTCTTCACCGATTTTTGCTAAAATATTAGAAATTCTATGCTTTCCATCAAAATCTGGATGACACAAAATCTGTAAAATTTTCATCATTTCACCTCATAAAATAATACAATATAAAAAATAGGGAGTGACTTGAAAATCGTGATTTCGAAGAAATGATGTGTACCCAAAATTCTGGACACATATATATTTAGTTTAAACATGTGGATGTTAT
>NZ_JAQMFS010000046.1 GCF_028308085.1 Gemella haemolysans
GAGAATCTTCTATATCCTATTACTGAAAATATATTTTTTTTATCTAACTGTTTTAGTATGTCTAGAGAATAATATCCGCTATCTAACGCAACTTTTCCTGGTGTTAATCCGAAATTTTTTTCTATCTGATTTAATCTATCTATATATGGACCACTATCATGAACGTTTCCTGGAGTTATGTGACAATCCATGATTATATTATTTTTCCCATCTACTGTTCTATGGTCTAAATACATAAAACCTTCTTCTTTATG
>NZ_JAQMFS010000047.1 GCF_028308085.1 Gemella haemolysans
TACTTAAATTATAGAGGAATTTTACATTCTTTTCTATTTTTTTATAAATTTAAATACGGCTGATATTTATTATCAACCGTATTTATTATAGACTCTAAAAAAAGCACATCTGTTTTTTGTTACTCTATAGCAAAAATTCTTTTTCTAAAGAAGATTTAATTTCTATTGTATGTTCTGTAACTGGGTGTGGAAATTCAACTTTTAATGCTCCTAAATACATTTTATCGTATTTATATCCATCTTTAGAATAAAGTTTATCACCAATAATTGCAACTCCATTAGAGGCTAAATGAACACGGATTTGATGTGTTCGACCGGTTTCTAATGATACTGTTACTAAAAACTTGTTTTGGTCTATTTTTACACAGTCAAGTATATTAGTTATAGCATTTTTACCATTTCTTGTTACAGCCATTTTATTTTTTTCTTTACTATCTCTACCTATATTTGAATTGATAGTTTGTGGTTTAATATTATTTTTTATTAGTGCAGAATAGTAACGTTTAATTTGTCTTTGTTCAAGCATCTGATCTAGTTTTGCTTTAACTAATGCTGTTTTGGCTAATATTACTAATCCACAAGTATCAGTATCAAGTCTATGGATAGGTTCTAAGTAGTTATAGTCGGAAATTAAATAGTTTACCAATGTATTATCTTCTAATTCTACATCATTCGGGTGTGTTTTTATACCGAATGGTTTAGAAACAACTAATAAGTATTCATCTTCAAATTCTTTAGATATAGATACTGTAGAATTTTCTCTATATTTCGACGTCACTAAGTCTAAGTTAACTTCTAAAATATCTCCCGCTTTTAATGGTGAGTTTAATTCCGCTTCATTTGAATTAATTTTAATTGTATCTTTATTGTGATGATTATTCATTCTTATAGTATGGATATTTTTCTTTGAAACTTTTAAAAATTGACTTAAGTAACTCTCTACTGTAGGTAAAGTTTTTGTTATATTGAATTTCATTGAGACTCCTTGTATAATTTCTTTTCTTAATAATAATATTATATACTAAATTGATGATATAAGAAAGGAAAATGAAGATTATAGTATTGTAAAATTAACTTAAAAAAACTTTATAAAATAGGGAATTTCAACTTGATTTTAACTATAAAATATAGTAATATATAACTTGTGATTTAATTATACTAAACAGTGTGTTTACTAATAATAAACTTAAATAACGATAAGTTTACTGATGGTAAACAATTATTACAATAAGTTAGATAATAATAAACATAGATAACGAAAAGTTAGATATTGATAAACAAATATTTATTTTTTGTTATAGTAAGGAGAAGTTATGTATTCTATAGGTGAAAGATTAAAAAGACTACGTATACAAAAGAACCTCACCCAAGAAGAATTAGGTGAACGTACAGACTTGAGTAAAGGATATATATCTCAGGTAGAACGTGACCTAGCATCGCCATCGATGGAAACTTTTTTTAATATACTACAAGTATTAGGTTGTGCGCCTAAGGACTTTTTTGATAAAGAAAGTACAAGCCAAAAAGTTTATTATTCTTTAGAGGATCAAACTAGTTATGAGGAGACGGATGAAGGATATGAACTTACTTGGTTGGTTCCTGAATCAAATGAAAAGGAAATGGAATCCTTAATTTTAAAACTAGAGAAAAATTCTAGTTACAAAACATTTGATCCTTCAGAATCTGAAACATTATGTTATGTTCTAAAAGGGAAATGCAAATTAAAATTAGGAGATGAGGAATTTATAGCCTCAACAAATGAAAGTTTTTATTTTTTAGCTACATCTGAACATAGATTATCAAATCCATTTGATGAAGAATGTGAAGTATTAATAGTAGCTACTAATTCGTATTTATAAGGAGAAAAAAATGGCAAATATTGTTGAATTCAAAAATGTATCAATGACTTTTGGTAATAATAATGTACTAAAAAACATTGATTTAGAAATAGAGAAAGGTAAATTTTATACATTACTAGGACCTAGTGGTTGTGGGAAAAGTACAATTCTAAAATTAATAGGAGGATTCTTAAGTCCGACTTCAGGTGATGTATTATTGGATGATAAGGTAGTAAATGATTTACCAGCAAATAAAAGGCACGTAAATACTGTATTCCAGGATTATGCTTTATTCCCACATATGAATGTTTTTGAAAATGTGGCATTTGGACTTAAAATAAAAAATGAGAAGAAAGAAATTATAAAGAAAAAAGTTAAGAAAGCTCTAAAACAAGTAAACTTAGCTGGATTTGAAAATCGTGAGTTAACTGAGATGAGTGGTGGACAAAAACAACGTGTTGCTATTGCACGTGCTATCGTTAATGAACCTGAAATTATTCTTCTTGATGAATCTTTATCAGCATTAGACTTAAAATTACGTCAAGAGATGCAGTATGAACTTCGTGAGCTTCAACAACAAACGGGAATTACATTTATCTATGTAACTCACGACCAAGAGGAAGCTTTAGCGATGAGTGATTATATCTTTGTAATGAACCACGGTAAAATCGAACAAAGTGGGACACCTACTGATATTTATGATGAACCGGTTAACCGTTTTGTTGCTGATTTCATTGGTGAATCTAATATTGTTAATGCTGTTATGTTAGATGACTATTTAGTAGAAATCTATGGTAAACAATATGAATGTGTTGATGCTGGTTTAGATAAAAATAAACGTGTAGAAGTAGTTATTCGTCCAGAGGACTTAGAAATTACAAGTGCAGATAAAGGTAAAATCAGTGTTGTAGTAGATACTCAGTTATTTAGAGGAGTTCACTATGAAATTTGTTGTTTAGATGACCAATATAATGAGTGGATTGTTCATTCAACAAAAGAAGCAAAACCGGGGGCTGCCGTAAGCTTAAACTTTGATCCTGAAGCAATTCATATCATGGTACCTGGAGAAACAGAAGAAGAGTTCGATGCTCGTCTTGAATCATATGAAGAGGAGGAGTAAAAATGTTTAATAAAAAAACTCGTTCATTTTTTATGATTCCATATGTAATGTGGATGTTACTTTTTGTAGTATTTCCAATTATACTTATCGTCTATCATTCATTTAGAGATATAGATGGAAACTTCACATTAGCTAACTATAAAATATTCTTTAGTAGCACATATGTACTTATGACACTTTACAGTTTTTGGTATGCTTTCTTAATTACATTGATATGTTTGGTAATTAGTTATCCATTAGCGTTTGCTATTAATAAAAGTAAGCATAAAGAACTATTACTTTTACTGATAATTTTACCAACATGGATTAATATCTTATTAAAAACTTATGCGTTCTTAGGTTTATTTGGAGAATATGGAACAATTAATAGTTTCTTAGAATACATAGGTATCGGTAGTCAGAGTTTACTATTTAATTCATTTAGTTTTATTTTTGTATCTAGTTACATTTTCTTACCTTTTATGCTATTACCAATATATAATTCGGTATCTGGAATGAACAAGAATTTAATCGAAGCATCTTATGACCTAGGAGCAGATTTTAAAACTACATTTATGAAAATTATTTTACCACTTAGTATTAATGGGGTGAAAACTGGTATTCAGGTAACATTTATTCCAGCTCTATCATTATTCATGATTACTCGTTTAGTAGCAGGAAATAAAATAATAAATTTAGGTACAGCTATTGAAGAACATTTCTTAGTTACTCAAAACTGGGGAGTAGGTTCAACAATCGCAGTATTCTTGATAGTGGTAATGGGAATTATAATGGTTCTTACAAATACTAAAGACAAAACTAATTTTGGAGGTAGAAAATAATGAAATTAACTTCAAAAATATATTTAGGGGTTATCTTTGCAATATTATATATACCTCTAATTTACCTAGCATATTACTCGTTTAACTCAGGTAAGACAATGATTGATTTCGAAGGTTTTTCTTGGAAACATTATGTAGATTTATTTGAAAATACGCGAATGATGGTTATTGTAATTAACACAGTGGTAGTTGCATTATTGTGTGGACTATTTTCAGCAATCTTTGGAACGTTAGGTGCTCTAGGGATATATTCTTTAAAATCTAATAAACAGAAAAATTCATTCCTAGTTGGTAATAATATTCTGATTGTAAGTCCTGACGTTATTATCGGATGTTCATTCTTATTAATGTTTACATTTATTTCTAAGTATACAGGCTTAGATACTATTCAAGGTTTTTGGTCTGTATTATTATCTCATATTGCATTTAGTATTCCAATCGTTGTATTAATGGTATTACCTAAATTATATGAGATGCCAAGAAGTATGATTGATGCAGCAATAGACCTTGGGGCGACTTATCCTCAAGTATTAAGTAAGATTGTAATACCTTATATTACACCAGGGATTTGGGCAGGATTCTTCATGGGATTAACTTATTCATTAGATGATTTCGCTGTGACGTTCTTTGTTACAGGTAATGGATTCCAAACACTTTCTGTTGAAATATACTCAATGGCACGCCAAGGAATTAACTTACAGATTAATGCTTTATCTACAGTTTTAACTATCTTTGTTGTTGTAGCGGTATTAATTTATTATGTAATCAATACTAGTAAATTAAAAAGGGAGGTAAGATAATATGAAAAAGTTACTTATTTCAGCAATTTCAATATTAGTTATCTGTTTAGGACTTTTATATAGTCGTAATTTTATAGATAGTTCGAATAGTGGGGATAAACAAACTTTAACAATTTTCAACTGGGGAGAATATATTGATCCAGATTTAATTAAGAAGTTTGAAGAAGAAACTGGAATTTCAGTAGTATATGAGACATTTGACTCTAATGAAGCTATGCTTACAAAGATTCAGTCAGGATCTACACCATATGACATAGTAATACCATCTGACTATATGATTAAGAAGATGAAAAAGTTAAATTTACTAAAAAAATTAGATCACAGTAAAATTGAAGGATTTGATAATATTGATGAACAATTTAGAGATAAAAGTTTTGATCCGAAAAATGAATATTCAATTCCTTATTTCTGGGGAACACTAGGAATACTTTATGATAAAACTAAAGTTCCTGAAGATCTTAAATTTGAAAAATGGAATGACCTTTGGGATGCACGTTTAGAAAATAATATATTATTAATTGATGGTGCACGTGAAATGATGGGAATTGCTCTTCAGTCAGAAGGAAATTCTGTAAATGATACTAATGAGGTAAACCTAAACCTAGCAGAAAGAAAATTAGAGTTACTTCATCCAAATATCAAAGCTATAAACTCAGATGAGAAAAAGATGCTTATGATTAACAATGAAGCATGGGTTTCTGTAGTGTTCTCAGGTGATGCTAAAGCTATCATGGGTGAGAACGAAAATATGGTATATGCCTTACCGAAAGAAGGAACGAATCTATGGTTTGATAACATTGTAATTCCAAAAACTTCTAAAAACGAAGAAGCGGCATATAAATTTATTAACTTTATGTTAAAACCGGAAAATGCAGCGAAAAACTCTGAGTTTATTGGATATGCTACACCGAATACTAAGGCTAAAGAGTTACTCCCAGAAGAAACTACAAGTGATGAACAATTTTATCCTGATTTAGAAGGTTTTGGAGACAGGGCAGAAGTGTATCAAGATTTAGATCCGAAAATGCTTCAACTTTACAATGATTTATTCTTAAAATTCAAGATTAATAATAGAAAATAAAACGAGATTATCGTATTGAATATGACTCTCTTTACTGGATAGAAAAATCAGTAAGGAGAGTTATATTTTTGTAAGTTTTGACCATCGTTGTTTTATTATTGTATAATTATAGTATATCTAAGTGAAGTACAAAAAGGGGGGCATAACTATGAAAACAAGTACAGCGATTCTGTTGATGTTACCATGTGAAATCCTAATTTTTTCTGCTATCCTTTTGCCTAGTGAATATATAAATTATGCAATAGCTTTTATAATGTTTTATATTGCAGGGGTATTATTTATTATAGCCAAGTATATTCTAAGGGGGGATAATGCTCATTTAATTAGTGGTATCAGCATAAGTTATGAAGAAGCGAAGTTATCAGAAAATATTGAAAAGTACACAAAGGATAGTAAAAGAACTGGAAGAATTTTGCAAATAACTGGTGTTTGTTGCTTAGTAGTTGGATTATATAATATTTTATTTTAATTTATATAGATAAAATTAAATATAGATTAATCAATGCTCTATAAAGTTTATATAAAGGATAAATAAATATGACTTATGGTTTAAATAGTAGTTTTAAGAGACAATTAAATAATAAATCAAAAAATAAAAGGTTATTAGCTGTAATCATATTAGTGTTGATAATTGTGTTTTCAATTGTTTTAACTGATAGGGAAGGTGGAGCTACACCTGAAGAACTCGTAAAAGGGTGGATGAAAGCTGTGAGAAAAAATGAATTTGAAAAAATGTTTGATTATATCTACTATGACAATAAAAAAGATAAAGATGAATCCGCTCAAGAATTCAAGAAAATATCCAAAGAAGAAAAATACAAGTTAGATATGTTAAAGTCCTTCGTTAATGATAATGAAATAGAAGAAGTTAAAATGATTGATTTGAATACGTTTATAGTTAGATTTAAGAAAATAAATAAAAAAGACAATTTGGATAAAAAATACTTAATAAATGATGGCAGAAGTTTTTTAACTGTAGAAAAGCATAAAGGAAAATGGTTTTTAAAGAAAAATCAATTATGGTAGTAATTTATCTTAAAAAGAAGAAATATTCTGTTTAATAAAGAGATTATCTAGTCGGATAATCTTTTTAATTTTTTTAGTTGCATACGCTATTATTTAATTGTTTTATTGTTATTATTAGGTACTTTTTATATCATTGACAAAAGGAGTAAAGCTTTAGTATAATAAATTATTGAGAAGAATTGTATTTATTAATAAAATTTTAAAATATTCCATATTTTATCTTCCAAAAATTAATAAAAAGGAGAAAGTTTTTATGAATAATAGAGGACAAAATGTAAGTCCAAACGGAACACCTCAAAATAACCATCCAAATCAGGGCTATCCTCAACAAAATAGTCAACATCAAGGAAATGGTTATAATGGACAGAACCCGCAAAATTTAAATAGAAATGTAAATAATCAGAATCCTTATCAAAATCAAAATCCACAAGCAAATAATGTGAATAATCCCCAATTTCAAGGATATCCAAATGGTCAAAATCAACCGCATAATAATGCAAATAATCAGCAATACCGAGGATATAATAATGGACAAAACCCCAAAAATAATAATGTGAACAATGCACAATATAGAGGAAATGCTAATAGTCAAAATTTACAAAATAATAATGTGAATAATCAACAGTTTAGAGGACAAGGTTATAACGGTCAAAATCCTCAATTCAATAACATGAATAATCCACAATTTAGAGGACAAAGTTATAATGGACAAAATCCTCAATTTGGGAATATGAATAATGGACAGTTTAATAATCAAAATGGTTATAATAATCCTAATCAATTCAATCCACAATTCAGAACAAATAACCAAAACTTTAACCCAATGTATGGAAAAAGAAAAGTAGATAATAAAACTATTGGGATTATTGCTGCAATAGCTGCAGCTGTAGTAGTTATCGCTTTAATTATTTTTAGTGGAAGTGGAAAACCAGGTGCATCTACACCAAAAGGTGCGGTTGAAGGATGGATTAGTTCTGTTAAGTCAGGCGATTTAGAAAAAATGATAGATTATGTTCATTTTGAAAGTGTAGAATCTAGACAAAAAGCAATTTCTGAACTAAGAAACTTGAGTGAAGATGATAAACAGAAATTAACTATGGCAAAAGGACTTGTAGGTCTAGTTGAAGTTGGAGAAACAAAAATGATAGATGATAGAACAGCAAAAGTTTCTCTAAAAGTAAAAGGTGTGGATTTAGGCTCTCTTTTTGGTAGTAGTAGTGGTCAAACCATAAAAGTAATAAAAGTTAATGGAAGATGGTTCTTAACAGAAAATCCATTCTAATTTTTTGAAATTATAGGTGAAAAATAAAATATAATAGTTAAAAGGATATACTTAAAATGTAGATTTTTTATTAAATTTTACTTTTGAGTATATCTTTTTTTACTATAAGTAAATTTAAAATTATGTTATAATATATTAGTTAAAATAATTTAGGAGGTTTGTATGTTTCAAGCGTTATATAGGAAATATAGACCACAAACATTTACTGACATAGTAGGTCAAAATCACATTGTTTCTGTCTTGAAAAATGCGATTGATAAAGATCAAATTAGTCATGCCTATTTATTTTATGGATCTCGAGGTACAGGTAAAACTTCCATTGCAAAAATATTTGCAAATGAAGTTAATGGTAATGAAGAATATCAAAAAGAAAATGTAGATATTATTGAAATTGATGCTGCAAGTAATAATGGTGTAGATGAAGTACGTGATATAAAAGAAGCTATTAAATTCTTGCCTACAGAAGGTAAATATAAAGTTTATATCATTGATGAAGTGCATATGCTAACTACAGCAGCATTTAATGCATTATTGAAAACGCTAGAGGAACCACCTGCTCATGTGATATTCATATTAGCTACTACTGAAATTCATAAAATACCAGCGACTATCTTATCAAGATGTCAGAGGTTTGAGTTTAAAAATCTTTCACAAGAACAATTAATTGATAGACTAAAGTATATTTCAGAAAATGAAGGAATAGTAATTGAAGATGCAGCTATAGAGAAAATTGCAACTCTTGCTAAAGGTGGACTGAGGGATGCAATTAGTATACTAGATCAAGTATCTAACTATTCAGAAAAAATTACTTTAGATCACATTTTAGAAGTTACTTCTTCAATAAGTGAAGATGATATTCTTGAATTTTATAGAAGTCTTTTACAAGGAGATGTTACAAAATCTTTATTAACATATAATAATTTCGTTAGCCAGGCTAAGGATACTAAATTGTTACTTAATGATCTTATTAATGTAACACGAGATGTAGTTGTGTATAAAAATTTAAATAACACAACGTATACGGTATATAATATTGACAAAATAGCTGAAGAAGTTAATAATGTTGGATTTGACTATTTTTATAAAATTATAGAATATTTATCACAAACGGAGCAGTATATTAGATTTTCGACAGAATATATGAGTTATATGCAAATTTGCATTGTAAAAATATGCTCGAAAGAAGAAACTGTTAATCAGACTACAGTTCAAAATAGTGTTGATAATTCTGTATCAAATTCTAGACCAGTTGAATTAGAAAATAGAATTAGGATGCTTGAAGACAAATTAAATCAATTAAGTAATAATACAAATAGTCTATCTGAAAATTCAATTAGTAAATCATCGCAAGAATATATTAAAAATAACAGTGATAAAGAGGTAGATACTACTAGTTGGCAAGGTGCTCCAAAAGAAGAGATTAAGGAAGTGATTATAAAAGATAAGAATAAGATTATCGAACTTATGAAGACTTCAAGTGAGAATTTTACCAATTATGCAGCAAATGTTTTTAATAAGATAATTAATGAAAGCTTGAATTCAAATAATCCAGAAGTAGTAACTATGAGAGAATTATTTAGCTCTTGTCAATTAGTAGCTTCTTCTAAAGAAGGAGGATTATTAGTTTTTAGTGAAGTAGATAATATGGTAAAAATGGCTCCAAATTCTAAATATAAAAAATATTTGGAAAGTCTATTCAAGAGATTTATCGGAGTAGATTACTCGATTTATACAATTCAAGATCATCAGTATATTGTTCTTAAAGATGAACTTGCAAATCCTGTTGTAGAAAGCAATTTGATTGAAGAAGAAGTTGAAGAAAAGACGATAACTAAAATTGATGAGTTATTTGGAGATATAATAATAGAAAACTAGCATTTGAAAAAATACTTGAAAATAATTGAAATAACTTGAAAAAAATTCCAAATTATTGACAAGTAGTAAAAATTTAAATAGAATTATAATATAAATTGACATTAGGAGGAAATATTATGCGTGGAATGGGAAATATGCAACAAATGATGAGAAAAATGCAAAAAATGCAAAAGGACATGTTAGCAGCCCAAGAAGGATTAAAAGACCAAACTGTTGAAGGAACTGTATCAGGTGGTATGGTAACAGCAATAGCTAATGGTGATGGAAAAATATTAGATATTAAAATTAAAGAAGAAGTAGTTGATCCAGAAGATATTGAAATGCTTCAAGATATGATTTTAACTGCAGTAAATGATGCACTTGAAAAATCTACTCAATTAAAAGAGGAAACATTAGGTAAATTTACAAACGGATTAAACATCCCAGGACTATAAGATGCAATATCCTAAACCGATTTTAGATTTAATAGACAGTTATTCATTGTTACCTGGTATAGGAAAGAAAACTGCGGTAAGATTAGCGTTTCATACTTTGAAAATGAATGATGATGATATAAAAAACTTTGCAGATAGTTTAGTACATTTAAAAGAAAAGCTAACTAATTGTGAAGTATGTGGACGTCTTAGTGAAGATCATGTGTGCGATATTTGCTCTGATGCAGGTAGAGACAAATCGATGATTTGTGTTGTTGCTAATGATAATGATTTAGTAGCAATGGAGAATATGCAACAATATAGAGGTGTATATCATGTACTTGATGGTTTAATTTCACCTATGGATGGAATAGGTCCACTTGATATTAATATAAAGTCTCTTTTTGAAAGAGCACAAGATGAAACAGTAAAAGAAATAATACTAGCAACTAACTCGTCTCCAGAAGGTGAGGGAACAGCAAGTTTTATTTCAAGATATTTAAAAAATACAGATATAAGAGTTACCAGAATAGCTCAAGGTATTTCCTTTGGAAGTGATATTGAGTATGTTGATGAAGTTACTCTATCAAGGGCTATTTCAGGTAGAATAGAGCTATAATTTAGGAGGACAGTTTATGTCACAAAAATCAGTAAACGCGATAAAAGTATTGGGTGTTGATGCGATTAACAAAGCAAAATCAGGACACCCTGGTGTAGTAATGGGAGCAGCACCAATGGCTTACTCATTATTTACAAAACACCTTAGAGTAAATCCAAAGAAAACTGACTGGATTAATAGAGATAGATTCGTATTATCAGCAGGACATGGATCAATGTTACTATATTCATTATTACATCTTTCAGGATTTGAAGATGTATCTTTAGAAGAAGTAAAAAACTTCCGTCAATGGGGTTCTAAAACTCCTGGTCACCCAGAGTTTGGACACACTAAAGGTATTGATGCAACAACAGGTCCACTAGGACAAGGTATCTCTACAGCAGTAGGTATGGCCTTAGCAGAAAGATATTTAGCTGCTAAGTACAACAAAGAAGGTTATGACTTATTTAATCACTACACATATGTAATCTGTGGTGATGGAGATATCATGGAAGGTGTAGCTTCAGAAGCATCAAGCTTTGCAGCAGTACAAAAATTAAATAAACTTGTAGTATTATATGATTCAAATGATATCTGTCTAGATGGAGAAACTAAAGATGCATTCTCTGAAAATGTTCGTGCTAGATATGAAGCATACGGATGGAACACTATCCTTGTAGAAGATGGTGCAAATGTAGACGCGGTTAGCGCAGCAATTGAACAAGCTAAAAAATCTGATAAACCTACGTTAATCGAAGTAAAAACAATTATCGGAGCTGGTTCACCTAATAGACAAGGAACAAATGGAGTTCATGGTGCACCATTAGGTGATGAAGAAACAGCATTATTCAGAAAAGAAATCGGTTGGGAAAATGAACCATTCGATATTCCTGCTGACGTATATGCTGATTTCAAAGCTAATGTTGCAGAACGTGGTGAAAACGAATATGCAAAATGGGAAAAATTATATGCAGATTATAAAGTAAAATTCCCTGAATTAGCAAAAGAGTTAGAAGAAGCTCTTACTCGTGAAGATATTAAACACTTATCAAAAGAAAGCTTCAGCTTCAAAAATGTAGGAGAAGCTCAAGCAACTCGTAATTCATCTCAAGATGCAATCAATAGTGTTGCAGCTGTATTACCAACATTCTTCGGAGGATCAGCTGACCTTTCACACTCTAATATGACATTCATTAAAGGTGATGGATTACAAGATGATAAACACAGAACAGAACGTAATGTACAATTTGGTGTTCGTGAATTTGCTATGGCTACTGTACTTAATGGGTTAACATTACACGGGGGTGTACGCGTATTCGGTGGTACATTCTTCGTATTTTCTGACTACCTAAAAGCGGCATTAAGATTATCAGCATTACAAAACTTACCTGTAACTTACGTATTTACACATGATAGTATTGCAGTAGGTGAGGATGGTCCAACACACGAACCAATTGAACACTTAGCATCATTAAGAACTATTCCAAATACATATGTGTTTAGACCTGCTGATGCGACCGAAGCACAAGCTGCTTGGTATCTATCACAAAAAACAAATAATAAACCAACATCAATTGTATTAACACGTCAAAACTTACCAATTTTAGAAAATTCTTCATTTGAGAAAGTTGCTAAAGGTGCTTATGTTGTTTACGAAACAGCAAAAGACTTCGATACTATTTTAATCGCTACAGGATCTGAAGTTGCATTAGCAATTGATGTAGCACGTGAATTAGAAAAAGATGGTTCAAAAGTACGTGTTGTAAGTATGCCTTCAGTTGAATTATTTGAAGAACAATCAAAAGAATATAAAGAAGAATTATTACCATTAAATGTACGTCGTCGTGTATCATTAGAAATGGGTAACAGTGCTCTTTGGTACAAATATGTTGGTTTAGATGGATTAGCTATTGGAATTGATAAATTTGGAGCTTCTGCACCTGCGAATAAAGTAATCGAAGAATATGGATTTACTGTTGAAGCAGTTGTAGAGAAAATTAAAAATGAGCTATAGAGAAATTCGCCCAGGCGATATTATAAAGGTAAAAGTGACAGCAGTTAAACCATACGGTGCTTTTATTGAAACAAGAGATAAGATGGTAGGTTTAATACACATTTCTGAAATTACAAATTGTTTTATATTCGATATAAGTAGTTATATAAAACAAGATGAAATTTTGGAAGTAAAAGTCCTATCTATCAAGGATAATAAAATTAATGCAACATTAAATTTTAAACAAAAAAAAGACAATGATAAAAAAGAAATTAATAGCCTTGACACTTTAAATTTTGTGTACGGATTTGACACACTTAAACAAAATATGAAGCTTTGGCAAAAAAAAGCAATACTCGAAATGAGAAATTCTAAATAATTTCTATTGACAAATGTAATTTAACTGTTTATAATAAACTTAAATATTAAATGAAGTTTAGGAATTAAAAGTTAGTAGTATTATTTAAAAGAGAGAATCTAGTGGTGAAAAGGATTCATAATATAACTTTTATGCTACCTATGTAGTGCTTCATCGGCATTCATGCCGTTATAAAAACTAATGAGGAGTGCAAAGTACTCGAATTAGGGTGGTAACACGATTATAGTCGTCCCTTGTGTAATTAAATTTACACAAGGGACTTTTTTATTTTATTTGTTAGCTTGAAAGGAGAATATAAATGAAACAACTAACATCAACACAAATTAGAAGAATGTATTTAGATTTCTTCGTAGAAAAAGGACACAAAATTGAACCAAGTGCATCTTTAGTGCCAGTTGATGATCCTACATTATTATGGATTAACTCAGGGGTTGCAACACTAAAAAAATACTTTGATGGTAGAGAAATACCTGAGAATCCAAGAATTACTAACTCACAAAAATCAATTAGAACTAATGATATTGAAAATGTAGGTAAAACTGCGCGTCACCATACATTCTTCGAGATGTTAGGTAACTTCTCAATTGGTGACTACTTCAAAAATGAAGCAGTACCTTGGGCGTGGGAATTCTTAACTTCTGAAAAATGGTTGGGATTAGAAAAAGAAAAATTATCAGTAACAATTCACCCTGAAGATACAGAAGCATATGATTTATGGCACAATGTTATTGGGCTTCCTGAAGAAAGAATTATTCGTATTGAAGGGAACTTCTGGGACATCGGTGAAGGGCCTTCTGGACCAAATACTGAGATTTTCTATGACCGTGGAGAAGATGCTGATACATGGTCACCAAAAGAGGAAATGTACCCAGGTGGAGAAAATGATAGATATCTAGAGATTTGGAACGTAGTATTCAGTCAATATAACCACAATGCTGATGGTACCTATACTGAACTTCCTGCGAAAAACATAGATACAGGGATGGGATTAGAGAGAATTGTATCTGTATTACAAGATGTTCCAACAAACTTTGATACAGACCTATTTATTCCAATCATTAGAGAAATTGAAAAACTTTCTGGTGCTAAATATGGTGTAAATGCTGACCAAGATGTGGCTTTCAAAGTTATCGCTGACCACATTAGAACTGTAGTATTCGCTATCGCAGATGGAGCATTGCCATCAAATGAAGGACGCGGATACATACTTAGAAGACTTTTACGTCGTGCAGTTAGATATGCAAAAGTTTTAGGTTTAAATAACTCATTTATGTACAAATTAACAGATGTTGTTGCAGAAATTATGGAAGACTACTATCCAAATGTTAAAGAGAGTGCAAACTTTGTTAAAGATGTAATTCTTAAAGAAGAAGATAGATTCCATGAAACATTAAACGAAGGTGAAGCAATCTTAAATAATATTGCTAAAGAAGTTAAAGATACAACGAAAGTAATTTCTGGTAAAGATGCATTCAAACTTTATGATACTTTTGGATTCCCAATTGAATTAACTGAAGAATATGCAGAAGAATTAGGATTGATGGTTGATATTGATGGGTTTAATAAAGAGATGGAAAAACAAAAAGAACGTGCTCGTTCATCTCGTCAAGAAGATTCTTCAATGCAAGTACAATCTGACCTATACAACAGAATAGTAGGAGACAGTGAGTTTACTGGATATACTAAACTTACAGATGAAGGTAAACTATTAGCTATAGTTGATAAAGAAGATAACTTATTAGAAAACTATAAAGGTGAAGAGAACGTAAAAGTAGTATTCGATAAAACTCCATTCTATGCAGAAAGTGGTGGTCAAATAGCTGATAGAGGCTTAGTATTAGCAGAAGGATTCAAAGCAGAAGTAATAGATGTTAAGAAACTTCCAGATAAACGCCACATTCACTTAGTAAAAGTACTAGAAGGGGAATTAGTAGTTGGTAAAGAATATAAACTAGAAGTAGATAGAGCTTATAGATTAAATATTGAGAAAAACCATACTGCAACTCACTTATTAAACGAAGCGCTTCGTCATGAAGTTGGTTCACATATTAAACAAGCAGGATCATTAGTAACTGATGAAAAACTAAGATTTGATATTACTCACTTCGCTCCACTAACTAAAGAAGAAATTGAAAAAGTTGAGAAAGAAGTTAACAAGCAAATTTGGAATGCATTAGAAATTAAAACTGAAGAAATGCCAATAGCCGAAGCAAGAAAACTTGGAGCACAAGCACTATTCGGTGAAAAATACGGAGATGTAGTTCGTGTAGTTTCTATCGGAGATTATTCTATTGAATTATGTGGTGGTACTCACAATGCTAACAGTGCTGAAGTAGGAATCTTCAAAATTGTTTCTGAATCAGGTGTAGCTGCAGGTGTACGTAGAATTGAAGCTTTAACAGGAAAAGCAGCATACGAGTATTTAAGAGAACAAGAAGAAACACTTCGTTCTGTTGAAAAATTAACAAAAGCTAATGCTTCTAATGTAGTAGAAAAAGTTTCTGGATTACAATCAGAAATTAAGAAACTAGCTAAAGAAAAAGAAAGCTTACAACAAAAAATCGCTAATGCTGAATTAAACAACTTAGTAAATAATATTAAAGAAGTAAATGGTGTAAATGTACTGACAAGCGTAGTTGAATCAGAAAACATGAATCACTTAAAACAACTTGTTGATAATGCTAAGTCTAAATTAGAAAATTATGTTATCGCATTTGCTTCAGTAAATGAAGATAAAGTAAACTTTGTAGTAGCTGTAGATAAAGCTATCACTGATAAATACAATGCAGGAAAATTAGTAAATATTCTTGCTACAGTATGTGATGGACGTGGTGGTGGACGTCCAGATATGGCTCAAGCAGGAGCAAAAAACAAAGATAATATCGATAAAGCATTCGAAGAATTATTAGCTAGTATCTAATATATTTTCTGAATGATAATAGGGAAGAGATTGCCCAAAAAATAGTTTTAAGGATTAACTATTTTAAGGTAATCTCTCCCTTTTTTCCTGAAAATATGGTATAATTAATAGGATTATTATGGACAAATAATAATTTAATATTGGATTGTACTAGTATTAAATATAATTTCGGAGGAAATGAAAATGGAAACTAAAAAATTAGGAAAAGTAGAAATCAACCCGAATGCATTAGAAGTTATTGCAAACATTGCGGCAACTGAAGTAGAAGGTGTTTCAAAATTATTAGGAAAAAAAGTTTACTCTCGTGGAGTAGAATTAGAATTTGCTGGAAGTGAATTAGTTATCGATGTATATTGTAATTTGAAATCAGGATTCTCTGTAGCTAAAACAGCAAGAAAAATTCAAGAAAATGTAAGAAATTCAATATTTAATATGACAGAGATTAATACTAAAACTGTAAATGTTAATATAATTGGAATTGATTTTTAATTTAGGAGATATAAATGAAGAGCAGACATGAACTTAGAGAAGCGGTTTTTAAAATTTTATTCCAGGTAGAAAATACTGAACTAGATTTTATTGAACTGTTAGACTTAGAACAAGAAGAAATTTCTACAAGTATTTATGTAAATAAGACATTAACTGAGATTATTGAAAAGAAAGATGAAATTGATGAGGTAATTTCTGATAATTTAAAAGACTGGAAATTAGAACGTTTATCAAAAATGGATAGACAAATATTACGTATTGCAGCTTATGAGATTCTTTATAGTGATATTCCTTACAAGGTTTCTATCAATGAAGCAGTTGAACTTTCAAAAAAATATAGTGAAAAGGATGAAAGTTATAAATTTATCAATGGAGTACTAAAAGGAATTGTAGAAAACTCGACAAAATAAGAGGTAAAGTTAGATGGAAGAAAGAACATATCTAACCGTTACAGCATTAAATAAATATATTGAGAGGAAGTTTTTATTAGATCCTTACTTAGGTGAAATATATATAAAAGGTGAAATTTCTAATTTTAAACTTCACAATAACAATAATATATATTTTTCAATAAAAGATGAAAATACTAGAATAAACGCAGTTTGGTTCGGAGCAAAATCGAAGGATTTTAAAGATGGTGATACAGTTTTAATTAAGTCAAAGATTAATTATTACTTCCCTCGTGGAGAGCACAACCTTCTAGTTACCGATATGAAAAAAGATAGAGTCGGTGAATTATATCAAAAGTTTTTAGAACTAAAGGAGAAATTAGAGAAAGAAGGACTTTTTCTACCTCAGTATAAAAAACAAATACCAAGTTTTGCACAAAAAATAGCTGTTGTTACAGCAAAAACTGGAGCAGCTGTTCAAGATATTACTAGAACAATTCAACGTCGTTTTCCTATAGCAAAGATAAATGTTTATTCTACTTTAGTACAAGGTGATAATTCTGTTCAAGATATAGTTAAAAATATTAAACTAGCTGATGATGGTTCTAATGATGTAATTATACTAGGTCGTGGTGGTGGATCTATAGAAGACCTTTGGAGTTTTAATACTGAAGAAGTAATTAGAGCGATTTTCAACTGTAAAACACCAATAGTAACAGGAATAGGACATGAGACTGATACGACGCTTGCAGATTTTGTATCTGATAGAAGAGCTTCTACACCAACTGCAGCTGCGGAATTAGTAACACCAAATATTGAGGATATAAAAAATAGAATATCATTTAATTATGATAAACTAAATAATACTATAAATTATATTCTCCAAAATTATAAGAATAGAATAAGTAATAGTGAAAATAATCCATACTATAAAAACTATTCAAAAATATTTACTGAGTATAGAAGAACTGTTGAGTTGTTAGAAAGAGAACTTAGTAAATCCTTGCAAATTCTTGTTAAGGATAAGAAAAATAGTTTATCAATTTCAACGGATAAATTTTTAAATTTTGATTTTTTAGCTAAATTTAAAGAAAACTTCACAAATGAGATTAATCGATTAGAAGCTAATTCTCCGTTAAATATTATGAAAAAAGGTTATTCTGTTGCTTTTTTAAACAATGAAAAGATAACATCTGTTACAAATGTAAATGCAGGGGATGATATAACTGTTCAATTAGCTGACGGAAGTCTTGATTGTAAAGTTAATAATATATCCGATAAAGGAGTTAAGTAAATGGGTAAAGAAAATTTTGAAACAAGTTTAATGAATCTTGAGAAAATTGTTGCAGAATTAGAATCTGGAAAATTATCTTTAGAAGATTCATTAGAGCGATATAAACAAGGAATCGATTTGATTAAAAACTGCAATGATTTAATAAGTAATGCAGAGAAAGAAGTAGCTAAATTAACTAAGGATTTCAAAGAAGATGAATAATTTTAAGAACTTCATAGAAGAAAACAAGGATCAATTAAATAGTTTTGCTAAAGAATATATTGAAAAATTAGAAATGCCTGATATTTTAAAAGAATCTATTACTTATTCATTAGTGAATGATGGTAAGAAGATTAGGCCATTATCATTTTTATATTTATTAAAATACTATGAAGTAGATTATACAAAGTATTTTGATATTGCACTTGCTATTGAATTAGTGCATACATATTCATTAGTTCATGATGACTTACCAGAGATGGATAATGATGATTATCGTTGGGGTAAATTAACAAATCATAAGGTATTTGGTCAAGATCTCGCTGTCCTAACTGGTGATGCTATGCTTACTTTGGCTTTTGAAGTACTTAGTGATTCGAGTGTTGAACCTAGTTTGAAAGTAAGATTAATCAAACAGTTTGCTAATTATTCAGGTGCTATGGGTATGATTGCAGGTCAAGTGTATGATGTAAAACAAAAAAATTACAATGTCGATGCTGACTATTTAAGAAAAATGCATAGTTTGAAAACAGGACGTTTAATAGAATTACCGATGGATTTCGCTTGTTTAGTTGCAAACAGAGTTGTAGATTATGAGAACGTTAAAGAATTTGGTAGACAGTTAGGTATAGCTTATCAAATTAAAGATGATATACTTGATTATTATGGTGATTTTGATAAAATTGGGAAATTGCCAAGTGATGAGGATATGATTACATATCTTAGCTTCTATGGTATTGATGAATGCGAAGAATTACTTCAAAAACATACAGATAATGCCATTAATATAGCAAAACAACTAAATAATAGTTTATTAATAGATTTTTCAGATTATTTATTAAAACGAGATAAATAGTTTAAAATAGTAACTTAAATATAAATATTAATATACAATTTTAATTGTGTTTTGCATAATAAACTAATTAAATCTTTTATAAAGGTTAGGGTTATCTTTATAAAAGATTTTTTTAATATAATTTATAATCTTAATTAAATAATATATTGAAAACCGGTTGTATACTAAATCCGGGGCATGGAAAAATTCCAGCCCCGGATTTCAATTTTTATATACAAAAAGACAAATACCCAATATAATTAAAGTGTAG
>NZ_JAQMFS010000048.1 GCF_028308085.1 Gemella haemolysans
AGAGGCTGGGACATAATTCCTAACAAAATAGCCAGTAAATGAGTTTATTATAAATTCATTTACTGGCTTCTTTATTTACAATACTACGTATTGTTGGCTCGCTTTCTTAGGGGACAGCTTCAGCCTGTAGTCTTCAGCTTGTCCTGTTCCCTCAAGAGTCTCGCCAAAATACTTTGTATTTATATGTAATTTTACATTGAAATACTTTAAAAAAATAAGGCCCTTTCGTATAATTTAATAAATATCACTAAACTAAATTAACGAGGTGCCTTATGTATAAAGATTATAACATGACTCAACTTACTCTACCATTGGAAACTTCAGTTCTTATCCCCACAAATGATATGTCACGACATGTCAATGATATTGTAGAAACAATTCCTAAAACTGAATTCGATGAATTCAGACATCATCGTGGTGCAACCTCATACCATCCAAAAATGATGTTAAAAGTCATTCTATATGCCTACACACAATCTGTGTTTTCAGGTCGTAAGATAGAAAAATTACTTAATGATAGCATCCGGATGATGTGGCTATCACAAAATCAAAAGCCTTCTTATAAAACGATTAATCGATTTAGAGTCAATCCAAAAGTAGATGCTTTATTAGAATCATTATTTATTCAATTTCATAGTCAGTGTTTGAAACAACATCTTATAGATGATCAGGCCATTTTTATTGATGGTACGAAAGTTGAGGCGAATGCCAATCGATATACATTTGTATGGAAAAAGAGTATTCAAAACCATGAGACAAAAATGAATGAAGATTCTAAAGCACTCTATCATGAATTGATAACAAATAAAATCATACCTGAGATTAAAAAAGATCACGATAATGACTTAACAAAGGAAGAAATAGATTTGATTGGTAGTCATTTGGATAAAGAAATCGAAGATTTAAATCAACATATCGATAATGAAAAATGTACTAAAATAAGAAAACAAATACGGCTCAAAAGAACTAAAATTAAACAATACAAAAAGCAAATTAATGATTACTCTGGGCGAAAGCATAAATACGACGTCCAAAAATCTATTTTAAAGGATAGAAATAGTTATTCTAAAACAGATCATGATGCCACATTTATGAGAATGAAAGAAGATCATATGAAAAATGGACAACTCAAGCCAGGTTATAATTTACAAATAGCGACAAATTCTCAATTCGTTTTATCTTATAATGTGTATCAAAATCCGACTGATACAAGAACGATGATACCATTTTTAAATTTAATTCAAGAGACCTACGGTCATTTACCTGAATATATTGTAGCTGATGCAGGTTATGGTAGCGAACCCAATTATATGGCAATTATAGATGATTTTAATCGAATACCACTTATAACCTACGGTATGTTTATAAAAGATAAAACTAAAAAATATAAAAGCGACATCTTTAACACTCAAAATTGGGATTATGACGAAATTAACGATGAATATATTTGTCCAAACAATAAGCGATTGGGTTTTAAAAGATATGCCTATCGCCATGATAAATATGGGTTTAAGAGAGACTTCAAATTATATGAATGTGATGATTGTTCAGAATGTCCTCTGAGACACCAGTGCATGAAATACAATTCAAAAACGAATAAAAAAATAATGAAAAATTATAATTGGGAATATTTTAAAGCCCAAATTAATAAAAAGCTTTCAGAACCAAAAATAAAAACCATCTACAGTCAAAGAAAAATTGATGTGGAGCCTGTTTTTGGATTTATGAAGGCTATTTTGGGTTTCACTCGAATGTCCGTTCGAGGGATAAATAAAGCCAAAAGAGAACTAGGATTTGTGCTAATGGCACTTAATATAAGAAAAGTAACAGCTCAACGAGCTGAAAATAATCAAAAAAATTATAAAAAAGACAATTTCTATATTATTTCAATAGAAATTGTCTTTTTTCACTTATCTAGATACTTTATGTCCCGGACTCTTTTT